>NZ_KB898666.1 GCF_000377765.1 Gracilibacillus lacisalsi DSM 19029 | reverse complement strand
CGATAGCGGAGAGGTCACACCTGTTCCCATGCCGAACACAGTAGTTAAGCTCTCCAGCGCCCATGGTAGTTGGGGCTCACGCCCCTGCAAGAGTAGGACGTTGCCAGGCTGAATAAAAAAACAGCTTTGAGAAGCATCAGTTGCGAAACATTCCACAGTAGCTCAGTGGTAGAGCAATCGGCTGTTAACCGATCGGTCGTAGGTTCGAATCCTACCTGTGGAGCCATTTGCTTCCATAGCTCAGTCGGTAGAGCACTTCCATGGTAAGGAAGGGGTCGCCGGTTCAAGTCCGGCTGGAAGCTCTGCTATTTTTGTGAGACTTAAAGTATTGGCCCGTTGGTCAAGTGGTTAAGACACCGCCCTTTCACGGCGGTAACACGGGTTCGAATCCCGTACGGGTCACCATTTGGAGGATTAGCTCAGCTGGGAGAGCACTTGCCTTACAAGCAAGGGGTCGCAGGTTCGAGCCCTGCATCCTCCACCATTTTGAGCCGGTCTAGCTCAATTGGTAGAGCAACTGACTTGTAATCAGTAGGTTGGGGGTTCAAGTCCTCTGGCCGGCACCAGCTAATTTCATAATATTTATGCTTGGAGGGATAGCGAAGTTGGCCAAACGCGGCGGACTGTAAATCCGCTCCCATCGGGTTCGTAGGTTCGAGTCCTACTCCCTCCACCATTGTATAAAATTTTCCTAAGTGTATATACTATTCTTTGTACACTTCATTTTATATTGTTGGGCTATAGCCAAGCGGTAAGGCAACGGTTTTTGGTACCGTCATGCGCTGGTTCGAATCCAGCTAGCCCAGCCATTTTTATGTGCAAAAAAATAAAGACAAACTCATTAGAGCCATTAGCTCAGTTGGTAGAGCATCTGACTTTTAATCAGAGGGTCGGAGGTTCGAATCCTCCATGGCTCACCAGTTTGATGGGGCCTTAGCTCAGCTGGGAGAGCGCCTGCTTTGCACGCAGGAGGTCAGCGGTTCGATCCCGCTAGGCTCCACCATCTAAAAGTATATGATTACTACAAAGCGGTTTTCCTAAAAGGTGGATACGGCTTTTTTTGTATGATAAAAAATATAAAATCGCGATCTGTCTAACTCCGAATGCTTAACAGCTAGCAAACTTCCCTTACCTCCGTAACAAAAGAAGACTTGCTGATAGACATACGTATACCTCGAGAAGACTTCTCTACATTTTTTGTGAAAAATTGTCATATATCAACAAAAATGCAACTTTTCTTGATATAATAGTGAAATAAAAAAGGATAAAAAAAATTAAAATAAATGAAACTTTTCTTTGGGGTACCTCGTAATTAAAGTAACCGCCAATGTAGCGGAGGTAATTAGATGATTGAAGAAAAAATAAAGCACAATATTAAGTTAGTAAAAAAGGGAGACCAATCAGCATTTGAAGACATTGTTGCGTATTATCAAAATAAAGTCTTTGCCATTTGTTTTCGGATGATTGGAAATAAGCAAGAAGCAGAAGATATTGCGCAGGAAGCATTTATTCGAGCATATCTTAATATCCAATCATTTGATGAAAACCGGAAATTCTCAACATGGCTGTATCGGATTGCGACAAATTTAACCATCGATAGAATCCGCAAGAAAAAGCCAGACTATTATCTTGATGCTGAAATAAAAGGAACAGATGGATTAAATTTATATGCACAATTACCGGCTGAACAAGCTCTTCCAGAAGAAGAAGTAGAGAGTTTAGAAATGCAAAGTTATATCCAAAATGAAATAATGCAACTCCCTGCGAAATATCGGAGTATAATCGCTTTACGTTTTTTAGATGAGCTATCTCTTAAGGAAATTAGTGAAATATTAGAAATACCTGTGGGGACAGTCAAGACGAGAATCCACAGAGGTAGAGAAGCTCTTAGAAAAAGGCTTCGCCATGTTTAAGGGGTGTGAGTGAAATGAAATGTAATAAAGAAATAGTTGAATTGATGCATCAGTATTTAGATGGCGATATAACGAGAGATGCCGAACAGCGGTTACGCTCCCATTTACAATCATGTGAAGCTTGTCAAAAACATTTTCAAGAATTAAAAAGAACAGTAGCATTAGTGACAGCAAATATAGAATTAAAGCCATCTAAAGACTTTACTAGTAATGTAATGGCCGGGTTACCAAAAGAGAAGAAGCGTATGACAGCAAAAAGGTGGATGAAGCTACATCCCATGTTAACAGCAGCTGCTATCTTCTTTATTTTAATGTTTAGTGGAATTTTCTCTGCATGGAATCAAGACCAGCAATTAAGCTACCCTAAAGGGCAGAATTTAATTGTAGAAAATGATACAGTTATCGTCCCAGAAGATGTGGTAATTGAAGATGACCTTGAAATTAAAAATGCTAGTGTGAAAGTAGAAGGAGAAGTTCAAGGCGATCTTATCCTCATTAATGGAGAAAACTTATCAGCTTCTGCAGGAAAAATAGCAGGAGAAATAAAAGAAGTAGATCAAGTATTTAATTGGATGTGGTATAAACTAAAAGACCTTGTTGAAAGTGTTTTTAGTTTAGATTAATAACAAAAGGTATAAGCGCGGATTGTTCGTTTGGCGGGGAAGAAAGGACAGTGATTCTTATTTGATGTATAAGAGTTACTGTCTTTACCTGTATGAGCAAATAGAAAATATTACATTTAATTAAGGGTTATAAAAATGATATGTTATAATAAACAATAACTACAATAGAGATAAGGAAGAGGATTCAGATGGACATAAGGTTGTGTTTGCATGCTTAATGGTGACTTGAACTTACTAGACATTGTCAAAATCATCGCAGATATTGCCATCGTTTGGTATGTTTTATATAAATTATTGATGCTTATTCGTGGTACAAAGGCAATCCAATTATTAAAAGGTATCTTCGTGGTTATTATCATTTATCTTGCTAGTGTTTTATTCGATCTAAGCACAGTTCGAATGATCATCTGGCAAGTGATTATGTGGGGGCCATTAGGGATTATTATTTTGTTTCAGCCAGAATTAAGGAGAGCATTAGAGCAATTAGGAAGAGGAAGCTTTTTTTCGCGTAATACAACTTCCGAGGAGGAAGAGCTTAACCAATCGATAGAAGCAATTGTTGCTTCTTGTAAATACATGGCCAAACGGCGCATTGGAGCTTTGATTACGATTGAACGTGATACAGCTATGGGTGACTATGTATCAACTGGTATTCCGATTAATGGGAATTTAACGAACCAATTGTTAACGAATATATTTATTCCAAATACGCCATTACACGACGGTGCAGTTATCATTAGTCGAGATGAAATTGTGGCCGCTGCTTGTTATTTACCATTGTCCGAAAGTCCTTTTATTTCCAAAGAGTTAGGTACACGCCATAGAGCAGCACTAGGTATTAGTGAAGTAACAGATGCAATTACCATTATTGTATCGGAGGAAACGGGTAACATATCATGTACCAAAAATGGCGAGTTACACCGTAATCTGACTGCAGAACAATTAGCAGAGATCCTCGAATCCGAGTTAGTGAAAAAATTTAAAACTTCAACGACAAAGGCATGGAATTGGAGGGGTAAAAGAAATGAATAAGTGGTTGGAAAAACCATGGGTCATAAGAGTTGTTGCCTTGATACTTTCTGTCTTGCTTTTTGTTGTCGTTGCATTTGATGAGAATGTTTATGATAATGATGATGGTTTTGAACTGCCTTTTGGTAATACAAACGAAACGCAGACATTGGAAGATGTCCCTGTTCAAACCATGATTGATCAAGACAAATATGTAGTAAGTGGAGTGCCTGAAACCGTAAAAGTTTCCTTACAGGGATCGGTTAGTTTAGTAACATCCACCTCCTTACAGCGTAATTTCGATGTGTTTGTCGACCTTGAAGATCAAGGAACAGGTACACATATCGTCCCACTCGAATATTCTGGTATTGCAGATGGACTCAATGTTTATGTTGAACCACAAGAAGTAGAAGTAACAATAGAAGAAAGAGCGAGTCAAGAATTCAATGTTACGATAGATACCGTGAATAGAGATAGAGTGGAAGCGGGATATGAAGTTGCCAATGTCTATGCTGATCCAGAGCAAGTAACCGTTACTAGTTCGAAAAGCATTGTAGATAAAATAGCGATAGTGAAAGCTTTTGTTGATGTCAGTGGCTTCAGTGAATCACAAACTATCGATAATGTTCCTGTAAAAGTTTATGATAATCAAGGGAATGAATTAAATGTAAGGATTGATCCACCAACTGTTGATGTTTCTGTAGATATGAAGAATCCGAATAAGAATGTGCCAATATCCATCGAAACGGAAGGAGAACTACCAGAAGATGTTCAAGTAACCTCGATGGAATTAGAAACAGAAGAAGTGCAAGTATTTGCTGCAGAAAGCTATTTAGAGCAATTAGAGGAGATAACCACAGAACCTCTAGATTTAAGCGAGATTTCGGAAAGTGGCACAATCGAAGTGCCTTTATCCATACCTTCAGATGTTAGAAAGGTAAGTAGTGAGACAGTCAATGTTAATGTAGAAGTAGAAACAATAGAAGAAGAAACATTAGAAGATGTCACGATCGAATACGAAGATGAAGTAGACGAGCTTTCCGTATCATTTACTGAGCCAGATACCAATAGTATGAACATCACCATGAGAGGCTTTCCATCTGAGCTATCAGAAGTAGCAGAAGAAGATCTTCAATTAACAATTGATATTGAAGATCTTGCTCCTGGTGAGCATCAGCTACCGGTTGAACTCATTACACCTGAAGATATATCGGAAGAGATAGAATTTGAATTGGAATATGAGCAAGTAACAGTAGACATCGAACAAGAAGAATAATACATAATGGCCGAAAATATGAGGATAAGTTATGTAAAAGGAGAGATTTTGAAAATGGGTAAATATTTTGGAACGGATGGTGTCCGTGGCGTTGCCAATAAAGATCTAACACCTGAATTAGCGTTCAAGCTTGGCCGATATGGCGGATATGTATTAACAAAAGAAGCTAATAAACCGAAAGTACTTATAGGTCGTGACACTCGTATTTCAGGAAATATGCTAGAAGGAGCATTAGTTGCTGGTCTGCTTTCGATTGGTGCTGAGGTAATGCGACTTGGAGTTATTTCTACACCAGGTGTTGCTTACTTGGCAAAAGTAATGAATGCTCAAGCAGGTGTCATGATCTCTGCTTCCCATAATCCAGTTGAGGATAATGGCATCAAATTTTTTGGCTCTGATGGTTTTAAATTGTCTGATGAACAAGAGGCAGAAATTGAAGACTTATTAGATATGGATACTGATGACTTGCCAAGACCAGTTGGAGAAGAAGTTGGTCAGGTGAATGATTACCTTGAAGGTGGACAGAAATACATTCAATATTTAAAAGAAACAATCGATAATGAATTTGATGGTTTACATATTGCGATAGACTGTGCACATGGTGCAACATCAGGACTGGCATCACATCTTTTTGCTGACTTAGAAGCAGACATTTCAACCATTGGCTGTTCCCCTAATGGATTAAATATTAATGACGGAGTCGGCTCTACTCATCCAGAGAAGCTACAAGGACTAGTGGTAGAGAAGAGTGCGGATATCGGTATTGCCTTTGATGGTGACGGAGACCGTTTAATTGCTGTTGACGAAAAAGGAAATATTATAGATGGCGATCAAATCATGTTTATTATCGGAAAATACTTAAATCAGCAAGGAATGTTGCGTCATTCCACTGTTGTGTCTACGGTAATGAGTAATATCGGTTTTTACAAAGCATTAGAAGCGAACGAAATGAAAAGTAATAAGACAGCCGTCGGGGACCGCTATGTAATGGAAGAAATGCGTAAAGGTGGCTATAATCTTGGTGGAGAACAATCTGGTCATATCATTTTCTTAGATTATACGACTACCGGAGATGGAATGTTATCTGCATTACAGCTTATCAATGTCATGCAAGAGACAGGTAAGCCGTTATCTGAACTAGCTGGTGAAATGGAAAAATTCCCACAGGTACTAAAGAATGTTCGTGTAGTGAAGAAGAATGAAGTAATGACAAATCCAACCGTACTTGATGCTATTGATAAAGTTGAGTCAAAGATGGGTGATCAAGGTCGTGTGTTAGTACGTCCTTCCGGAACGGAGCCGTTAGTACGTGTGATGGTGGAAGCACCAACATTAGAAGACTGTAATCATTACGTTGATGAAGTTGTAGAAGTAATCCAACAAGTAATGGGAATGGAAGAGTAAAGATAATGAGTAGAAGCTATGGCAAATCCATAGCTTCTTTTTTAGTGTAAGAAGCAGAGAATCACAATAAACGAGGACCATTTCGCAATAAAGAAGCAGAGAATCACAATAAACGAGGACCATTTCGCAATAAAGAAGCAGAGAATCGCAATAAACGAGGACCATTTCGCAATAAAGAAGCAATGATTCGCAATAAACAAGTTCTATTTTCACAATAAACAGCAGCATAATCAAAAGCTATCTTTTGAAAAGAGGTAGGTAAGCATACATCAGACTACCACAGACTAACTTGTTACGCGGAAAAGCTCTCATCTAATTGTAAAATTCCCCTGTTAATTTTGAAGCCGCTATGTTTCTAAGCGGCTGCTCTGCGCTTTTCTTATCACTAATCTTATAAAATCTGCATAGAATTGTAGTAGATCTTTTTACAATATTGATTGCTTAAAAAGATCTTTTCAAGTAAAATAAAAGAGTCGTTTTCTTTAGCGACGTAGTCAAGAATGGAAAGGAGCATAGAAACAGAAATTTAAATAAAAGCGCCTGGGCTATGACGTACGGTAAACTCATAGCTGACGAGGAGGAGGTTTATCGAGCATGATCGGCGGATGCCTCCCGGTTGCACATCTCAACCGATATGTTTTTGTTCGAAAGCAGGAAGGCAACTTCTTGTACAAGAATAAGAACAAGATGAACGTATACAAACACGAGAAAGGGGCAGATAGACGCCCCTTGTAACTATCGATTCAATGGTCGTTTGTCTGCCCCTTATTATAAGGAGGAGACAACGCTATGTGCGGTATTGTAGGTTTTATTGGAGCAAATGATGCAAAGGAAGTTTTATTAACAGGATTAGAGAAATTAGAGTATCGTGGATATGATTCTGCAGGTATTGCTTTATTAAATGATAATGGTGTAAGTGTAACAAAAGTTAAGGGAAGAATTGCAACGTTACGTGACAAGGTAGACGAAGATGTGATGGCAACAATGGGGATCGGACACACTCGTTGGGCAACACATGGTGAGCCAAGTGAAGATAACGCGCACCCTCACCAAAGTGGATCTGGCCGTTTCACATTAGTTCATAATGGAGTAATCGAGAATTACAATGAGATTCGCGGTGAGTATTTAGTTGGAGTTTCATTAAAAAGTGAAACAGATACAGAAATCGTCGTACAGTTAATTGAACAGCTTGCTAATGAAGCGAATGATGTATTAGGTGGCTTCCGTAAAGCTTTATCTGTTCTAAAAGGATCTTATGCCATTGCTTTAATTGATAATCAAAATCCTGATCTTATTTACGTTGCCAAAAACAAAAGTCCATTACTTGTCGGCTTAGGGAACGGTTTTAATGTCGTAGCAAGTGATGCGATGGCAACCTTAAAAGAAACGAATCGTTATGTGGAAATTGAAGATAAAGAAGTAGTATTGGTTCAACGTGATCGTGTCGAAATACAGAAGTTAGATGGAACAGTTGTGGAGCGTGAAGCATATGTAGCTGAAATCGATGCTTCTGATACGGAAAAAGGAACCTATCCACACTTTATGTTAAAAGAAATTGATGAACAACCATTTGTTATCCGTAAAATTATTCAAGAGTATCAAGACAAGAACGATACCATTAAATTAGATAATGATATCCGTAAAGCGATGCAGAAAGCGGATCGTATCTATATTATTGCAGCAGGAACAAGTTATCATGCTGGATTAGTTGGTAAACAATTTATTGAACGATTGGCTAATATCCCTGTCGAAGTGCATATTGCAAGTGAATTCTCTTATAATATGCCATTGTTATCTGAAAATCCATTATTTATTTTCATTTCACAAAGTGGGGAAACAGCAGATAGCCGTTCCGTTTTAGTACAAACAAAAGCTTTAGGGCACCCGGCATTGACGCTTACTAATGTGCCTGGTTCAACCCTTTCTCGTGAAGCAGATTATACCTTGCATTTACATGCAGGACCTGAAATTGCAGTAGCATCAACGAAAGCATATACAGCTCAAATTGCTGTATTAGCGATTCTGGCGGTAGATAGTGCCAGAGCAAAAGGGATTAATCTATCGTTTGATCCACTACAAGAACTAGCTATTGTATCAAGTGCGATGGAAACATTAACGGATCAAAAAGAAGAGTTCGAACGTATTGCAAAAGACATGTTTGAAACAACAAGAAATGCCTTCTTTATTGGCCGTGGCATGGATTATTTCGTTGTTCAAGAAGCGGCATTGAAGTTAAAAGAAATCTCATATATTCAAGCAGAAGGCTTCGCTGGTGGAGAATTGAAGCATGGTACGATTGCTTTAATTGAAGATGGAACACCAGTTATCGCTATTTCAACACAAGAAAATGTTAATCTATCCATTCGCGGTAACGTACAGGAAGTAGCAGCACGTGGGGCTAATACTTGTGTTGTCAGTATGAAAGGCTTTGAAAATGATAGTGACCAATTTGTTTTACCACAAGTCCATGAACTACTAACACCGTTAGTAAGTGTGATTCCAATGCAGTTACTTGCATATTACGCAGCACTTCACCGTGATTGTGATGTTGATAAGCCGAGAAATTTAGCGAAGTCTGTGACGGTTGAGTAATTAGACGCGATTTTTACTATTGTGTGTGTGTTTAAAAGTAAGTATTGAGCTTTTAAAAGTAAGTTGTTATCTTTTAAAAGTTAGTACTGATCTTTTAAAAATAGTCCTTCGCTAAGATATTGCTTAATCTTAGCGAAGAGTTTTGCTAATATGCATGTTAATTTATTCTACAATAACAAATTCAAAAGAATCGAGATGTGTTCTAATCTCGATTCTTATTTATTATTGTTTTTTATAATTTTTGATACGAGGTTGGTTGTTGCTTTAGAATGATGTTTGATTTAATTGATAAACGAACAAAAAATAGCGTGTTATGGAAAAATGATTGGACCTTTTCAAATAAAACGTCTCGATTGCTGAAGAACATAAAGAAGTAGTATAGAACTTTAGGATGATTTAAAATTATGTTTGTTTTCTTCTGCCTCTTGCTCTATAGAAATTAGAATCGTGATTATCTGTATCAAAGCTAGAAATCCAACCTTTAGTTTCTAATACTTCTAGAATCATTTTGTTTCTACTTGTCTTTTTAAACTTTGGCCATCTTCCCGAAAATACATTTAAAAAGTCTTGCATATCTAAAATTGAAAAGCTTTTTATTGCTTGCACTTGACTAAATTTATGAAGTTGTAATATCAATAATTGGATTTTGTCCTGCTTTTCAATCTCATCCGCCTTTAATAGTTCCACAAATAAATTAAATGATAAGTCCCTTTCTTCCGCTACTACTTCGTCTATATTTTCAATGCATTTGGTGATAATCAATTCTTTTAACCTTTTAATTTCATGGTCATACTCACTCATTAAATAAGGGATATCATTAGTGTCAAAGTTATACTTGAGAACTTGATATCTAATATTTGCTGAAAATGTTTTATTCTTAATAGATATTGATTCAGAGGTGTACTTCAATAATTTTAGTTTGTAGTAATCCTTAATTTCCATATCCAGCAAACTTTCTAGTTCATCGAATGAAAAATTGTCTTTATTAATAACCTGTGAAGTGTAGCGTTTTATATTACTAGATATAAAATTCAATAAATGTTTAGGGTAATGTTCTCTCATAAACCGGAGATTCACATCATTCATATACACAACTTTACATTTAATTAAAATTTCCATTTTGTTAGACGAGATATTTCTAAAAGAAAACTGTTTATATATTCTGTTCAGACTCATTAATAATGCTTCGTATTTAATTTCAGACAATTCTTCACATAAAACTATATCCTTATAAAAATTAGATGCCAATTCCTTACTAAAATCCTTTGATATTACATTATAATCAAATTTTAAATCTTCTAACCCACTATTAATAAAATCTATGAGATGGGAATCCATTTTTTTCACAGCATAATAATTAATGACATTGATTTCTGAATACAACACATTATGAGGTAATAACTCTTGCCAAATATCTTCATCAACTATGTCAACCAAATTTGCTATTACTGTTTCAAGATATTTAATATAAGTCATTCTTTGTTCATGAGTAATATTAGGACTATTTATAATTTCAAGCGCTGCTTCTTCTTCATCAGTTATTAACCCTTCACAGGAATTAAGTACTATCTCAATATACCGCTGAAAATTATTTCTTACGTAATTAGCTAAGGGCTCCTTAGTTTTTGAAATCACAAGGGTGAAATTTTTATGCTTGTAATTGTGGGTATTTGAGATTCTGTATATTTTCTCCAAAATAAGCTCGATATTTCTTATGTTCAACCTATATAGGTCCGATTTGTAAACCTCTGTGAACAGAATATTATTTGCATTATCATAATTGACTTGTTTAAACTTTACATTTAATAAAGAAAATTTTTCAATAAGCAGTTCTATACTTGGATTTTTAATATTTAAGAATTCACTATTACTAGATATATACGAGGTTAAGCAATTATCCACATTCAGTTCCAATAAATCTTTATTAGGAGAATAGTATAAAGTATCAGTAGCATATTCTTGCTTTTGATTATCAGAAAAGTGAGAATCCTTTAAAATATCTACAAAGATTCGTGGCCAATAGTGATTTATTGCTTTAATAAATGCTGATCTATCTTTATCAATAATCCAAAACTGTAATACAAACTCAAATCTTTTATTTTCTTTTAACTGGTTAATAAATCTGAATAAATTCTTATGGTTCGAGTTAATTAGGTGTGATAATAGATCAAAATTAAGAGTCTCCTCTTGATCAAAATCAACATCCCTTAGGCGAGAAACTACAAGGGCTGGATTCTTTAAAGCGTAAGAGTATTCTTTTGCATCTTCATCCGCTACACTTCGTAAAAATATCTTATCTATTCTACTAAGACTATTCTCGTAGAAATAAGTCATATAGTCTGGGTAAGTTTCATCAATATATCCATGTCTAATTAAATATTTGATTAAAGGGAAATACGGACTTAATTTTACATCTTCGTACGTGAATTCTTCACCCATTTCATTTGTATAGTTAGTCCTAAAAATGCTCTCTTTGTTTGTTCTCGTAATTATTTCATGTAACTTCTTATTTTCAAGAATGGCTCTTTCCTGTTTTAACTCCAATATTTCTTTATTAGTTTTTTCAATTCCTTCTGCTGATTTATTCTCAACAGCTTGTTTTCGTTTATTATAATCGTCGTTATTTGATAACTTATTATATTCATTATTAAAATCAAATTGAACCCATCTAGAATTTACTATATGTTCAACATTATTAGGATTTTCTTTCATAGCTTTTATAAAGGATAATCTATTTGGAAATTGGTTTTCCCTTTTCCTATTTACAGATAGAATAGGATTTAAGGGAAAATATAAAGCATCTAATTCGTCAATATGAGTACATAATTCATTTTCTGCTTTTTCAATTTGCATCTCCTTTTCCTGGATTTTTTTGTCAATTGTCTTTATCTCGTCTAGAATAAAATTAGTTTTGTTTATGAAAAGTGTGTGTACAAATCCCCTACCAAGTTGCAATTCACTAAAATCCCTAGGAAAAATATTTTTAAATGAAATGATAGCTAATAATTTATTACTATTTAACTCTGTCGATTGGATACGTTCATAGTAGATTAAATATTCATTATATATGTTTTTTAGTAAACGCATATCGTCTATATAAAGAGATAGTCCCTGCAAGAATTTTTTATCAAATTTTTCTAAAATTCCGCCTTGTTTAAAAAGATCTATAAACTGATCATATGAATTTGAACCATCAACTATGGGTACAATTGGAATTATAAAATCAAAAAATTTAGTTCTATCTTTGGATATAAATACATCATCACGGAGTAAGTAGATAAATCGAATCACTTTGGGTGACTTATTATTAACCAACTGATTTATTTCCCTTAGTTTTTCAAATATCTCATTACTGTTAAATCTATCCATATCTTCAAACACGATTACATCTGCTTGGCAATTTTCAAAGAGATATAGTACCTCATTGAGGTATTTATCGAAATAAGATTCATCTGTCTCTGAAAAAATTTCAATCTCATTGCCCTGTACTTTTAATTTATTAAGAATCAACTTGTTATATTGCAACATCTTAATCAATTCATATATTGCGTATATTAATAAAGCAATGCAAATGATTCCACCAACAATAATCGAGTAATCCTTCGTTGTAAATGCAAATACCGTTTTTACCCAAGAGTTAGAATTCTGCACAAAATTACTCCAAGTATTAAAACCTATTATGAAATTGATCAATACAATAAATAATGATATAAATAACGTAGCAAGCAACATTTTATAAGTCGGCATTCTTCTTTTAACTTTAAAATGAGTATTAGGGATGGACTTAGGTTTAATTTGATGAATGAGTTGATTAAGAATTTTACCCTCTAATGTTGAGTTATTGTAAATGTTATCATTCGATGCTTTTTTCTTTTCATCTGTTGTTGATTCAAAATGAGCTAGTGAAATGTTTAAAAATCGTTTATTCGGTTGGTTACCTTTGTACGTTTCTAAAACACTACTTTTTCCTGCACTATACGGACCAGTTATGGCTACATTCTTTAAGTCATCTTCTTGAAATACATAATTCAACGCATCCTCATAAAGTTTCAAATCAACATTGTTTATCGGAGTAAGCTTTTGAAAAATATATTTGGTTGATGTCATAGAAATTATCTCCTTTGTTTTTATTGCAATCACAATAAAGATTTATATAAATAAAGCTTATAATAATTTCGACAAAAATCTAGAATTTTTTCCAGAATAGATATATTAAGATGCAACATAGAATTTAAACTTCTTACATTTACCATTTACCTTCTGATAGCTAAGCAGATTGTTTTAACGAATTTTACATTTAAAGGAAAATGTCCAGAACCAGCTAAAGAGTTTTCTTCCACAATCTGGCCCTTTAATGGAACAACTTTAAACCACTCAATAGTTTTTTAGTCCACCTATTATTCAGATATTCTTTTTAGCCATAAAAACACCCCTTGAGACCAAAAAAAGGGGGCAGAACATCGTAACTTATATATTTATTTCGAATCCATATACTCACTTCTCTATTCCTCTAATGAAGTTCTTCTCTCTCCTTTAAAATCAAGGACATTGTCAACATCGCTCTTTTTACCAAAAATGCACTGAGTAGAAGTAATACATATGAATTGAAATTTTAGAATAGAAATATTTTAAATCATTTTTCACAGATTAACGTAACTTTGTATGATCGAAGTTACAATAGATAACTCTTCTACACTTTTAATTTTCTTTGGGAAGATTAAAAATAGAAGTAGCAAAAATATATTAATAAAGAAGATAATGAGAAAGAACTTTGATTTTATCATAGAATAACCTCTTATTTAAAATTAAATTTTCCCGTTATTTATTTTCTTGCGACTACAATTCCTAATGGATGGTGTTTTTGCACTGACGTAGAAAATGTTTCAATAAGTGGTCCATTTTGATAATAAAATTCTGTTTTTGAATAATTTTTGAATAATTCGAAAAATTCCTGAGGTGTTAGTTGGTGTACGTGAAAAGGTGACCCACACGGCTTACCTCTACCTTTTCCAAATGGAGTTGATAGTATCAACGTTCCATTTGGTTTCAATAATTGAAAGACATTAGCTAAGAATTGTTGCTCATCTTTTACGTGTTCAATTGTTTCGAAACTCAAGATTACATCAAATTGCCCTAATTTTTCTGATAACTTAGGATCTGTGACATCCTCTACTAAATACTTAGATAATGGATGATAATATCTACCTCTTGCATACTTAATTACTTCTGGATCAATATCAATACCAACAATTTCAGATACTTTCTTTTTACACTTTTTTGCTATGATATGTGTCCCATAGCCTGTACCAGTTGCAAAGTCTAAAACCCTTCCATGAACATATGGGACAGAGAAATGATACCTAGCAAGATGTTCAATTAATAACTCATTCGTAATGGCCATTTGATCCGGTATAACCCTTTCTCCTGTATCTTTTAACATTTAATCACCGCTTATTTGAAATTCCACCTTATCATATCACAATATGAATTTATTTTGTAATTACTCAATTATTTCGCTAAGATAGATATGAATGAAAGGAGAAAAGTGAAAATGGTAAAAGCAATCAAACATATCGATTATAAAGAAGAACTATATCATCTTAACTATACAAAAGATTATATGCAATCCGTATTAGATATAGCTTATTCCAGTCAGAATCAATTTCAAGAAAACATTAAAGATGCCTACATAAACCTGGATTATTTAGATAGTAGTTTAAGTTATATTAATATCCTTACAAATAGTCGACTTCTTGATATGATCCAAGGGGATTTAGAACAATTAAACAAAATGAAAAACGCTCCTTATTTTGGCCGCATTGACTTCCATCCAGATCATTCTAATCATAATGAAATCTATTATATCGGTAAGTTTTCTTTGTATAGGAAAGATAATCAAGAACCAATTATTGTTGATTGGCGATCACCTGTTGCAAACCTTTATTACGACGGCAGATTAGGCGAGGTTACTTATCATGCTGAAGAAGGAGAACGAACAGGAGTAATATCCTTAAAAAGGCAATATCAGATTGAAAATGGTAATTTAGAAGAAATCAATGATATTGATGTAACGTCTCGAGATGAATTATTGCAACAATCTCTATCAAAGAAATCGGACAAAAGATTGAATGATATTGTAGCTACTATACAAGAAGAACAAAATAGTGTAATTCGCCAAGATCTTCAAAAACCAATGATCGTACAAGGGGTTGCAGGAAGTGGAAAGACGACGATTGCTTTACACAGGCTTTCCTATTTTCTTTATCATTACCAAGATAAAATGTCACCTGATAAAGTGATGATCCTAGCACCGAACAAAATGTTTATCGACTACATCGCACAATCATTACCAGAATTAGGTGTAGATAAAATCAGGCAAAGTACATTTGTAGAATATGTTCAAGAATGTATCGGTACACAAATTCCAATAATAAACCCTAACAATAAATTAAAAGAACTGATAGAAAACCAAGATCGAAACCGTGAAAAAACAGAAAATATCTCAAAAATAAAAGGTTCCGTTGAATTTGAAAAATTAATCAAGAATTACTTAAAAGAAATAATTCGAAAGTATGTGCCTAAAGAAGATTTATATATAAGTAAATATAAATTTTTTTCTTATAAGAAAATTCAAAAGCTTTTTCTAAAAGATTACTGTTATCTAACAATCGATCAAAGAAAAGAAAAAATATCACAACTTCTAAAAAAAGAATTTAAGAAGAAAAAAGACGATTTGCTCAGTAAAATTGAGGAAAAATTCGAAGAAAAGTTTGAAAAGATACAATTTAAATATAAAGACGGAGAACAAAGAAGAAGTAAGACAGTTGCATTATTAAATAATAAAGAAAAAGTAATAAAAGAAATAAAAAGTGAAACCTTACGTAATGTCAATAAATATATGAATAAATTCCCTAAGAAGAATGCGACTGAGTACTATAAAAATTTGCTATGTAATGAAAAATTACTAAAAAAATATGCAGAGGAAATATTAAATCCTGAAGAAATAAGTTTACTATTTAATCAATCACAATTAACAATAAATAAAGGTGAATTTGAAATAGAAGATCTTGCTGCTATTCTGTTTATCCAAGCGAAACTTTTTGGTGTGAAGGACGAGCTAAAAATGAAGTATATTGTAATTGATGAAGCACAAGATTATAGTTTATTTCAATTCAGAGCATTAAGTGTTGCCAATCAGACCAAACTATTTACCATTTTAGGTGATTTAGCACAAGGTATTCATCAATATCGTGGTATTGATAACTGGAAAGATATTCAAAGTGACTTATTAACGAAATCGAATTATATCACTTTACAAAAAAGTTATCGAACGACAATAGAAATTATGGAACTTGCAAATGAAATTCTAAAAAATCAATCCGCCAAATTGCCTTTAGCTGAACCTGTTGTAAGACATGGATTAAAGCCAACACTAATCATCGAAAAAACCAAATCAATACTATTGAATAAACTAGAAAATTTGGTGAATCAATTGGTAGACGAAACACATTCGTTGATTGCTATGATAACTAAAAATGACAAAGAAGCGGAAGAACTATATCGGTTTTTCAAACAGAAGACCGATTCATCTATACAACTATTAACGGAGACGGATGCGATCAAAGAAAAAATCACCATTGTTCCAGCATCGTTAGCAAAAGGGTTAGAATTTGATGTGGTTATCTTAGTTAATATGGAGAGTAAATATCATTATAATGATTTAGAATCAAAATTATTATATGTTGCGATGACTAGAGCAATGCATCAGCTATATTTAATTGGAAATGATATCTCTGCATTTCAGTTAGAAGCGATTGACCCAAAGTATTATAGTGACAAATAAAAAAAGCTAGCATGACTGCTAGCTTTAAATTACTTGACAACCAAAACCGGACATTCTACCCGTTTGAGAATTTTGTGACTCACACTTCCTAGGATCATGGTTTGTAATTTGTTTAATCCTCTACTTCCTACAACCACAAGGTCATATTGATTGTCATTAGCAAATTCAACAATGCTAGGACCGGGTTCACCATGTAGAAAATGAGTTTCACACGAAATACCTGCTTCCTTAATTTTCGTTCTTATAGGTTTAAACTTTTCTTCTCTTTCTTTTTTTACTTCATATTTATCTATTCCATGAAGTACATCTGACTTTGACGTATTTCCATCTACTACATAGACAATATCTATCGATCCATTTTTAACTTGAGCGATTTCTATTGCATGAGACGCTGCTCGAATCGAGTGTTCTGATCCATCTGTTGCAAGTAATATCTTTTTATACAAGCCCCTTCACCTCTTCTGCCATTAATGACCCGACGCTTTAGATAGACCACCTATTTTTCTTTTTAGTAATCTACTTTCTGCGTTCAATCCTATATATTTAACCTTAACATGATTTTGCTCAAATTTCATCTCTATTTTATCTAATGCTCCAATTGCCGAGTCATCCCAGAGGTGAGCGTTTGTAAGATCAATTTCCACTTGCTTGATAGGTTCATTAAAGTTAAATTTTTCAACTAAATCATTCACTGAAGCGAAGAAAATTTGCCCATGCACTTTATAAATTTTCTTACTGTTATCTACAGATGAAATGTGAGTCACTTTAACTTTGGATATTTTTGCTGCAAAGAAAATAGCACTTAGTAAGACACCTAATAAGACACCTTTCGATAAGTCATGTGTTACTACTACGGTAATTACGGTTGCTATCATTACAATAGCATCTGTTCTAGGAATTTTATGAATGTTTCGTAAAGATGACCAATCGAATGTACTAATGGCAACCATAATCATTACACCGGCTAATGCTGCCATAGGAATTTGAACAACAATTCCTCCTAATGCAATAATTAAAAACATGAGAAAAACACCTGCAACTAATGAAGACAATCTACCATTCCCGCCTGATTTAACATTGATTACGGATTGTCCTATCATTGCACAACCAGCCATCCCGCCAAAGAAACCCGTTACGATATTAGCAATCCCTTGTCCACGACTCTCTTTATTTTTATTACTTTCTGTATCTGTCATGTCATCAACAATATTTGCTGTTAACAATGATTCTAGCAAACCAACAATTGCTAATGCCAATGAGTATGGGAAAATAATCGCTAATGTTTCGAAAGATAGTGGTATATTAGGAATCATAAAGATAGGTAATTGGGAAGAAATATTCCCTAAGTCTCCTACTGTACGAATGCCTAACCCTGCAAATACCGCTATTACAGTTACGACAACAATAGCAACTAATGTGGAGGGAATTGCTTTTGTGATTCGTGGAAAAATATAAATAATCGCTAATGTTAAAGCTACCATACTATACATGATCCAGCTTTCACCTTCAAAATGTTGAAGTTGTGAAGTGAAAATCATAATAGCAAGTGCGTTAACAAATCCAACCATCACTGAACGAGGAACAAATTTTATAATACTTGCTAACTTAAAAACCCCGAAAAGAACTTGTATGATACCGGTCAAAATAGTGGCAGCCAATAAATATTCCAATCCATGATCTGCAACTAATGTGATCATCAATAATGCCATAGCCCCTGTTGCACCTGAAATCATCCCGGGTCTCCCACCAATAAACGCGATAACAACGGCAATACAAAAGGAAGCGTAGAGTCCAACCATTGGATCAACACCTGCAATAATGGAAAACGCAATTGCTTCTGGAATTAACGCTAAAGCTACAACAATTCCAGCTAAAACGTCACCTCGTACGTTCCCAAACCATTCATATTTAATTTTTTTTGCTATGTTCATGAAGCACCTCTTTCATATTATTTTTGCTTCTCTGAGCGTTTCAGAGAAAATTCCGCCGTGAACATCATGAACTATATCACAATTCACAAAATCGTCAAAATACCATGGAAACGCGAACAATAATTGTTTTCATTAATTTGCGCAATTATACTTTAAAATACTATAAAATATCACAAACTATTAAATTGAAAATATTTTTTAATATTTTCATAAAGAATAGTTTTTTATCCATTATATGGTGTGGATATATTAAAGAAATGACTACATGCATACCATTGCATGTAGTCATTTCTTTATTCATTAGTTTTAATCGGTTTTTTCGCTAAAAGAGAACTTATGATACCTATCATCGGAAATATCAGTGTTAGTAGTATAACTAAATTATAGCTCCCAAATAAATCAAATCCTATACCAAATGGTAATGGACCTAATGAAGAACCAATAACCCCTATAGTTGCACCGACTCCATTAATACTTCCGATATGTTTTCTACCAAAGTAATTAGGCCAAATAACTCCAATAGCGATACGTTCTAAGCCGCCTGCTACCCCCCATAAGAAACCAAATAATATCGCCAAGAAGAAAGTATCTGTAATGAATAACAATAAAAGGACAAAGAATTCTATAATAAAGACTACAAGTAGTACTAAATTTGTTTTTACCTTATCCAATATTACACCTGAAATTAACGAAATAGGTATCCCTATAAGTGCCATTAAACTTAATACTAACGCTGCAACTTCAAGAGAAAGTCCATTCGTTCTAAAAATGGAAGTAATATGAAAAGTAATGCCAGTATTGACCATAGCCGGAATACCGACACAAATTAATATCGCCCAAAAAGCTCTAGTTTTCATTGCTTCCTTCAATGTCCAATCTTCTTCTGCTTCACGAATCGGCGTAACTAGTCTGCTTCCATTTTTATTTTCTTCCGCTTCTTTCTCCCCATCAGGTTGCAAACCAATAGATTCTGGATGATTCTTCACTCCAAAAAATGCAATTGGAACAAACACAAATAATAGAACGAATCCCCAAAATTGCCATGCAATTTGCCAGTTCCAAGTTTGTATTAACCAAGTGTTGATAATCGGAAATAACATTGCGCCTGCAAACCCAAAAAGGGCTTTTATACTGAAGGCTCTTCCTCTCTTTTTAATAAACCATTGTGCTACTAAGGTATTTGGAATTAAAGTCATGCTTCCTTGCCCTAGTAAACGTACCAAGAAAAACCCTAATGCAAGCATCCAAATACTAGACACAAAACTGTTATAAAAGCATGCAAATGAGAATAATGTTCCAACTATTACCATCATAGCTCTAGGGCCAAAACGATCGATAAATCGTCCAACTAAAATCATTAATAAACCTGCAACCAAGGTTGCAACAGAATATACTCCAGAAACTAGGGATCTAGACCATCCAAAATCGTTTATATACTCATCTATAAATTGTGAATTAGAAAATGTTTGTCCTGGACCAGAGAAAAAAACTCCTAAACCACCAATTATTAATACTAACCAACCATAATAGAAATTATTAAAAAATTTTAATCTATATAACATACGTATCCCCTTATTTTCAGAAATGTTTTGTGAAGAAGATGAAGTAGTTTTTTGAAGGTATTAGAGGAATATTAACAGTTAATTACTATACCACTTTTATAATACATTGCAAACGTACTAAATTAGTGTGAAATTATTCCTTTAGGAAGAAACACGAATATACATAAATTCATCGGTATTAATTTTAGTTTTTAAGAAATTAAAGTTACTTCAATATCTTTATATAGTAAAATAATTTCGCATAAAAGGCTAACATAAATTATGTATAGTTTTGTGCTTTTTTTAGATACATTAGTTGGATGTTTTCAGTCTTTCAATTGTGTCATGTAGTTTAGAATGTAAATCGATTCTATTTGGGAGTCCAGCAAACCTTTTTAGTTCCCACATTTTAATAACTTCCTGTTGATCTTTTAATTCATTAAACGCCCAGACTACTCTTCTTATCTGGAATTCTTCTACCGATTCCGTTACTTCAGCTAAGATGAAGTTGGTAATAGGTAATTTCTCTAAATGTCGTTCTAACAAAGCTTGCTTTCTAATTAATTTTCCGATTTTGTTCCTGGTAACCCTTAAAGGCTTAGAATGATTAAGTATTTGTATAACTTTTGGGATGATGATTTTTGCAATTTCTTCATCTCTATGTGACCAGTTGATTTTATTAGATGGAGGATTCAATTCTATCAATTTTGGAGAATGATTGTTTAACCATTCTTTGTCATTTCTATATAACCACATAAATAATTTTGGATTTAATTTCCTGAGATTAGTTTTGCTAAGTGTTGGGTTTTTATGTTGAAGAAAGAGCCATTCTCTCCGGTACTTAATTATAGAGATAGTGTTACCTGAAACAGATTCAGATTTTATTGAATGACTTCTTTTCTTTTTTGAATATTTAATGACAGTTTTTGTATCTACATTTAATTGTCGAGCTATTTTTCTTAAACTATACTCTTTTTTGCTTACAAGTACTTCAAGCTTTGACATCCAAACTCCCCCAAATTGTTTTATCCTACTAATACAATATCTGTTTTCGGAATTTGGATCAGGCCCTCTTCTTGTATAAATAAATCCACATTGGCAAGTGAAGGTGCCGATAGGTTTTTGTGTTTTTGAACAATGCGTGATAATTACGTTGTTAATGATATCTTTTTTGTAATGGTTAGCTGCTATATTTAAGCATGGAAAGGGGCCTTCTCCAAAGGCATTCTCTATTGGCTTCGTAGTCGTTAGGCTTTCTATAGATGTCCCTACAAAGTTCATAAAAAGTAGATGTCTTGTGGGATGGAAGACCTTCCTATGTTTTCTTGTAATAGATTTCAACCAATTTGATTCACTTTCTAACTGAATTGCAGACTGCAACAGTTCTAAAGTGTCTTCGTTGAAAAAGTGTGAAAATCTAGAAAACAGTAGTTGTTGTCTTACGTTACCTTTTGGACTTAATAATCCTTGCCTATTTAAAAGAACCTTATAATACTTCTGAATTTCTTCTGGGTCAAATTGAAAATTCCCATCAATTAATAATTGACTTTCCTTTGCCATCGTAAATAAGATTTCAAATGTTTCATGGTTAATGTTGCTAATAATTCTTCTACTATTATAGTCGGTACACAACAAGGGTCTATATTCATGTTTATTAAATCCTCTAAAAGGAATAGATGTTTCGAGTAAAATCTCACCATGATGCGGGCATACTAAACAACTAGGAAGTTGATGAATTGTATGTAGAAATGGTTCGCCGTATGAAGAAATATCTTCATTCTTGCAGACATGACAATATCGAAAATTTTTTATATCATTCACTGTACTAGCCATATGGCCAGTTAACATATGTAAAGCATGATTCGTTCCTTCCAACATACATCTCATCACCTTTTCTCTTATTTGTGAAGTGGAAAATGTTGTATAGTAATTATAAAATGTGTGTTTGAGAACCCATTCTTGTGGTGGTGAAGGACAAAAATGTCTACATTGATCATAAAGGTATAATAACCTGCAAGGTAAATCGGGAGTCGAGATATGAGAGGTAGATCCAAATAAGTCAAAAGTTGTTTGTTTAAAACTGAGATTCCCTGAATGAACGTGGTATCTCGCAAACCAGCTATATAATAATTCACCAGGATACAATGTAGGCAAGTATGTAATCATTTTATCCACCTTCTTTATTTTTCCCTAAAAAAATTATCTCCATAAAAAGCTGGAGATAATCCTTTCTATAGAAATTTATTTACCTTTTAATAGCCAATCCGTACTAATCCGGAATTGTTTACTTACTGCAATTACTGTATCGATTGATGGTTTTGATCTTCCTTTTTCAATATCACTTAAAGTACCTTGTGAAACACCAATCATATGTGAAAAATCTGTTTGTTTGAGATTATTTTTTAGCCGAAGTTCTTTAAATCTTGCTCCTATAGTCACGTGTATTCTCCCTCTCGTATTTAATGTTAATCTCTAACTTGAATTAATATCCGTATAACGATATAATCATGGCAAGTTAAAAGCCCAAGATATATTTTATCCATTTTCATTATATTAGCAAGTGTAAAAATGCTTCACAAAATAATATTAAAAGGTGAAAATATGGGAAAAAGAAAATATGGTTGGACGGAAAATAAAATAGCTAAGTACATTAAAGAAGGCAGAGGTAGTGGAGAGTTAGGCAGTTATAAACCATGGTTAACTATACATGATGTGCCTAGCCGTGGGAATAGCAGTAGAATTAAAGGTTGGAAAACCGGTAGAAACCACCACTTCTTTTCGAATATTGAAAGAAATTATTTTTATTTACTGGAGTGGAGTGAGGCTGTTTTAGATGTAAGAGAACAGTTCCCTTTAAATAGGACGAAAACATTAGAGATCGCGGAAAATAAGGGAATAAAGCATATAAAGGATAATAAGAACAATACTTTTATCCCAGTGACAACAGATGTTGTTATTACTATTAGAAGAAACAATCAAGTACAATCGGAAGCAATTTCTATTAAACCATCGGAACATCTAGAAGATAATGATGTATTAGACAAGTTGGAAATAGAGCGTGAATATTGGAAGCAACAAGAAATAAATTGGTTGATAGTAACAGAGAGAGATCTACCATCTAATTTGACTAGGAACATTCAATGGATACACCCATTTCGTATTATAGAAAAAGAACAAGTAGAACTAGCCAATACCTTTTTAAAATATCTAAACGATACATATAATAAGAATCAAATTGTTTCTATTTTTGATTTAATTACAGCATTTGAGGAAGATTATATACTCAATGCCGGAACAGGCGTGAATTATTTTAGATACTTATTAGCAAATAAAGTTGTCTCAATAAATATGAATGAAAAGCTTGATTTGCGAAAACGGACAATACATGATCTTTCTATTAACCATCAAAAAGAAGGGATCGATTATTTCAATGCTAGTAGTAAATGATGTAATTCAAAACGTTCACACTGAAGAGACTTTCCGAATTTTATGGTTGGATAGGCAATTGAAGTTGGGTTATATTATTGATACTCAAGTAGAGAAAGCTCTTCCTATCAAACTTAAACTAAATGAGGTTGAAGATGACTTAGCAAATGGGGACTCTATCTACATTGAAGACAACCTTTTGTCTAATCGATTAGTAAAGTATGATATAAAAGAACAGGACGTTCAATTTAGGAATAGAGCATGGGAATCAATTAA
Organism: Gracilibacillus lacisalsi DSM 19029; assembly: GCF_000377765.1. Taxonomy (GTDB): domain Bacteria; phylum Bacillota; class Bacilli; order Bacillales; family Amphibacillaceae; genus Gracilibacillus; species Gracilibacillus lacisalsi. Next base: position 303,111 of record NZ_KB898666.1, on the reverse strand, counting down.
GGATATTGTACATAAAGAACCGGATATTTATCTTAGACAAAGACGTGGAAAATTAATCCGAGAAGTAGTTGCTCAAAAGAATGTTTCTGCCAATACTATTATGAAGTATTTACGCAAATATTGGCAACGTGGAATGGTAGTTGATAGTCTTTTGCCTGACTATGTAAACTGTGGAAATTATGGTGATTATCAATTTAAACGTAAAGCTGGTCGTCCTAGAAAAAAAGGTGGGGGAATTAATGTTTCAGAAGAGTTGAAAGAAATCTTTAAAATATGTATCAATAAATATTATTTGTCTAGAACAAAACCTTCTTTGCAATTTGCTTATGACATGATGATCAAAGATTATTTTAAGAAGGGATATGTGTATACAGAAAACAAGAGAAAATTAGTTTTGCAAGATGAAGAAAATATTCCAAGTTATTATCAATTTTATTATTGGTTTCAGAAGCTATACCAATTAGATGTAGTGGTAAAAAAGCGTGAAGGAGAAACCGCGTTTGAAAGGAACTATAGAAAATTATTAGGATCAACAGAACATGACGCACTCGGTCCAGGTTCACTATATCAAATTGATGCAACACCTGCTGATATTTTCTTGTTAAACAGATTTAATACAAACTGGATGGTGGGAAAACCAACACTTTATTTTGTCATAGATGTTTTTAGTAGGATGATTACAGGATTTTATATCAGTTTAAATAATCCTTCATGGATAAGCATGGCAACGGCTTTACAAAATGCATTTAGTGATAAAGGAGAATATTGTAATAGACTTGGAATCAGTTTTGCTGAAGGTGATTGGCCAGTAATAGGGCTTCCTAATGCAATTATTGGTGATAGAGGAGAATTAGAAAGTAAATTTGCGGATTCTTTAGTGGAAGGATTAGGTATAGAAATTCATAATAACCCCCCATATCGCCCTGATTGGAAAGGAATTGTGGAACAATTATTTCATTCTTCGCATGACCTATTGCGACCGCTACTACCAGGATATATACATAAAGATTCAGGTAAAAGGGGTTCCATAGATTTTAGACATAAAGCAACGCTAACACTAGATGATTATGTAAAAGTGATTGTTTATTTTATACTTTACTATAATCACAATCATTATATGTCAGATTATAATAGGAATGTTGATATGATTGAAGATAATGTCCGACCAATTCCAATAGAGTTATGGAATTGGGGTATAAAAATAAATGGTGGGCTTCAGAAAGCAAACAAAAACTTAGTGGACTTTCATTTACTACCAACGGATATGGCTACTGTAACAGCTCAGGGGATTCGGTATAAAATAATGTTATATTCATGTGATATCGCTATTGAAGAAGATTGGTTTGTAAAGGCTAGAAAAAAGAAGTGGAAAATGAAATTTTCCTATGATCCAAGGAATATGGATGTCATTTATTTACATGTAAAAGGAACTGAATCACCATATAAAATGTGTACCCTTCTACCCCACCAAGAAAAGTTTCTAAATAAGTCTCTTAATGAAATAGATCAATTAATGGATCACGAAGCGGAAACAAAAGATAGCTTAAAACACAATAAATTAACGAACAAACTGAATCTTTATACACAAGTAGAGGAAATAGTGAAGGAAGCCGAAACTAGAAAGAAAGCAGAACATGATTCGAACATAAGTAAAAGTAATAAAATTTCTCAATTAAAAACCAAAAGATCAAAAGAGCAGAATGAAAGGTATTTAGATGAAAAAATCGAATTGAAAAATACCAGTAAACATGTTGAATTCCCAAAAAATGAATTAGATCCAATTAATAAGAACAGCATACATAATCAATCATATTCAATAATGGACCTTTTCTCTAAACAAAGGATGAAGAAAAATGAAGAATGATGAAACTTCAGTTCAACTTCCTAACGGTAAACAAGTACCCTATGCCATTTATACGCCTCAAGAAATTCTGGACTTTAAAAATAATCCATTAATTGAGGCTTTACCCCCCATTTTATCATTCGAAGAATCCTATGAACAGTTAAGCTATCTACCTGAATACAATTCAAAAGAACGAAATTTATCGATCCATCATCGATACCATGCATTATTAAGGTTATCACGATTTTATCAGCCCACCAACAAAACAATTGAATTAGAACTTAAATTTTCTCGTTTTTTACGATATGGGTATGTTAATAGAAATCCAAATGATAAGCAGCATACGCTTGTATTGAATGAGTTAAAAGATAGACTAATTAATAAATATGATCTGGGTTTATCGCCAGATATTAGAACTACTTCATCGAGCTTTACGCTAATGGGGTTCTCTGGAATTGGGAAAACTTCTGCAGTAGAAAGAGTCTTATCTTTGTATCCACAAGTTGTTGTGCATAAATATCCATTAAGTTTATTTCAGATCACATGGTTAAAACTTAACTCTCCACATGATGGATCAATAAAAACATTATGCATGGACTTCTTTTTGAAAATTGATCAATTAATCGGAACTAACTATTTTGAAAAGTATGGAAATAAGAGAAATTCGAATAGTTCCATGGTTGTAAGGATGGGACAAGTTGCAAGGTTACATTGTATAGGTGCTTTAGTTATAGATGAAATTCAACATTTATTAGTGCATAAAAAAAGTGAATCTGATGAAGTAATGAATTTTTTTGTAACGATGATAAACGAGATAGGAATTCCAATTATGTTGATAGGGACAATGAAAGCAAAAACCATTTTACAAAAAGATTTTCGACAGGCTCGTAGAAGTAGTGGTCATGGAGATATGGTATGGGAACAAATGAAAAATGATGATAATTGGAAAGTGCTTATGACTGCTATGTGGGATTATCAATGGACTAAAGAAAACACTACATTAAATGAAGAATGGATGAATTTCTTATATAAGGAAAGTCAGGGAATAACAGATATTGCAGTTAAGTTATACTTCCTTGGTCAATCTTATGCGATTGAAGCTGGTATTGAGGAATTAACTTTTGATGTGATTCGTTATGTTAAAAAAGAACATTTGAAACTTATCATTCCGTTTTTAAAAGCACTGGAGTCGGGTAAAAAAGAGGAAATTGCAAAATATGAAGACATAACACCATTAGATTTAGAAGAATTCTTGTCTTCGAGAATGCCAGCGATAGATATGCGGGAAAAAATACAAATGGAAAAAGAAATACAAGCTAAAAAAAGAGCAAAAAAAGAAATCTCCATATTAGAAAAAGTTATTATGACGCTTCTCTCTTTAGACATTGAAGAAGAACTAGCCGAGAAAGCTGCAAAGGTAGTTATTCAACAGAATTCTAATATTAATGCAAAGAATGCGGTTTTCATAGCAATGAAAAAAATTGATGAATGGGAAGAACAAAAACAAAAGAAAGTTATGAAATTAGATAAGAGTGCGTCGACAAATAAATTACATGACATAGTGGAAAAAGGTAGAAAAAAACAACTTTCAGCTAGAGATTCGCTAATTGGAGCAGGAATTATAAAATCTGTTACAGATGATTTAATTTTATAATATTTAGGGGATGATTTAATGCTTAGTAATTTTCCTAAACCCTATCCTGGGGAATTATTCTACAGTGTTCTCTCTAGGTACTTTGCTCAATCATTAGAAACTAATGAGATGAATTTTTTGTATGATTTATTTAATACAAGAATGAGTACGCTTGGAAAATCCATTCCTTATAATTTAAAAAAGATACTTAACGAACTGGACATATTCTATTATTTATCATTGCCAGAGGTAATTAAGAAACACACTTTATTTTATTATTATAGTAATTTTCACCCTCGTTTTGAAGTAGAAAATACTTATTCAAAATTATTGTTCGGAGAAAAAAAACATAACAAAGTATTTTCTAAAGGAATGGATTTAGTAAATCGCACAGATTATTTTAAATTCTGTCCAGAGTGTATGGAAGAGGATTATGAAATGTATGGAGAGACCTATTGGAGATCTCTATTTCAAATTCCTACGGTTTTCGTCTGCCCGAAGCATAAAATCCTACTAGCTGAGAGTTCAGTATTATTAACGACGAAAGCCCTTATTGTTGCAACTGAATATAATTGTATCCGATCTTCATCTCAACATAACAAAGTAACTAAGAAGTCATTATTTTATTTGTTATTACTTGCGCAAGAAAGTAAAAAATTATCAAATGAAAATTATGATTTATATCATAAAAGTAGATTAAATATAATCATTTTATTAAAAGACATGGGACTATTAGATCGTTATGGTTCGATTAAAAAGCTGGAATTAGTAGATCGGTTTATCAGTTTTTACGGTTTAAACTTCTTACAAGTCATTGGTTTTAATCCAACCCAATTTGCTAACGAGTTATATGAGAATGTTCATCTAAACTATTTGCATTATATGGAACGCTTGCTCTTAATTATTTTTCTAGTAGGTAATATTAAGGAATTTGTGAACATGCCATTAGATAGTTTAAAACATATATCTACATGTGAAAATCATTATTGTTCGGAAAAACCACTGTTAAAGTTTTATATGTTGTCAGAGTATGGACTTAGAAGAAGGAATATTGGTACGATTTCTTATCATTGTAAATGTGGATTGCAGTTTGACGGAATTTTTGGGGATGATGATGTGATGTTGCAAGGATCAAAATATAGTTATTACAATGACAAGTTGTTGCAGTATTTATATAAACATATATATCAAAATAACATATCAATAAAATCAATAGCACAAAAGCTACAAATTGAAATTATTACTGTTGAATTTTCTCTCCACCAAAAAGTATATGGTATTATTGAAAAAACGAACGAAAGGGATTATCAATTTTATAGGGAGAAGTGGATTCAATTGATCCATAATAACCCTAAGAAACATTATTTAGAGTTAAAATATACGGCATTACCTACATATACATGGCTCTATAGAAATGATATTGAATGGCTTAAAAATACAATTTTAAATTTGGAAAATAACAAACTTGATATAAAGTTTATTCGGAAAAGGGATGCCATGTTTAAAGAATATTTGAGAAAAAAATTTTGGAGGCTATTGATTAACCAGTATAAGGGGAAAGAGATATCTTTTAGAATGAAATCTCAGTTTGCATATTTAGATTATATGAAATCTGAACTTCGTTATTACTCAAGTACAATAGAATATATAGGTAAATTTCGGAAGATACGTAAGAAATACCATTCAGAAGAAATACAAATACCTTATATGTAATTTATAGTTTAAGAGTCGGTAGAAAATTTAAAAGTGTGATAAAATTATTTATAAATTTTAAATTTAAAGTTTAGGGGGAAGATGATGCCTCGTAATGTAACTCAGTATGATCTTCTAATATCTTGTCCTTCAGATGTTATAGAGGAACTAGAAATTATAAAAGAGACAGTTAATGATTTTAATCGTATGTATGGTTCAGCTAATAATATTTCAATAGTCTCAAAACATTGGTCGAAGGATTCCTATCCGCAATCTGGAGAAAAACCGCAAAATTTATTGAACAAACAATTTGTTCTAGATTGTGATGCAGCAGTTGCGGTGTTTTGGACTAGGTTTGGAACCCCTACTGATAATTATGGGTCTGGGACTGAAGAAGAGATTGAAGAGTTAATAAACAGTGGTAAGCAAGTTTTTCTTTATTTTAGTGATCGCCAAATCAACCCTAGCAATTTTGATCCAGAACAACATAATAAAATACTGGATTTTAGAAAGCGATACGAGGATAAAGGTATTTATGCAACATATTCAGATTTGACAGAATTCAAGAAGTTCTTTCTTAATCATCTATCTCTACATTTTGTAAACATACTTACTGAAAGTAACGGAAAAACTTTTTCTAACAACAGTGAACTTTTCATTAAAGGTGTTAGGCAAGGGAAAATTTCTGAAAATCCAATACTTTATAAAACTGATTATATACATTCAAAGTTTATGGTAAATCTAGAAACGGATATTAACCAGATATTTAAACAAATAAATGAAATTGATCTTCATAACCAGAAATTTACTGAAATAAAGTCAAAGTTTCCTGTATCAAATAAAAAAACAGATGAGGTCACAGAATCGAGAGCCAAACTAGAATCAATTCGATCAGATCTACAAAATCAATTCAAAAATAGTTCAGAAATATTTACTAGTAAAAAGGTTTTTTTACAAGAAGAACTGGTAAATGAAATAAATACATATGCTGAAGAATTTAATATTCATATAAATGATGAAATGTTTTTTGATTTAGGAGAACTTAAAAAACAAGAGTCATTTCTTGGTGGTCTGCCATTTGGTACAGGTCCTTCGTATAATTTAATTGGGTCTGATGATGAAAAAGAAAAATTTTCATTGCTAAAAGAAGTATATTCTAAAATAAAAGAGTATAGACAATGGGATTATTATTTTTCTGAACTCGATTCATTGTACTATCTAGATTTATGTTTAACCAATTCAGGAAATAGTTATGATGAAGATGTAGATATAAAGTTGTTTGTAGAAGGTGGGTATTTAAGTATAGGAAGACAAGTACCATTACCAGATGATAATATCCTAGAACATGCAACTCAAATATTAGAAATATTTTTCAAACCCAAAAAGTCTCTTGCTGTAAAGGAATATGATGATTTGTCAACAGGACCTGAACATGTTACTCCACCAGACGTTTCCTTATACAATTTTAATCAATCATATGAAGAAAAGATACAATCAGATAAGGAAGATTATTGGAACTTGATTGATGATATATTTTGTTATGATTCTTTTCAAGAAGAAGGTTATGACGTCATTTGTTACAAGCAATCATATATAAAACAGAAAACAAATGTGTACTTTCCATCAATAGTCATATTTAGAGGTGTTCCTAAGGAAATACGTTATGAAATATCTTCTAAATATTACCCCGAAATTATTGAAGGGAAATTGACACCTATTCTAAAATAGCGGGAAGAATAGAAAGGGCCTAGAAGAAAATCTAAGCCCTTTTACATTTTAAATTTCATAATAAAATTAAATTAAGCTGCTCTTTAGCGCACAACTTACTTTTAAATTTTTTTAGAGCAAGTGGCCTAATTCAGCGCATAACTTACTTTTGAAATGTGAATTTTTACCATCGAGAAAATGAGGGTTTGATGAAGGTTTTAGCGCATAACTTACTTTTAAAAATACATGTGTTGTCACCCACAATTAATCTTTTTCCAGAAGTCTTAATCTCTTTCCGTGAATGGGAGAGGAAAGAGCATTTGAGAGAGACTTTTGAAGAAGGTTTGAGACAAAAATGAAGTGATAATGTAATGGTTCAGCATCGGATAAAACTTGATATATAAAGGTTTAGAGCAGAAGTTAAGGGTATCCTTTTTCTTCTGTTCTTTTTTCTATCTTCATTCAGTTTTTTCTCTGTTAAGGAAAAACAAAGTTACCGTTCGACAAATTTCGCATCTAGTGAATTGGGTCAAAATCGGCTGTTTTACGGAAAGACATTAATTTTGCACCATATTCTGTAAAAGTAGGTTGGAGTTAGGTGTGGTATGGGATTGAGGGAGGGAAAGAGATTAATCGGGGGACACCTTTTCTGTTACTTCGAAAGAACTAAGTGCAAAATACAAGAAAATAACGACACCTACCGTTATTGTAGTTAGTGAAAATGACCCATTCGGTACAATTGTACAAGCGGAGCGATTGAAGAACGATTTTCCTCATGCTATATAAGCTCATCCCAAATATTACACATGATTCCCGAACTTCATCCTTAAATGAATACAGAAAATATAAACAAGGTCTCTAACATGAATAAAAAACTATATAATTGCTTCAATTAATGGGTGGCGATTGTCCAAAAAGAATAGTCGCATCTTGTACTAAAGCGTAGGATATTTTAATAAATAATACATACCTTCTTATTTCTTGAGAAAATTAGATTAAGGAGGTGAAAAAATGCCTAACCCATTTGAGACTGTCTGGAATGTGCTAAAAACTTCAATTGACAATACGAACGAACCAAAATCTCCTCTTCATGTAATAGAAGTTGGGGATATTTGGAAGTATTTAACTTTGGTTGAAGAATTTATTCGTTATGAAGAAATTGGTTTAAATACCACTTCAGATGATGAAGTAATGGAATTACTTAATGATGTGATTAAAACATGTAAATCACACGTAAAAAGGTTGAATGAATTTATGAAAAAAGAAGGAATACCTTTACCAGATGTCGTGTCCGCTAAACCGAATTCTAATCCAGAAGCGATACCTTTAGGTGTAAAGTTATCAGATGATGAAATCACAAATGGTATTGCTTTTAAGCTAGTTACCTGTTTGAAAACATGTGCAAAAGGCCAAGCTGACGCTATTCGTAATGATGTTGGAATGATGTGGATCCAATTTTATTCCGAGTGGGTAATGCTTGGTACAACGCTAAAAACTTTAATGCGTAAACGAGGTTGGATTAAGGTTCCACCTTATTATTATCCGCCTGGTGCTCCAACACAATAAGTATATATAGATTTTTTTGAAAAAGTCTATTATTTATCGATCTTTTTTTAACTAAACTAATCTTTTTCCTGCATTGCAGTGGGAAGAGAGGTGGGAGAGAGAAATGAAATTGAATTGAATAGTTAACGAAAAAGCTGTGTGTATCAATGTTTTGAATAGAAGACCATGAGATTAAAGAGTTTCTTTTTTCTTTCGGTCTTTTTTCTGTATGAAAAAACTTAATTTTCGATTCATATATGATTAAAAAGTTTTCATACTTTACTTTCTAAAAACTGTAGGTACAATGAAACATTTTCTCTGCCAATTGAAAAACAATATGATGATTCATTGCAAGCCATGGTAGACAAGTTGCCATTTCCATCCTTCATTACTGATCAGCGGTCTAAGGTTATTTTTTGGAATCAAGAGACGGAAAGGATAATTTTTCCATTTCCCTCTTGTTCCCCCGAAGACCGGTATCTTCTGCAACTTCTTTTCTTAGAATCAGGTGTTCGGGATCGTATTCAAAACTGGAGCGAATTTTCTACCTACTCAGTAGCAGTCCTGGCGGGGTAATTATGATCGTTACCCAGAGGACCCAATTCTTAATCAACTTCTTATCAATCTAAAACGGCAAAGCAAGATGTTTCAAAACTTATGGGACCAGCACAGCATATAACAGAAGAAGGTTAGTTTCATTTCGATAAATGACGAACAAAGTCATACCAATCATTTCCGCATTCATTCTGCTTCCAATGTAGATGGAAACGAAGATCTTCATTGGTGTATGTATGTTCCTGTCTCTTGATTTCATTTTTACAGCAATTTAAGCGTTTCCTTCGATAATGGCAATTTAATGAAATAGGAAAAGATCTTTTGAGTAATCTAGAATGTAATAAACTATAAAAAACTTGTCTATATGATAATACATTTTTCATCTGATGGCGTATGGAATTTGACCAGCTCCACAGTTACCTGGCCGTCTGGCATACCTAACAATACAACTGGCAGAGATAATGGTGAGAGAAAAATGAGTAGGAATCGACAAAGTTCAACTGGAATTTACACTGAAATTAACGGAATAAAAGCAGGTAAAAACTCTATATATCGATGAAGAGCATGAGAGAAAAGCACCTTTTTCTTATGCTCTTTTTTATTTATCTTTCGAGTATTTTTCGTCTCTTAAAACCGGATCAAGATCAGGTGTCTTTTGGGCATTATAAAAAGAAGAGTAAGAGATAGATTAAAGTAAAAAATAGACACGTATTGTTTAATAAGTAAACATAGAGAAACAATTGACATGACACTATTTGGTGTCGTACAATAAAACGACACCATTTGGTAACGTATTAGGAGGTAACGTTTTGAAAAAAACAGATGAAAAACGTGATGTTTTTGTAGCCATTGCTGATCCAACAAGGCGTAAAATAATACGTTTATTGGCAGATTCAGATGAGTTACCATTACATGAATTAACTCCTCATTTTCAAATGGGGCGTACCGCGGTATCGAAACATTTGATGATTCTGAGAGAAGCAAATTTAGTAACAAACCGTAAAGCAGGCAGGGAAACAAAGTATCGACTGAATGCCGAACCTTTACAAGAGGTAAAAGATTGGCTGTCCTTTTATGAAAAGTTCTGGAATGAACGAGCAGCAATGCTCAAAGATATTTTAGAGGATTAATAGATGTTAAACGTTAGTATGAAAGTTCAATCCAAAAAGTGCAGCATGCATCAACAGATTCGGAAAAAGAAAATGGCTTTTATTGTACACAACAGATTCTTTAAGAGGGGTGTTCTTTATGGAAGGTAGTAACCTGAATCCTCAGGTTGATGAATACATAGGTAAATCCAAAAAGTGGAAAGAAGAATATGAGATATTAAGAAAAATAATACTGGAATGTGATATGAAAGAAGAAATAAAGTGGAACAAACCGTGTTATACGTTTGAGAAAAGTAATGTAGTGATCATACAAGGGTTTAAAGATTACTGTGCACTTATGTTTTTTAAAGGTGTTTTGTTAAATGATTCTCAAGGTATTCTTGTCAAACCTGGTGAAAACTCACACGCACAACGACAGCTTCGATTCACCAACACTCAAGATATTCATGCAATGGAATCTACGTTAAAAGCATATCTTCAGAAAGCGATTGAAGTGGAGAAAGCAGGCTTGGAAGTAAATTCTGTAAAAAAGACCGAATTGACAGTTCCTGAAGAATTACAAAAGAAGTTTGATGAAATGCCTGCATTGAAAAATGTATTTGAATCATTGACACCAGGAAGACAAAGAGCTTATATACTGTACTTTTCTAAAGCAAAAAAATCTCAAACACGAGTGGCGAGGATTGAAAAATATATAGAGAAAATTCTTGATGGAAAAGGGTTAAATGATTAGTGATTATCCCTATGCCGTTGATCAATTTAATGAACAAAAAATAATGGAATTGTTAAATAAAATATTAGAGGAGGAAGAATGAATGGCAGATTTATCGTTAGATTTTCAATTTGAAAGCCCCATTAACAAAGTTTGGAAAGCATTAACTAATTCCGATACACTTGCACAATGGGTGATGGAAAATAACTTTAAACCAATCGTGGGACATAAGTGTCAATTTTGGAATAAAGAAATTGATTTAGTAGTGGATTGTGAAGTGTTAGTTGTAGATGAACCGTATACTTTATCTTATACATGGGTAGGTGGACCAATTGATACGATCGTAACGTGGACATTAACTAAAGACGGTGAAACAACACATTTACATCTTGACCACACTGGATTTGAAGCAAAAGGACAAGCATATAACGGTGCAAGATATGGTTGGGCATATAAAGTAGAAGAACTTCAAAAAGTGTTAGGAGAAAAAACTTCATATGATAAAGAAAGTCATAACATAGGGGCTTTCAGTGAATTTTTACAAGAAATAGATCATGAAGCACACAGGGGAAGAACGGAACAAATATTCAACTGGATTACTGATAAATATCCACAACTAGAAACAGAAATCAAGTGGAATCAACCGATGTTTACGGATCACGGTACCTTTATCATTGGATTTAGTGTATCAAAAAAACATTTAGCAGTTGCCCCTGAACATGTGGCGCTTCAACATGTGGAAGCAGACATTAAACAAGCTGGTTATGATTATACAAAAGAGATTATTCGTATCCCGTGGAATCGTGAAGTAGATTATGAACTATTGGCAAAAATCATTGATTTTAATATTTGGGACAAAGCAAATTGTGCGACATTTTGGCGATAATTTTTGCTACTAGATGTTTTACAAAGAGTCATGCTTCTTTGATCTTTGATTAAGGATTAATATTCCATTTTAATTGAGAAAACCCCAGCGAAGAAAGTTATCACTGGGGTCTCGAATTTCTACTACTATGCTTTTAGTGTATCTCTAAATAATCAATATAAGCATCCCACGTATCGTCATCAGATGTTACAACGAGCTCAATCTCTTGATTTCCAGTTCCATGGCTGACATTATCTATTGTATAGACAGCTGGATAGCTTCCACCAAAGTAGAACGTACCCTTTGTCTCTCCACCTATTTTTAAATCGACTCTGGCCATGTTGGAATTATTGGAGGCACCACGGAGTGAGAAACTATGGGTTCCGTTGGCAAAATACTGTGTATATTTTACTGAATCATTGTTGGCATATAAAGCAACTCCGTTGAATGGTGAACTAATATTTCCGGTATACTGACCGCTTTTCGTCATATCTTCCGCTTCCACTCTTGTAGGGCTGCCATCTCCGCCATCACCACCAGAGTTTCCACCGATAGTAAGCGTATTACTATACACATCAGCATAACCACTACTTTGATAGCCTTCTACCGTCAGCGCAACTTCATACATGTTACCCATTTGCATTCCTAAGTTTTCCCATGCTTTAAAGTGTTCGCTAACAGATATCGTTCCACTTGTACGTTTCGATCTCCTAACACTCCAATATTGCTGGAATGTTGCCGTCCCTATAATCGAAGGCTGGTTAGTACGAGTAGTTTCATAGATATCATAGGTGCCACCGTCAACGGTAACGGTACCTTTGGCCGTACCTCCTGGTGGACGCCAGTCGCCCCAGCTATCGACAATGTAATATTCGACAAGCGGGTCAACCGTCCATCCATAGACCGTTAAATATGAATTGCCGTTTGGCTGATAGTCGGCTCCATAGTTTATCGAAATATTTCCGATTTCCTGGTGTGTCTGCGTTTCATCGAATTTCTTGCCTTTACGGAATAATATGTTATTAACATTATTCCACTCGGCACTGAAGGTACCACCACTATTGAGTGTCATACTTCCAGACCCACCACTGTCTTTCCAGAATTCATAATCGTAGCCATCATGGGTGCCAGTTTCATTGCTAGTGACCGCCGCATTTACATTTACTGCAGGAATCGTAAGTGCAAAACCAACCAACATGACGAAAAGAAGCTTCATACTCTTTCGTTTCATCGAATTCCTCCTTTTTTGTTAGAATGCAATTAGTCTTAACGATGATGCTGTGCAGCCCTCAAGCAGGCTACATGCTTCTTAAACAACACCTCTCTTTCTCTATTTTTGTAAGCGTTTTCTTTGTTGCATCTTGATAGTACCAAAATTTTCAAATTGTTTTAACCATAAAAACTATATAGAAAAGTTAGGAAATTAAAGATTCTCATACTTGTAACCAAATTCTATGAATGTTTGCCAAGAATCTAGTGACTTTCGTAAGGAGAGGTTCATGATTCTTTCCTATTCAATTACTAAAATATGTTAAAGTAAAATAGGAAGGGGGAGAACAATGTTCCGAGTTTTGTACATAGAGGATGAGTCAGAAATAGGTAGCTGGGTTTCAGATGTTTTACGAGAAAAAGGATATGAAGTCATATGGCTTACTTCCGGTGATAAATTGAATCAATATTTGTCGACGGTCGATATTGCGATTTTAGATATTATGTTACCAGGTTTAGATGGGTTTTCGATTGGAAAACGATTAAAACGAGAAAATGCAGATTTACCTGTCATTATGCTGTCTGCACGAACAGCGGTTGAAGATAAACTGGAAGGTTTGAGTTTTGCTGATGATTATGTAACGAAACCATTCCATCCTGAAGAATTGGTTGCACGAATAGAGGTAATGCTTAGAAGATTTCAAAAAAATCATGAAGTATTGCACATGCAGCATTTAGAAGTTTATCCAAAGGAAATGAGAATTATAGATAAGCATAAGAATGAGGAGATTCAATTAACAGGAAAGCAATTTTATTTGTTTCAATATTTTCTTCAACACGCTAATCAAATTTTAACAAAAGAACAACTCTATGAAGGCATATGGGGCGAGTCCTATATGGAAGGGGATAAAACGTTAATGGTTCATATTCGCTATTTACGGGAGAAGCTAGAAGTTAATCCCGCTAAACCGACGATTATCGAAACGATTCGTGGTATAGGGTATCGGGTGAGAGCATGAAAAAATTTTTTCGATCTTTATTGGCTAAATATATGCTTATTATTGTGTTGGCACTTTCCATTGTTCAAATTGCTTATCTGTTAATCGCTATATTAATAACAGGAGTGGCAGATAATATCGAAAGTAGTTACACATCAGATGAAATGGATTATGAACAAATTGAGGAAGATTGGCACAAAGATGCGAATAGGTTAAAAACAGAAGCGGACATTTCAAGAAATTTTGATAAGTGGAAGGATCAATACCCTGATGCATCGATGTTTTGGGTTGATCAAGGTGGAACATTGCGTGTTGCAACAGAAGAACGAAATGATCTACCAACGGAATGGACATCTTCTTTTACTGCAAAATTTATAAAAGATCGATATGGAGAAAATCCCTTTACCGTGATTGCTTTTGTTGGAGAAGATGACACGGACGGCTTTGTTGTGTTTGAAATTAATCGAGATGTTTTTCAAAAGCCCATACAAATGGCATTTAATCAATATGGTAGTTGGCTATTAATCGGAACTCTTTTTCTAGTAATCTTTTTTATCTTTATTTCTTTCCTATTCTTCCGCGGGATTCGCAAACGCTTATTACAGTTACAAGAAGCGATGGAAATCCGAGATGTTGACGAATTGCCGATTCAAATCGATGTCAAGAAACAAGATGAAATAGGACAATTAGAACAAACCTTTAATCAAATGGTGCACGAATTAAGAAAGAGTAGGGTACGTGAACAAGAGGAGGAGCAATTAAGACGTGAACTGATTGCTAATTTATCTCATGATCTAAGAACTCCTCTTACCAAAATAAATGCACAGACATATAAAATTGCGAAACAGAATGTGTCAGATGATGCTAAACAAGCGATTCATGCCTTGGAAGCATCTGTTGAAGATATTGATAAATTAATCGAGAATTTGATGTCTTATACACTACTGATGGCGAGTAAGTATAAATTGGATAGACAAGAGGTGGATATTGTCCGCTTTGCCCGAGAGAGAATAGCGACATGGTATCCAGTGTTTGAGAAGGAAGGATTCGAAATAAATGTGGAACTAGAGCCACTGCATGATAGTGTGTGGCATGTCGATCCCATTTGGCTAGGGCGTGTCATAGATAATCTATTACAGAATGTTTTACGTCATGCGAATAATGGACGATATGTAGAATTGAAAACAGCATCAATAAATAGCTATGATGCAATCGTTGTACGAGACCGAGGCAGTGGAATGAAAGACAGCTCTAATCAAAAAGGGGCAGGAATTGGTTTATCAATTGTTGACATGATGGTCAAAGGGATGCAACTAGATTGGGAGATTCAATCTAGTCATGACGGAACGACCATTCAAATTAAGAAAAATATAAAGGATGAAAAATAACATGTGAAGAGGTGATCGCTAAATGAAAAGGGATCACCTCTTTTTTCTGCCCAATTTAAACAAAATTTAAACTTCAGCTATACTTCCCTTTAACCTTCATTCGTTAAGATAGTTGGTGAGGTGATTAGAATGGAATATATTATTCAAACAAACAATCTATCAAAGAAATTTGGAAAAGAACTTGCGGTTAATGGAGTAGATATTCAAATTCCTAAAGGAGAGATATATGGCTTTCTGGGACCAAATGGTGCGGGTAAATCAACAACGATCCGAATACTGCTAGGTTTGATGAAACCAACTTTTGGTAACATCGCAATATTCGGAAAAGATTTGAAGAGCGAGCGCATCAATATTTTAAAAAAAGTAGGATCATTAGTAGAAAATCCTTCCTATTATCCGCATTTGACTGCGAAAGAAAACTTAGAAGCCATTAGAAAAATAGTTGGCGTTCCGAAAACGAGGATTGATGAAGTTTTAAAAACTGTTCGTTTGCAGGATGCGGCAAATAAGAAAGTAAAAGGTTTTTCATTAGGAATGAAGCAACGGTTAGGTATTGCATCAGCCCTATTAAATAAACCAGAACTGTTAATTTTAGATGAACCTACAAATGGATTAGATCCTTCTGGGATTATCGAAATCCGAGAATTAATTAAGAGTTTACCAGAGAAATATGGTATGACTATATTAATCTCTAGTCATCTTCTGTCAGAGATTGACCAAATTGCGACAACAGTAGGGATTATTACAAAAGGAAAAATGATTTTTCAAGATTCCATCGAAGAACTGCGTATGTTTGCACAACAGCATATTAAATTGAAAGTAAGTCAGCATGAACGAGCATGGCGAGCGCTTTTAGCCAATGGAATGAAAGCAGAGTTAGAGGATGGGCATATTCTTTTATCAGATCAAACCGATCAGCATGTAGCAGAAGCAGTTCAATTGCTCGTGCAACAAGGCATTTCCATATATCGTGTAGAAGAGGACAAAAAGTCGTTAGAAGATATCTTCCTACAAATGACGAAGGAGGAGCTTGCTGGATGATGATGCGGTTGTTAAAGGTAGATATGTTGAAAATGAAGCGAAAAGGTATGTGGTTTTTAACGATATTGGGTCCTGTCGGTGTGATTGCTTTACAGATGGTCAACTATGGTGTTAGAAAAGAGTATTTACTGGAGCAAAGTAACGATTATTGGGGATATTATCTAAAAAATATTAGTGCCTTTACACCACTTGCCATTGTATTAGGAATTGTGATACTCACTTCGTTTATGGCGAGTATTGAAAATGAGACAAATGCTTGGAAACAGCTAGTGGCATTACCGATCTCCAAAATGTCTGTGTATTTGTCGAAATTTACCGCTCTTTCGATTATGCTTTTTCTTTCATCTTGTTTACTAATGATTTTCACACTAGGATTTGGATTGTTCTTAGATTTTAATCAGGAGATTCCCTTTTTAGAAGTATCCCAATATAGTTTCTTCCCATTTTTTGCAGCATTACCAGTGCTAGCATTACAGTTATGGATTGCTACTGTCAGCAAAAATCAGGGAATTCCCATTACGGTAGGTGTAGTCGGTGTCATTTTTGCTTACTCCGCTTTCACTTTACCAGACTGGATGATTTGGAAATGGCCTTCATTAATGAACGAATGGGATGATCCGACTATCAATGTATGGTTAGGACTAGGTGTCGGAAGTTTGTTATATATTATCGGCATGTTTGATTTTAAAAGAAGGGATGTGAAATAAATGTTAGCCATTTTACAATCAGAATGGTTTAAATTGCGCAAATCAAAAATTACCTTGCTTTTATTTGTTGGTCCACTTATTGGTCTGTTTATTGGATTGACAGGGAACTCACTAAATGTTGGAGAACAAATGAATCAATGGTATGCTCCTTTATTTATGATGAATTTCACCTATGCGATCTTGTTTTTACCTTTAATAACAGGTGTTTTAGCGAGTGTTATCTGTCGTTATGAGCATCAAGAAGGTGGTTGGAAACAATTATTAGCCTTACCTGTGACAAGAGGAAAAGTTTTTCTAACAAAATATCTGCTGCTTATTTTATTAGTACTGTTTATTCAAATACTCTACTTAGGAGCCATTTATGCAGTAGGGACGATCAAAGGTTTTACAGACCCATTTCCATTAACAATCGTTTGGAAGAGTATTATAGGAGGCTGGGTAGCGACAATGCCATTAGTTGCATTACAGTTATGGCTATCGATCTTATTCAAGAGTTTTGCCGCGCCATTTGCTGTGAATGTCATTTTTACTTTGCCTACGATTTTAGTGGTGAATTCAGAACGGTTTGGCCCCTATTATCCATGGGCACAACCATTTTCGATGATGTATGTTGGGGGAAGTACTGATGATGTATTTTTCATTCCGTGGGATCAACTATTGACCGTAGTGGGAGGAGGTTTTCTTGTCTTTTTCCTTTGTGGATATATTTATTTTCAGAGAAAACCAATTTAATCATCAAATACAGTTATCAAAAGATATCTGCTGTTTGCTTTTGTTTGAAGTTATGATAAAAATTTACAAAAACATTACAACAAGGTAAAATACCTAGTGCTCACAAAGGATAACACATTCATCAAGTCTAAAAATCACTTATATAGGTCTTTCGGTTCATCTGTATATCCGTTATGATGGTAGTATAATATATTGTCATAATATGCGCTAAGCATTGTGAGGGTATCAAGATGAGAATTAATATAGGTGATATTGTTGAACACTCTATAGCCGTTCAAGCAACGATAAATAATAGTGAAATTGATCAGCTTTTTAAGGATAATTATCGAACACATGGGATTATCATTATAGAAAATAAGCAACCACTAGGTATGGTTACTCGAACAGATTTCTACCAAAAACTCGGTTCCATGTATGGCTACAATTTGTATATTAACAGACCTGTATCCCTTTTGATGAAAGAAGAAATTCTCTGTTTCGATTACCAAACGTCGATCACAGAAGTCAGTGAAAAAGCAATGGATCGTAGTGCAAATGCATTATATGATGACATTGTCGTCACGAAAGAAGGTCAATTATTCGGAAGTGTTTCGATTCGATCATTATTAATGACCCTTGCTAGTGTCCAGTCTCAAATTGCTTCATCATTGAATCCTCTTACTAAACTGCCAGGTAATCGAATGATCAATGATCACCTGAAAGAATTATTATCACATGAAAAATTCGCAGTGCTTTACGTAGATTTAGATCAGTTCAAAGCTTATAATGACATCTACGGCTTTTCAGCGGGTGACAAAGTGATTCAGGAGACAGCATCCATTTTACAAGCAAATGCTGTCAAGAATAATGGATTTGTCGGACATGTTGGTGGTGATGACTTTGTTGTCTTGCTTTATAGTTGGAATTTCGAAATTATTTGTGAACAGATTATTGCTAATTTCGATCAATCTATCCTATCCTTTTATAAGGAAGAACATCGCGAACAGGACTATGTAAAAACTGAAAATCGAAAAGGAGAAATAGAGGAAATTCCACTCGTATCTATTTCCATTGCAGTGGTCACCAACCGATTTCGACCATTTGATTCTGTTGATGGGATTGTTAATTATGCTGCAAAAATAAAAAAAGAATGTAAAACACATCGATGTAGTTGTTTTATATCTAATCAATTCGTTACATGTTAGCCTGTGCTATGATTGGTGGAATAATGTAGGGATGGAAGAGTACACAATTATTAAGTTTGAAAACTCAAAATGAGAGGCTGCTATCATTCTTTATAAAGCAGCCCTCTCTATATATTAGGATTTATTCTGGTTATCAGCTAACAATGATAGAAATTCAGGAGGAAGGATTACCGGCTTTTCCTCATTGCCATTAAGGTGGTCGGCTTCTTTAAGTTGATTTACTTCCTTATGAATTCTCTCCATTCGTTCATCTAGCTCATTTGCCGAAATTGCAGCATCTCTTAAATCATCCCGTAATGCCTTCGGAATAGATTTATTATACTTATAGTAGATTTTATGCTCCAAACTAGCCCAGAAATCCATTGCGATCGTTCTAATTTGAATTTCGGCATACACATTTTCTACCCAGTCTGACATAAAAATCGGTATTTGTACTATTAAGTGAAGACTTTTGTATCCATTTGGTTTTGGATTTTGTATATAGTCTTTTTTTTCTATTAAGGTAATATCTTTTTGTTCTGTAAGCATATCTGCTACTCGATAAATATCACTTACAAATGAACAATTGATTCTAATTCCAGCAATATCACGGATGTTCTCCTGAATGACTGGAAGATTTAAAGCCAGCTTTTTCTTTTGCACCTTTTTAAATATACTTTCGGGTGATTTAACGCGTGTTTTCACATGTTCAATTGGATTGTAATCATGAATATGTTGAAATTCCTGCTGCAATATACTTATTTTTGTATTAACTTCTTCTACAGCAAACTTATAGGCCATCATAAATCGAACCATTTCTGTTTTCCAATGCATGATATTTTTCATTTCTATTGAAGTATGTTCCATGTTGGTTGTGAAATCTCCCTTCTGATTCAACAACTTACCTATATCCATTATCATAAAGTCAGGAACCCAAGTCAAAGAAAAGAATGAGGAAAAACTGTGAAAAAACGATGGAGTTGGGTAATGATAACGAACGAAAGTAAGCTGAACCAGCAAAAATAGGTGGGGATATAGTAGAGATATACTTATCTTTTAGGCAGACCTTATAGGATGCATTATTACAAAATAATGGATGATACAGGGTCTAACGTTGTGAATCTATCTTTTACACACAAGAAATCCTTGTTCTTCTCGAATTCTCTTATGAAAGAGAAAAAACGGGGAGGATTTTTTTATGATAAAAAGATGTAGAAACCTATTTATTGTTATGGTTGCTAGTTTCCTTATGATGATCTTAGCACCAACCATTACAGAGGCTGCGATTGGGGATCGCATACTAGTTAATGGATCAGCAGGATCGGATGTAGCTGAATTACAAGATTACTTGATGACGAAAGGAGTATTCCCGTATCATACCTCAACAGGATATTACGGTAATATTACAGAAGAAGCCGTCAAGGATTTTCAGCGGAAACGCAACTTAAAAGTTGATGGAATTGCTGGTCCTGAAACAAACCATGCGGTACAAATTTTGCGAAATGGTGATATCGGTAAACAAGTTATCCACATTCAATACCAGTTGAAGGAAGCAGGTCATTACCATTCAAAAATTGATGGGATTTATGGCTCTGGTACAGTGAGTGCAGTGAAGAGTTTTCAAAAACAACAAGGTTTGGCCGTAGACGGAATTGCAGGACCAAATACAAGGTCGGCACTAGATAGTTTGAGTAAGCGTGGTTCAGCTGCCGGAAAATCATTGACAGTGGAAAGTACAGCATATACGGCAGATTGTGACGGTTGTTCAGGTGTGACAAAGATGGGACTCGATTTAAAGAAATATTCTGATGCGAAAGTGATCGCTGTTGATCCTAGTGTTATTCCACTTGGATCCATTGTTGAAGTGGAAGGATACGGAGTTGCCATTGCAGCGGATATTGGTGGTGGAATAAATGGTAATGCTATTGATGTGTTCATTCCAAATCAAGACGATGCACTCCAATGGGGACGTAAAAATGTACGTGTTGAAATAATCGAATAAAACATATAAACTGGCCTTTTCATTTTCTTGGAGACAGCTATATTTATTAATCCAGCTTGTAAAAAAAACTATGGTTTAGGATTTTTATCTTATTAATTCATACCTAATCCATTTCTTTAGCTGGTACTAACATGACCGTGCAGTTAATAGAGAACTTAAATAATCTAGTAGAGCACGAAATTGATGAGACATATTACTATATTCCAGATGAAGAAAAGGTACAAGAACTTTCCAAGGAATTGAATGAGCAGTTGGAAGAATAGTTGATTATTAGATTTTTAGAGATGTTGTGGAGTAAGATTCAAAGGAGAAATAAGAGTACTAGCTCTTATATCTCCTTTTTCTTAGCAGTCTACTTGCAATTCAATTCTAGTAAAATTATCCTCCTTCACCTCGAAATTGCTAGGTAGATATATTCTATTTTTGCTAGAGAAGCATAGAAGTATATGATTCAGGGTAATCTACCATATGAAGAAGAGGAATTTATAGCAACTTTCCTATAGGGAAAAAGGAGGATTTCAATGAATCATAGACTAATTTCTCGACTTGTCTTTATTTTTTTGTTATCGTGTCTTTCCTTTTTTTTATTACAACCTGTTGCGGCTAGTAGTTCAGAAACCTATGAAGTTAGTTCATCGATTCTCAATGTTCGAAGTGAGCCTTCTTCTAACAGTGAAATAGTCGCACAACTCGTTAAAGGGGACGAGCTAGTAGTTTTTCAGGAAAAGTTCGGATGGGTTCAAACTTACTTTGATGGTGAAGAAGTGTGGGTAGCTAAACATCATCTGATTCAACAGTCTTCTACTAGTTCAGAAGTGTCTACAACCGAAACAAGTAACACGCCCAAAAAGGTTACTGTTACATCCGAAAGCATTTTTGTCCGTAGAGGACCGGGTACTAACTATGAATCGATTGGATCGGCAGTATATGGAGATAATTTTGAAGTGACGGATCAGGCAGATGAATGGTATCAAATTAGGTTGAATGGTTCAGAGACAGGCTGGATAGCTTCTTGGTTAACGGAACAAACAACAGAAGCAGCTCAGACGTCGCAAGCTTCATCAACTAATAACACGGTTTCCTCTAACTCCAAGAGTTTAGAAGGGTATAATATTGTAGTAGACCCAGGACATGGTGGAACAGATCCCGGCGCAATAGGATTCAATGGAGTACAAGAAAAAGATGTTGTGTTACCGACATCTACAAAAGTTATTGATCATTTGCGTGATGCCGGAGCTAATGTCATTGTCACTAGGTCAGGAGATTATTATGTTTATTTAGAGGATCGTGCGCGAATTAGTAATAGCTATTATACGGATGCTTATATTAGCCTTCATTATGATGCGTCCTTTGATATATCAGCAAATGGGATCACTACCTATTTTGCTGATATGGCAGATAAGGATTTGGGTGATTCTATACAGTCAGCCATGATATCTCAAGTTGACCTTCAGGACCGAGGGGTAAGACAAGCAAACTATAAAGTGCTTATGAATACATCAGCTCCTTCAGTTTTACTTGAGTTAGGCTTTGTATCCAATCCTCATAATCTGTCTGTGGTACAAACAGCAAATTTTCAGAACGATATAGCACAAGGAATTACCAATGGATTAATCCATTATTTTGAATAAGTAAGGGAAAGCGAGCTGAATATTTATTCAGCTCGCTTTCATCATGTTATAGATAATTAATTTTAATCTAGGGTTGTATTTAACAAGGGATTAGTATATACTCTTTAATTGATAATGATTATCAATATTGATTAAAACGAGTTTGGAGGAGAAACGGTGAATAAATGGAATGATTATAGTCTCGCAATGTTGTGTTTGTTGCTTATGGTTTTACTAAGTGCATGTAGCTCGAATCAAGCAAACTCAGCTATCAATGAAGAAGATAGCAAGGATGGCAGTGTCAGGTATTACGAGAGTGAAAAAGGAAACGTGGAGATACCACTCGAACCTTCAAGAGTAGTTGTTGCAGTCAGGGATTATGTTGGCGATGTATTAGCTGCAGGAGTTAAACCTGTAGGAGTATCGGAAACAATGGTCATGGATGCACCTTATTATCAGGATCGGTTAGATGGGGTAGAGAGTGTCGGAGAGGATACAGCAATTTCGTTAGAAAAAATCACCAGTTTAAATCCAGATTTGATTATTACATATGCAGAAGATTCATACGAACAATTGTCCAAAATCGCTCCAACGGTCTTACTTCCATACGGAAAGCTTGATTATGAAGAACGCCTACTTGAAATCGGCAACATATTAAATAAGGAGCAGGAAGCAGAACAACGATTAGAACAGTTTCAGGAAAAAGTGAAGGAGAAGAAAGAACAGCTTTCCAAGATTTTAGACCAAGATGCGAAGGTAGCGATCATTGAAGTTACAGATAAAGATTTATACTTATTCGGTAAAACATACGGACGTGGAGGAGAAGTTTTATATAACCAATTAGGGTTAGCACAACCACAAAAGGTAGAAGAATTAACAGAAGCTGAGGGTTGGGCAAGTATTTCTCAAGAAACAATACCAGAGTATTTAGGTGAAGCGGATTATATTTTGATGGGTGTGCGAGAGCAGGGATCAGACAGAAAAGCAGAGGTCCAATCTAGCAAACTATGGACGGAATTACCTGCTGTTAAAGAAGGAAAGGTTTATGAGTATGACCTGGAGTCGTTCTATTTCCAAGATGTTATTGCACTGGACTATCAATTAGATTTACTGGTGGATTTCTTTCAATCTAGTGAAAAGTGAGGAGATATTACATGGATGCCTTAGAAGTCAACAAAATCAGTGTAGGTTATTCCAATGACTTAATTATTAAAGATTTAAGTGTTTCGATGCCTAAACACAAGATCACTACTATTGTCGGACCTAATGGATGTGGTAAATCTACATTGTTAAAGACCATTGTACGTGTGTTGCAAGCAAAAGAGGGAGCTGTTTTCCTTGAGGGTAAAGCGATCCACACATTAGATACGAAGGAGGTTGCCAAACGAATGGCGGTTTTACCCCAAACAGCACAAGCGCCTAGTGGACTAACCGTATTTGAACTGGTGTCTTATGGACGTTTTCCTCATCGTAAGCGGATGGGAAGATTATCCAAACATGATTATGAATATATTCATTGGGCACTGGATGTAACCGGTTTGAATGATTTACGAGACCAACCAGCTAATGCTTTATCTGGAGGACAGAGACAAAGAGTGTGGATTGCAATGGCATTGGCGCAAGGGACAGATATTCTGGTGCTTGATGAACCCACTACCTATTTAGACTTAGCGCATCAATTAGATATTTTATTATTATTACAGCGTTTAAACAAAGAAGAAGGTCGTACCATTATTATGGTTCTCCATGACTTGAATCACGCATCACGTTTTTCTGATTATATGATAGCGATGCGCGATGGAGCAATTGTAACAGAAGGAATACCAAATGAAGTGATGACTTGCGATTACTTAAGAAGAGTTTTTCAGATTGATGCAGAACTAATCTCATGTCCGCACAGTGCCAACCCGGTCTGTTTATCCTATCAGCTATGTGAACATAGTGCTGGTTGTAAAGTTAGATAGTATTAATTATTTCTCTGGGTGTGAAAGAAAGGAATTATTAATAGATGGAATGGTCAAAGGAACAAATGGACGAAAAAGAACAATTACAGAAAGTGAAAGATACGGCTCGTCCGACAGTTGGAATATTAATCCTAACTACTGGAACGGTGTTACTCATGTTTTCACTAGCACTGTCGATATCGCTAGGAGCGGCAGATATTGACTTTAATACAGTTTGGGGGACGATATTTCATTTCAACCCTAATTCAGTGGATCATCAAATTATTTGGGAGCTGAGAATACCTCGGGTTATTGGAGCAGCAATTGTTGGCAGTTGTTTTGCAGTGTCTGGTGCATTGATGCAAGGAATGACACGAAATCCATTAGCTGACTCTGGTTTGCTTGGTTTAAATGCGGGAGCCGCTTTTATGTTGGCTTTATGCTTTGCTTTTTTTCCGGGCTTATCCTATTCCTACGTCATCGTATTCTCCTTTTTAGGAGCCGCATTAGGAGCGGGAATTGTCTATGGTGTTGGTTCTTTGTCGGAAAATGGGTTAACACCCATTCGCTTAGTATTAGCAGGAGCCGCTGTTAGCGCCTTGTTAGGTGCATTAAGCGAAGGAATAGCACTCTATTTCGAAATTGGCCAGGATTTAGCTTTCTGGTATGCCGGGGGTGTATCAGGTACGACCTGGGGGCAATTAAAAGTAGTAACACCATGGTTATGTATAGCGCTACTAGGGGCAATTGCTTTATCACGGTCGATTACGATCCTTAGTCTAGGAGAAGAAGTGGCAATTGGTCTTGGTGAGAGAATGGGTCGAGTCAAGTTATTAAGTGCCGTTATTATTTTAGTTTTAGCAGGAGCGGCTGTTTCAGTAGTTGGGGCTGTTAGCTTTGTTGGATTGATTGTACCTCACCTCGCTCGTCGTTTAGTAGGGCATGATTACCGCTGGATTATTCCTGCATCAGCAATGTTAGGAGCACTACTGGTTGTATTGGCTGATTTAACAGCAAGAATCATCAATCCTCCTTATGAAACACCAATTGGTGCCTTAATCGCACTTTTAGGTGTACCTTTCTTCTTGTATTTAGCGAGAAAAGGGGGAGGAAACGTATGACGAACAAACAATGGAAAACAACGAGTCAACTAAAAAAAGAAAGACAGGTAAAATTAACTGCTTTGCTCCTTTTTATCCTGATCAGTGTCTGTTTCTTTATTAGTTTAAATACGGGTCATATCCGATTATCACCTCAAGAAACACTTATCACTCTATTCGGTCAAGGTACAGAACAGCAATCGTTAATCTTATTTGATTTTCGCTTACCGCGTATGGTTATCGCTATTTTAGTAGGCATGGGTTTGGCGGTATCCGGGGCGGTATTACAAGGGATTGTTCGCAATCCATTAGCGGAACCTGGCATCATCGGAATTAATGCAGGAGCAGGACTAGCAGTGATGCTATTCATTTCCTTTTTTGCAACTGTATCAGACGCACCGGTTTTTGTGATGCCGATCATCGCGTTTATTGGCGCTGGAGGAGCGGCACTAATCATTTACATCTTGTCCTATAAACGTCATGAAGGAATTTCTCCGATTCGTCTTGTGCTTACCGGTATCGCGATTGCGGCCGGGATTGATGCATTAATGATTGTCTTGACATTAAGACTCGATCCGGAGAACTATCAATTTTTAGCGACATGGATAGCAGGTAGTATCTGGGGTTCGAATTGGAAATTTGTCCTTGCATTATTGCCGTGGTTACTTGTATTTCTTCCATTCATCTATTCTAAATCTTCTGTTCTTAATATCCTAACGCTTGGCGATGAAACAGCGATCGGTTTAGGTGCACATATGGAGAAGGAGAGGCGGATCCTGTTAATATTAGCAGTTATTGTCGCTGCAGCTTGTGTTTCAGTAAGTGGTGGTATCGGTTTTGTTGGTTTAATAGCCCCCCATCTTACGCGAGGGTTAGTTGGGGATAAACACGAATATATTATTCCGATTTCGGCAATGGTGGGTGGCTTATTGCTGCTTGTTGCGGATACGTTAGGGCGATGGATGATGCAGCCATCCGAAATTCCAGCAGGTATTATTGTCGCCGTAATTGGAGCTCCATATTTCTTATACTTGTTGGCAAAAACGAAAGATTAAAAAAAGAGAGGTGCTATTGGTAATGGAAGATAATAAAGAGTTATATGACGTGACGATTATTGGTGGAGGCCCGGCTGGATTATTTGCCGCTTTTTATGCAGGATTACGTGAAATGAAGGTGAAGGTGATTGAAGCACAAGATAGATTAGGAGGAAAAGTTCATGTTTATCCCCAAAAAATGATTTGGGATGTCGGCGGTATGACACCTGTAACAGGTTCGAAGTTAATCGAGCAAATGATAGAACAAGGACTTACCTTTGATCCGACAGTTGAACTTGAACAGACTATAGCAAAAATGAACAAACTAGATTCTCAAATATTTGAATTAGAAACCGACCAACAAAAGAAACACTATTCCAAAACAGTGATAATGGCAGTTGGTGGAGGAATTATCGATCCAATCAAACTCGATGTTGATCATGCATCAACTTTTGAAGATAGTAACTTGTTTTATAGTGTACAGTCCCTTCAAGATTTTAAGGATAAAACCATTTTGATATCAGGTGGTGGGCCATCGGCTGTAGACTGGGCTAATGAATTAGCTCCGATAGCAAAGAAAGTTCTACTAATCTATCGAGGTGACCAATTGAAGGGACATGAGGCCGACGTTTCAAAATTAACGAAAAACAACGTTGAGTATCGGACCCATACAGAAATGACCGCACTACTAGGTGATGATAAGATTAGGGAAGTGACATTACTTCATAATCAAACAAAACAGACGGAAATTCTTTCAGTAGATGCAGTTCTTGTCAATCATGGCTATCATCGCAACCATCAATTGATGAACGAAAGTGGCCTTCAAATGGATTTGAAAGACAATTATTTTATTAAAGGCAATGTGCTGGGAGAATCGAATATTCCAGGTTTATATGGCGCTGGAGATATCCTCTCACATGATGGTAAGCTGCACCTTATTGCTGGCGCTTTCCAAGATGCTGCAAATGCTGTGAATGGTGCGAAGCGTTACCTAGATCCCGAAGCACAAAAAGTAGCACTTGTGTCTTCTCATAATGACCGCTTCAAAGAAAAAAATAAACAATATCTATATGTGAAGTAAATAATAATATCTTTTAATAGAAAGGAACATGAAAATGAAACACATTTTCTTTATAATTATCGTAATCTCTAGTATTTTCGTAATCAGTGCTTGTGGTAGTGAATCAAGTGATCAAGCGCAATCATCTACAACAAATGGAGAATCTTCAGATACGGTTACATACGAATCAGAGACAGGACCAGTCGAAATCCCTGCTGATCCACAGCGAATCGTTGCAGTAACAAATGCTCCTAATGTACATGCGCTGGACGGTAAGCTAGTTGGTGTTGATCAATGGACAAAATCCAACCCACTTTTTGCAGACGACCTAGAAGATGTCGCTACTGTTTCTGAAAATGAGCCAGAAACTATTATGGCACAAGAACCAGACCTCATCATTGCTGGATCTCACATGGAAAACCTTGAAGAATTGAAGAAAATTGCTCCAACTGTCATATATACATGGGGAAAACTTGATTATTTATCCCAGCAAGTAGAAATAGGAAAGTTGTTGAATAAAGAGGAAGAGGCACAAGAGTGGGTAGATGATTTCAAACAGCGTACAGCAAAGATTGGTGAAGAGATTAAAGCCGACTATGGTGAAGAAGTCACGGTAACAGTGTTTGAAGTGGATGCGAAAAATTTCTATGTCTTTGGTGATAATTGGGCACGAGGTACAGAAACCTTATATCAAGCTATGGATCTCAATATGCCAGAAAAAGTAAGGGAAGATGCATTGGAAGAAGGATACCACACATTGTCATTAGAAGCTCTACCAGAATACGCGGGTGATTTTATCGTCGTTAGTAAAAAAACGTCCGAGGATAACGAATTTATGGAAAGCGATACATGGAATAATATTCCGGCCGTTCAGAATAATCGAGTAATCGAAATCGACCAAGACGCGTCCACCTATAGTGATCCTATCACACTTGAATATTTAACAGATATTTTTGAAGAAGCTTTTCTAGAAGAGTAAGGCCAACAGAAACTGGATCTGCAATAAATGAGAGACTTATTGCAGATCCAGTTTTCTTATAGAAGATAGATAGGGAAACACTCCGGACTTCCTGAACGTCACAAAGCATAAATCGTAATCATTACTATTTACATTTTTTATATAATGTACTATAATGCAAAAGAAGACGTAATCATTACGATCTAAATTGATTTTGATATAGAGAATAAATGCTAATTATCGAAAGGGGTAAGCTGAAATGGCTAAAAAGTCTAAAATTGCAAAAGAGAAAAAACGCCAGAAATTGGTTGAACAATATGCAGCCTTGAGAAGAGAGTTAAAAGAGAAGGGTGATTATGAAGCACTTCGTAAATTGCCACGAGACTCTTCTCCAACCCGCTTAAAAAGTCGTTGCGAAGTTACTGGCAGACCAAGAGGTTACATGCGCAAATTTAACATGTCACGTATTGCCTTTAGAGATTATGCTCATAAAGGACAAATACCAGGCGTGAAAAAATCTAGTTGGTAAGAATAAAGGTTTCGTAACATGAAGAATTAGAATGTAACAGGGGCATCTAAAGTGTGTCCCTGTCTTATTTTTAATACAAACTGTCTTAATACATAGCAAGAGGAGGGAAAGCTCATTGTCAAAAGAACAAACCATTCCGGTAACCATATTGACTGGTTTTTTAGGTGCAGGGAAAACAACATTGCTCAATAACTTATTAAAGGACATGCAAGAGCAACAGGTTGCTGTTATCATCAATGAATTTGGTGACACATCCATTGATAGTCAATTGGTAGTATCGACGAAGGAACAAATTATTGAAATAAACAGTGGTTGTATTTGTTGTAATGTACGAGGGGATTTAATCAATATACTAAATAGTTTGATGGAACAAGATGAGGAAATTGATCGTGTTGTCATTGAAACAACAGGTATGGCTAATCCGGGTCCAGTGATTCAAACCTTTCTAATGGATGAACAAACCGCAATATCATTCGAAATAGATAGTGTCATTACGCTGGTTGATGCTAAACATATTTGGCAACATCTAAAAGAAGAAGAAGCAGGGCAACAAATTGCTTTTGCTGATGTATTACTATTAAATAAAATGGATTTGATCACAGAAGATGAGAAGGAAAAACTAGAACAACAGCTGATTAATATGAATCCACATGCAAAACGAATTTACACGACATATGGAAATGTAGACATACAATATTTAATAGGGAAAAAATCTTTTGAGCTAAGTAATATATTGAAAATGAACCCCAATATATTAGTAGAAACACACCACCATCATCATAATGATCAAGTCAGATCTTTTGTTTTTCGAGACGAACGTCCACTTGATTTAGACAAAGTGAATAAATGGTTCGCCTATTTAGTTCAGTTTAAAGGAGAAAACTTATATCGTTATAAAGGGGTGCTCCATATAAAGCAACTTGAGAAAAGAGTTGTTTTTCAAGGTGTACATATGTTATTTGCAGGTACAGAAGGCTTTAATTGGGCGACTAATGAAAAGCGGCAAAGTGAGATAGTATTTATTGGGAAGAATCTCGACTATCAGGAATTAGAGAGAGGTTTCCGATATTGTCTTGCTTAATTTTTTGCGTTGTAAATCGCAATTATTACTATTTAAGAGGTGATAATGATGAGCAGTAAAGTATATGACGTGATTGTTGTAGGAGCTGGTCCTTCCGGAATTGGTGTCGCCTCCATTTCGAAAAATTCGAAATGGAGGCTTTGACTAGGCGCTGAAGGATTATCTCTCGTAAGCGCCGCCCCTTATCGGGGTTCGGTCTATTGTAACCGTAGACGTTACGCCGTCTGCAGTTTTTATTATGCTATGCCTTTTCTAGTTATAGTATACCCGATTCGGATTTTTTACAACTAGCTTAATCATGAAGCATATTGAATATTAGTATTTCACATTTCAAAGTATTTACTGTAATGATTCGCACAATTGGGATTAAATGATGCATTACATTTACAACACTTTTGATTATGGATATATTCGTTTATTGTTAATTGATGAAAGCAATTACCACAAAGTATTGCTTTTTCGTCAAACTCCCCTTTTGCCCATATCTGTCGCTCATGGTCAGTGCTTTCATCATGGCATTTATAACAAGGATAATAGCTATTACAGCATTTAAACTTGATCGATACAATATCATTTTCCCCATGATAATGTTTACACCTTCCTGCAGCGTCAACAGGGAATCCAAGTATCTCCATCCTCACACCTCTTTTATGGCTTCTTTGTAGACTAAACAAATATTCTCATATTTTATTACTCGATGCAAAAAAGTGTTGCTTAGAACTGTCCAAGCAACACCTATTAACTTAAACAAACAAGGGTAGTGGATCCTTAAAGGAATTATTCTCTTTTTCTTCTTCGGTTACTAAACACGCATTCAATGAATTCATAAGCTTTTTGTCTTATTGAATTTAATGAAGCAATGAGAACATTATGGCTATATCAATGAGTGATCTACAACCGTTCATCGATATAGCTGTTCCATTAATCTCTAATAAACCCACCTTCAGAATTTATAACCTGTCCCGTTATCCATGCAGCTTCATCACTTGCAAGAAATCCAATGATACGTGACACATCTTCTGGTTTACCAATTCGTCCCATGGGAAACTTGGGTAAAAGTGAATTTCTTATTTCATCTGTCATCCAAGTTGAATCAGTTGGTCCTGGATTAACAGCATTAACCGTTATTCCTAGTGGTGCAAGTTCCTGTGACAACGACCTGGTAAAGCTGGAAATGGCGCCTTTAGTTGCTGCATAGGCTAATTCACCTGTCATAGGTCCAAGATCTTGGCCAGAAGTCATATTAATGATTCGTCCAGCATCTAATTTTGATTTTTCAAACAGACGAGCAAATTGGACACAAAGGAGAAAAGTTGATCGCATATTGACTACATAATGGTCATCAAGCGTTTTGGCATCTAATTGTACATAACCGTCCCTTGTTGAATGGGCCGCATTGTTTACCAATATCGATGGTAAACCAAGCTTAGCGGTAATTGTATCAAGTATTTCAATAGCTGCATTTGCATGAGATAAGTCTATTTCCAAACTTTCGCAACGCACATCCATTTCTCTGACCTCTTCTTGAAATGTTTTCTTCCAATCGGCATTTGTTTTCCAGTACGTAAAGAAAATATCGATACCTTCAGCAGCCAGCTTACGGCAGATAGCTGTACCGATATCTCTGTCGTTGCTAGCTCCTGTAATTAATGCAATTTTATTTGGACAATGATTCATTTTATATACCCCCGATTAATAGGACACTTGATAAAGGGGTAATAGAGATGTATCTTCTCATATAACAAAAGCAGACCCACATGGGATCTGCCTAGTCAATGGATATTTATACCTCCATACCACGCATCCCTGTAATGATAATTATTCAAACAAATAGACATACTTATCCCTTTAACGTTCTAGGTCAGTAGCTATTTATTCTGATAAATTATGCATTACAGAATTGGACACATGTAGAAGAATTCCCCTTTCGATACATCTCTATCTTTATCTTATATATGTTCAGGTAAAAAAACAATACAAATTCCATAGTATCAGAGAAAAAATGAAAAAAGTGCAACTTTAAAGCTTTAATATCCGTTTGTTTAGTGAAGGGGGGAGAAGAATTGGATATTCAACAACTATATAAATTATATATCCATGATGTCTATAGATATCTTCTCTCCCTTTGTAAGGAAAAGAGTCTAGCAGAGGATTTAACACAAGATACTTTTATGAAAGCATATCAAGCGCTAGATAGCAGTCCACCAAAGGCTCTTAAATACTGGCTAATAAAAATAGCTTACCATACCTTTATGACTATAAGAGGCGAATGAGAAAAATGGATTATCAACCACCAGATTATTTTATAACTTTTTCATCCGACAGTACTGTAGAAACGGAATGGCAAAAAAATGCCGATAAAGAGGAATTGTATTGGAAGCTAGAGCAATTAAAGCCGATACAGAAAAAAAGCGATAGTATTGTGTGACTTACAAGGATTTTCTTATAAAGAAGCAGCTTCAATTCTAGCTATAAAAGAAAATACATTAAAAACCCATATTTTTAGAGGAAGAGGGAAACTTAGACAGCTCTATAGGAAAGGGAGTGTCGAGAATGAGTGATGAATGGAAGAATAAATTACAAAAATATTATGAAGGAAATCTCACAGAGGAAGAAGCGGAAGAAGTCGAAAGAGATCTAGAAAAATTAAATGCCTATCAGGAAGTTATCTCAGAGGAATTAGATGCTGAAGCTGATTATCAGCCTGATGAGCTACCACCTGAAAAAGTGAATCAGATTCTTAAGAATAGCATGCGAAATGCAACGTTATCCTTAGCGGCATACGTCATTATGATTCTTTTGCTAATTTATCCGATCCTCACACTAGTTAGTTATATTTACTATGCATGGAATCAAAAGGGAGAAGACCTTATCCAAGTTCCGATTCAAACCGTTTATATAACAGAACCAAACGTCAGTTTAGAAGAAATGGATATCGAGAGAACGTTTGGGTTATTTACATTTGAAGTTACAATGGATTTATATAAAAGGGTAGGAAAAAGTGATATCAAACAAGGTGATTGGGAAGTAACTTATCAATATGATGATGCCGAATTCCCTCAGAGAAATTATATATCAGAAAATCCGCCAGAAGATATTCCTTATTATGATACGAAAAAACTCTATCATCCAGAAGCAGCCATAACCAATCGAGATATGGCTGCATGGAATAGATTAGAAAGGCTCCCGGAAGGAACAGTTGCTGAAGTATATGTATCATTGAGTGAGTTAATCCAACCTGAAAATGCCAAGGAAGTCACAGAAGGTGTTGATGTGGAATGGAGATGGTATGCTATTGACACTGGTTTAGAGGCATCAGGAAAAAGTCTTGATGGAGGCTATTTAGCTCCAATTGGCTATCCTGCCCAGCCGGATCCGGATGCATGGTCTCCATACAATGGCAGAGAGCCAAATGATGAACAATTTATGGAGAGTCTTGTGTTTCTTAAAGAATATGAAGAACAGGCAACTAACATTGCACATGCAAAATGGTTAGATCTAGATTATCGTATTGATTATATCGAAAAACATGGGCTGAATGCCTATGGAGGAGTCATTACGGGTCCTGCTAAAGAAATTTTACACTTAAGAGACAACGAATCCATTCGTACGATATCGATTGGGGAGGTTCGGTTATGGAATTGGTAAAACGAAGTAACAGCAAAAAACCAAAGCTAAGAGAGACAAGGTTAAGTATATTCTCGTTTATTTGTGCCTTATTAACCTTAGCCTATTTTAATATGATGTTAATGACGTCCATTGGTTTACCGTTGTTTTCTAATGTATTTCTGTTGATTGTTCCCGTGCTAGGGATTATTTCTGGACTATTGAGTTTTACAAGATTAAAGTATAAAAAGACATTTGCTTGGTGGTCGCTCGGCTTATTTCTATTTATCTTCGTAAGTGTGGTAGTGGTTGGCTTCATTGAATTTGCTACTTATACGAAGCCATAAATTGCTTGAATCCAAAAAAATAACAAGCATTCATTTTGGAAAATTCTTTTCAAAATGAATGCTATGTTAGTTAATGATTATTTGCATCAAAATCTGGTAAACTTTCAAAACACTCCGGCAAATCAATTAAATACAGATTCCCGTAGCCATTTTTATCACTAGTAAACAACAATTTCGTGCCATCTGGGTTAAATTGTGGATGGGCATGTACCTTTTGCACATGGAAGCTACAACGATGTTCACATAATATTTTTGGATTGGAAAACGTACCATCAACCTGTTCCCAGACAATTAACTTATCGAGCGGTGATCTACCATCTATTACAACCTTCGAAAATCCGTGAGAATGTGCATGCCAATTACGGAATGAAAACTCTACCTCTTCCATATCTGTATTGCGATAGTGAATTTTTCCGAAAAAGGCAGTTCCGTTTTCCCTGAATCCATGATACCCGATATGTTCCCCATCTGGATACCAGTATTCATGCCCAACCATCTCACGAGCTTCCTTTCTTTCACGAATCTTCCATACTTCTTTTGTTTCCAAATTAAGTCCCCATATCCGATGGTCGACAAGGTGCCACGGACCTTCATGACAGAATGTGATCAGGTTATGATGGGTGGGTGAAGTATTGATATGTGTGATGAAGTTATGATCATCAAATACTATGGTAGACTCCCCATCTTCAATCTTTATTTGAATAATTTGCGAGTAAGGCTTTGCCTCCATTAATTCACGATGACCTACATAGCCATTTTTTAAATCAATTGGAAATTTGTTTTTAAAATCTTCATGTTGACATGTAATAATATATTTCCCATCTGCAGTACAGTTAATATTACCTCCAACTAGTGCTGGATCTCCTTCATGAATCACCCTTTCTTTCAAGGTGATTAAATCAATTTCGATAATTTGATGTTCTTTTCTGAAGAAAGCGAATTGTCCATTTGGATGTAAGCAAGCGGGTAAACTACCATATGTCGTATCGTGATCGGTCAATTGTACAATCTCTCCAGTGGATACATTCACGCTAAATAAATTGGTTTTATTCTCTCGATCCGAGCAAAACAATATCTTCTTACCATTATCGTACCAACCATTTTCTGTAAAATAGAGGTGATGACTGTGACCAGTATAATCTGTTAATTGTGTAATGGTTACTCCAGAAAAGCGATCTTTATATCTTTTCCATTCTGCTGGCCATACGGTACTTTTGGACATAGAATTCCAACCCTTTCTTTTTTTAGAAATTTACTCACCTAAATGTAATCGTATTCATTTCATGGTTTAAAAAGAAGTCTTAGTCATAATTTCATTTTAAGCTATCCTTTCATTTTACTCAAAGGATTTAGTGAATAAGGTTCGAAATATAGGTAACTTCACATTTTGCTCCAATTATTGGTATTATATAGAAAAGAGGTAAGGTAATTAGAAATAACTTCCTGTATCCGATTATTAAAATCGAATGCAATCACATTTGTGGTACAGAAAAAATAGTAAGGAATGTAAACATATTAAATGTAGAGGTGTATACATGAATAACGAAGACTATGAATTTGAGCGTGTAATTGAAACAGAAGAGCAACTTGAGTCTATTATCGGTCAACCGAGTGAATTAGTAAATAATAAAGTAATTTCGATTCTTGATCAGAACTGTTCAAAGTTCATAGCTAACTCTCCGTTTTTGGTTATATCTAGTTCTGATGAATCTGGTTTTTGTGATGTATCTCCAAGAGGTGACCAAACAGGCTTTGTTGAAGTGTTAAGTGAAAAGAAGTTAATAATCCCTGAAAGACCTGGAAATAAAAGAATGGATACCATGCGTAATATTTTATCGAACCCAAGGGTGGGTCTTATCTTTTTCATACCGGGATTAGGGGAGACACTTAGAGTGAATGGAAAAGCGACGTTAGTAACTGACGAGGATTTGCTAGAGAAGATGGCGGTAAGGGGGAAAAAACCTCTTGTTGGAATCGGAGTAGAAGTGGAAGAGTGTTATATTCATTGCGCAAAAGCATTTAAACGATCAGGCTTATGGAATCCCGATTCCTGGCTGGATAAAGACTTATTGCCATCTGCCGCTAAAATGATATATGAACATGCGAAACTGCCTGGGACAAGTGTAGAATCTATTCAAGCTAGGTTAGCAAAAAGTTACGCACAGAAGTTGTATTGATCAAGAATGGCATTATGTCATACGGATCTTCATTATTGGAATCTAATGGCATTCCAGGACAAATTAATTAATAGACTGGGAAGGACTAAAACTAGCCCCAGTCGAAGCAGATTTAATGTTTTTGATCGATAAGGTCCATTAGGATATGAATCAATTTACTAAATTATCCAAAACAGAAAGGAGTTCCTTCTATTGAAAAGGAATTTTGGGTTAATATCTCTGGGAATCGTCTGGACAGTTCTTTTTGCTGGTATCAGCTTTTATTGGGCAATGGGTGGTTTGAAGGGGGTTCGATCGTTGGGAGGATCTATTTATGAGATGTCGTTAAACCCTGAACCTTCGTTTATTGTAATAGTATGGCTAACCGGCGTAATTAAACTACTTGGATTGATTTTATTGTTGATGCTGCTGATCAAGTGGAATAATCATACAATAATCAAAACCCTTTACTACATGACAAAGATTGTTGGAATAGCCTTATTTCTCTATGGCTTACTTAATTTTAGCACGATTATATTAAGCGCGATCCATGTACTAGATTTTGATCTAGATTCATATGCGACTTTCTGGAGATTAGTATTTTGGGAACCATTCTGGATGCTTGGAGGAATTTTTTATTTTTTCTCTGTCAGAAAATCATAATTCTTCTTTTCACTCAATCAGTAGGTTGTGAGAGTCATGCTGTTAAGGTCTTGCTATAAATTAAACTTCTTTTTTATTATACCTGCAACATCTTTAGCATTTAATTCCGTATTATTGATCCTAAGGTAATGTTGCTGTTTAATTTCTCCTGGCTCAGAATTCAACCGGTAGGCGTCTAAAGAACTTATTAACTCTTCTTCAGATTGCTTAGTATTTCTTTTCGTTGGCTTTTGTTCGAGTCTATTAGGGGTTTTATTACGTATTATCCTCTGATCCAGATCAGCTTCCAACTCAACGAAGTATATTTCAGCATCTTCAGATTCGAATATCTTACAAATGTCAGCCACAAATTCCCAATCCTCATCTTCATTAAAAGCCCATACATATGTGAAGATCATGCCATAGTTATCGCTTATCGCAAAGGATTTCATGATTTCCTCACGAAACAAGGTGGATAATCTCCACATCTCTGGTTCGAATCCGAAAAAAGGCTCTAGCAAATCAATTGTCATATGGTTATGTAGTAGTTTTAATTCAGTTATTTTCGTTAGTTCCTGTCCAACTGTCATTTTTCCAACTGCTTGTGGGCCGAAAATTAAGACAAATTTCATTTTTCCTCCTCGATTATCTCTAAGTATTATTTATATCAGTAATCCGTTTCACAACTTGATGGAAATATGCTTTTCGATGGGGAACAATATCTTTTAAACTTATCTTTCTGTTAACGATGGTTCTGTCGCCGAATTCATTTATTTCCCAACCATCTACTCTAATTTCCTTTTTCTGATCAAAGCACAAATTATAGAAATCATGAAACCTTGCTTTCACAATCCCAGCAACCTCTTCTTGTTGCAAGTTAAACTGATCGGTTTCTTTTACACGGTATAGAAAGACATTTGCCCATTCTCTGTCCAAAAAGCTATTTGTTTCAATGGGATCTTCGATAACGCCTAATGATAGTAAATGATTCCAATCTACATCAATCCCAAGTTCTTCTTTTATTTCTCTAATACCATCTGCAACAGTTTCCGTTGATAATAAATGGCCAGCGGCAGTTATGTCAAAAAGGTTAGGGAAATCTTTCTTATCATTGCTACGTTTTTGCAAATAAATATAATCTATGCCATCATGGTTATCAACGAACCAGCATTGAAAGGTTTCATGCCAGTATCCGTGCTTATGCACTTCATCCCTATTTGCTACACCTATTTCATTGTGATGCTCATTATAGATTGTCAATTCTTCACTCATATATCTAATCCACCCATAATATATTTTGTCTGTATATGTTAGTATAGCATAAAACACACTAAACATTACCATTAAATGGTTATTGCGCCTGTTTGTTGGACGAACTAACATTTGATCATATGCGTAAAATAAACATAGGAGTGAGTAAAATGAACACAAAGGAACTTATCTTGAACCAATTTGAAGCTAGTTATAACAGAGATACTTGGTTTGTATCATTGAAGACTGCGGTAGAGGGGATTGGTTCTTATCAAGCCTCATACAAAAGCGAAAATTCTACCCATTCGATAATGGAGATTGTGCATCACTTATACTTTTATAATTTACTAGAATTAAATCGCTTTAAGGGAATAGCTGATCATGTAAGTATCAAAGATAATAAGACAACATTTAATAATGCAGAAGAAATGAGTTGGGAACAACTATTAAACAAATTATTTAACACAATGAAAGAGTGGCTAGATGAAATAAAACGATGTGACGAGGAATATATAGAAAGGTATGTAGAAAGTCTTACTTACATAAACTTACACAATGCCTATCACATTGGACAAATTTTGCAAATTCGCAAAAGTTATGGAATGTGGGATGAGAATAAAGGGGTTAACTACACTGTATGATGATTAATAGATAGAATTATTTCAGAGTGTTGCCACATACTTAAGGAATTACATGAGTCTTTATGCTTATTTCTAGTTTTCTCCTATTTTTCGGGAAAGTTTAACAATTTTTTTAATAATTTCTCTATTTATCTATCAATTTTTTCTAAAAAAAGATATAATATCCTCAAGTAGATTTAAAATAAAGTCACGTGTGTTAGTATAAAAGTCATACTATACGTTTTGATTAAATGAATATAAGTGTGTTTTAATCGAACTTTATTTTAAATCAACGCCACAATTTATAG
This sequence comes from Gracilibacillus lacisalsi DSM 19029, assembly GCF_000377765.1. Classification (GTDB taxonomy): domain Bacteria; phylum Bacillota; class Bacilli; order Bacillales; family Amphibacillaceae; genus Gracilibacillus; species Gracilibacillus lacisalsi. The sequence continues at coordinate 263,965 of NZ_KB898666.1, read as the reverse complement.
AAAATAGGAGGATATGGAAATTGGCAAATAAAAAAGTGGTTATGTCGGTTACCTTAGGTGCAGCGATTGCAGCAGCAATGGTAGGTGCAGATGAAGCAGAGGCTGCATCCTATAAAGTCAAAAGCGGGGATTCATTATGGAAGATAGCGCAAAAATATGATACCAATGTTCAATCATTAATCGACATCAATAAGCTCACTTCAGATGTCATTTATCCGAATCAAGTTCTACAAACTAACAAAAAATCTTCCAGTAGTAATACAAGTAGTAGTACAAAAAATAAAGACAATCAGAGTAGTCAAACAGAACAATCGAATTCTACTAAGAAGTATACCGTGAAAAGCGGAGACACGCTAAGTGCGATTGCATCCAAACATAATATTTCACTTAATGATCTAATGAAATGGAATGATTTAGATACTACATTAATTTACCCTGGAAATGTTTTTGTTGTTTCAGAGCCTGCTAATACAAGTAGCAGTTCTAAAAACAATAACACTTCCACTTCTAAGTCGAAACCTAAAGAAGAAAGTGTAGGCTCTGCTACAGGGTACGTTGTAAAATCTGGTGACACGCTCTCTCATATTGGAGCAAAGCACAGTGTGACGGTTGCTAATTTGAAGAAGTGGAATCATTTAAGTTCAGATAGAATCTATATCGGACAAAAATTAAACATCGGAGAAGCCAAAAGTAGTAACTCTTCTTCCCAGAATAATAGTTCTAATGACAAGTCAACAGCTGATGTAGAGTACAATGTCGATAAGCTTATTGAAGTAGCAACAAGTTTGGAAGGCACTGGTTATGCATGGGGTGGAGCAACGCCAAGTGGATTTGATTGTAGTGGGTACATATATTATGTTTATAAAGAAGCTGGTATGGATATTCGTCGCCTTTCCAGTTCTGGATACTATGATCGTTCCTACTATGTAAACAACCCTAAAGTAGGAGACTTAGTATTCTTTGAAGGAACTTATAAATCTGGTATTTCTCATATGGGAATCTATTTAGGAGATAACAAGTTTATTCATGCAAGTTCCAAGGGAGTTGTTGTTACTAGTCTAGATAATTCTTATTGGAAGAAGCACTTTGCAAGCTTTAAACGATTCTATTAAAAAAGAATGGCAACAAGTTTAGTTCTTCATGAATGAACTAACATAGGTGAAATTTAATGATTAAGGCTAAACGATTAGATATTGAAGCGGCTGTTACCATTATATGGGGACAGCCGCTTTGTATGCATTAAGTTAATTTCGTTTGGAGGTAAGGAGTACTTGCAGAGGTTAATGTTAAAAGAGTGGGCAAGTAACCAAAAAACGTCATATAGTGTGACTTTTTTCTTGAGAAAATGTTTAATTATTTGACCATCTTCGTCACCATGGTTATTAATTCATTTTTATATGTCTCCAAGTTAAAGTCTTCTTGATTCATAAGCATGCTTTCGGCAATAGCTCCCTGAATGATGATAGAGACATTTTTTGTATCAAAAGTACTAAATTCTTTCGTTTCTTTACCATATTGTAATATTGTTTGTAATAGTACATATAATGGATCTTCTTCATCCTCTGCAACTTTGTAGTAAGGTATATTGTCCGGTGTGCGAGCATTAAAGATAATTTCAATTAATGCTACATTGTGAGCATGATGAGTACCTTGATAAGCCAAAGAGGCATCTATAAAAGTAATAAGTTGATCATATGCAGATTTGCGCTCAGCAACTTTTTCTTTAATAAAGTCATATTGATTTGTTAATAAATAGACAAGTGTATGGTTTAACACATCTTCTTTATCAGAGAAATGATAAGAGATCAGTCCTGTACTAACCTTTGCTTTTTTGGCTATTTTGGCCAAGCTGATCTTCTTATAACCAATTTCGTCTAATGCTTCAATGGTTGCTTTGATGATTTGCTCTCTTCTCGCTTGTGTAATAAAAGACGGTTGCTTTTCCATTCTCTTTCCTCCTGCATATTACTTTTTCGATTTTTTTAGTTGATCGATAATCCACAAAACGCCAATAATAAAAAGTACGCCTAATATGATTATATCGAATTTACTTGGATAATTCTCGATAAACATTCTAATCGGTTCGGGCACACTCCCTTGAAAAATGGACTGCAGAACTATTCGGATCACTCTTAAAATAAGCAAGAAAAGCTGGAGCAATAAGAGTATGGGAATCAAAGTTAATCCACCAATGAACAATTTCCATGCTTCCTCTTTATTAAATACGAATGTGACAGCAGAAAAGAGTAACACCGTACCAATGATAGAAAATATAATGATTCGCAGCCAATGTACAAGTTCTAAATCTCCTTGTGTGTAACGATAGAAAACATAGGAAAAAGCTAATAACGACAGCACGATACTTATAAAGGGCAGCAGACGTTGAAGCCAACCAGGGAGACTTTTATATGCTTCTACATGATCCATAAAACCACTCCTTTTTTTTGATTAATCAATATTTATTTTGATCATACAATCAAATTTTATCATTACTATAAATAACTTACAAGAGAACGGATCAGAAAAAACAGAGGACAACCCCTTTTTTTTCCGTGTGCTACAGCTATACCTGAGTTAAATTAAGTTCTCCAAATATCGATTGCATATAAGTAGTTGTATCTATTATACCTACTTCCCTTTTTTTCCATAGGAGTAGTTTGTGTTAAGATCAAGATAGGACTAATAAGAAGTGAAAGACATAAAACTGTAACATTAATTTAATATGGATAAATGAAACCTTACATGTAGTGAAATCGTCTCCTTTAATATAGAAAAATAAAGATAAGGACAAGAAAATGTCTTATTTGTATATACATTCACAGGAAGGAGCAATTCAACATTGAAGAAGGTATCTTTTATACTAATCATTCTTTTTGGCCTATTATGTGCTTGTTCTACTGAGGAAAAAACGGTTCAAATAGACAATAAGGATTTTGCCGATACATTATATGTGCAGAAGGTGGAAAATAATTTTACCTCAGATAAACTAGCGAAGATGATAGAAGATTCGGAGAAGATCAAACAAGTGTTATCGAAGGTGGAAGGACTAGAAGCAGAAAAAATTGATAATGATGAGCTAATCAGGATACTAGAAAATCATGATAGTTACTATATGTTTGGCTTTTTTGAAGGTGATAGTACAAATATTCAAAAAGAAGATTACGGGTTTCAGATTTTGGAGGATGGAACAATTCTATTCAACTATGATCAAGTCGACAATTCTGATCATCCGCTTGTCACTGTGGACACACATAAAGATATTTTAGAGGATATGAAAGAAATGCTTGAAATAACTTTCTGATTTTAAGTGGAATGTTGTAATTGCTCTTTCTCTATTAGGCATAAGTAGGAATATAGATTAATATAGTAATATATGAAGTAATCAATAATGAATGAGTGAGGTAATAGTAATGAAAAGATTAGCAGTTTATTGTGGATCCAGTACGGGAACTGACCCGATTTATGTAGAAGAGGCAAAGAAGTTAGGACAACTATTAGTAGCGAACGGTATTGATCTGGTATACGGCGGTTCAAATGTTGGTTGTATGGGAGCTGTTGCCGATGGTGTTTTAGAAAATGGCGGTAATGTGATCGGTGTCATTCCAGAAAAGTTAAAAAATGTGGAGATCGCCCATGAAAAACTGACTGAACTACATGTAGTGCAAACGATGCATGAGCGAAAAGCGATGATGGCAGATTATGCGGACGGATTTATTGCATTACCAGGTGGAACAGGAACGTTAGAAGAATGGTTTGAAGTATTTACATGGGCTCAAATCGGTTACCATAAGAAACCATGTGCATTGCTTAACATCAATAATTACTATGATCCAATTATGACGCTTTTTGATCATATGATAGAGCAAGGATTTGTGAAACCTGCATATAAAGAACTGATTTTAATAGAAAATGAATCCAAAAAATTAATCAATCGAATGTTGAAATATGAGGGAACTTATATACATAAATGGGGAGCGGAACCAACAGAGAAAAGATAATGGAAATATCCCTATGCCAAACAGTAATAACTGAGCGAGACCTAAATGATACAGGAAGATGGTAGGTGGATGAGTTTGGTTAATTTGACATACAATATTATAACGGAGAGATTTCAATCATTTGCTGAAAGAGAGCAAAATATCCGAGCAGCAATAATAGTTGGTTCAAGAGCAAGGCAAGAAAAGCCAGCTGATCAATATGCAGATCTGGATCTCGTTATATTTGCGGAAAACCCCAATTCATTACTCCATCATACCAAATGGTTAGCTCAGATAGGTAAGTATTATCTTACCTTCCTTGAACAAACAGCAGTTGGTGGAGGGATAGAAAGAAGAGTTTTATTTGATGGTGGACTGGATGTCGACTTTGCTTGCTTTCCTATATCAGCAATTGCAGAGATGGAATCTCACCATCAAGTCTTAAGTGTTCTTTCCAAAGGAACAAAAGTACTACTAGATAAGGAGCATATCATACCACGCCTGAAAAACAATAATATAAAGCCAAATAATTCAGAAATGCCAGAAGAGGAAATAGAAAATATGTTGCACGATTTCTGGTATCACGCCGTTCTAGCTGCTAAAAAACTACGTAGAGTTGAGTTGTTAGAAGGGAAATCTATCGTTGATAGTTATATGAAAGACCTGTTGATATCTTTCATTCGAATACAGGCAAAATTAAAGAATGGCAATGAGTATAACACATGGCACGGATTTCGTTTTTTTGAAGAATGGGCTGATACTAAATTTGTGTCTCCATTCAAGCAAATCTATGCACATTACGATGAAGAAGATGTTTGGAAAGCACTTAAAAATACCATGAATCTGTTTCATGAAGTCTCTATAGAGGTTTTTCACTTCAAGGATCTTCCTTATCCTCATGAAAATATTCGATACGTAACCCATTTAGTGGATTCGTATTCTCAAGGGAGATAACAATAAATGAGTAGTCATATAGATATTCGAAAAATCGAAGAGCTATCCATGAATGCTTTTCCCTCACTGCAAACGCAACTTTTGGATGGATGGGTATTACGTTTTTCCAATGGCTATGCCAAAAGAACAAACTCTATTAATCCGTTATATCATTCACAAGAAGATATTAACCGAAAGATAGAGAGATGTGAAAAAGTATACCAAAGGAAAGGATTAAAAGTTATCTATAAACTAACAACTCACGTTTTCCCTGAAGAATTAGACAACATTCTAGAACGAAAAGGGTATGGCCTTGTTGGAGAAACGAGTGTTCAATTATTATCCCTAGACGAAAAAGAGACATCTTTCTCGAACAAGGCTAGTATTGATAATCAATTAAATGATAAATGGTTTTCAGAGTTTTGTGAATTAAACCATATAAAAGTTGCGGACCAGCATACCCTAAAACAGATGTTATACCATATTAATGCTGATGTTTGTTATGTTCGTTTGACTAACGAAAAGGAAGAAACGCTCGCATGTGGAATGGGTGTGTTAGAAGACGGGTGGATAGGGTTATATGATATTGTTACGAGTGAAATGCATAGAAACAAAGGCTATGGTATAGAACTCGTTTCTTCGATTCTAAGTTGGGGAAAGAAACACGGTGCAGACAAGGCTTACCTGCAAGTGATGTTACATAATACACCAGCTTTAAAGCTATACGAAAAGCTAGGCTTTACAGAAGCGTATCAATATTGGTATAGAATAAAAAGGAACGTTAATACACGACGGTGAGGTGAAGCACTTGTATACTATCCTCGCATATTCCTCCTTAACTGTAGCACTTATATTAGTGGTTTTAGCTATTAGCGGGAAACGTTATTATTACTGGATATCTGCAATTGGTATTTATATTTTTAGTTTCTTGGCGGGATTTTCTATAGGGCAGCTGACGGTGGGATTAACGTTTATACCACTCGTATTGGCTGTTGGTTATACGTTCGGTTGGATCAAAAATAAAGCTCAAATTTTAATAGTTTCAAGTATAGGTGTCCTCATAGGAATTATCATGGTATTTTGTGTGGATGATAAATGGGTGTTTTTACCTTTCTGGATCTTTAGTTAGAATCATTTTTAGAGTAGTGAAGGTGATGTTGTGAAGACAACTTGGAAATGGAGCTTCATCGTACTTTTTGTTGTGATAGTGACAATTGGAGGAACATATTTATGGAAGGCTGAGGAAAAGGTGGGGAATGTTAATAGTGTATCACCCGTTTCTTTATCTTCTGACAAAATTTTAAATATAGCCCATCGTGGAGCATCCGGCTATGCACCAGAACACACATTAATTGCTTATCAGTCTGCTCAACAGATGAATGCAGACTATTTAGAGATTGACATACATAAGACAGCTGATGGAGAGTTAGTTGCGCTTCATGATGAGGATGTTTCCCGTACGACAAATGGAAGTGGTTTAGTTGAAGATATGTCTCTTACTGAACTGAAAAAATTGGATGCTGGTACTTGGTTCAATATTGCTTATCCTGAAAAAGCAGACAATTATTATGTTGGAATAGAAGTGCCCACTTTAGAAGAGATTTTCGATACTTTCGGTTTACATAGCAATTATTATATCGAAATAAAAGACCCAGATCCTGTGATGACTGACAAATTTCTTAGCATGTTAGAGGACTACCACCTAATCGAAGAAAATAAAGTCATCATTCAATCCTTTAGTGCAGAGACATTGGAACAAATTCATGCAAAATATGAGTCAATTCCGCTTATTCAACTGTTGTATAAAGATGAAGCAAAGTCCGCTAATTACAATCAGATTCGACAATATGCATCAGGAGTAGGTGTTTCCTATCAACAGCTAGATCAAGAGCTGGTTCAAAAGATTCATCATGAAGATTTACACGTTCATACTTATACAGTCAATACGGAAGAAGATATGGTACAAATGATAAGGTGGGGAGTTGACGGCATTTTTACAGATTATCCTGATCGGTTGGCAGAAGTACTTTCAAATAATAGTTAATAAGACTAACTTTGTAAATCGCTAATGACCTCCGTTCACATATGAAAAGTGAACGGAGTTTTTTACTTATGAAATGGAGCCGAACCCTAGCAAATAATAAGAAATATGTTGTGTTATTCTTTGGTATACTCTCATTAATGTTTGATTGAATACTAAACCAAGGAGGAGAAAGCACATGACAATATTTGATCAATATAAGTTGACGAGGGGGTTGTTTATTGATTCCATCTCACCTATTGCGAAGAATTTGATTGATCTGCAACCACCTGGATTTCGTAATACGATTCATTGGCAGATCGGCCATGTATTAGTCATAGCAGAAGAAATTGCTAATTTCCCGCATCGAAGTAAGAGTAGCTTACCAGCTAATTATAAGAGATTGTTTGGTAGAGGTACCAAACCTAATGATTGGCCTCAAAATGTACCAAGCATCGAACAATTAATAGTCGATTTACAAGATCAAGTAAATCGAATTGGGAATATGTCATCTGAACAGGTGCAAGAACGTTTAACAGAACCATTTGATGGGATCGACCGTTTTGAAGAGTTTGCTAGTCTTGGATTATTCCATGAGGCGATGCATTTGGGTCAGATTCTTGCAATGCAGCGAATATTGGAGCAAGATCATTCGGATTATCATGATCTATAGTGCTGGAGGTGTAATAGGTGAAAAAGCAAATACTTTTTGTTCATAGTGCAGGGCCACAGGGTCCTCAGCAAGGAAGCAGTGATCTAATCGAATATTTACAAGTTCAACTTGGTGATACTTATCATTTGATATCTCCTAAGATGCCTAATCCAGAAAATCCTGAGTATGCCAGATGGAAAGCAGCATTAACAAACATATTCGCTAACTTGGACAATGAAGTAATACTGATTGGACATTCGCTGGGTGGGGCGGTTTTATTAAAATATCTTTCGGAAATGGATGTAAAGCCTGTTGTTTCTAGTTTGTTCTTAATTGCATCACCATATTGGGGAAAAGAGGAGGACTGGCAGGCTGAGGAGTTTACCCTAACAGAGAATTTTACATCAAACCTTCCAAACATATCCAGCATATATTTGTATCATGGCACGGATGATCAGGTAGTGCCGGTTACGCACATCCATCACTACAGAAACAAAATTCCTCAAGCTATTACTAGAGTATTGGAAAGAGAAGATCATTACTTTTCTAATGGCATACGTGATCTCGTAACAGATATAAGGGTCTCTTAGTTAGTTCTAGCACCTATTTAGAAAGGAGAAATGGAATGGGTAAAGTAATTCTAGATATTTCTATGTCACTTGATGGTTTTATCGCAGGTGTGAATGATAACCAAAAACAGCCGCTAGGAGAAGGAGGGGAATTGATTCAAAACTGGTTGTTCAGTGGTGATCAATCCAGTCGTTACAATGATTTTTTTAAGCTTTCTGCCACAAACAAGGAATTTTTGGATGGTTCAGTTCCCATGACAGGTGCAATGATTGTAGGAAGGAGAACGTTTGATATTGTTAATGGTTGGGGTGGCAGTCACCCGATTCAGGGTGTTCCTATTTTTATTGTGACACACGAAGCTCCGGAAAGTTATGTGGAAGATAAGACAAGCTTTACCTTTGTCACAAGCGGAGTTGAAGATGCTATTGTACAAGCGAAAGAAGCTGCGAACGGTAAAAATGTCAGTATTGGAACAGCAAGTATTGCTCAGCAATGTATAAAAGCCGGTATTCTTGATGAAATGCATCTGCATGTAGCGCCAATCCTAATGGGAAAAGGTATTCGTTTGTTCGATCAAATTGGCACAGAACAAATAAAGTTAGAATCTCAAGAAGTCACAGATGGTTCAAATGTTACACACTTGAAATATAAGCTGTTGTATTAGAATCTTGTTTTTTTACGGACAGTTTAGAGTCCATATGCAAAATTATGTCCGTAAAAACAGATCTTATGGACAGTATGAGGGAAATGTGAGAAATTTTGTCCATAAGAATGCGTCTTACAGACAGTTTAAAGTAAATAAGTCAAAATGTGTCCATAAGATTGATTCTTATGGACACAAAAAAATAAAAATCTGAAATCGTGTCCGTAAGAACTCCAATACTCCATCGCTTTAAAAAAACTTCCGAATAATGCTTGGAAATAATCAAGGACTATTAGTAAAAGGAGTATCATAATCGATTAGAAGGTTGGGTTGGAAAACTATGAATCTTAATAGAAAAGCTAAACTAGTAGTTTTACACGCGCACCATAGTAACATTGAATATACAGAGTCGGCACTGAAAAGTACCAACGTAGAACAAATTCACCATGTTGATCCAGGCCTTATTGATGCGATTAAAAATAAATCAACGCAACAGATTGAAAAGAGAGTACAGACACAACTAGAATGGTTGGCATCTGCTGAGCCAGACGCTATTTTAATCACATGTACCAATTATAGTCTATACATAAAGGAAACTAAGATAAATGATACTCCCATACTGAAAATAGATGAATTATTTCTCAAGTCTCTCATTGATTATCCAACTGCAACTTTATATTTTACCAATCCTGCTACGGTGGAAGGTACTATTAATCGACTTGAACAGCAACCAAACGTAAAAGCTGATTTCCAGGTGGAGGTCATTGATCATGCTTTTGAGCTACTAATGTCCAATAAGCAAGACGCATATAGTGAAGTGATTATTGACTATATCGAAAATAATCCACCTCAAGGGCAGATAGTATTTCCTCAGCTTTCCATGCACCAGGCAGCCACACACTTAAAAAATAAAGGGTTTAGCGTTATGACACCGGTTGACGCCTTGAAAGAGATAGAAATATAAAGGAGTTAAAAAATTGCCGAAAGAGTACATGTAGTACTTTTTCGGCTTTTTTACAATCGGACATAAAAACCGATTGACTTTATATACTGAATAAGTATATACTCGATATATATTTACTCAGTATATAAAAAGGGTGGGAAAATTGAATTTTATTGTCCAATACCAATGGGAAATCTTTATTGTCGCTGAAATACTATCACTTGCCTGCTTATTGTTATTTGGTGGGGTGCGTTATCTGTTTGGTAGGAGGAAACATAGCTTATTGTTCTTATTTTTGTTCCTCTTCTTACTCATTCTAGAGGCTGGATTAGCCTTCTTGATCTATAACAAAACAGGTGAAATCTCCACATTTCAAATAGTTATTACTATATTTGTTATTTACGCCTGTACGTTTGGTATTAACGATTTTAAAAAACTTGATCGCTGGATGCGAATAAAAATAGGAAAGTGGAGAGGTGTTGATTTACTAACAGAAAAAGATAAGACGATTATGAAAAAGCAACAAGATCCAAAGTATATTGCGAAAATAAATCGATATAGTGCAATAGCTCATTTGTTAATATTTGTTATCGTACAAACCGGCTTCTGGCTATATGGATTGGGGGATTTCGTCCATTTCAGCGAATATATTACCGATTTTTCCTGGATTGGAACGGAGGACTTAGAGAAAACGCCATATCCAAATGAGACACTCTATCGTATTTCGATGTTATGGGGGTTAATATTTATCGTTGATTTTATCTGGTCGATGTCTTACACGATTTTTCCAGCGAAAGGATGAAAAAGTTTGATTAAAACAATAGGTTTAACAAAGGGTTTTAAGGCAGGAAAAGAGATGGTTTCCGAGCAGAACAGCATCACATATACCAGTGAAAGAAGCGATAAACTATGAATAAGCGGGGATTACCATGTCAGTAAAACATTCTATGCTTGCATTATTATATGAAAAACCAAGACACGGCTATGAATTGAAAACAGGCTTTGAAGAACTTGTTCAAGGAATGTGGCCACTCAATGCTGGCCAAGTATATACGACTCTTGATCGGTTGGAGCGTGATGCTTTAGTAGAGTCTCCGGGAAACGATCAAAAGGATCGTAAGCTTTATACGATAACACAAGCAGGTAAAGAAGAACTGTGGAATTGGTTAGAAAAACCGGTTGGACGGTCATTGTTAAAAGACGAATTTTATTTTAAGTTTCTCTGTGCTGATCATGTAACATACGATGAGAAACAAAAAATGATCAAGAAACAAAAAGAAACGATGATAAAGGATGTCCTTCATTTAACCCATTTAAAAAAACAAATGACGCAATCAGGAAATGATACGATGAAAATGCTTATCGAAGGAGCATTACTGCATTTAGAAGCGGATATAAAATGGCTTGATATCCTTGCTGGGGACCAAAAATAAAATGGATGTTGCCAGATTTGAACCGAGAATGTATGAAAACTCATCTCGGTTCTTTATTTTAATGTCCTTTGTCCATCCTACTTGTTAAAAAATGTTGTATAACAGGTAGAGTTTGACTTTATATTTCCCTATATTATAATGTTATCAAATATGTAATGGATTACATTTTGATAGATAATCAAGGTCCGTATATGGTGAATTCTTCATTTTTAATTTATATGGTGCCCTTCATGATGTTAGAAAGGAGGTAGTATTGTGCCTACTATACAAGACGTGGCAAAAAAAGCTGGTGTTTCAGTTGCGACCGTTTCACGGGTTTTGAATACCCCGTCTGCGGTGACAGAAAAAACGAGACAAAAAGTTCAGGATGCAATGCAGGAATTAGATTATGCCCCTAGCATTTTAGGTCGAAATCTCAGGAATTCTGAAAGTAGAATGTTGCTTGTTTTGATACCGAAGATATCAAACCCTTTCTATTTGCGAATAGTTGAAGGAATAGAAGAGACTGCACTAGATCACGGGTATAATATATTAGTCTGTCAAACCCATTCTAAAACGGAAAGAGAAAGTGTCTATTTTGATCTATTAAAAAATCGGTTAGCAGATGGTGCTATAACTATGGATCCTACGATAGATAAGGATAAACTCGTACAGCTAGCTAGACAATTTCCGATTGTACAATGTAGTGAGTATGATAAAGATAAAAGTTTATCTTATATTACGATTGATAGTGAGTTGGCAGCATACCAGATGACAAAATTCCTCTTAAAACAAGGACATAAGCGAATTGTCCTAATCAATAGTGATGAAAAATTTCTTTACGCTCGTGAACGAAAGAAAGGCTTCCATAGAGCATTAAAAGAATTTGATATAGAATTTGAGGATGATTGGATTTATAAAACAAATGATGTGACGTTTGAAGCAGGTCAACAGGCGATGAGGTCACTGTTGAGTCATAAGACAGGAAAGTTTACCGCAGTTTTTGCTGTATCCGATGTATTAGCTATCGGTGCGTTAAAGGAATTAAATACGCAAGGGGTCCACGTTCCCGATGAGATGGCGATCGTTGGTTTCGATAAAATTGACTTTACCAATATGACATTCCCAAGATTAACAACGGTTGCGCAACCAATGTATAAAATGGGAAGTATAGCAGTAGATATGTTAATAAAGAAAATTCGAGGCGAGGAAATAGAAGATGTCATATTAGACCATGAATTAATTATAAGAGAATCTACCTAAAGGGTTATGAGTATCTTTTTCCACCGATTAAATTAAGATAATTTATTTATGTAAGTCATTGACTTGTATATACAGTTCATATAAAATCAAAAATGTAATCGATTTCAATTATAAATGGAATCGAAATTCTACATTAGGGGGTTCTGTTATGGAACAGGTGAAGAGGTTTTTGTTAGTAGGTATTATCTTAGTATTGGCTATATTTGTTACAGCATGTAATGGTGACAATACATCTGAAACAAATAATACAGAAGGTACATCTGATGAAGAAACAAACAGTGAAGAAAATGAAAGCGCTTCAGAAGATGAGGAAGTTACCATCGTTTATGCACGTGGTGTAGATACGACAGGAGCGATTGACTTAGTAATTGAAGCTTTCGAAGAGAAACATCCCCATATTAACGTAGAACTAAGAGAAATGCCGGCAGATACAGGGCAATCACATGATCAATATGTAACCATGTTCAGTTCACAAAGTGCTGAAGTGGATGTATTTGATGCAGATGTTATCTGGCCAGCAGAATTTGCACAAGCAAACTATGCATTAGAATTAGATCGTTTCATTGAAAGAGATAGCATTGATATGGATGCCTATTTCCCAGGTACTGTTCAAGCAGCAAACTTTAATGGCAAGCAATGGGCAATGCCAAAATTCACAGATGCTGGTATGCTTTACTATCGTACTGATATTGTAGAGGAAGCACCCGAAACTTGGGATGAATTGATAGAGCAGGCGAATGAGTTACAGGGAGAAGAAGATACAGAATTTGGCTACTTAATGCAAGCAGCACAATATGAAGGGTTAGTATGTAACTATATTGAATTTATTGCATCCTATGGTGGCCAAGTTATTGATGATGACAATAATGTAGTTGTAAACAGTCCTGAGACGGTTAAAGGGCTAGAAAAATTAACGGAAGTTGTTAATTCAGATTTCGTTCCTGACAATATTTTAAACTTTATGGAAACAGAAACAGAGAACGCTTGGATTGCTGGGGATGCAGTATTTGCTCGTAACTGGCCATATTTACAAGCATCATCCAATGACGAGGATCGTTCCTCTATTGTTGGTAATGTTGATATTGCACCTCTTCCAGCAGGTGACGAAGGTCATGCAGCCACTTTAGGAGGCTGGATGGGTATGATTAACCGTTATTCAGAACATCCAGAAGAAGCTTGGGAATTCTTAAAGTTTATGACTGGTGAGGAAGGGCAGAAAATTATTGCTGTCCATGGGGGGCGCGCACCAACTTTGGAAGCGCTTTATGACGATCCGGAAGTACAAGAAGCGGGCCCGTTATTTGCAAATCCTGAATTTGTGAATGTTTTACAATCTGCGGTTCCACGTCCTGTTTCGCCAATTTACCCAGAGATTTCAGATATCATGCAAATTGAAATATCTAAAGTATTAACTGGAGATCAATCAGCAGAGGAAGCTGCAGAAAATATGCAAACCAAAATTGAGGAAGCAATGGGAGACTAATTTGTATCAATTGGAACTAAAAAAAGCAAGATGGGCATATGTAACTCATCTTGCTTTTTCTTTCAAGTACATCTTTCGAAAGGTGTATTTGATAGAAGGGGAGGGAAGGTAAAGTGAAAAAATTTCAACTTAACGAAAAGCAGCTAGGTTATGCGATGATTTTACCATCGTTACTACTTGTTATCGTTGTCACTTTATGGCCGGTTGCACAGTCCTTTTATAACAGTCTATTTGATTACCGCTTAAATGACCCAACAAGGTCACAAAAAATGTTAAACGCTAATATTGATTTAGAGCGGTATGTTGACAATTACTTTTATATCGAGGGTCAGCTTAGTGATCTAGAAGGTAATGCAGAAGGAGATCAATTAGAAGTAGTTCAACAAGCAAGGGAAACAATTGAAGGTTATCATCAGGAATTAACAACTGATGGAGAAATTAATGCAAAGATTGAACAAATAGATGAAATGTTGATGAACTTTGAGCCTATATCAGACGCTGAGCTCAAATATACCGAGGTAGACAATGATTTTGCTTCAGATTATCGGAGTGCTCTCGAGAATATATCAGCGGAGTTCCAATCAATAGCGGAAGCTACTGACAATGAACAGTTAGCACAAAGCTTCGAACAAACTGGGTCATTGCTTGCAGGGACAAGTGACAACATTTTAGAATCGAATTTTATTGGTTTTGCGAATTATATTAAATATTTCCAAGACCAACGTATGTGGCAATCTTTATGGAACACGTTTTATTTTACTGTTGTCTCTGTTGGATTTGAACTTGTCTTAGGTTTAGCAATTGCCTTACTGATTAACCGTGCTTTTAAGGGAAGGGGAATCGTGCGAGCTTCCGTATTAATCCCATGGGCAATACCGACAGCGGTTGCCGCCATGATGTGGGGGTTCTTATATGATGGTCAAACAGGGATTGTTGCCCACTATTTTGAGAAATTAAACATGATACCGAGTGCTTCATGGCTATTAAGCACTTCTGATGGTGGTATGTTTGCCATTATATTTGCGGATGTTTGGAAAACAACACCATATATGGCGTTATTATTACTTGCTGGGTTGCAAACGATTCCAAATGCCTTGTATGAAGCTAGTAATGTCGATGGTGCAAATAAATGGCAACAATTCTTTAAGATTACACTGCCCTTACTAAAATCAGCAATTTTAGTTGCTTTGTTGTTTAGAACATTAGATGCGTTTCGAGTTTTTGACTTAATTTATGTGTTAACTGGTGGTGGACCTGCGAATGCTACAGAATCGATATCTGTTTATGCATATATCACCTTGTTCTCACAACAGAATTTTGGAGCGGGTTCCGTGCTATCTGTTATTGTATTCCTATGTGTAGCATTAATTAGCTTTATCTATGTCCGGTTAATTGGTTCCGATTTATTCGCAGGACGTACGAAATAGAAGGGGGTACGAAAGATGAGTAAACGAGCCGGTATTGGATTTTATATATTTTTAGCCATTTTTGTTTTTTTAGTGATGTTTCCATTTATATGGGTGTTTTTAACTTCGATCAAACCTGTAGGTGAAATTTTCACTTCATTCAGTTGGTTTACCAAAAGTCCGACACTATCTTCTTATGAAGCTGCATTGACGAATCGACCGTTATTGCGTTATATGTTAAACAGTTTTGTAGTTTCTAGTTTAACTACTGTATTAGCAGTCGGTTGTGCAGCGTTTGCAGCATATGCTGTTACAAGGTTGCCAATTAAAGGGAAAGGGATATTTTTAGGAGTTGTACTTGCAGCGTCAATGTTTCCGCAGATTGCGATTATATCACCCATTTTTAATTTGGTGACGGATTTAGGATTACGCAACAGCTATATCGGATTAGTCATCCCTTATATTACCATCAGTTTACCGTTATCGATCTGGGTACTTTCTACTTTTTTTCACAAGATTCCGTTCGAATTAGAAGAATCTGCAAAATTAGATGGTGCCAGTCCATTTCAAACGTTTCGTAAAATTATCTTTCCTTTAGCGACACCAGGTATATTTACGACAGCGATCTTAGTTTTTATTGCCGCTTGGAATGAGTATCTATTTGCCTTAACCATTAATAGTGATGATATATGGAGAACTGTTCCAGTAGGAATATCCATGTATCAAAGTGAATTTTCTATTCCATGGGGCGATATTTCTGCAGCAACGGTTATCGTAACGGTACCGATCGTTATCTTAGTACTACTATTCCAAAAGCGGATCGTATCTGGTTTAACTTCTGGATCTGTTAAGGAGTAAAAGTTAGGGGAGGTGGTCACCTCCCTCCTAATACGTTATCACTAATATTTTGATAGTTGTGAAACCATGGTTTTTCTTGTTCAATCTGGGAAGCAAGCTGGAGCAATAACTGATCTTCACCAAGTCTGCCAAAGAAGTGCGTGCCAACGGGTAGTCCATCATTTGTCCAATGGGTTGGGACACTCATTGCTGGTTGTCCTGTTGCATTGGCGATTGGCATAAATGGGTTGTAGTCTAACATGTTATCCATCATTTGTTGAAATCCATCTTTTGCTGGATCTGTATCTTTTCCAAGTTTTGTTGGCAATTGATTCATAGTCGGCGTCATCCATACATCTACGTCTTGGAAAAAAGCTAAGATTTTTTGGGCTTCCTTTTGGATGTATACTCGGGATTCCTCATATTCTAACGCTGATAAGTCTTGGCCATATTTTAAAATGTCATAGGTTAAAGGTTCTAGGTTTTGGTAAGAAGGTTCATGGCCGACCATTAATCCAGTATGCTTAATAATAGTAGACCCACTCCCCATCCAAATTTTAATAAAATGTTTGGCTAGTTCTGGGAAATCGATTACTGGCATTTCCTCGACTACTTCATGCCCCAACTCCTTCATAAGTTGTACGGTGTTCTCCATGTTTTTTCTAGTTTCCATATCAAAATCAATCGTCTCATCTGTTTGATATTGAACAGCAATCTTCAGTTTTCTTGGTGTATCATGGACATGTTCTAAAAAGTTGCCCTGTGGAGCAAAAGCTGGATATAGTTGATGATCTCCAGCACCATTTAGAATATCTAATAATGCTGCGCTATCTCTAACAGAACGAGTAAGAGCGTGATTGATAGAAAAATGATTCATATAAGCAGGATAAGGCATTCTTCCGCGACTTGGCTTAAAACCAAACAATCCACAGGCAGAAGCAGGAATTCGAATCGATCCACCACCATCATTAGCATGTGCAAAAGGAATTAATCCAGCTGCAACAGCTGCTGCAGAACCACCGCTTGATCCTCCAGGTGAGCGCTCTAAATCCCACGGGTTTTTGGTTGCTCCAAATAATAGAGGTTCTGTCGTAGGTAGAAAACCCAATTCAGGTGTATTTGTTTTTCCTAGAAAAATAAGTCCAGCATGTTCAAAACGATCAACGTTCACATCATTGTCTGGAGCGATAAAATCCTTTAACATTCGCGATCCGCTAGTTTGTCTAATTCCTTTTACCGCATTTAAATCTTTTATTAAAAAAGGAAGTCCTTTAACCTTACCTTTCGTTGTTGTCATTTTTTTTGCTTGCTCCCGTCCTAGCTCAAAACTTTTTGTGACTACCGCATTCAAAGTTGGATTATATGTTTCAATTCGATCGATATAAAAATCAGTTAATTCTAGGACAGATAATTCATTTTGATCGAGCAACGTCTTTTGCCCTAAGGCATCGAGTTGAAGCAAATCAGTAAAAGCATTCATACATCCATCATTCTCCTTTATCACTAACAATTATAAACAGTATAACATATTATTTAACATACGTACTGTTTGTATGTTAAAATAAATTCAAAATTAAAAGAGGAGTGAGAATCATGAAATTAAGCAGTTTTTATCCGGTGTTGATGACAGAAAAGGTAAAGGAAACAGGGGGATTTTATCAAAATTTTTTTGGTTTCTCTGTCGTGTTTGAAGCTGATTGGTACATGAGTTTGAAACAGGAGGAGACGGGTGCTGAATTGGCAATCCTTCAAGCTAGCCATGAAACAGTCCCATCTTCGTTTGGTAAGTCCGTACAAGGTTTGATCCTTAATTTTGAGGTGGTCGATGTGGATCAAGTGTATCAGAAACTGATCAAAGAACATCGACTTCCTTTACACCTTACATTACGTGATGAGGCATTTGGGCAAAGACATTTTATTACAAGTGATCCAAATGGTGTTTTAATTGATGTGATCACTGTCATTCCACTTGATGAATCGTTTCAAGATCAATATAGAGAAGAAGTATGGAAGGATGAAGTGTAATGGGCAATTATGTCCCTTTAAAATATTACTTTGATCGGGAATTGGCCCTTCGTTTAACGGAATTAATTCACCCGTTTTATCTTGGCTTTGACCAAAATGCCTTTATAGAGTTAGTAACCAAAGAGGTAGCGAATAAAGAGTTGAAAGATAGAGTGGAGGTATTCGCGGATGCGTTGAAACAAAATCTCCCATCAGACTATCCGCAAGCTATAGCTATCTTACTAAAGATTATTGGACCAGAAAATAAAACAGAAAAAGGAATGTTTACCAACGGATATTTCTTAATGCCGGTAGCCTATTTTGTTGAAAAGTATGGGCTGGAGTATTTTGATCATTCCTTCCATGCGATGTATGAAATAACAAAACGACATACAGCTGAATATGCGATCCGTCCATATCTAATAGCAGATATCAATTCTTCTATGACCTATCTACAAGATTGGATAACAGATCCGAACCCACATGTGAGGCGGTTAGTGAGTGAAGGAACACGTCCAAGACTGCCATGGGCTAAAAAGATACCGCCACTGAAGAATGATCTTGAAAACAATTTATCTTTGCTTGAAAGCTTGCTTCATGATACTTCTCCTTATGTGCAAAAATCAGTAGCCAATCATCTGAATGATTTAACGAAGGAATCTCCGGAACAAGTTTTAGTATGGTTGGATCAGCTGATGAAAGCCAATCATCATGTGAATCGAAAAATAATTAAAAATGGGTTGAGAACTCTGATAAAATTAGAACATGAGCATGCGCTAGAGTTATTGCGAAAAGTAGAGTAAGGAGCGGAACAGCATGAGAAGAACCAAATTAGAAACGGAACAGACGATAGACAACTTGATCAAAATTGCCCGATATCACTTTACAGAGTATGGCTATGCAAAAGCAGCGTTGGAAGAGATAGTTAAAGAAGCGAATTTAACTCGAGGGGCACTATACCACCATTTTCAAAATAAAAAAGGACTTTTTCTTGCTGTTTTTGAAACTGTTCAAAAGGAAGTTGGGGAACATGTAGAAGCAGAAGCGGCAAGAGCTAATGACAGCTGGGGGCAGCTAATCCGTGGTTGTCGAGCTTTTTTGGAAGGGGCAGTGCAATCCCACAATCAACGCATCCTTTTGATAGATGGACCGGCCGTTTTAGGCTGGGATATGTTTCGGAAAATGGACGAAAAATACTCGATGAGTTCTTTGAAAGAACAATTACAGTTGATGCAGGAACAAGGATTACTAAAGCCGGTTTCGATTGAGGCGATGACACATTGCTTATCAGGAGCAATGAATGAAGCGGTGTTATGGATAGCTAATCGACTGGATCAAAAAGAGGTAATAGAAGAAGCAATGGTTGTTCTGAAGCATTTGCTGGAAGGATTAAGGGAGTGAGACTTCTTTACGTGTTAGAATAATGATAATCAACGAGATTTTTATACACCACGTTTAAGTCTAAAATGGTGGAGGTTAGTAAATTGAATATACTTGAATTGAAGCAAGATGCTTCTGTTAAAGGGAAAAATGGGATTGCTTTTATTATTGCGGCAACGATTATCTGGTCTGCTATAACGATTGTTTACTTGTTAGCGCTACCGCTGGAGACGAAGAATGTGATCTTATTATTTCTGCCTGCCTGTCTTTTTCCGCTTGCACTTGCTGTTTCTGCTTTGATCAAAGCGGATTGGAAGTTAGCTGATAATCCATTAGGAATGCTTGGATTGTTTTTGAACCTTGCGCAACTTATCTATTTTCCGATGATTATCTGGGCATTTATCCAAAGTCCTGAACAAATGGTAGTCTTTTTTGCAATTATAACAGGTGCACACTTTTTCCCTTATGGCTGGTTTTATGAAGCCAAGCCTTATTATATCTTTGCTCCTATTATTTCGGTTTCAATTATGGTAGCAGGCTGGACGATACAAGTAAATCATTTATGGATCATATCGCTTATGATGGTCATTTTTCTTAGTATTCTAGCTCTCTTATTATATGGGGACTATCAACGAAAGGTGAAAAGTAACTAGAATGGAGAGGGACAAACACTATGTCCCCTCAACCCTATTCTCGCTACAATGACAATATTTCACGAATATCTTCTTCCGTTAATGTGGAAGATGCTTTTTCCTTCGAATCAATGATCTCTTCTATAAGGGATCTTTTTTGTTCTTGCAAATCATTCATTTTCTCTTCGATTGTGCCACGGGCAACAAGCTTGATGACCTGTACGGCACTCGTTTGACCGATACGATGGGCACGGTCAGCCGCTTGTTCTTCCACAGCAGGGTTCCACCAAGTGTCATATAAAATGACCGTATCAGCACCAGTCAGATTAAGACCTGTTCCGCCTGCTTTCATTGAAATGAGAAACAAATCGCATTCACCAGCATTGAACTGATTACATCGTTCAACACGTTCTTCTGACGGAGTTTGTCCATCCAAATACAAAAAGGACTTTCCCTGAATGGCTAGATCTCTACCTATCAATTCAAGCATTTTCGTGAACTGTGAGAAAATCAATACTCTTCTTCCAGCTAGCCTGGATTCCTCTAGAATCTGTTTTAGCTGTTCAAATTTAGCAGAACTCCCTTTGTACCCATCTACAAACAAGGCAGGATGACAACAGATTTGTCGTAACCGTGTCAGGCCAGCAAGGATTTTGATCCGATTTTTCCGTAATGTGTCTTTGTCTAGATGCTTTAATGTATCGTGACGAAGCTTTGCCAAATAGGCGGCATAAAGCTTTTTTTGATCTGGTAGCAGTTCAACAGATTCCCTTGATTCGATTTTTTCTGGCAGCTCGGAGAGGACATCTTCTTTTACCCTGCGAAGTAAAAAGGGTCTGCTCCTCCGAGCAATCTGTGTTCTCGTGAGATTACTATACTCCTTCAATCCTTGAAATAGTTCTGGAAAGACGACATGGAAAATCGACCATAGTTCCTCCTGATTATTCTCTACCGGTGTACCAGTTAGGGCGAAACGATTATCAGCCTGTATCTTCTTTACTGCCTGTGCTGTTTGTGTAACGGGGTTTTTAAAGGCTTGTGCCTCATCAAAGAAGACAGTGTGAAAGGTTTGTTTCTTATACCAGTCTATATCCATTCGTAACAACTGATAGGAAGTAATGACAACGTCCATTTCCAATGCACTTGTTTGTCTCTTGGCCCGCTTCGTTCTATTTCCATCAACAATAGCCACTTGAATGTCTGGTGCGAATTTCCTGATCTCACTTTGCCAGTTATACACTAAGGAAGATGGACAAACAATCAGAGTAGGGAGTTTCTTCTTACGGATAGTAGGAAGCTCAGACAAAATAAATGTGATACTTTGTAATGTTTTGCCAAGTCCCATATCATCTGCAAGAATTCCACCAAATCCGTGACTAGCAAGTGTCTTTAGCCATTTGTAGCCGAGTGTCTGATAATCTCGTAATATTGGCTCTAAACTATTTGGCAATGTAAATGACTGATTATCAGGATTTTCGATATTGTGCAGGAACTGCCGAAACGATTGTTCAAATGTGAACACCTGATCATCAGTGGAGTCTAGTAGCTGCATTCCCTTAATGACTGGTACATGTAGTCCACTTACCAAGTCGTCTTTGTCCTGACTTGGAGCAGCACTCCTTAAAAAACGTTGCAGCTCTTCAAACTCTCTTGTTTCCAATGACAATAAGGATCCGTCCCGCAAACGATAGTACTTTTGCTTTTCCTCCAAAGCCGATAATATGTCGCGTATCTCTTGGTCAGGGATGCCATCCATTTCAAATTTGAATTCCAACCAGTTGGTTCGTTCCTTTTGGATCTTTACTTTAATCTTTGGTCGCGGATTCTCTTTGAATATCCTGTTTCGCACAGCAGTTGTAGCATATACTTGTGCTATTTTTTGTATCTTCGGGAGCATATGGTATAAAAAGTCATATTCTAGAGCTTCGTTATGCAAGAAGTATCCACTATCTGTCTTGGCGAACTGACTGTCATCCATCATTTGCAGTATGGCATTTTCCTTTTCCTCATCTCTTATCAAAATCGATGCTGTTTCGATTTGTTCATCATCCAATGGATTGATCAAAATATTTCCATAATGAAACTCCACCCCAGCAAGCAGTCGATTTCTCACTCGATCCAAGTATAACTTTGTAATTAAAGGATTCTGCTTCAGTTGATTGGTGACAGCACCATGTAAGTGGACTTGACCTAATCTTTTCAATATAGGTAGTCCTTTTTCTATGAAAAATTCTGTTTGTTTTGGCGGAATCCGGATTTGATTGGTTTTAGAAGTATCTAGTATCTGAATAAGTTCAGAAAGGTAGTGAAAATCCTCCGCCTTTATCTGTATGAAATGGTCATCAAACAGTAGCGCTTGATAAGCATTTAACATAACGAGCTGATCTCGTCCTTTAACGGTGAGTAGAGAATCTTGATTGTCAGTTTTAGTAAAGGAAATCGATAATGGCAAGGTGACATGATCAGAAAAGTAGAGTTTGTCTATCCTTTTCTCCCCATTTGCTAACTTTACAACTGGTGCTTTAGTGAGTAAGGGCACAAGTCGTTGCCAGGGAGATGGTGGAATAACTAATAGCTGATCTATGTTATATGCAAATTTATCTATTAACCGATCATAACCATATGCTGTTTCGTCATTCATCACTTGAATCAGTTGTTGGATAATGTCGTCTGTATCAGTTGAAAAACAATGCAATTCTGGATTGTAAGTGAATGAACTAGTTAGCTGATAGTTACCGTGTTCTTTCACCTGCTTCAGAAAGGCGCGGATATTGGTAACTTTAGTAGTACCAACTTCAATTTCTATTCCAAACAGGAATTGTCCCTGATTATTGGTAATAAGTTTGCATGTGAAAGCTAATGGAAGTACTTGGCGGCTTTCAAATCGTGGCTGTTGGGCACTAGGACGGACTCGGCGATTTTCTAATAGAGTCATTAGTCCTTCTGAAATTTCTGAACTAGACGAAGAGCGTGATTCTCTTGGTGAATGTTCAGATATCGCCAGTAAAACAGCCGCTACATGCTGACAGTCATTTTTGACAGAAGCTAATGTAGGACAGCTACATGTTGTACTTATACGGCCACTTTCATCCTGTTCAACTGTGACATGGAAATTTTCTTTTCCGGCTACGATTGCCTCGCAACGATGAGCAGTGAAAGTCTCAAGATATACTTTATTCGAACGATAAAAGGAAAGTCCTTTTTTGAAGGAAATTTTACCACTGGCCTCTTCAATTTTTTTGTGACTCCATTTTATATTCATATGATGCGTTCTCGCCTTCTATCAAGACACATGTCATGTCCATTTAGTATTTGTTCAATATTTTAATCACTGTGCTAACCGTCTGTAAAAACCTTCACTTCAAGTTTCAAGTCTAAGTGGGGGATAACAGACGCTAACATCCACTATTAATCAGTGGAGATCAAAACCCCCACTGATCATAGTCTCACTTTATCATTATTCTAGTAACGAACGGAACATAAATGTTGGGACTAGGAGATATGTAATATCCTTGTTTAAGGATAATCACAATATTCGATAATAGTTCCTTCTGTATCAGCAGGGTTTAAGTAAATTAATCGTCTGCCGTGTTTGTTGACTCGTCTAGTGTGCTCCATCACGCGAATGTCTTCTTTCTTTAAATTCTCAATTGCTATATCTAAGTTATCCACGCGATATGCGATATGGTGAACACCTTTTCCTTTCTGCTTAATGAAACGAGCAATAGGAGAGGTTGTATTATTGGTTGGCATCAATAATTCTGTACGAGCACCCTCGATATCGATGATCGCAATTTCACTCTCAACACCAGTGGCTTCACTACGATAGCGATCAACCAATTCTCCACCTAAGACATGTATATAAAAATCGATACTGCCTTCCAGATCTCTAACTGCAATCCCAATGTGATCTAATACTTTTTTCATAACAATCACCTTTCACAACTATTTCCACCAATTGTAACATGATTATAACCCTTCTTCTTCTAAGTAAGATTTTGCTACTTCATATGCACTCTTTCCTTCGACGGCTACTTGGTAGTTCATTTCACGCATTTGATCATCGGTAATTTTCCCCGCGAGTTGGTTAAGTATTTCCTCTAGTTCAGGATAACGATCCAGTGTTTCTTGTCTTAGTAGTGGTGCCCCTTGATAAGGTGGAAAAAGCCCTTTGTCATCCTCCAACACTTGTAATTGGTATCTCCTTAATTCACTGTCCGTAGAATAAGCATCAATTAGATTGACATCACCTTCTTCGATCGCTGCATATCGAAGTTGAGGTTCCATCGTGGTAACGTTAGGGAAGTTTATTCCATAGAGTTCCTGAATTCCTAAATAGCCATCTTCTCGATCAGAGAACTCGAGCGTAAACCCTGCCTGCACCTCATTTTCTAGTCCTTGCAAATCAGAAATAGTCTCTAAATGATGTTGTTCGGCAAATTCCTCTGGTACTGCTAATGTGTATGTATTGTTATATTGCATAGGCTGTAAGAATTTTAGGTCATCCTTTTCTAATAATCCATCACGTGCTTGATGATATACCTCTTCTGCATCATTACTTGAGGCTGTCTCATTTAAAAATTGCGATAATGCTGTTCCCGTAAATTCCGGATAAATATCAATGCTTCCTGATTGCAATGCGTCAAACAAAAAGGAAGTCTTGCCTAGTCCGGGTTCTAATTCCACCTGCAGATCTGTTTCTTCTTTAATTAATATTTTGTATATATTAATTAATATTTCCGGTTCAGCCCCTAGCTTTCCACCAATGACAATGGTATCTTGATTATTTTTCATTACATTCGGCACAATGATAAATAGTAAAGAGATGATGATAATTAGAATGATCGTCACGATGGATTGTTTGAAAGAAAATTTCTCCATCTTCCTTAATAAAAAGTCAAAAACAATGGCTAAAAGTGCAGCAGGTATTGCACCTAAGATAATAAGTGATGTGTTATTGCGATCGATTCCTAGCAAAATGATATCTCCTAAACCACCTGCTCCTATTAAAGCAGCAAGTGTCGCTGTACCGACGATTAAGACCATGGCTGTTCTGATCCCAGCCATAATGACTGGCATTGCGAGGGGGAGTTCTACTTTCATCAGTCTTTTTGATGGATTCATTCCCATTGCTGTTGCAGCTTCGATTAAGGAACTATCTACTTCTTTAATACCTGTATACGTGTTGCGCAAGATTGGTAACAACGCATAAATGATTAATGCGATGATTGCCGGTACTTTGCCGATTCCGAATAAAGGGATGAAAAGGCCTAGTAAAGCTAAGGAAGGTATGGTTTGTAAAACGGCGGTAGTTCCAATGATAGCTTCTGCAATTTTTTCCTTTTTGGTCAAGTAGATACCGATAGGAATTGAAATGAATACAGCGAACAATAAGGCAATGAACGAGATTTGGATATGTTCCAATAATGCTTGCCATAATTGGCCTTGTCTACTTTGAAACACGTCATAGAAATCAGACATATTCTCCCCGCCCTTCTTTTAAAGAGGAGGATAAGTATTGTACCAATGTTTGTCGATTTACTTGTCCAACTGTTTTCCCCTTTGATGTAACGTAAATGGTTTCTTCCTTGGATAACATATCTAAAACTTCTTCAAGGGAAGCGGAGGCGTCAATTGTCATAGCCGGTTTTCCATCACTTGCAGGTTGCATCATATCGTTTAAATGAAAAGTGGAACTAATGCTGTTAGTAGAACCTATAAAGTCACGGACAAAATCATTGACAGGATTAGTCAGGATTTCTTTTGGACTACCAAGCTGCACGATTTTCCCTTCTTTCATGATGCAGATTCTGTCTGCAAGCTTAAGTGCTTCTTGGATATCATGGGTAACAAATACAATCGTTTTATTGATTTTTTGTTGTAAATCGATGATATCTTCTTGCAATTTTTCTCTGCTGATTGGATCTAATGCACTAAATGGTTCATCCATTAGGATAATATCTGGATCTGCCGCTAAGGCGCGAATAACTCCCACTCGCTGTTGCTCGCCACCTGAAAGTTCATGTGGCTGACGGTCGCGATATGTATCAGGGTCAAGGCCGACCATTTGTAATAATTCATTTGTACGTTTTTTAACGTCATCCCTGTCCCATTTTTTCATTTCTGGAACAATTGCAATATTTTCTTCGATGGTCATGTGTGGAAAAAGTGCAATTTGCTGCAAAACATAACCAATATTCCACCTTAGTTCATGGATGTTGTAATCACTGATTCTTTTATTATCAATTAAAATGGTTCCAGTGGAAAGTGGAATAAGACGATTCATCATTTTAAGCGTAGTGGTTTTTCCACAGCCGCTCGGTCCAATCAGTACAAAAAATTCCCCTTTCTCAATAGAGAAGCTCATGTTGTCTACAGCAGTCGTACCATCAGTAAATTGCTTGGTAACATTTTCAAATGTGATCATACGAATAAAACCCCTTCATTATGCTTTGTAATAATAGTATTTTGCTCTTTATTTGGATAGATGCGAAACTAATATGCTTTCTTGACTAACATTGATTCACCGAACCCTCATAACAGAAACGTTTGTTCTCCATTATATCATAATCATCATTTTGGGGTGAAATATTTCAAAAATGGCAATGGTCCGATAATGAAGGTGGCACATGCCGTCCCCTGTTCGAAGGCGATAAAATAAAAGCTGCTATTAATGAAAAGTATGCGAAACTCTAATAGAAAGAGAACAACATTAGCCAGTGTGTAATGTTGATGTGGATATTTCGGCATATATCCTATAGAATGGGGTTGAATATAATTCTTGTTTTTCTATATATTGTAAGGTGACTGGCTTTTTGGTAGATTGCTATGCTTCCTGGATACTTTGCACGGCTGTTACGGTGAAGGACAAAACCGTTACATCATAAAAAACGTAAGAAAGGTGATGAATTGGATGGATGAGCTTTTGAAACAGTTGCAATTTGCAAGAAAAAGTACCATTGATTATGTTAAACAGTTGGAAGAAAGACGGTTAGAGGTCATGCCTAAAGGATTTAATAATCATATTAAATGGAACTTGGGTCATCTCTATGTTGCTTTTGAAAACATTGTTTTTCGATTGACTGGCGAAAATGCGAAGTTTCCGATAAATTTCCCAGAATTATTTAGCCCTGGTACTTCACCAAAACAATGGACAATGGAAGCACCGGAAACAACAGAGTTAATTACTTTATTGGAGGGTCAGTTGGAAAGGCTTGCTTCATTGCAAGCAAAAAGTTTAGATGAGGCTATTCCGGAAGTGTATACCACTTCAACAGGTGCAAAATTTTTAACGGTTGGAGATTGTGTAAGCTTTATCATTTATCATGAGGGTATGCATTTTGGAATCATTAAAAGCATGAATCAAGTTTTACAAGAAGGCGAATCGAACTAGTTAAATAATAGAGTTCGCGTGATATCTCCACGTGAACTCTTTGTTCTAAGTAAAGAAAGGCTTCGATTCAACAAGGGAGGGTGAAGATTTGTTGAATAAACCAAAATAATCGACAAAACCAACTAGGATGAACAAATCTGTTACTTTGGGGGATACTATGAAGCGGTTACTATGGATTGCTTGCTTTACCTATTTGTTAATAGGACTAACACATATTATTATAGGTTCTTTGCTAACGGAAATTTTGGACTATTATAACCGGAATTATACAGATGGTGGTATTTTAATAGCCTGTCAATCAGTTGGTTTTCTGGCAGGGGTTATTTGCTCGTCTTATATATCAAAATTTTTAGGCCGAAGACGTGCTGTCATATTCGCGATTCTATCGATTGGACTGGCACAAATGGCATTCGTATCACTAATACCATGGACATGGTGGTTGATCATCGCTGTATTTTGTGGGTTAGGATTTGGGATTATCGAGCCATTGGTAGGATCGCTTATTATTGATGCGATTAAAGATAAACCAGCAGTGGCGTTTAGTAGATTAGAAGTTTTCTTTGGGATAGGCTCATTGATTATGCCGATTATATCCGGTTGGTTAGCGTCGACAGAGTTATGGCGTTATTCCTTTTTAGTGTTGGGTTTGTATGCGCTTATTATTTGTGTGATATGGATGAAGGTTTCCTTTGGGTCACTGGATGATAAGTTGATGACAAAATCGATCGAGCAAGAAGAAGATAAGCAGACAGAATCAACGACATTTTTAGGAGGGAAATATCTCCTGTTTATTGGATTTATTCTGTTTTTCCTTATTTATGTCGGAACAGAAGTCAGTATTATGAACTTTCTACCCTCTATTCTTATAAGTAAATTAAACACAGAAACTTTTGCGGCAACGCTAGCCGTCACAATCTTTTGGGGAGCGATGGTTGCAGGACGATTGGGAGCTGGTTACTTAGCAGAAAAAATGAACTATGCTCGGTATTTAATGGTTTGTTGTTTAGGAACAGTCGTTTTTGTTGCGAGTCTAGGTTTTATTTCCAGCTTGTGGCTAGGCTATGTCTTCATTGTCTTGCTCGGGTTAATGATGGCTGGGATATTTGGCATTGCCCTTGTATATGCTAACCAAATGCTTCAGGGAAGTACCGAACGAAATACTAGTATATTGATAGCAGCTGGGGGAGTTGGAGGCATTGTTCTTCCACTGGTAACAGGTAGTATTATGGATCAATTTCCAACAATGATCGTTTCGTTAGTACTTGCAGGGTTATCTCTTTTTATGTTTGCTTTTATTACGTTTACTAAAGGTCAACGATCTGAACAAGCTAGTGAACAGCTTGAAGTTTAAAATCAATAAGAAGTTATATCTGATAAAAAGTAATAAAGCTACATAACTATGTTGTTATTTACTTTTGTGCGAAAAATTGGGAACTTTTTTCCTTTTGATTCGTATATATTAATAAGAAATATCATCAGGAGGTGTACATATTGGAGTACTAGATATTTATTGGTGGATACTATGGGGGAGTTTGGCAGTTGCGATTCTTTCTTTGTTATTAGGTAATGTTTTGGATGGAATCTTAGATAGTGTATTTGATAGTTTAGGAGACTTTTTCAATCCATTACTAGTCTTTGGTACTTTATCTGTTATTGGAGGAGCAGGTGTTTTACTGACTAAATATTCTTCTTTAAACGATATTTATGTCTTACTTATTAGTATATTAATAGGAATAGGAGCATATATACTTATTTACTATTTCCTTGTGATTCCGATGTCGAATGCTGAGTCCTCTACTTCTATATCCATTCATGATCTAGAAGGGAAAGTTGGTGAGGTAATTACTACCATTCCTGCTCAAGGTATGGGAGAAGTATTCATTTCCTCTACAAGCGGTAGTCGCAATGAAACTGCCAAAAGCTTTGACCAAACGATTATTAAGCAAGGACAACAAGTTGTTGTTGTAAAGGTTGAAGATCAGATTTTATATGTTTCAGAACTAGATGAACTTTAATTAGGAGGCTAAGTATGGACTTTTTGATTGTTATAGGTGTCGTCGTTGCAGTTATCCTAGCATTTGCGATTCTATTTGCAGCTCGCTATAAAACAGTAGGCGCAGATGATGCTATGATCGTGACAGGTAGTTTTTTAGGGAGCAAGAACGTACACAGAACAGATGATGGAGGAGGCATTAAGATCGTCCGTGGTGGCGGTGCCTTTATCTTGCCGGTTTTCCAGCAGAAAGAAAACATTAGCTTACGTTCTCATAGTTTAGATATCTCTACACCGAATGTTTACACCGAGAATGGTGTACCAGTAATGGCGGATGGAACTGCGATTATCAAAGTGCAAAGTACCACAGAAGGAATTGCAACAGCAGGGGAGCAATTCCTAGGGAAAGACGATTCCGAACTTCGCAAAGAAGCGCAAGAAGTATTGGAAGGTCATTTGCGAGCAATTTTAGGAACGATGACTGTAGAGGAAATCTACAAAAACCGAGAACGTTTTGCACAAGAGGTACAAACGCAAGCGGCTGTTGATTTAAAGAAAATGGGGCTGCAAATTGTATCGTTCACCATTAAAGATGTGCAAGACGAAAATGGTTATTTGGAAGCACTAGGAAAGCCGCGTATTGCGGAAGTAAAAAGAGACGCCCAAATTGCTGAAGCAAATGCAATGAGAGATGCTCGTATTCAAAAAGCTTCAGCAGAACGCGAAAGTCAAAGTGCAGAGCTATTAAGTGAAACGCAAATTGCCGAATCCACAAAAGAGAAAGAACTCAAAGTAGCAGCTTATAAGCGTGATCAAGACACGGCTAAAGCAGAAGCGGATATGGCTTATAAATTACAAGGAGCAAAATCAGAACAACAAGTTAAACAAGAAGAAATGCAAATCCAATTGGTTGAGAAAAATAAACAAATTGAAATTGACGAAAAAGAAGTACTTCGTAAGCAACGTCAATATGAAGCGGAAATCTCCAAAAAGGCAGAGGCAGAGCGTTATGCGGCTGAACAAAAAGCAGAAGCAGACAAAGTTGCTCGCGTAAAAAATGCCGAAGCAGAAGCTGAACAAATACGCCTGGACGGGGAAGCCGAAGCAGATGCTATCCGTCAAAAAGGTTTAGCAGAGGCAGAAGCGAAAGAAAAAATTGCCGAAGCAATGGAGAAATATGGCGAGGCAGCGATCCTCGAAATGATTATCAACATGCTTCCTGAATTTGCTGGTAAAATTGCTGAACCTGTTCGTTCTATTGACAAGGTAACAGTTGTTGATAATGGAAAAGGCGATGGCGACGGTGCAACGCGAATGAGTAATTATGTAACTAAATTAATGAGCCAATTACCAGAAACATTAAAAGATGTATCTGGTGTTGACTTAAAAGGGATGTTAGATAATGTCGCATCCACTAACGAATCCAAAATCAAGGATAGTTTAGCTAAATCAAAAACAGAAAGTCCAGAAGTAACGAACGGAGAATAAACAAAAAGGGTAGGTTTAAGCCTATCCTTTTATTTATGGAAAGAAAGTATATAACCATCGATATCACAACTTTTACAGATGGAGTTGCCATTTTGAAAGCTAGCTAGTGTAAGTCAACCCGCTACGGCTGACCGTTTCGCTTTCCAAGGGGCATGCTCTTCAGCTAACTTTTGCAGGAGTATATACTCCTGCAAAAGTGGATCTTCAGATCATGCTAATCCCTTAGGAGTCGAAACGGTCGGCCTTCGCTATGTTTTTTCTACAACGAATAATAGAAGAAGCATATTGGGTCTGTGCTATAATAGAAAGAAAAATGAGGAGGAGTATTGATGTCGGAAACTATCATTCAAACATATTTAGAAGATAAAGAAGAAAAATGGCACGAACCGTTTACTAGACTTTATCATGTGATTGATGAGAATATTCCAGATGGTTTTGCACTTGAAATGCAATATGGCATGCCTTCATTCGTTGTTCCGTTGGCA
The DNA here is from genome assembly GCF_000377765.1 of Gracilibacillus lacisalsi DSM 19029. GTDB lineage: Bacteria > Bacillota > Bacilli > Bacillales > Amphibacillaceae > Gracilibacillus > Gracilibacillus lacisalsi. Next base: position 232,451 of record NZ_KB898666.1, on the reverse strand, counting down.
ACATTTCCTAAAGGATACCATGTCCAGGAAGGTACACCACTCCCTTTTATAAGTATTGCAGCACAAAAGAAACATCTGGCTGTCTATCATATGGGCATCTATGCTGATGAGGAATTGCTTGACTGGTTTCACCAGGAATATCCTAATCACATGTCTACTAAATTAAATATGGGTAAAAGCTGTATTCGATTTACAAATCCTAAAAAAGTTCCTTTCGAGTTGCTTGGTGAACTATCCACCAAAATAACAGTGGATGAATGGATCGAGATGTATAAAAGTAGGACAGATTAAAACATGATGTAGGTAGCGATAAAATATAGAACAATAGTTGTTAATGATGGTAATGCATAGATGATTACATTTTTGACTATTGGTCGCTGTAATGCATAGATAGTTAAGAAGATCATCATCAGTCCAAGTAAAGCTGTCATTACATTTGATAGGCTTGTCATATTTAAAATCGCACCTTTCTGATGGAAGATGTCTGTAATCACCAGTAGTTGCAGATTATATAGGTTACTACCTAAAATAGCACCAATAGCAAGAGAGTATTTAGCCATCTGAAATGCTGCAAGTACAGTGACTAATTCAGGTAAAGAGGTTGCCGCAGCAATTAAGAAGCTTCCGACAAAACTGGAGTTCATTCCTGTTTGATCAGCAATTTCGTCGCCGGAAATAGTTAAAGTACTACCAGCAAGAAAGACGGTAATCGCAGCTAAGATAAAACGAATGACTCCTTGTTTTAATGTTAAATCAGATGTTACTTCAATATCTTCTTCCTCATGATCGAGTTTCTTCACAACAAATAAATAAAGAATAATCAGTAGATACATCTCGAAACCAATATGAAAAAAGCTAGGAGAGTTGTCCCAAAGAATGGCAATGACTAATAAGGCGGTCATTACAAATCCGGCTTTTGCAACCGGGAGATGTGTGCTTTGTTCTACTCTATTAAATACTCGTTTTTTTCGGTAAATAAGATCAAATACCATTAAAATCAAAATGTTAAACACATTGCTACCTAACATATTTCCAACGGCAATATCGGGATTGTCAATATAGACTGCAGTTAAACTAGTTGTTAATTCAGGCAAACTTGTTGCTCCACCAATTAGAAAGGTCCCTATCATGGCCCCACTTAATGTTGATTTTTGATTAATGACGTCTCCATATTTATTTAATTGAATGGCAGCGAAAATTACTATGATAGCTGCCAGAAAAAATACAATGAATGTCATGACTATCCTCCCTAAAATGATTAAACTACTAAAGATTTTAAACGAATAGCGAACATATATTCTTGATAGAACAGAATCGATATGGTATGATAAATGCCTTCATTACATAATTTTATCCGCAACACGAAAAGGAGATATAATATTATGACAGGAAAAACACATATTATGGGTGGGATCGCAGCAACTACTGTGATGGCCACTTTTACAGATTATGATCCTGCATGGTTTATATTTGCAGGAGCTATAGGGGGATTAATACCAGACATATGTCATGGAGGAAGTAAAATTGGCCGAAAATTTCCACTCCTGTCTAAATTGATTAATACGTTATTTGGTCATCGTACTTTTACGCATAGTCTATTATTTTTACTGTTAGTTGGATTTGTATTATCACTAATAACTAGTAATAGATCATTCATTATAGGTGTCATTATTGGAATGATCAGCCACTTCCTATTAGATTCTATGACAAAGCAAGGAATAAAATTACTTTATCCAGTAAACATTACTGTAAGATTTCCATTCACAACAAAAACCGGTGGTACAGTAGAAACTCTTGTGTTATTAGGGCTGACTTTGCTGACTATTTACTTTGGAAAAGACATTGTCCTTATGGCTTCTTTATTCTCCGTGCCATAGATTCCAAAATATAAACAACAGGCACTTGTGTGGTGACATTGGAATCTTGGAACCATTCTTCTGTAACATAATACGCAAGGTTTACATCTGATATCTTTGCTATTGTAGATAATTTATGATTCGTTATGCTAATAATCTGACTGCCTTCCTGTTTGAGCTGATTAACTTGAGTTACGGTAAAAGGGTTTTCTCCCGACACCGAGAGTACAATGGTTACACTGTTATAGCGAAATTTAGCATGAATCGGATAATGAGGATCTTTGATATAGACTGAAAATTTCCCCATGCTAGAAAAATATCTAGCTCCATATTCTGCTAGAATACCGGAGCTGCCGATCCCGGTGAAAATCACACTGTCAGCTTTTGTTATTAATTTGGCTGCTTTATCCATCTGTTTCTCTAGATCACCGGTTAGTGTCCGTTCGAAGAATTCTGTAATGGAATGCTGAGAACTTTTAATAACTGTCCGTTTATTTTCTTCTAAGTGCATTTTTAGTTTCACCTTAAACTCAGAAAAGCCATCACAATGTATTTTACGACAGAAGCGTAAAATCGTTGCTGTTGATACATGTGTTTCATCCGCTAATTCACGAATTCTCATATAAGCTACTTTTTCACTGTTTTTGGATATATAGTTATACAACGTTAATTCCAATTCATTAAAGGAAGCAATTATTTCATGGGTAAACATGGAGGTAGAATCCCTTCTTCATAAATAGTCTTTCCCTTATTTTAGCATAATCATAGAAAGTGTTACAGGTTGTTACATTAGTGAAACATGTCACGAAAGTTGTTATATACAACAGAAAGATGGAATCATATTTACCTTGCTTATAATCCAAACTATAATGCAAATAGAATTGGATAACAGGAGGTTACGTCATGCCAACAAAAACGTATCAATTCCCAGAAAGTTTTCTGTGGGGTGGAGCTACTGCAGCTAACCAAATTGAAGGTGGCTTTCATGAAGGAAATAAAGGCTTAAATATAGCAGATGTTTTACCAGGTGGAAAAGGCCGGCTAAATATTTTAAAAGAACCTGGTTTTAACTTTGAAGTAAATACGGAGAAATATACGTATCCGAATCATGAGGCTATTGATTTTTACCATCGTTACAAGGAAGATATTGCGCTGTTTGCAGAAATGGGCTTTAAAGTATTTCGAATGTCAATCGCTTGGACAAGAATTTTTCCTAACGGTGATGAGACAGTACCGAACGAGGAAGGACTAGCCTTTTATGATCGGGTGTTTGATGAACTGCATAAACACAATATTGAACCGGTCGTGACTATATCTCATTATGAAATGCCGGTTAATTTAGTCAAGAATTATGGTGGTTGGCGAAGTCGAGAAGTGGTGACTTTCTTTGAGCGTTATGCCAAAACGATTTTGGAGCGTTATCAAAACAAAGTGAAATACTGGATGACATTTAACGAGATTAACAGTGGACTCATCATGCCAATTATGGGGCTTGGTTTCTCGATCCAAAAGGAAGAGGATAAATATACGCCAACATTCCAAGCATTTCACCACCAGTTTGTTGCAAGCAGTTTAGCGGTAAAAGCTTGTCATGAGATAATACCAGACGCCCAAATTGGTTGCATGATTTTATATGCACCAGTTTATCCATATGATGCTAATCCGGAAAATGTTATGCATGCGCTAGAGGAAGAGCGTCTGTTTAACTATTATTGTGCAGATGTGCAAGTCCGTGGTGAATACCCTGCGTTTATGACTCGCTACTTCAAAGAACATAATATCGAGCTAGATATCAAAGAAGGCGATTTAGAACTAATGAAAGAACATACCGTTGATTATATTGGTTTCAGCTACTATATGTCCCGTACAGAAAAGAAACAAAAAACGGGTGAAGAACAAGCGGATGGTAATATTATGTCTGGTGTAAGAAATCCTTTCTTAAAAGCAAGTGACTGGGGTTGGGAGATCGACCCAACTGGTTTGAGAATCGCTTTAAATCAATTATATGATCGTTATCGTGTACCACTTTTTGTCGTTGAAAACGGACTTGGTGCAAAAGACGTAGTAGAAGAAGACGGCTCTATCCGTGATGATCACCGCATTGAATATTTGCGTGATCACATTGTCGCTATGGGAGAAGCAATAGAGGATGGTGTTGATTTAATGGGCTATACCGCTTGGGGTTGCATTGATTTAGTGAGTGCATCTACGGGTGAAATGTCTAAGCGTTATGGTTTTATTTATGTAGACAAAGATGATGAAGGAAAAGGAACGCTAGAGCGAAGTAGAAAGAAATCATTCTACTGGTATCAAAATGTGATTAATACTAACGGGAAAGAGTTATAAAAAAATATAGCTTGTTAAGAAGAAGGGGCTAGCACCTCTTCTTCTTTTTGGTTAGCTCGCAAAGTATAAAGTGCATACATTTATCGGTTTCAAGCAACTAGCCGAATTCATAAATCGTTATTACCAGCAATACCTCTCATTCTATTGGATGGATTTCCCGGTAATGATATTTTTACCGGGAAAACTTATCATTTTTCTAGACAGGTTTCCCGGTTATATATGCATGGGTTATATATTTTTACCATTAATAGACAAGCCATGCTTTTATCAATCAATTAATTACTCACGTGATGTCCAGCCTCAGTTAGCACTGCTGTTGCCTTTTCCAGCTTTTCTTCCTTTATTAAAATATAATCTGTATTGAACGTAGATAGAGCAAAAATGCTAATGTCGTGATTAGCAAGAGTGGTCGCTATGTTGGCTAATATACCTGTAAGCGCAAAATCAAGCACTCCCTCAATTTTTAAACAACGCCATCCATCTTCACGATCGATAACGATACTCTCATCAAACGTTATGTTACTATTACAAACGATTGAACATTCCTCTTTCGTATAGGAGACGGAAACGAGCTCATCAGTTTGCATTAGGTGAGTTGGAATGCTTTCTTGTGGTGCTAATTTAATAACAGAATACTGATTGTGTAATAGCGAAAAGTTCATTTGTTTTCCCCTTTTGTTTAGAAAATAGTGACCTAGTACTATTATAAGGCAAAATTAACTTAATTTTAATCATTCTTAATCATGATTTGTAGTAGAATGGTTGTAAGATAAAAAGAAGGCGGTGTCCTGTGAATAAATTATTGTTACATTTAGAAGGAACGGCAGTTTTTGCATTAAGTCTTTATGCATATTTTTATTTCTCATTTGGCTGGATATTGCTGATACTATTGTTATTAGCTCCAGATCTCGCGATGCTTGGATATCTAATTAATAACAAGATCGGTTCCGTTATTTATAACCTTTTTCATACGTATATTCTTTCGCTTGCTGGTGTATTTATCGGATTCCTTTTTCATGATTTGTTATTGGCGATCAGTTTAATCTGGACAGCACATATTGGGATGGATCGAATGGTGGGCTATGGATTAAAGTATTCTAGTAGTTTTAAAGATACGCATTTCGATCGGGTCTAAATAGCAGATCTTTAGGTTAACATACGTTACAATAGAAATGGAAGCGGTTTAAAAAGGAGATGACTCAAATGCCAAAAGTGGTGATGACTTTTCCAAAAGGGAAATTCAAAGTATTAACGATGAGCTATGATGATGGGAAAGCGGCGGATAGACGTTTAGTCGATATCTTTAATCTTTATGGGCTTAAAGGGTCTTTTCACTTGAATTCGGGCTTACTAGGAGAAGGAGACAGAATACCAGCAGAAGAAATAGTGTCCTTATATCAGGGACATGAAGTTTCAGCACATACAGTCACACACCCTACTATTGAACGTTCTCCGAAAGAACAGCTAATAGAAGAAATACTGGAAGATCGAAAAAAGCTGGAAGACCTAGCAGGTTACCCGGTAAGAGGGCTATCCTATCCGAATGGTTCTTATAACTCTTTCATAAAAGAAGTATTGCCCTATTTAGGGATTGAATATGCAAGAACAGTAAATAGTACAGGCAACTTCAATATGCCAGATGATTTTCTCGAATGGAATCCGACGTGTCATCATAACCAAAATCTTTTACAACTGGCGAAAGAGTTTGTTTCCTTACATAAAAAACAATATTTATATATGTTTTATGTGTGGGGACATAGCTATGAATTTGATCAGGATGATAATTGGGAGTTAATCGAACAGTTCTCCGAATTTATTGGAGGTAAAGAAGATATCTGGTATGCAACCAATATGGAAATTATTGATTATATCATGGCTTTTAGGAGATTGCATTTCTCAGCAAATAGCCAGTTTGTCTACAACCCATCAGCTCAATCGGTTTGGTTAATCGTTGATGAACGGATTGTAGAAGTACCTGGTGGTAAACAAGTGGGATTGATAAAGGAAGAGAGCTGGCAATAATAAGTCCGCTAGTTACGACTATTCAAGTTCATTCATTATTAACTATCAAGGAAAAGGCTGACCAAAGTGTGTGAGATATCTCTGGTCAGCCTTCTTCTATTAATTATTATCATTTTCGCTATTTTTCTGATTGCCTTTTGCATATTTTCCTTGGCGGCCATATTCTTTGTTGGTTTTATTTGTTCTTTCTTCACCGCTTTTTCCTTGGTTGTTGGCCATGAATGATCCACCCCTTTCTCTAAGTTGTATTAATCTGATACCCGATACTAAAACGATTAAACTATTATTCTGAGAAAGTTACTTTTTCTTGAATGGAACCGTCTTTTTTATGGATTATAGCAGCGGTTCCTTTATTAGCGGCAATCTCCTTTGCTCTCTCGATAGCTTCCTGTTTATTGTCGAAAACATAAGAAGCTTGTTTGGCGTCTTGTACTTTTACAGCCCAGCCATTTTCATGCGGAATGACGTGCTCGCCTTTTTCCAATAGTTCAGGTCTACTATTTTGTGCATCTTGATCACGACTTCGAAGCTCTTCGTCACTCATTTGTTTCGCTTGTTGAATCTCTTTATCAGACGCGTTTTCATACCATTCCTTTGCCTGTTCGGTTGCAATCGGAATAGCCTGTCCTTCCTTATATCCTTCATCGATCATTGCGTTGGCGATATCAATCGCTTTTTTCCTGATGGGAGTTTCTAAGTTTTTCAATGAACTTGGATAATCGCTTGTATCCCAAGGCATAGTATCACTCCTCTCAATGGTAGGTTAGGAAACTTCTCTACAAGCTTTTGCACAATGGAAGCAAGCATCCGCACATCTTTGGCAATGATCGTGATGATGTCTGTTGCATTCCTCTCCACATGTTTGACAAATTTCTGCACAAACAGCAGCTAATTGCTTAATAAACGGGGAATTTCTTGTGATAGCTCCCTCTAAATAGCTACAAATCTCAGCACATTCACGATCAAGTTGAATGCATTTCGTCATCATGTCGACATTTTCTTGTTTTAAGCACGCATTAAAACAATGGTTACATTTCGTCATGCAAATGTGTAAAGTATCGAGTAGTTTTTGGTACTTTTGATCAATCATGAATCTAACCTCCAATCGTAGTATGGTGCTTACATAATGTACGATTCCCATATTTAGGACGACTAAACTTAGATGTAGTTGGTTTTCGTTTCAGATTTGGTGTGCTATTATAATTCGTATCATCATTGGAACACAGGAGGGTGACATGAGAAATAGTAAGTTAATGAATATTATCCTTATTTCATGCTTTGTGATAGCGGTAAGCTTTTCGATATACTTTTATATACAATCTAAAGCATTCCAATCCAAGATTACGGATGCGACTTCGAAAGAACAGGTGCCAACCTATCATTTTGCTCTAATTGGAGAAGAAATGGATCATGATTACTGGCGATTAGTTGGTGAAGGGGCAAAAGATATGGAGGAAAAATATGATGTGTTTATCGAGTATGAGGGGCCGAGACGTTCCAATCCAGAAGAACAACTGAAGCTTCTCGACATTGCGATGAAATCAAAAGTGGACGGCATTATCGTACAAGCGTTGAATGATGAATTTTTACCAGTTATTAATCAAGCAGTGGATCAGGGGATTCCAGTTATAACGATTGATACTGATGCACCGGAAAGTAAACGGTCGACTTATTTCGGAACGGATAATTATGAAGCTGGAAAACTAGCTGGTAAGGCATTGCTTGAAGACACGGGTGGTGAAGCTACTGTAGGGATCATCACAGGTAGTTTTGAAAACGCTCATCATCAATTACGTGTCGAAGGATTTAGACATGTTGTCGAACAAGAGCCAGGTATTGATATTGTTGCGGTTGAAGAGTCAAATATTACGAGAGTAGTTGCGGAAGAGAAGACGCATAATATGTTAAGTGATTATCCTGATATTACCGCGTTATATGGAACAAGTGCATTAGATGGGATTGGTATGGTTGCTGCTGCTGAATCGTTGGGAGTAGAAGATTCTCTATATATGATTGCCTTCGATGTATTACCAGCGAATATTGCACTCTTGGAAGAGGGAAAAGTGGATGTATTAATTGGGCAAAAACCATATGAAATGGGAAATCGCAGTGTGGAGTTAATGCTGGACTTGATGAATAATCAAGAAGTACAGGATGTTTACCATACGAATGCATCTGTAGTTAGAAAAGAGGATATAGATGATTAGGATTAGAACAAAACTACTCATATACTTCGCTGCTATTCTGATATTAGTGATTATTTTATTTTTCATTCGTGAACAAAGTGCGCAAAGAATTGTTGAATTACATGATGAACGTTCTGATCATTACTTTTTATTAAATGAAATAACCAATATTACAGATCAGACCTATCAATCACTGCAAATCTATGTCCATGAGCCAACAGATGAAAACCTCCAATATTATGAGGAGGATAAACAACAATTAAACGAATTACAAGAGCGGTTTGAGATAGCTGCTGAAGAAAGTATAGATAAGAAAAACTATATCCATTTATTAACAAGCTTTTTAGAATTAACCGATTTAACTGCAGAAGGTGTAGCACAAGATGATATTGAGCAATATTCCTATTATTTGAATGAAGCAGATAATAGTGCAACTTATATTCATGAGAAAACCTTAGAATTAATTAATTCAGAACTGACTGTTTATCAAAATTTAATAGAACTGGAAGACCAGCGGGTTCAATATTCGAAAAATATGGGGAATGCTATTTTTATTTCAGTGATCATCCTTAGTATTTTGTTTGCCTTATGGTTCTCTAATGGCATTACAAGGGCGATTGAACGCCTAACTGGTGCTGCCAAGGAAATTTCGCAGGGAAATTATACAGTAGAAGATGTCGTTGTGCCACAAAAGGATGAACTAAAAATTTTAACAGAAACGTTTAATCAAATGAAATGGAATATCGTCGAGGCGATTCGGGAAATGAAGGAAAAAGCCCGGATGTCTCAATTGTTAAAGGAAATGGAATTGAAGAGCTTGCAGAATCAAATTAATCCTCATTTTCTATTTAATACATTAAATACGATTTCCAAAACATCGTATATTGAGGGAGCAGAACGAACCAGTGATTTAATCTCGTCTGTTTCGGCGTTGTTACGTTATAACATCGGTAGTTTAGATAGAGAAACCCATTTGAAAGATGAAGTAGAGATCGTGAAGGAATACTTTTTCATACAAAAAACGAGGTTCGGTGACAGGGTGACATTCGATCAAGCTATCGAGGAAGAATGTTTACAAACCCCAATACCTTGCCTGACGTTACAGCCTATTATTGAGAATGCCTTCATGCATGGTATTGAGGAAATGGCAGATGGTGCAGAAATAACCCTTGCCATTTATCAAAAGGAAGAAAAAGTCTGGATTGAAATAACCGATAACGGAGTAGGGATGAATCAGGAAACGATTGGTCGTTTATTAACAGCAGATGAAAACACGGAAACGAATAGAAAAGGTCATTCAACAGGTATTGGCATGCGCAATGTAATCGATCGCCTCAAGTTATTTGATAAAGAAAGTGAAGTGTCTATTCAATCAGAGGTTGGTAAAGGAACCAAAGTAACCATTAAGTTACGAAAGGAGTGACAAAATGATAAAAGTAATGCTTGTAGATGATGAGGCAATTGAACGAGAAGGAATCCGGATGATTTTAGAACGAAACAGATCAAATGCTGAAATCATTGCAGAAGCAAAAAACGGCAAAGAAGCAGTTGAGCTTGCCACAACACATCGACCTGATATTATTTTTATGGACATTAAAATGCCAGAATTTGATGGTTTGGTAGCCATTGAACAAATTCTTCAGACAATACCGGAAACAAAATGTATCATGGTATCTGCATTTGATACGTTTCAATATGCTAAACGATCGATGAAATTTGGCATAAAAGAATACCTGTTAAAGCCGAGTAAAGTATCAGAAGTATTAGAAGCTTTCGATCGGATGGTTGCGGAGCTATCTGAAAAAAATGAGCTAAATGAACGATTAGAACAAGCAAGTGCATTGGTAGAGATGGAATTTATCTTAACGTTAATGATGGATCATGTCCATGAGTTCAACGCCGAAGATTGGACGAAATGGCTAGATGTCGAGAATACAAAAGGCTTTGCCGCGGTATTTTCTTTTCAGTCAGAGATGCTTAGACCTGACCGTGAACAGAAAAGCAACTGGTATCGCACATTAAAAGACGGATTAGCAAGGTTACCTTATGATGTTTTTGTAGGACCGCTGACAGGTTATCAAGTTCCAGTTTTCGTAAAGTATGGTGATTATCGAATGGATCAGTTTGCCAGAGATGTCATACAGGATATACAGCGTGAATTACGTGACTGTCAGCTCTGTGTTGGGGTAGGAGCAGTAATTACTGATTTACAGGACTTTTCCAGGTCCTATCAAGAAGCACTATATGCTTTAGAGCAAGTGCAAACCCACTCTGGCGCTAAATATCAAGTCTATACAGACCAAATGGCTGAAAAAAGAAAAGAACGGATCCATTTTGAGGAAGAGAAAGACTTACTAGAAGCCATTAAAAAAGGAGATACTCAGCAGGGAACGTTGTTATTTGACCGCTATTTCCAATCGGTACAACAGAATGCAAGTTATCAGGTCCAAATCATCCAAAAGACAATCGAAAACTTTTTTATTATCTTAACAAGAATGATGAAAGAGCTAGGTCTGGATCAGAATATCCAAATGAGCTTTGATCAGTTTGAAACAGGGACACAGATCAGGGAAGCTGCTAAGGTTCACTTGAAAAGAGTAATGATGCAGATAAGTGAATGGCGTTCAACTGGAGTTCAAGGTCTGTTGATGCAGGCAAAGGAATATATTGAAGCCCATTATCAAAGAAATATAACATTGGAAGAAGTAGCTGAGACAGTGGGGTTAAGCTCTTATTACTTCAGTAAATTGTTTAAAGAGCATTTTCAAATTACTTTTGTTGAGTATGTGACACAAACCAGGCTGACAAAGGCAAAAGACTTATTATTAGATGAGCGAGTATCATTAAAAGAAATTGCTTTAACGGTTGGATATAAGGATCCTAATTATTTTAGTCGAGTATTTAAGAAAGAGACCGGACTGAGCCCGAGTGAATATCGTAAGCAATATTCTTAACAGCGGTCGGAGGATAGCTTTTTTCTGAGAACATAATCTTTAGCGGGGTCGTAGGTTCGAGTTCAATCGGAAAAAAACATGATACCTTATCTTATTCATCGGTCGATTTCAACATGTATTTTTTGTTTTTTCGATAACTTGAAGGAGTAGTCCCTATATATTTTTTGAAAGTTCGATAAAAATGCGGTGTACTGTCAAACCCACTTAGCTCAGCAATATGAGAAACAGGATAGTCAGTTTTCCACAATAGCTCTTTAGCTTTATAGGTTCTTTTTTTGTTTACATACACAGTAATTCCAATACCAGTTACTTCTTTAAAAACTCTACTGAAATGAGCTGGGCTAACATGTGCTTTCTCAGCTAATAAGCTTAAGGATATATTACCTTGCAGGTTACGGTCAATAAACGCAAAAATTTCGTTCATCCAAAAGCGATTAAGGTTTTCTTCCCTAAATGTTTTATCTATTTGCTTTATGCTTAAACGAGATAAATAGAGTAATATTTGATGGGTAATTAAAATAGCAGCATGAATAGAACCCATTTGTTTTTCCCGTAATTCCTTTTCTATATCATTGAGAAATTGTTCAAAAATCTCTTGTTCCTCTTCTGAAAGAAATATTTTATAGTGTTTGTGTTTCTTAATCTTTTCAACAATAAATGTATATGAAAAGTTTTCATCAATCGGTATTGTTTGAATTAATGCAGGGCTAAAAAAAACGACAGATGAAGTAACTAAATCATCTTGATTGGGTACAGCATGATGAATAGTGTCGTTAGGGACAAAGAATACATCCCCTTGATTCATGTCATAAAGCGTGTTGTTAATAAAAAATGTTCCTGTACCTTTGTGAACATAAATAATCTCATGAAAATCATGCATATGGGTTGGTAATTCATTTTGGGGTTCCTTACTTCCTTTATAAACAAAAGAAAAAGGAAATAAGGAATCAGCATTTTTTTTAAGGGTTTTCATAAATATCACCTATTAGTAGGTTATATCAAAAAACAGTATAAATAAAGCAATAAAAGCAATTTTTATTTCAATTTATTTTTGTTAATCTATTTATACAGTATATTTATTTCAGGAAGAACACTATAGGAGGCATATAATTGAAGGCTATAGTCTGTGAAGAACCTAGAGTATTTAAGCTGATTAATCAGGAGAGACCACAATTAGAAAAGGATACTGCTCTTGTTAACATAAAACGAATAGGAGTATGTGGGACAGATTTGCATGCGTTTACAGGAAATCAACCTTTTTTTGAGTATCCCCGAATATTAGGGCATGAGCTTGCAGGGGTTATTGAATCCATAGGAAATAATCCTTATGGCTTAAAGCAAGGTGATCAAGTTTCCGTTATCCCGTATATGGAATGTGGAAAATGTATTGCCTGTAAACAAGGGTTAACAAATTGTTGTACACATATGCGAGTCATGGGGGTCCACTTTGATGGGGGTATGACTGAACAAATCTCTGTTCCCTGTGATCATCTAATTAAAACAAATGCATTAACGTTGGATCAAAGTGCTATCTTAGAGCCATTAAGTATTGGAGCCCATGCGGTGAGGCGGTCTAATTTGCAAAAAGATGACGTTACTCTTGTGATTGGTGCAGGACCGATTGGGTTAGGAGTTATGCAGGCTGCTAAGCAAAAGGGTGCTAAAGTAATTGCGATGGATATGAACGACGAACGATTAGCTTTTTCGAAACAGTGGGCAAATTTAGACTATTCTATAAATGTATTAAACGGACCAGTTGAGCAACTTATGAACATTACGAATGGAGATATGCCAAACATTGTTTATGATGCAACTGGAAACAGTAAATCCATGATGGATGCTTTTCGATATCCAGCAAATGGAGGGAAATTAGTATATGTAGGGTTAGTTAAATCGGATATTACTTTTTCTGATCCATTATTCCATTCTAAGGAACTAACATTAATGGCGAGTAGAAATGCTACTAAAGAAGATTTTAATTTTGTGATGGAATCTATTGAAAGTGGTTTCATTGATGAAAAGAGTTTTATCACGCACCGCTCGACATTTGATGATCTTCCGAATAAATTTAAAAATTGGTTAAAACCAGAGAGTGGTGTTGTGAAAGGGATGATTGAGATATAATCATCCATTAAGCATTTTGAAATTCATTTAATTGAAAAAGAGCTAAGGTGGTGAAGAGATGCGAATTGATGCACATCAGCATTATTGGAAGATAAGCAGAGATGATTATGGTTGGATTACTCCCGATATTCCTACACTATATCGTGATTTTCTCGAAAAGGATTTAGTTGAACATCTAAAGAAGTCAGGAATAGACAAAACAATTATTGTGCAAGCCGCTCCGACGATTGAGGAAACTGAATTTATTCTCTCCCTAAGTGACCAGGCAACATCGGTAATTGGTGTAGTTGGCTGGATTGATATTGACCATCCCTCCTATAAGGAGCAACTAGAGACTTTTCGAAAACATCCTAAGTTTGTTGGAATTCGCCTTATGATTCAAGATATGCCCGATGAGAATATCATTTTAAGTGATAAATTCTTGGATGCCTTCTCATATTTTGAAAAGATAGATCTCCCGGTAGATTTTTTAGTTACTTCTAATCAACTTCCAGCCGTCTGTGAATTATTAAAGCATGTGAAGGTAAGAGGAGTGATCGATCATATTGCTAAACCGGATATTGAAAAGGGGAAGTTAGAACCCTGGAAAACACAAATGGCTGAAATCGCCAGTTACTCAAATATTTATTGTAAACTATCTGGAATGGTTACCGAAGCAAATCATGATAACTGGAATACTAAGGATATGGTACCTTATGTGCATCATATTGTAGAGGTATTTGGAAATCATCGCATTATGTATGGTAGTGATTGGCCTGTCTGTTTATTAGCAGCTGGCTATAATCAGGTTTACCGATTATTGAATGACGCTCTCCCTCAAGAAGTTACCAAAGTGGATAAGGAATTGATTTTTGGTCAAAACGCAATCGATTTTTACAAATTAAATCGTTAAAGAGGAGGAATCAAGTTGAAATATAGGAAACTAGGACAAACCGGATTAGATGTTTCAGTACTTAGCTATGGAGCATCATCATTAGGGTCTGTTTTTAGGGAAATCAATGAAACGGAAGGCATTAAAACTGTACATGCAGCCATTGATCAAGGTATAAATTTAATTGACGTTTCACCATATTATGGTTTAACAAAAGCCGAAACGGTTTTAGGCAAGGCATTAGCTAATATTCCTCGTGACAAATATATCCTTTCTACAAAGGCTGGCAGATTTGGTGTAGATGATTTTGACTTCTCTAAGAAGACAATTGCTAAAAGTTTAGATGAGAGTTTACAAAGGCTAGGGACGGATTATGTAGATATCTTATATTTACATGATATAGAGTTTGGTTCATATGACCAAGTAATTGAGGAAGGTATTCCTGCTTTAGAAGAATTAAAAAAACAAGGAAAAATTCGTTTTCTGGGTGTATCTGGTTTGCCGCTTATTATTTTTGAAAAAGTACTAAAGAGGATAGATTTAGATGTTATTCTTTCCTATTGTCATTATTCTCTAAATGATACTTCTCTTCTATCGCTACTACCTTTATTAGAAAAAAGACAGGTAGGATTAGTAAATGCTTCGCCATTGTCTATGGGCTTGTTAAATTCGCGTGACGTTGCTAACTGGCATCCAGCCGATAAGGAAATACAGAAGTTATGCTTGAAAGCAGCCGAGTATTGTGAATCACATGGATACGATCTTGCTAAATTAGCGATTCAGTATTCAACTAGGAATGAATCGATTCCGACCACATTAGTCAGCACAGCAAGTGTAAAAAACATCACGAAAAATATAAAATGGACGGAAGAACCAATAGATGAGGATGTTTTAGCGGGAGTTCTAGATATTCTTCAACCTATTCATAATAAGACCTGGCAAAGTGGTAATGCAGAGTGGAATGAAAGGTAATAGGTATTTTAATAGTTTTACAATTTGCCTCCTTATTTTAGAAAGTGTGTAAGCATGTTTGCCAAATTTAACTTGACGGTGAGATGCAATAAAATTGAACCTTTTTCCGTATCATCAGGCGATGGGGAAAAGCGTCATCAAAAATTCAGTGGATTATATGATTATTGCATTCCCTTCTTGGCAACAAACACAAGATATTCAAAAGATTTTACCTATAAATGTGGAAAGGAGATGCCTCATGCTGAAAGCAAACAAACGAATTTGGTATAAACAACCAGCAAAAGAATGGAACGAAGCTTTACCAGTAGGAAATGGACGATTAGGTGGAATGATTTTTGGTGGTATTCATCAGGAACGAGTGCAATTAAATGAGGATTCTGTTTGGTACGGGGGACCAAGAGATCGAAATAATCCAGATGCACTAGCGCACTTACCTCAAATTAGAAAGTTATTAGCTGATGGAAGATTAAAAGAAGCAGAGGATTTGGCAGCACTGACTTTTACAGGAACACCAGAAACACAACGCCATTATGAACCGCTAGGTGATCTTTTAATAAATATAGAACACAAGGAAACAGCGACATCTAATTACTCTAGAGAGTTAGATTTGGATAATGCGGTTACGAAGGTGCAATATACTATAGGCGATGTCACGTTTAACCGCGAAACATTCACGAGCTATCCAGACCAAGTGATGGTGATTCGTTTCACAGCCTCTGAATTAAACTCCATCTCTTTTCGAACTCTGCTCGATCGTGGAAACGCAAGAAACTACGATGAACTTGGACCAATATCAGATAATTCGTTGATCATGAGAGGAGAAACGGGTGGTAAGGGTGGTATTGTATTCCGCAGTGCAATAAAGGCAACAGCAGAAAATGGTTCAGTCAAAACGCTTGGAAATCATTTAATTGTTGAAAATGCAGATGCGGTAACATTGATTCTCTCAGCTGCTACATCATACCGTTATGAGGATCCTGAGCAGCAATGTTTAAAAACGATTGAGAAAGCCTCAGCAAAGACCTATCAAGAGTTACTGCAAAATCATATAGAAGATTATCAGAAATTATTTAATAGAGTAACGTTGAATTTAGGTGACGATAACGGAGAGAATTCTGATTTGGCGACTGATCAACGTTTAGAGTTAGTGAAAGAAGGTAAAGAGGATTTATCATTAATCAGTACGTACTTTCAATTTGGACGTTATTTACTCATTTCTTCTAGTCGAGCTAATTCGCTACCAGCTACATTGCAGGGAATTTGGAATGAGAAAATGCTGCCTCCTTGGGATAGTAAATTTACTATCAATATCAATGCTCAGATGAATTACTGGCCAGCAGAGATCTGTAATTTATCTGAATGCCATGAGGCACTTTTTAAACATATAGAAAAAATAAAGAAAAATGGCAAAAATACTGCGAAAAGCATGTATGGATGTCGGGGCTTTACAGCCCATCATAATACTGATATATGGGGAGATACTGCACCACAAGACATCTATATGCCAGCGACGATTTGGCCAATGGGTGCGGCATGGTTATGTTTACACTTGTGGGAGCATTTTGAATTTACACGTAATGAGGAATTTTTGGAAAACTCATATGATACTTTAAAAGAAGCAGCTTTATTTTTTGTTGATTTTTTAGTCGAAAATGAAGACGGCCTGTTAATAACAACTCCATCTGTTTCACCAGAGAATACGTACATTTTACCAAATGGTGAAAAAGGAACATTGTGTGAAGGACCGTCAATGGATAGCCAAATTATATTTGCTCTTTTTACAAGCTGTATAGAAGCTAGTGAAATTTTAGAGGTGGATCAAGCGTTTCGACATCAATTACTTGAATTAAGAGAGAAATTACCAAAACCGAAAATTGGTAAACATGGTCAAATTCAAGAATGGCTAGAAGATTATGATGAAGAAGAACCAGGTCACCGTCATATTTCACACTTGTTTGCCTTATACCCAGGAAAACAAATATCACCAAGCACTACACCGAACCTAGTTAAAGCAGCAAAAGTAACACTAGAAAGGAGGCTACAGTCTGGTGGAGGCCATACTGGATGGAGTCGTGCCTGGATTATTAACATGTGGGCTCGTTTAGAAGAGGGGGAACTGGCTTATCAGCATATTCTTGAATTGCTTAAGTCTTCTACTCTACCAAACTTATTTGATAATCATCCACCGTTCCAAATCGATGGGAATTTTGGCGGCACAGCAGGTATCGCAGAATTGTTGGTTCAAAGTCATACCGGTAAGTTACACCTACTGCCAGCCTTACCTAATGAATGGACAACAGGGAAAGTCAGTGGTCTAAAAGCAAGAGGTGGGTTCGAAGTTGACTTATCTTGGGATAAGGGTGAATTAAAAGAAGCTGTTATTCATTCCCTGGAAGGAGAAAAATGTGTCGTCTTATTGAATAATCAAAGAACAGAGTTTGAAACAACGGCAGGCCACACCTATCCGATAGTATTCAACAAAGAATAATAATGAATTAAAGGGTTACCTAAAAAATAGATAGAAAAGGGGAATTAAGATGCAGACACTGAAAAAGCAAGCAGTAAATCCATATCTACCATCGTGGGAGTATATACCAGATGCAGAACCATATGTTTTCAATGATAGAGTCTATATTTATGGATCACATGACCGTTTTAATGGGCATGCTTATTGTTTAAATGATTATGTATGTTGGTCCGCACCCGTAAATGACTTAGCAGACTGGCGTTATGAAGGAGTAATATACAAAAAAACCGACGATCCGTTGAATAAGGAAGCAAATATGTGCCTTTACGCTCCAGATGTTACGGTAGGTCCCGACGGACGGTATTATTTGTACTATGTACTGGATAAAGTCCCTGTAGTATCTGTGGCAGTATGTGATACTCCTGCTGGGAAATATGAATTTTATGGTTATGTTCAGGATAAAGATGGCGGTCGTTTAGGAGAAAGAGATGGGGACGAGCCGCAATTTGATCCTGGTGTTTTGACTGAAGGAGATAAAACATATCTTTACACTGGCTTTTGTGCTATTGGTGATACATCAAGAAGTGGTACGATGGCGACAGTATTGGAAGCAGACATGCTCACCATTATGGAAGAGACGGTAACCATTACACCGAGTGAACCATTTAGTAAAGGGAGTAGCTTTGAAGGTCATGAGTTTTTTGAGGCGCCTTCCATGAGGAAGATAGGAGATACTTATTATCTAATCTATTCTTCTATTGTCATGCATGAGCTGTGTTACGCCACTAGCAAACATCCAACAAAAGGTTTTGAATACGGAGGAGTTATTGTAAGTAATAACGACATGCATATTGATTCTTATAAACCTGCGACCAAGCCTATGTACTATGGAGGGAATAATCATGGCAGCATAATTGAGATCGAGAATAAGTGGTATATTTTTTATCATCGTCATACCAATGGCTCCAATTTCAGTCGTCAAGGATGTATCGAACCAATCAAAATTCTAGCAGATGGTACGATTCCTCAGGTAGAGATGACATCATGTGGTGCTAATGACAAGTCGCTTATAGGACGTGGAGAGTATCCTGCATACATAGCATGCAATCTCTTTTGCGATGACGAGGCAATGTATACAGGTGATCTTTGGATGGACACTCAATTTCCTAAAATTACACAGGATGGAAAAGATGGAGATGAAGAAATAGGGTATATTGCCAATATGACTGAGTCTGCAACAGCTGGCTTTAAATACTTTGACTGCCAGGGTATAACAAAGGTGAAAGTCAAAGTGAGAGGATATTGTAATGGTGCTTTTGAAATAAAAACTTCTTGGGATGGACCTGCATTAGCAACATTGCCGGTTAAGTTTACCAATGTATGGACAGAATATTCATCTGACATCGAGATTCCCGATGGCATTCAAGCATTGTATGTTACCTACACAGGAAATGGTCGGGCTAATCTAGCCTCCTTTACGTTGGAATAAACATTATCCGTATTTTCTTAGCAAAATGAACGTGAAACAATAAAGAATTCTATAACAAGAAAAATAAATAGTATATTAAATCACAAAGGCAGGTAAACTTAGTGGAAGTAGAAAGATATATGCAAGAGAAAGATCATTTGCTCCTTGAAGTCAGTTCGGGTTTAATGAAAATAATTCCCTACACGGAGTCTATCGTTCGTATACGTTATACGCTAGAGAACCAATTCAGTAAAAAGAAAAGCCTCTTTGTGGAGCCAAATACTCAAAAAGACGTGGAGTTCATGGTAGAGGAAAAAGATAGTAGTATTATATTCTCCACAAGGAAGGTACGCATTCATATAAATAAAACAACCGCAGCCTTTACTTATATGGATGCTTCTGGAAATGTTTTAACAAAGGAGCCGAATCGGGGTGGTAAAACACTGGTGCCAACCGAAGTCCATAAACCTATTTATGATGCTAATACAAAGATAGAAAATTCGCAAAATGCAGATGGCGCTCGTGCTAAAGCGGTTGCCACCAAACATGTGGTAGATCGAATCGCTTATCACACCAAACTTGAATTCGAATGGGCCATTGGTGAAGCACTTTATGGATTAGGTTCACATGAAGAAGGGGTGCTCAACCTAAGGGGAACCCATCAATACTTGTATCAGCAAAATATGAAAGCTGTTGTACCTGTATTGGTCTCCACAAATGGATATGGAGTCATCGTCGACAGTTATTCGACGATGACATTCCATGATGACATACATGGTTCCTATATTTGGACAGATGTGGATAGTGACATGGATTATTATTTCGTTTATGGGCCCGAATTTGATCAGATTGTAAAAAGCTATCGGTATCTAACGGGCAAAGCACCTCTTTTACCAAAATGGGCATTTGGTTATGTACAATCGAAGGAACGGTATAAAACGCAACAGGAGTTAATATCGATCATCAAGGAATATCGGAAACGAGGGATTCCTCTAGATATGATAGTGCTGGATTGGCGATCCTGGACTGGAGATCTTTGGGGTCAAAAATCCTTCGATCCAGAACGATTTCCAAATCCAACCGAAATGATGGAGGAAATTCACAAGCTAAATGCTAAATTAATGGTCTCCATTTGGCCGATTATGAATAATGAAGGTCCAAACCATGTGGAAATGAAACAAAAAGGTTATTTGCTGGGGAACCAGGCAAACTATGATGCGTTCAATGAAGAAGCACGTGATCTGTATTGGAAGCAAGCAAATGAAGGAATATTTTCACATGGTACAGATGCCTGGTGGTGTGATTGTACAGAACCATTTGAAGCGGATTGGGTTGGAGAAGTTAAACCTGAGCCGGAAGAACGCTTTTTCATCAATACTCAAGAAGCTAAAAAATATATAGATCCGGGATATATTAATGCTTATTCGCTTCTTCATTCTAAAGGACTGTATGAAAATCAACGACAGACCACTGAAAGTAAGCGTGTAGTTAATTTGACACGATCCTCCTATGCTGGACAACAAAAGTACAGTGCCATTACCTGGTCTGGAGACATTTCTGCTAATTGGGAGAAGATGCGTAATCAAATTGCAGATGGCTTAAATATGTGTGTCACTGGTATACCTTACTGGACATTGGACATTGGTGCTTTTTTTGTAGCGAACCGAGAGCAGTGGTTTTGGAATGGTGACTACCAAGAGGGATGTGAAGATTTAGGCTATCGTGAGCTGTATGTTCGATGGTTGCAATATGGGGTATTTTTACCGATGTTCCGCTCTCATGGTGCAGATACGCCAAGGGAGGTATGGCGATTTGGTGAACCGGGTACGCCATTCTACGATACGTTGGTAAAATATATTAAACTCAGGTATCGTCTCATGCCTTATATTTATTCAGTTGGTGGTTGGGTCACGCACGAAGATTATACAATGATGCGTGCATTAGCTTTTGATTTTAGAAATGATCCGAACACTTATGATGTAAAAGACCAATATATGTTCGGCCCATCATTTCTAGTTAACCCTGTAACAGATCCGATGTATTATGAAAGTGGTTCTGTAGAATTGAAATGGGTCCCTAAAAAGCGATCGGTCTATCTCCCGGCTGGTACTGATTGGTATAATTTTTGGACAAAACAACGCTTCCCGGGTGGTCAAACCATTGAAGCAGATGCTGATCTTGAAACCATGCCACTGTATGTACGAGCTGGGTCTATAGTTCCAATTGGACCTGCTATTCAGTATACTTCTGAGGAAATGAACGCCCCTTTAGAAATACACATATATAAAGGGGGAGATGGAAGCTTTTTGTTGTATGATGATGAGGGAGATACTTACAATTATGAAAAAGGAGACTATGCTACGATACCGCTTCATTGGTACGATCAAAACAATCGTCTAGTAATACAGGATCGCCAAGGCACTTTTTCGGGTATGAAAACTTCGGTGGAATTCGTAATAACGATTATTGATGGCGATGATACCAAAAAGAGAGAACTTTGTACAAAAAGAGAAAAATATAATGGAGAACAACTAACCATTCAATTCTAGTAGTTGTAAGGAACTAAATAAATATCAATCGATAAATTTCAATTGTAACGATATCAAGGCAATTGAAATTTATCGTTTAGTCTAATAATTGTAACTTCTTGAAAATCCATTTTCTTACCCATTTATTGAAAGCGCTTCCTTGTTTTGATTATATTTACAAATTTAGTTGAAACTTCTTATACCAAACTTAAACAACTATTCTTATAATATAATAGTGAGCTGAATAAAAATATAAAATATTTTACTGTAGCTATAAAAAATAAATTCTAATAAAAATAAATTAATGAAAACGGTTATTTAATAAAATATACAAAGTCCATGTCTTTCCTAATTTTAATTTCTTTGAGGAGGTACCATAATGGAACGTCTCGCATCCTCCAAAATTTTCAGAAGGTTTTTAATTTCTTACCTTATCATTTTAATTATTCCGATGGTGACTGGTTTTATATCCTATCAAGTTTCTATAGATACAGCTGAAAAATACTCCATTATTAATAGTAAACAGGTCTTAAAGCAAAGTAAAAAGATACTCGAACAAAACTTAGATGAAGTGGATCGCTTTGTTTTACAGTTGTCGTTAGACAGGGATTTAAATAGTATACTTAATAAAAATGCTTCTGAGAAAAACAATATTGTTTCTCTTCTCAGACAATTGGATAATAAAATTTCTCCATATGCTACTACGAATGAATTTGTAGAGAATTTCTATATTCATTCAAAAAATTCTGATTTAATTATTATACCAGGGTCTGTTTATTATCGGCCTTATCATTTTTATAAAAAAAACTATTATGCAGATATGAGTCTGTCCGATTGGGAAGAAATGATACTGAATAATAAGAGACAAATTATTCCTAGTAAACCCTATATGCAAGGTGAGACATCTACCAATGTTATTACGTATATTCAGCCCTTACCAATGAATGATGTGTCAAATCATAAAGGTTCCATTATTATTCCCGTAGAAAATCAAAGGCTAAATAATTTGATTAAAGAGGTAGAGAAACAGTTTAATGGTTGGGCATTTATTTTAGATGAAAATCATCAACTCATCACTTCTAATGGCATTGATAAGACAGAAATTGATTCACTTAAAGAAAAAGTTATAAATAAGGAAGGTCCCTTATATGTGGATAACCAGACATTATTGATAACGGAGAAATCAGAAAAAAATGATTGGTTATATGTCGCCGGTATTCCGCAAAAAACGTTAATCCAAGAAGCAGCTCCAATTAAGTATATTACTTGGACAGTCACGGGTATTACTTTTGTTATTGGTCTAGTTATAGCACTATTTTTTGCTTATAGAAATAGTCGTCCAATCAACAATGTAATCAAAACATTAAAAGAATATGCAGAGCCAGATTCTAAAAATGATTATGATTTTTTACATGGCAATATATCAAAATTAATTTCTACGAATACAGATTTGCAAATGCAATTAACAGAGCAAAAACCGCTGATCAAGGATGCTTTTCTTAAACAGTTGTTATCTGGTGAGATTACAGAAAGAACTACTAATCTCCATGAATTTGCTAAACAAGCAAATGTAAACTTGTCTAGTAGTCATGGTTATGTTGCCATAATAAAAGTAGAAGGCTATGAAGATATGTCAAGCAGTGAAATTTATCAGGAGTTAAATGCAATCCGCATTGTAATCCAACAGGAATCAATGAAAATATGTGATAAGTTTTATGTAACAAATATCCATTCGGATAAATTAGTATATATTTTTTTGGAACAGGAGGTAGGAAAAGTATTTAAGGAAAAAATAGAAAATATGTTCACATCTTTGCAGAGTTTGTTACAAGAGGAGTATCGAGTTTTATTAAAGATCGGTCTTGGTCACCCATTTCATTCGTTATCTGGTATAAGTCGATCGTATAATGAGGCAAAACAAGCAATAGATTTCGCGGATTTTTCTGATGATAAGAAAGGAATGTACTGGTACGATAATGTAATGAAGGAGACAGCGGTCTTTCATTATCCATTGGAATATGAATTTCGGCTTTTAAAAAGCTTGAAGGAAGGAGAACTTATAGAAGCTGAAGAAATTATTCATGAACTTTTAGATGAAAATAATGAAAAGAGAAGTTTATCGGTTGATATGCGTGAACAATTTATTTATGAATTAAAAGGAACGTTTTATAAAGCATTAGATCAATATATTTTTCGTAATGATAACACGGGTGAAGTAATAAGACGAAAGTTGAGAGCCATAACGATTGAACAAGGTATGGATGAAATTGAAATAAGATTACTAGAAGTTCTTCAATTATACTGTGCCTTTGTTGCTAAAAATCGGAAAGAAACCAACCACTCGATTGTAAGAACGATTAAAGATTATATATTACAACATTATTCTAATGCGGAATTAACGATTTATATGATCGCTGAGCATCTTTCCCGGCCTGAAAAATACATCTCACAAATATTTAAAGAAGAAACGGGAGAATATCTATATGAATATTTAGAAAAAGTAAGAATGGAAGAAGCGATGACACTGCTGACTAATTCATCGAAAACAATCAATGATATTGCAGAAATGGTAGGTTATAATAGTGCTCATTCATTTAGAAGAGCTTTTAAACGTATTCATAATATGACACCTAATCAATTTAGAAAAACAATTGAATAAATAAAGCGAAAGAGGCTTGGACAAAAGAATTTTATAATAAGAAAAATCCAAACGATTCGAATAGACTTTTGAATCGTTTGGATTTCTATGCGTATTAGGAAGATACTACGCAATAAACTTTGTGTTAATTTTGAAATGAGTATTGTGTTTACATATCGCTCCGTCCGATTGCTTCGCTTTCCGCGGGGACGGCCTCCGCTATAAGACATGTTCTACAATGCTTGTGACAGTTAGTATTTGAACTGTTACTCCAATCAACGAATTTTTCAAATGATAGAAATACCAATCAGCTTCCTCGTGCTAGCGTTGTAGAATATCAAATTAGCGAAAGCGTCCACTTCCACTTCTACGGGATGTTTTTATCCGAAGATCCACTTTGGTAAGTGATCTTTACTTATCAAAGTTAGCTGAGGAGAAAAACCCGTGGAAAGGGAAGCGGACAAGCCGTAGCGATTGGTAAGCATTGTTATTAACTCAAAATTACTACGTAGTATCCTGTTATTGCGTAACAATACATATAGCCGTTCGTGTTTGAAGTTAAGAAAAATGGTTATGTCCCAGTATCTTTTTCTTTAGGGCTCTTTATTTCATAATTATACAGGATAGATGGCTATTGAAAATAATCCTACTTGAACAGTAGTATGTAGCGCGTTTTTTAGTAGTTTCGCGCCGTATGTACCCCGCGTCTGAATATGTACTATTTAGTTAAAATGCTAAATAATCGGCATTGTACCCTTTAAATTCAGTTGTCTGTTTGCTGGTTTATAAAATCATGATAAATTCTTTGTAAGCGTTTCCTATTTAGAAAATTTTTCAGAAGGGGGTAAAGCTGAAATGGATCAATCACTTGATCAATCTAAAGAAATAAAGAAAGTAACACAATGGCATCTCGCTAAAAGAAGTTTTCAGAGGCATTGGCAATTATATATTCTTATGATATTGCCCGTGTTGTATTTCATTATTTTTAAATACGTACCTATGTTGGGAGCAGTTATTGCATTTAAAGATTATAATGTAGTCCAAGGTATCATAGAGAGTCCTTGGGTAGGATGGAAGCATTTTGAGAATTTTTTTAACAACCCGGTTGCGTGGGATCTGATAAAAAACACATTGTTTCTAAGTCTTTATCAGTTAGCAGTAACCTTTCCACTTCCAATACTATTGGCATTAGCCTTGAATGAAATAAGAGATGGTATTTTTAAACGATCTGTACAAATGTTTACATATGCACCGTACTTTATCTCTACAGTCGTTATTGTTTCGATGATTATCTTGATACTCTCACCAAGAAGTGGAATAGTAAATACATTATTGGAAGCTATAGGACTTGACGCAGTAAATTTTCTTGGTCAAGCGAGCATGTTTCGAGACATCTTTGTTTGGTCCGATGCATGGCAAATTACCGGATATTCAGCTATTATCTATTTGGCTGCGCTTGCCGGGGTAGATAAACAGCAATATGAGGCAGCTAAAATTGACGGAGCTACCAGGTTGCAAAAAATTTGGAATGTGGATATACCGGCAATTATGCCAACTATCGTAATCATTTTAATTTTAAGTGTAGGTAATTTAATGGCGATAGGATTTGAAAAAGTATATTTATTACAAAATCCTTTAAATCTGGGAACTTCAGAGATTTTACAAACTTATGTTTACAAAATGGGTATTATCAATGCTGATTTTAGTTTTGCTACAGCTGTAGGATTGTTTAACTCCATTATTAATTTAATTTTATTGATTATCGTCAATGCAATTGCAAAGAAAGTTTCAGGTAATGGATTATGGTAGAAAGGAGTAGAACACTATGAGCAGTAAAAATGGAACAATTAAAGAATCCTCTAATGATCGAGTATTTTTAACGTTAATTTATATTTTTCTAAGTATATTAATGATCGTAATACTCTATCCACTGGTTTATATTGTGAGCGCTTCAATTAGTAGTCCGGAAGCTGTAACTTCTGGGCAGGTCTGGTTATGGCCAGTCGATTTTTCACTAGAGGGATATATTGAAGTTTTTAATAATTCAGATGTTATTAGAGGGTTTCGAAATTCTATACTTTATACGATTGGTTATACATTAATTGCGGTGTTCTTAACAGTAATTTTTGCTTATCCACTTTCTAGAAAAAACTTTTACGGAAAGACCTTCTTTATGATCTTTATATTAATTACAATGCTTTTTTATGGTGGATTAATTCCAGAATATTTAGTTGTCCAGCAATTAGGGATGTTAGATACTCCGTGGGCAATTCTTATACCGAAGGCGATGGCAGTTTGGCAAATTATTATTGCAAGAACCTTTTTCTATACAAGTATCCCAGAAGAGTTAGTGGAAGCAAGTGAAATGGATGGTTGTAGTAGTATACGGTTCCTATGGCACGTAGTATTACCTTTATCGAAGCCGATTATAGCAGTACTGGCTCTAATGTATGCTGTATTTCAATGGAACAGTTATTTTGATGCGATGATCTTTTTAAGAACAGAAGAACTATTCCCTTTACAGCTAGAATTAAGGGAAATATTGATCACCCAATCTGAATCTGGAGCCAATCAAGACATTGCTGAGCAACAAAAAAGACAGCAATTGGCAAATTTAATGCAGTACTCATTAATTGTTGTCTCAAGTATTCCAGTCTTGATTATTTATCCTTTTGCACAGAAGTACTTCGTTAAAGGGATGTTACTCGGTTCAGTTAAAGGATGATAAGCAGTTTAGTTATTTAAGGAGGTGGTGAAAGAGTAGGTTTTTTGTTTTAATATTATTTTTTATCTAACTATAAGGGAGGAAATTAGAATGAAATGGAAGGGCTATCATACTTGGTTAATTTTTCTATCACTAATGTTAGTGTTAGTGGCTTGTAATTCTGATGAGGAAACAAGTGAGGAAGAAAATTCTGATGGTGCAACGAACATGTCGGTATTTATTGCGGAAAATGGTGAGCAAGAGTTGGAAACAAACTCATTTACAAAATTTGCTGAAGAAGAATTTGATATCAAATTTGATCTTCAAAAAACGGGTTATGATTCTACAGCAGCAAAGGAGAAAAGACAAATTTCTTTAGCAAGTGGGGATTATCCGGAAGTTTTCTTTTTAGTGGATTGGGTAGATAAATTTTCACCTAGTGAAGTTTTAAAATATGGAGAACAAGGTGCTTTGATTCCTCTAAATGATCTAATAGAAGAGCACGCACCAAATATATCTAAAGTGTTAGAAGAACGTGAAGATTTTAGAAAAATTGCAACTTCACCAGATGGAAATATTTATAGTATGCCTGGTTTAGAAGAGTGTTTTCATTGTACTTGGCCAAATAAATTGTGGTTAAACACAGAGTGGCTAAATGAATTAGGTTTAGAAGCACCTAAAACACATGAAGAATTAATAGAAGTATTAACAGCATTTAAAGAACAAGATCCTAATGGAAATGGTGAGCAGGATGAAATTCCTCTAAGTGGTTCTGCAGCATCGCCTAATCACTCAGTAATTCCTATATTGATGAATGGCTTTATATATGATGATGCACAAACTAGATTATTAGTAAATGATGGAGAAGTTAGTTTTGCCGCAAATAAACCTGAGTGGAAAGAAGGACTAGAATATATTCGCTCATTATATGAAGAAGGATTGATTGACCCAGGAGCTTTCACTCAAAACCGGGATGCTTTTATTCAGTTAGGTAATAATGCTGATGCTCTCATTTTAGGTGCTGCCGCCGCTCAGCATCCATGGGAGTTTATCGATAATGAGAATCACCCTGCCTTTGATGCAATTGAACCATTGCAAGGTCCAAACCATCAATATGCAACATATAATTATCCAGTGACAAATGGTGGCACTTTTGCGATTACTAATAAAGCGAGTGAAGAGGTTCAGATTAAAGCTATTAAACTATTAGATTATATGTTTACTATCGATGGCATGATTCGTGCCCACATCGGGGTAGAGGGAGAAGATTGGGTTCAACCTGAAGAAGGCGATGTAGCAATCAATGAAGAACTTGAACCGAACTTAAAGTTGTTGCACCCTGAGGAACCAACAAACAATAATTGGTCAGCGGCAGCTCAATATTATCAACCAGGAGAATTCCGTGACGGTCAAGTACAAGCAGAAGATATCTATACAGATGAAGGATTTGAAAGACGCCTTCAAGAAGCAACTTATTTATATGAAGGCAAAGAACCAGAAGAGAAATTCCCATTTTGGGCAGCATGGTATCCTGAAGAAGTGCAAGACGAATACTCAACTTTAGAAACAAATATTTTGGATAATGTTGAGCAAAGCGCTGTTCGATTTATTACAGGAGAATTAAGTTTAGAAGATGACTGGGATGAGTATGTAGCAGGTTTAGAATCTCTCGGTGTCGATAGATATGTTGAAATTAATCAAGACGCATATGATAATTATTCAAATGAAGATTAAATAGTGAAGAAGCTGGCTTAGTTGTCAGCTTCTACTTGTATAAAACAGATTCCGAATCTTCTATGGATATTTATTTTATTGGTGTGAAGAGAAATGGATTTACCATCAGCCTAAATTTCCACCCCGTATAACAAAATAATCTAGCAAATGACAAAAAAGTGAAGATGATGACGCTCCCATGAAAGTGTATACATGATAAATTAAAAATATCTTAAAGTTATAAACCTTTATTCCACAATGAAAGCGGATCAAAAAAGGTTCTAACTTAGCTAAAAAGAAAACGATATCAAATTTATCATAATGGGGGATTTATCATGGAAAAGAAACATTCACTTTGGTATGTTATTTTAATTGCAGCATCTGCTGGTATGGCAGGTCTTTTATACGGTTTTGATACCGCTGTTATTTCCGGTGCAATCGGATATTTGCAGGAAATATATAATTTAAGTCCAGCGATGGAAGGTTGGGTTATCTCATGTGTCATGGTTGGTGGTGTCACAGGGGTTGCATTGTCCGGATTTTTAAGTGACCGTTGGGGACGTAAGAAGTTATTGATGATGTCTGCTATCTTTTTCATCATCTCAGCATTAGGTTCAGCTTTTGCGATAGATGTAACAACATTAGTTCTAGCTCGAATTTTAGGTGGTCTTGGAATCGGTTTCGCATCCGCTTTATCGGTTACCTACATCAGTGAATGTGCTCCACCAGCAATTCGTGGACGATTAGGCTCATTGTATCAGTTATTCACGATCTTCGGTATTTGTGCCACATTCTACATTAATTACTTTGTAGCAAATAGTGGTACACATGAATGGGGATTAGAACTAGGCTGGCGCTGGATGTTAGGATATGGAACAATTCCAGGAATTATTTTCTTATTCCTATTATTCTTTATTCCAGAGAGTCCAAGATATCTTATTCAAAAAGGAAAAGACAAAGAAGCATTTCATATTTTAAAACGAATTAATGGTGATGAAGTTGCCAAGAAAGAAGCAAAAGAGATCAAAGCTTCCATTGAAGTGGAACAAAGCAGTTCTGTAAAAGAACTTGTAAAACCTGGATTAAGAATGGCAATGGGTGTCGGTATTTTCCTTGCACTATTTAACCAGGTAATCGGTATGAATGCAGTAACTTACTATGGTCCGGATATTTTCCGTAGTGTCGGTTTTGAAAACAATACAGAGTTTTTAGCGACAAGCATTATTGGTAGTGTGCAAGTTGTCTTTACAATACTAGCGATCTTTTTAATAGATAAGCTTGGCAGAAAGAAATTGATGGCAATTGGCTCTAGTTTAATGGCAATTTTCATGCTCTTAATTGGAAGTGTCTTCTACTTTGAACCAGCAAGTTCAGGCGTCTTATTAATTATCTTAATTGCAGGTTTCACCGCATCCTTCTGTGTGTCGATGGGACCTATTCCGTGGATTATGATTCCAGAAATTTTCCCGAATCATTTACGTGCAAAAGCAGTAGGGATCGCAACCATCTTCTTATGGGGAGCAAACTGGGCAATTGGTCAATTTACACCAGTACTCATTAACAACATGGGTAGTTCGTTCACTTTCTGGATGTTCGCTATTATCAACGTTATCTGCTTCATCTTTGTGATGACAATCGTTCCAGAAACAAAGAACAAAACACTAGAAGAAATTGGTCAACTATGGAAATCCAAAAAACAAGTAGAGAAAGAAGAAAAAGTACAAGAAGAAATGGCGTAGTTTACAAAAAACAGCAAGCTGACTCGAGGTTAACACATACCTTTAGTCGGCTTGCTTTATTATGTATGTAGATCTCCCACCTTTGCAGATATACGTGGGCGGGTTTCTTTATACCATTGCCAACAAAGGATAATCATGATCATCATATCGACTAGATCTCCTCCGTAATACATAATTATACTTCCTATTTCTCCTTCATGGATGGATACCGTAACGGGAGGGTTTGCATAAAGATATTTAGCTAGTATACCATGACCCGCTAAAGCGAGTACTATCATAATAGAACGATAGAGATAACTCTTACGGTGTGGGGTCGGTTCAATATAGATCATCGACAAGGTAAATAGGTAACCGGCTAAAAATATGTGAAGATGGATGATTACATTCCATATTAAGCTCTCATGCATTGCTGCATATAGGTTGGTGGTATATAAAAGCCATAATCCACCAATATTAAGAATTGAAGCAATCGCAGGATCAGAGATGAATCGAATAAACCTACTTTTTAACCAATCAGTTAGCAGCTTGGCATGTTGAATAGATAGTGCTCGGAGAATCAGTGTCATCGGTGCTGCTAGAACCATCAGTAAAGGAGCAAACATTCCAAGGAATAAGTGGGTCAGCATGTGAGCGGAAAAATCGACATGAGAACGTTCAGCTAATGGACCGACAACTGCAATCATGGCAAAACTAATACCAATCATCCAATATAATGTCCGATAGATCGGCCAGGGTCTTTGTTTTTTGTGAGATATGATGATTGCTAGAAAGTAAATAATCAGCCCAGTTATAAAAGGCAAAAGTAAAATGAATGGTGAAAGGATACTAACGATTTCATGCTGGTTATGTTCATGCATGTTTATCACCTCTTTTTTTTATCATGAATAGACCAACTACTATCATGAGAAGGGCAATAATGTTCCAAACTAGATCATAAATGATCACGTTGTCTACATATCTAATTTGATGGATGCGCATCAGTTTGTGCTGGATAATCCCGTCATATAATTGAAATGCCCCACCACCTAATAAAACGCCACCCCACCATTTACTAATCATTAATTCCTTACGCCGGCGCAAATCTGCAAACCAAAATAAGCTAGCGATGGTTGCAAACCAGCTAAAAGCATGGAATAAACCGTCAGATATTAAGCCGATTTTCGTTGTGGATTTATCATAAAAGTGATGCCAGTTTAATAGCTGGTGAAAGATTGTTTCATCTATAAAGGCAACGAGGCCAAGTCCAAACAAGATGCCGGACCATAAATTGCGTTTGAAATAGTTAGTATTGTTTTTAATCATAGAAAGTCCCCTTAAGTAATCGTAATTTTATTACTTGGATACTAGTTTATCCTAAATGAATAGAAAATAATCAGAAGGATACCTGACACGTAAATTCATAAGTTAAAAATGGCCTTGACTAAAAATCAAAATTGTTATACTGTATATATTAATATAAACACTATAACAATTTGAGGTGAAAAAATGGAATTCATGGAATTGATTTGGGCGTATATTTTGGTTTTCTTATTGGCAGCGATACCTTTTGTGGAAGCTGTTTATCTTACACCGATAGCGGTAGTGGCAGGACTATCACCTGTTCCAACCTTTATATTGGCTGTATTAGGGAATCTTTTAACTGTTTATGTTGTTATTTTATTTATTAACAAAATAAAACAGTGGCGTAAGAAGAAGAATCAACAATCTAATAAAAAAGCTACGAAAGCTGAAAACATTTGGAAAAAGTATGGACTTCCAGGTTTAACCCTAATTGGTCCATTCTTGATTGGCAGTCATCTTAGTGCGTTTTTAAGTTTAGTTTTTGGAGGAACCAAGAGACAAGTAACAGTATGGATGACAATAAGTATTGTTGGTTGGAGTTTATTATTAGGGATACTAGCAGCATTAGGGTTTGAATTTATGAATGTGGAGAATCCATTTATCGAAAGATTTTTCGAAGAGCAATAAGTGAAAGGTGGATATAAGATGTGGAAAAATTCTTGGTGGATAGCGAAAAGAGAATTAAAGATGCAAATTCCTGGAATTATTTTGACTTTGCTGTTCACGATTTTTATCGGAATAATTATTACACCAACTTTTTACTTAAATATCATTAATTTATTTGAAGATGCGGGTATATATGGTAGTCGGCTAGTTTTTGAAGGTCATACTGTTTATATTGATAGTATTCTTATTGATGCAATTTTCCTTGGGTTTACCCCATGTTTGTCAGCACTTTTTATGTGGGGACCATATGTAAGTCTTCGAGCGATTAAAGAAGATCCATTTGGAAAAAGATTGGCCGTTTATCGTTCCTTACCTGTATCCACGGAGGTACTAACGCTAAGCCGAATATTATTTATGCTCGTTATATTTGTACTGTTTTCGGCAGCGTTCTATTTAACGATAACGATTAGTGTGCCAAATTCGATTTTCATTCACCTTGAGTATCATCAATTCCTAGCTTTCGTTTTATTTTGGATTGGTTATGCATTAGTAATAGGTAGTTTAAATCCGTATATTGAATCTGGTACAAATGGAAAAGTGTTATACATTTATTCATTTATCATGATGGTTTGTTTAATTCTTGTTTTATTTCTTGTCCATCAAGTCTGGAATACGAGTATTGTAAATACGACCATTTTACTTCTGACAAGAGCACCTGTAATTCCTGTGATTGTTTCCCTTACCTGTGGTATATTGGGAGTTATCACAATGGCGAAGTTATTAAATAAAAGACTCTCGGAAAGAGATTATCTGTAGATGGAAGGTGAGTGTGAATGAAGCTACCAATCGTAGTATCAGATGATAGTAAAGAACCTATTTACTATCAAATTGAACTACAAATTAAAAGGCTAATTGTTAGTGGGCAACTGCAGGCAGGTGCGGCACTACCTTCCATTCGGGCTTTATCACATGACTTATCTTGTAGTGTTATTACAACCAGAAGAGCATATCAAGATCTTGAGAACAAAGGATTTATCGAAACATTGCAAGGGAAAGGAACTTTTGTAAAGGCGTTGGGGTCGAATACCCAGGATCAAATAAAAGAAGAGATTGTCTATTCCATATTGAAGAAAGCGATCGAAGAAAGTAAATGGATGGGCTATTCACTCACACAGCTAAGAGGAATATGTGATAAAGTAATTGATGAACTTGAGAGAGGAGATGATCGTTCATGAACCTTGCAGTTGAGATTCAATCATTAGTAAAAACATATAATAATTTTAAACTGGGCCCACTTGATCTAAAAGTGGAGAAAGGTATGGTTATTGGATTACTAGGATCGAATGGATCAGGGAAAAGTACGTTATTACAGACGATCATGAAATTAAGAAACCCCGACAATGGGAGTATTCAAGTACTAGGAATGGATATAAATCAACATGAAGTTCAAGTGAAAGAGCGGATTGGATTTGCAGGCGGGGGATTATATGAGGCGTTTAAACAATTAACGATTGACGGACTGGCTGAACTTGTTGGACATTGGTATCGTAATTGGGATCAGCAATATTATACTTTGTTGACTGAACGGTATAATATTAATCGGAAAGAGAAATTCGCTCATTGTTCCATGGGGACAAAGAAAAAAGTGGAATTTGTTTTAGCAATGGCGCATCATCCCGAGCTTTTAATATTAGATGAACCAACAGCTAGTGTAGATTTGATATCCCAACAACGAATGCGCGAAGATTTATCACAGTTTATGGAGGATGGTGACCACACCATTGTCATGGCTACTCATTTGCAGGAGGAAGTCAAGCAATTGTGCGATTATATTTGTTTGTTAGATAATGGCGAGATCAAAGATATGTTTGAAAAGGATGAGCTCCAAAATCGCTGGGCAAGACTATGGTTATCCGATTTGCCGGATCATTTCAAAGATGACATTAGGGTATGGCAAATAGAAGAGAGCCCAACTCAAATTGTAACCAACCAACTTGTAGAATTAGAAAAAGAATTGCAACAACAGCAAATAGAGATTAACCAAGTTAAACGTCTAGAATTACATGAGATCTTGGAATATATTTTACAACCTTCATCAAACTCCTGAGATACTTTTCAGGAGTTTTTTCTTGCTAAAGAAACGGAAGGTATATATAATATAACTATATTGTATAACAAGATACCGAATCTTGTTCTTTTTTAACTTGAGTAACTTGCAATACAAGGTAGGTGATGAGATGGCAATCAGAAGTCAATTATTGAAAGGGATATTAGAAGGGTGTATTTTGGCTATTATTTCCAAGGAGACCGTTTATGGATATGAATTGGCCATGAAATTGCAAGACCAGGGTTTAGATGTTAGTGAAGGTTCCATTTATCCCATATTACTACGGCTGCAAAAAGAAAAGCTCATTCAAGGAGAAATGAGAAAATCACCTAGTGGGCCCAATCGTAAGTATTACACATTGACAGACGCAGGAGAAGAGTCATTAGAGACTTTTCGAAAAAATTGGGAATATCTAAAAAAACCAGTTGATCAATTATTAGACGAGGAGGATGTGTAAATGCAAAGCTTAATTGCAGAGAATAATGAAAAAAGAAAGCTGCTGAACAAAGAAAATAAGAAAATATATGAAGATATGCTGATGTATGTTCGTCTGTCTTATAAGAAGTCAGAAGCTGAAACGGAAGAGGTATTAATGGAACTGCTGGATCATTTGTTAATATTACAACATGAAGGGAAAGATGCTTCTGAGTTGTTTGGTACAGATCCAAAACAGTATGCAGATGAAATAGTTGGTGAATTGCCACAAGTCATTACGAAGAAAGTAATCATGCTCTTTTTTATGGGGGTGTTTTATTTTCTAGGTGTAGCAACATTTGTTAATGGTTTAGTTAGTTCAATTCTTTCTTATGGATTTGGCCAATTGGAATCGAATGAAACGTATTATATCGGAACCTTGTCTGTTAATACGCTATTATCATTAGGGATTGCATTTCTTGTCGTTTGTGGTGTTATCCGATATATTAGTTGGACTTGTTTTAAAAATGTATCAAAGGTCTTTGAACTCTTGGTTACGGGAATAGTCTTTGGGACTTTGCCATTTTGTATTTTTCTGGCATTGTTCTACTTTATGCCATCTTTTGGACCGTCCATAACAATCGAGTTATACTGGCTCATCCTAATCGGTATTTGCTTCTATCTGTTAGGGAATGTGTTTAAGAGAAAAGCTTAAATAGAAGAACACCTAGAGAAATACATATTCTCTAGGTGTTTGCAGATTCGGGAAAAGATCCCCGTTACTTATTTACCAATAAATTGTTGTGTCCAATGATTCCCTTGTTCTACATGTCCAACTCCGATATGAGTGAAGTTTTCATTTAAGATGTTTGCTCTGTGGCCTTCACTATTCATCCAAGCATTTACTACTTCTTCTGGTGTTTGCTGACCCTTAGCAATATTCTCACCAGCAGTGCGGTAATCGATACCTGCTTGTTGGATCATATCAAAAGGAGATCCGTAAGTCGGACTGTTATGGCTGAAGTAACCATTTGTAGCCATGTCTTCTGATTTTTGTTTAGCTACTTTGCTTAACTCAGCATCGATTTCCAATGCAGGTAATCCTTGTTTTTGACGCTCTTCATTTGTTAATGCAACAACTTCTTGTTCAAATTCGCTAATATCAGCATTTTGATTATTTTCTGTTATTTGTTCTTGCTCTTCTGTATTTTCTTGAGCATTATCTTCTTTTGCAGGTATTTCTTGTTGTGTTTCTTCTTCCTCAACCGGTACTTCTACTGGTGCTTCATTTTCGTTATTATTTTCTGGTTGTTCTTTTTCTGGTTTCTCTTCAGCAGGTGTTTGCTCTTTTTCTGGTTGTTCCACTTCTTTTTGATTCTCGTTTTGCTCTGGTTGTTTTTCTACTTCAACATCGGCATTACCGAAGCATTTCTCTATTAACTCTTGTATAGTAGATTCAGAGAATTTCTCTGTTGAAACATATTGAAAATTATTACTTTGCACATGTTGCTTAGCATACAATGTTGAATTAGATGAAAAACCTGCTGTCATTACTAGCGCTCCAATTAGTAGAAGCGTCATTGATAGTTTCTTTATCATAAAGTGATCCACTCCTTGTCTTTGTTTTACGATTACATCATAGCATGGAATTTTTGTAATATTTACGGATTATTTTACCATTAGTTAGAAGCGATACAGGAATTAGTTGATCAAGCCGTTTTATTAAAAAGGCATCAGGAAAAAAATAGCTTAAATAGAAAAATATAATCGAAAAATGCTGTTGACAAGTTTGGGGAACACGAATATTATGACATATTGTTACCGATTCATTGCATATATGACAAACTTCGCAAAAATAGAACAAGCGGCCGTTAAGAATATGGAGCGGCATTATAAAAGCTGGAAATTGTGAATAATATTCATTTACATATCATACATATTTCTTGTATAATGAAAGTAGAATATGGAGTGAGTGCGAGGAATAATCCTCACACTCGTGTGGCTTTTACTCGGATCATCGCTTGGCAGAGCGGTGATCCTTTTTCTTATGCCTTTTAAAGTTCATGATCGCCGTTACTAAATTGATACAAGCAACCATGATACCAACAGCTAACCCAATAATAGTTAGCACCACTTCCATATTCCACACCCCCTTTCTATGTAGAGGGTTGTCTATAGTATACCACAAAATCGAACATGCGTTCTAGTGATAACGAAAAAAATTGGACTTTTCGTAAAGAAAAGTCCTTTTTACCTATAAATTATTAATAAATAATCGAACAATATCTGTCCCTGCAATAATGGTTCCTAGTGTACTACCAAGGTTGGCGAAAACTATAATCAGCAATATTCTAGTAACTTTATTGTTCCAAAATCCTTTTACTGTGTGAACATCATCTGCTAAAGCTTCAAAGTCGGATACATGAGGCTTTTTCACTAGTGCTTGTACAAACCCTGCAAACCAACCGGCAGCTATTAAGGGATTGAGAGATGTAATCGGCGCAGCAATTAGTGCGGTTAAAATCGATAAAGGATGACCGAACGCCAAAGCTACACCTAATGCGGAAAAGCCTCCGTTCCAAATTAACCAACTGACTACTTGCTGCCAACCTGCTACAGGATTGGACCAAAAGGTATATGCGATTAACGCAATAATAATTAAGGGAATGGACCATCCAATAATCTTCGGTACATTCGACTTTGGAGGTAATTGCCTTAATTTTTTTAGGTCGTGGTCTTTTTGAATTTCCTTTGTAATTCCTGGAACATGGGCAGCGCCTAAAACTGCCACGATTTTCTCACCAGGTGCTTTTTTTATTTTCTGTGCTAAATATTGGTCTCGTTCATCAATTAATGGTTTTTTAAGGCGTGGAAAAGCTTCCGAAAACTCACGTAACACACTATCAATGGAGTCTTGTGTTTTCATTTTTTCCAGTTCTTCTTCCGAGATTGATTCTTTAGAGAAAACGCCAGCTAATACTTGTGTCAAAAGCATCATTTTCCCCTTCAGACCAATACTTCGCCAAATTCGCGCGAAGGTGATTTGGATATTTCGATCCGCTAACACTAGTTCTGCACCTATTTCATCGGCTGATTCGATTCCTTGAATCATCTCTTGTCCAGGATTAATACCAAATTGTTTCGCCATCCGTTTTTGAAAAGAGGATATAGCTAGATTCATCAGCAATAAAGTAGCTTTTTTTTCTTTTATTACTTGGAATATATCCATGTTACGCCAGTTACTGCCTTTGACGATGGATTGATAACGCTGTTTATCCAATTCGACACAGATGGAATCAGGCTGTTCCTGTTCAATTACTTGTTTAACCTGCTCTGCGCTTTGCTTTGATACGTGAGCAGTTCCAATTAATATGTATTCTTTTCCGTCTAATTCAATTCTCGTAATATTTTCATTATGATCCGTCATGCACGATTCCTACCTTTTAGAGTGAGACTTCCCTTAGTAGGGGATTGCCCCCAACAAGGGTTAGCGAAACTAAACGACTATTTCTAGTATAGCGGATTATCAGCAAAAAACATACTAACAATGCTGATATTTCAAAAATAACCTTTATAGTATGTCTGCTAATGTTTGTTCAATTGTTGGAAAACGGAAGGTATAACCGGCATCTAGTAATCTTTTGGGTATAACCCATCTGCTTTTTAAGATTAATTCCGTTTCTGTTCGTAGAAAAAACGAACCTAATTCTAACAAAGGAGTTGGTGCTGGTAAACCAACAGGTCGGTTCAACTGCTCCCGTAATACCTTCATTAAATGATGGTTTGGAATCGGATTAGGAGATGAGCAATTAAATACTCCTTCCAATTCTTCATGCTTGTTCAAAAATACAATAATTTGAAATAGGTCTTCAACATGAATCCAACTGAACATTTGCTTACCATTTCCTTGAATGCCACCGAGGCCAAATTTCACTAAGTTTTTATAAGGTGTAATAACACCGCCATCAGGGCCTAATACAATCGCGATTCTTAATGCTACCTGCCGTGTTTGGGGTGTGTTGCACCGGAAAAAAGTATTTTCCCATTTGGTTGCAACATCAACAGAGAAACCTGTTCCGATTTCACCATCTATTTCTGTCATCGGCCGATCTTCTGCATGCCGATAAATCGTAGCCGTACTAGCATTGACCCAAAGTCTCGGAGGGTTTTCACAAGCTGCTACGGCATCTCCTAACAATTTCGTAGTACCTGTTCGAGATTGAAGAATATCTTTTTTGTTCTGTTCATGATAACGGCAATTTACGGATTTTCCTGCTAAATTGATAACCATTTCAGCATTTTCTAAAGCATCAACCATGCTCTCATGATCATTCCATGTAATGGCAGGCGCTTTCCTTGCAATTAGGATAACTTTATATCCGAGTACTTCAAACTTCTGTTGGAAATACTGGCCGATAAACCCTGTTCCACCTGCAAGTACTACTTTACTTGTCATCCAACTCCTCCTATGTACTCATTTTCACCATCATACCAAATTGGTCAGTATTGTAAAATTCTTCTGACAACTGTTCATCGATTTGTTATAATTAACAGTTAAATAGGTTCTTTAATAAGTATTCTTTTTTACATAAGTGTATGGAAGGGTTAAACTATAGGTAAAGAAAATGATGACAACTATTGCATATAAGAGTGAAAGACTGAACATACTTGGGAAGCAAGAGTAACAGAATTTGGAGGAGAACAACAATGACGTATGAAGACGATAGTTTGATGCTACACACTGACCTGTATCAAGTCAATATGGCAGAAACTTATTGGCGTGATGGCAAAGCAAATCAAAAAGCCGTATTTGAATTGTATTTTCGCAAACTTCCTTTTGATAATGGCTATGCTGTTTTTGCCGGATTAGAACGTGTATTAGATTTTATTGAGAATTTTGGTTTTACGGAAAGTGATTTAACCTACTTAAAAGAAATTGGTGGATATGAAGAGGATTTTCTTGATTATTTACGAAATATGAAGTTTTCAGGTACGATACGGTCGATGAAAGAAGGGGAGATTGTCTTTGCCAATGAACCATTAATGCGAATCGAAGCACCTTTAGCAGAGGCGCAATTAATAGAAACTCCTTTGCTTAACATTGTGAATTACCAAACATTGATCGCAACAAAAGCTGCCCGGATTAAACATGTGGTAGGCGACAGTACCGTAATGGAATTTGGAACAAGACGTGCTCATGAGATGGATGCTGCAATTTGGGGAACAAGAGCTGCGTATATCGGTGGTTTTTCTGCTACAAGTAATGTCCGAGCTGGAAAGCTGTTCGGGATACCGATTGCCGGAACCCATGCTCATTCAATGGTGCAGGCTTATCGAGATGATTATACTGCCTTCAAAAAATATGCCAGCACACATAAAAACTGTGTCTTTCTCGTTGATACTTATGATACATTACGGTCTGGCGTCCCGAATGCCATTCGTGTTGCGAAAGAATTTGGTGATCAAATAAATTTCCAAGGTATTCGTTTAGATAGTGGGGATATGGCCTATTTATCAAAGAAAGCGAGAAAAATGTTAGATGATGCAGGATTTCCTGATGCTCAAATTATTGCATCCAACGATTTAGATGAATACACGATACTAAACCTGCAGGCGCAAGGAGCACAAATCGATATTTATGGTATTGGTACGAAGTTGATTACAGCTTATGATCAAGCAGCATTAGGTGGCGTATATAAATTAGTAGCTATTGAAGAAGATGGTGAAATGATTGATACGATTAAGATTTCTGCTAACCCGGAAAAAGTCACAACGCCAGGAAGTAAGAAGGTCTACCGGATCATTAATAATGAAAATCGCCATTCAGAAGGAGACTATATCGCATTAGAGCATGAGAATCCACAAGCAGAAGAGCGTTTGAAAATGTTCCATCCAGTGCATACCTATATTAGTAAGTTTGTAACTAATTTTACAGCTGTGGATCTACATGAGGATGTTGTTGTTGATGGCAACATTAACTATCAAAGCCCATCCTTAGAGGAAATCCAGCATTACACAGCTAGCAATATGAAACTTTTATGGGAAGAGTACAAACGAACAATGAAGCCGGAGGAGTATCCAGTTGATTTAAGTGAAGCATGTTGGGAGAATAAAATGAACTTGATACGCGATATTAAGGCAAAAGTAAAGCAGAAGGTTGAATAACGGAAAGGGGACATATATATGCATTCTTTACAAAAAGAAATTATTGAAACTTTAAAAGTGCAACCGGAGATCGATCCACAAGAGGAATTTCGTCGTAGTGTCGACTTTGTCAAAGGGTATTTAACAAAACATTCTTTTCTGAAAAGTGCTGTATTAGGGATCTCTGGTGGTCAAGACTCAACATTAACAGGATACATCTGCCAAACAGCCATTAATGAATTGAATGAAGAGCTAGGTGAAGAAAAATATGAATTTATCGCAGTCCGACTACCATACGGAGAGCAAGCTGATGAAGACGATTGTCTCGTTGCCCTTGATTTTATTAAGCCTAGTCGAACGGTCCGTGTGAATATCAAGGCGGCAGTTGATGCCAGTGAAGCAGCAGTTGAGAAGGAAATCGGCGATATTAGTGAGTTTGTCAAAGGAAATACCAAAGCACGTGAACGTATGAAGGTGCAATATGATATTGCGGCTGCATGTAATGGTGTTGTCGTTGGTACAGATCATGCTGCAGAAGCAGTTACTGGTTTCTTTACGAAATATGGTGATGGAGCAGCAGATATTTTGCCATTATATCGCTTAAATAAGCGCCAAGGAAAAGCAATTCTTAAAATGCTCGGATGTCCAGAGCGTCTATATGAGAAAACGCCTACTG
This sequence comes from Gracilibacillus lacisalsi DSM 19029, assembly GCF_000377765.1. Classification (GTDB taxonomy): domain Bacteria; phylum Bacillota; class Bacilli; order Bacillales; family Amphibacillaceae; genus Gracilibacillus; species Gracilibacillus lacisalsi. The sequence goes on along the minus strand of NZ_KB898666.1, from coordinate 190,575 downwards.
CAGATTTAGAAACGGACCGTCCGCAATTACCGGATGAAGAAGCTTTAGGTGTGACGTACGACGCAATAGATGACTATTTAGAAGGAAAACAAGTGTCAGAAAAAGATGCAGAAACAATTGAAAACTGGTACCTGAAAACACGTCATAAACGGGAGGAACCTGTTACAGTATTTGATGATTGGTGGAAAAGCTAAACAGTGAATCTCTTCCAGAGCGGGAGAAGTGGACATCTGTTCCGTTATTTGTGACAAAACAGCAATTTTGAGGGGGTTCGCGGACATTTATTCCGCTATTTGGCAATATTGGCTGTAAATTCATTGCTTTTTGCCTAAATAGCGGAACAGATGTCCGAAGGCACTCCTCAAATACGTATTTCACCCAAATTAACGGAATAAATGTCCGCTCCATAGCTAAAGCTAACTGTGAAGTATTTTTAATTGATTTTCCCAATCCTCTCTGTTATATTTATCTCGAATTCGAAATAACATTCCCTAATTATAGGAGATGATAATATGAACAGCTTGAAAGGTATTCATCACGTAACAGCTATTACAAGCAGTGCAGAAGAGAATTATAAGTTTTTCACGTATGTATTAGGTATGAGATTAGTCAAAAAAACGGTTAACCAGGATGACATCCAAACTTATCACTTGTTTTTCGCAGATGATAAAGGTAGTCCAGGAACAGATATGACTTTCTTTGACTTTCCTGGTATCCCAAAAGGTTCTCATGGTACAAATGAAATCTATCGTACTGCTTTTCGCGTTCCTTCAGATGCTGCCCTTGATTACTGGGTAAAACGATTTGATAAGCTAGAGGTAAAACATGATGGCATTAAAGAACAATTCGGTAAAAAAGTAATTAATTTTGTTGATTTTGATGATCAGCAATACCAGTTAATTTCAGACGAAAATAATGAAGGAGTTGCATCTGGTACTCCATGGCAAGATGGCCCTATTCCATTAGAGTATGCGATCACTGGCTTAGGTCCGATTTTTGTTCGTATTCAAGATTATAAATATTTCAAGCAAGTCATGGAAAAAGTATTAATGTTTTCTGAAATGGATCAGGAAGGTTCTTCTCACTTATTTGAAGTGGGTGAAGGCGGAAATGGAGCACAAGTGATTGTGGAAGAGAATGTTGTCTTACCTATGGCGCGTCAAGGTTATGGAACCGTACATCATGCTGCATTCCGGATTGATGATCTTGAAACATTGCATGAATGGGATGAGCATTACCGCCGATTTGGTTTTCAAACTTCCGGATATGTCGATCGTTTCTTCTTTAAATCATTATATGCCAGGGTCGCACCACAGATATTATTCGAATTAGCTACTGATGGTCCTGGTTTTATGGGAGATGAACCATATGAAACATTAGGTGAAAAGCTATCTTTACCACCATTTTTAGAAGATAAACGGGAAGAAATTGAAGGAATGGTGCGCCACATTGATACGGTAAGAAGTACGAAACAAATAAAAAAAGAATATATGGAATGAAATCTGGCCAAGTACTCGTACTTGGTCTTTTTACATGGGAAAACGTCATTATTCTATTATATTTCCCCTTTTTTAGGGAAATTCATCATATTTTTACAATAATTTATTACTTGCTTAATATTCGTCATTTATTATTAAGAATGTAGATGTTTATTTTTTTAAAATTATTAGGGGGATATAAATGAAAAAAATATGGCTTTTCTTAGTGATGGCATTATTAGCTGCAATCCTAATGGCTTGTGGTGATTCAGAAGAAGGCTCTACAGACGGAGCAACAGAGACAGATAATGATGTGGAAGAAAATAGTGCGGAGGCAAGTGAAGATACCGAGGAAGAAGCAACCCAATCAATCGATACATTGTCCATTGGCTTTGTACCTTCACGTGATCCAGAGGAAATTGTAACAGCGACAGAACCTTTGAAAGATTTATTAAAAGAAGAAATGGCAACTTTGGGTTATGAAATAGGAGAAGTGGATATTACTGTTGGTACTAATTATGAAGCGGTAGGGGAAGCTCTTTCTGCAGGTACAACTGATATCGGTCTTATTCCTGGTGGTACATATGTGCTGTATGACGATGGAGCTGAAGTTATTTTGACCGCAACTCGCGCAGGATTGAATAATGACTCAGATGATGCAAGCGACTGGAATGAAAATAAACCAACAGAAGATAGTGATGAGCAAGTAACTTACTATCGTGCTTTGATGATTGCTGGTCCTTCTGAAAAAGGTCAGGAATTAGCGGACAAAGTAAACAACGGGGAAGAGCTTACAGCGGAAGATATGGAAAGTGCTAACTGGGCAGTGATGTCATCATCATCTCCAGCGGGTTATATTTATCCATCTTTATGGTTGAAAGATAACTTCGATCTTACAATTGCAGATCTACCAAATAAAGCAAAAGTAGATTCCTATGGTAGTGCTTTTGCAAGACTAGTTGAAGGACAAATTGATGTAATGGTAACATATGCAGATGCTAGACGAGACAATGAAGAAGCATGGCAATCAGAATTTAATAGAGAAGCAACAATTTGGGATGAAACAAATGTCATTGGTGTAACTTCTGGTATTTACAATGACACAATCAGTGTAAGTAAAAATTCCGACAAAATGGATGACGACTTAAAATCTGTAATTCAACAAGCGTTTATGAATATTGCGGAAACAGAAGAAGGAAAAGAAGTCATCTCTATTTACAACCATGAAGGTTATCAAGAAGCAAAAGATTCAGATTATGACAAAGAACGCGAAGCACAAGAAATGGTGCAGTCACTAGATTAATGTTCTACCTTTTTTAAATAATATTGAAGGAAAAATGAGGACATCATTCTTTGGTGTTCTCATTTTTCACAAGGAAGGCGATAGATATGATTGAATTTACGAATGTTGATAAAGTATATCCTAATAAAGTGAAAGCATTAGAAAATATTAATCTAAAGATCGAAAAAGGAGAATTTGTGGCGGTCATCGGTTTATCTGGTGCAGGTAAGTCTACGCTGATTCGATGTATTAATAGAATGCACGATATCACGAGTGGATCGCTTGTCGTGGATGGCACTAACGTCGGGAAATTAAAAGGAAAAGAAATTCGCAATTTCCGCAAGAAGATTGGTATGATCTTTCAATCTTTCAATTTAATTACACGTACTACTGTAATCAAAAATGTATTAGTTTCTTTTGTACCCCAGCTATCTTTTTGGCGAAAAATGACTGGGATATTTAGTAAAGAGCATAAACTACAAGCATTGACTGCCTTAGATCAGGTTGGCATTTTAGAGAAGGCCTATATTCGTGTTGATCAGTTGTCCGGGGGACAGCAGCAACGGGTGGCATTAGCAAGAACGTTGGCACAAAATCCAACCATCCTACTTGCTGATGAACCGATTGCATCATTAGATCCGGTTACATCTAAACAAGTAATGGATGATTTCAAGCGTATTAATCAAGAGATGGACATGACCGTACTTTTGAATATTCACCATGTAGAAGTGGCACTCGAATATGCAGATCGAATTATCGGTGTAAGGGAAGGACAAATTGTTTACGATGGTTCTGCTAATGAGGTAACAGATGAAGTATTAGACTATATTTATAAAGGTAAGATAGGCGAAGTGAAACAGGAAATGTATAAGGAAGGTGCCTATGTTTGATAAGATTTTTCCACCCAAGCAAGTAGTATTACCTAATGGTAAGACTGTTTCGGAAAAAAGATCACGTACTCCTTTGATTTTTGTTACGGTTCTCATTGCAGTCTATTTATCGATAAGGTTTACTAACTTTGAGTTTAGTTTATTAGCAAAACGAGGTCATGAGTTTTTCGCTATTATAAATGAAATGATTCCTCCTAAGTGGGAATACCTTCCTCATCTATGGCAGCCTTTATTGGATACTATTATGATGTCTATTCTTGGTTCTGTGTTAGGTTCACTTGTTGCTGTACCTATCGCTTATCTAGCAGCCTCCAATATTGTCAAGAACAAGGTAATCGTTATGGTTGCACGAATATTTTTAAGTATATTAAGGACAATGCCTACTTTAGTCTCTGCTTTAATTGCAACATTCATTTTCGGTTTAGGAACATTAGCTGGTACGATTGCTATTTTTCTATTTACGTTAGCATATGTAGGGAAGCTATTGTATGAGCAAATTGAGAATGCTAGTATGGGTGCTTTTGAGGCGATGGAATCGATCGGAATTACGAGAATACAAGCATTTCGTTATGCGATTTTTCCTCAAGTATTGCCTAACTACTTATCCACTTCCTTGTTTTGTTTTGAAGGAAATGTACGTTATGCGGCAATTTTAGGCTATGTAGGTGCTGGCGGAATCGGTTTACTCTTGGATGAGGGTCTAGGCTGGCGCGATTATGCAAGTGTCGGAATGATATTACTGATGCTAGCTATTACGGTGTTTTTGATCGAGACGGTTAGTGAATATTTTAGAAAAAAGTTGATATGAAAGGCTTGACTTGTGATGAATGCTATTGAAAAACAATTATATGCAAAGCCGAGCAAGAACAGTTATATCTATGTTATTTCCGCTGTTTTACTAGGTTTAATGATTTGGTCATTATTTGTTATTGATTTTGGAAGTATGGAGGAAAGTGGTTGGGCGATTGCTAAAAACATTCTTTTGGGAATTGTCACGCCAGATTTAGATTTCTTGTTGGATTTTACCACACAGGGTGTCATGTATTTATTGGTGGAAACGATCGCTATAGCTTTTTTAGGAACAATCCTTGGTGCAATGTTAGCAATTCCGTTTGCCTTTTTATCTGCATCTAATGTGGTTCCAAAGCCTGTGGCATTTATAACAAGGTTATTATTGATTTTCATTCGTACAGTTCCTTCGTTGGTTTATGGTTTAATGTTTGTTCGGGTAGCGGGGCAAGGCCCTTTTACTGGTGTATTGACAATTGCGTTAATTTCGATCGGTATGCTTGCAAAGCTTTTTGTCGATGCAATAGAAGACTTAGATACGAGTATCTTTGAGTCGATGACGTCGATAGGTTGTACGACATTTGAAAAAATCAGATTTGGTATTGTTCCACAGTTAATCGCAATCTTTTTATCTATAGGGATTTACCGATTTGATATGAACTTACGGGAAGCATCGATTCTTGGACTTGTTGGTGCAGGTGGTATCGGTGCACCGTTAATTTTTGCGATGAATGCGTACAGGTGGAATGAGGTTGGTTCGATATTAATTGGACTTGTCATATTAATTCTGATTGTAGAACTTTGGTCTAACTATATGCGGAATAAATTAGTTCGTGGATAAGAGGTTTAGTAGGGTTTGGATTTCGGTCCAAGCTCTTTTTTTATAAGGAAACCATTTACAAGGCTATTCCCTGACTTTATAAAGGTAATTTGCAATCACTGACTGCTCAAGATATGATAAAAGAAAAAACGGAGTACGGCTATGAAGAAAATCGAGCAAGCAGCACAACTGATAGAACAAAATAAATCACTTTTTCGTTGCCCCATCTGTCAGGAAGAAATCCGAGTGGAGAACACCTCAGTTATTTGCAATTCACATCATCAATTTGATTTAGCGAAAAAGGGCTATATCAACTTTTATAGCAAAGCATCTCCCAGGGATTATGATAGGAAATTGTTCGAAGCTAGATATCAGGTGATTCAGAGCGGTATGTATGATCTGTTACATCAAAAAATTACCGAAATAATCAAAGGGCTAGATTATCAAGTAGCGAACATTCTGGATCTAGGCTGTGGCGAAGGCTCACATTTGCAAAAGATCACCCAGCAATTGGATATCACTTTTGTCGGTATTGGTATGGATATAGCTAAGGATGGGATTATAACAGCTGCTAAATACCATCAAGGACTGATCTGGACAGTTGCCGACTTAGCACAAAGTCCATATCCATCTAGCCAATTTGATATTCTATTAAATATATTGACTCCAGCAAATTATCAAGAATTTAAGAGGTTGTTACATACAGATGGCCGTTTAATTAAAGTCATACCTAGAAGTGGTTACTTACAAGAGATAAGAGAACAGGTGATGGGCGAGAAGCAGCAAACTTATGTAAATGATGAAATAATGGCTCATTTTAAAAAACATTTTGACAACGTGGAAATACATACTGTTCAATATCAATGGGAAGTACCTGCCGATCTTCTTGAAGACATTTGGTATATGACGCCTTTAACATGGAGAAAAGAAATAGAGCAATCGATAGAGTGGGTTACTATTGACCTTGATATTATCATCGGCTATTAATAAGGTTACATAAACGAGTGTAGCTTTATTAATGTATAAAATTGTTATTGAAGAATAGATTGAAATCCTATACAATTTTAGTACAATCGATATAGGAAAAAAGTTCATCCGTTTAGATCCTTTAGTAGGAAATAAATACCCTATGCTTTATATTGAAAGGGGTTACAAAAGTGAAAAAGTTATTGTTCGTTTATATAGTCTTAATTGGATTATTTGTCCTGTACGTATATCAATATCAAACAAGTGAAACGACAAATAACGATTGGTCTGAACATGAGTTGAGGGGTACGATTGATGAAACCTATGTGATGGTGACGTTTCAGGCTGGTATTGATTACTGGAAGAGGCCGTTAAAGGGGTTTGAGGATGCGGCAGAGGCTCTTAATGTATCTGTTGAATATCGTGGAGCGACACAATATGATGTAAATGAAGAAATTACGGTGTTAGAACAAGTTATTGCCAAAAATCCTTCGGGTATTGCTATTTCTACAATGGATCCCGAAGCATTAAACCCTGTCATTAATAAAGCAGTAGATTCTGGAATTCCTGTTGTCATGTTTGATGCAGATGCACCAGATAGTCAGGCGTATGCATTCTTAGGAACGAATAACCATTATGCTGGTGTTACAGCAGCACACAAAATGGCAGAATTACTAAACGAATCTGGTGAAGTTGGTGTAGTGACACATCCCAATCAACTAAACCATCTGGAACGGACACAAGGTTTCCGAGAGACTATTGAGAATGAATACCCGGAGATGAGAGTGGTTGATGTGAAAAATGGTCGTGGGGACCAGATGATCTCGAAAGAAGTTTCAGAAGAACTAATGAGGGAACATCCAGATATTAAAGGCATTTTTGCTTCAGAGGCTAATGGTGGCGTTGGCGTAGGTAAGGCAGTATTAGACCAACAAAGAAAAGGTGACCTCCATATTATAAGCTTTGATACAGATAAAGGTACCCTAGATATGATTGAAGAAGGGGTGATTTCTGCAACGTTGGCGCAAGGGACGTGGGAAATGGGGTATTGGTCCCTGCAGTTTCTTTTTCACCTTCAACATGATTTAGCAGGTGATTTAAATGGAGAAACGAACCTGCCACGTTATGTTGATACAGGTATAACAGTTGTAACAAAAGACAATGTTAGTGATTACTATCCTGTTGATTAAAGAATGGATGGATGCTCTGTGAAGCGCTGGATACAAATTAATAATATTCCAATTCGCTATAAATTAATATCACACTTTTTATTAATTAGTATATTGCCGATTTTCTGTTTAGCTTTATTAATCAGTTGGACGGTTGAGCGTGTAATGGAAGAACAAGTTAATGACAATACCATGCAACTAATTGGTAAAGTAAACGAATCTTTCGAGTTTTACATCAGTAATCTACAAAGTTATACCTATATGATTGCGAATAACGAAGATGTCGAGCAATTTCTAGGTCAAGGTGAAGAGGCCGCTTTTTCTGATAATAAATATGAAATACAACGATACTTGCGAAATTTTACAACGGTATCATCAGAGGTAGCTGGAATAATGGTAATAAACGATAAAGGAGAATATGTTAGTAACGAATTATATGCTCCATCTACCATGGACTTAACAGAAGCATCCTGGTATCAAGCAGCTGTTAACAATAATGGTATTTTTAAGATTATTGGTCGACCTGATGGCAGAAGGCTGAATTCTATCGTTGATTATACAAATGATGATGTGGTGACGGTTGTAAGAGCGGTAATAGACCCATTTACTGAGCAAGTTCATGGTGTAGTATTAATAGACTTAAAACGAAGAGCCATTGCGGAAACGGTAAAAGATGTAACATTAGGAAAAAGCGGATATTTAATGGTGGTTGATGACAACGGCCAAAATATCTATCAACCTAATCAACCGATTGTCAGTCATATACCTTTTAATTGGATAAGTGAACAGCAATCAGGGGATTTCTCTAAAACGATCAAAGGGGAGAAGATTCAATTTATTTATCAGCGCTCTCCTTTTGCCAATTGGGTTACGGTTGGTGTATTCCCTACGGAAGAAACCATCTTTGGTTTGCGTGAAATTAATTTTTATTTAGTAATGTTTATTTTTATCATTATGTTTTTCGGTATTCCGGTATCTTATTTTCTGTCACATTCGATCTCGAAACCGATTGTGCAGCTCGTATCTTTTATGAAGAAGGCAGAAGATGGAGATTTGAAGGTGAGGTATAAAGAGAAAAGGTTTGATGAGATTGGTCTATTAGGTAGAAGTTTCAATACAATGCTAACGAAGCTTAATGGTTTAATGCATCTGACAGAAAGACAAGAAAGGCAAAAAAGAGATGCAGAGTTTCGTAGTTTACAAGCGAATATCAATCCGCATTTTCTCTATAACACACTGGATACCATTCAATGGATGGCAAGAAAACAAAAGGCAGATGATGTGGCAGAAGTAGTAGAATCACTAGCTAAGCTATTTCGAATCGGTTTGAGTAAGGGTCGCGATATTATTACATTGGCTGAAGAAATCGATCATATCGAAAGCTATTTAAAAATACAAAAAACAAGATATCGTGAAAAGTTAAATTATGATATTAAAGTAGAGGAATCTATAAAAAATAAAGCAATATTAAAATTTATTCTGCAACCAATTATTGAAAATGCAATCTATCACGGAATTAAAGAACGACGAGGAGCGGGACATATCAATATTGAAGCCAAATCTTCGGATGAAAATTTACTTATTAAGATAAGTGACGATGGAAAAGGAATGACCCCGAAACAATTGAGCGATCTGAGAGAAGCGTTGGCTGAAGCGATTACCCAAACTGAAAATCCAGAAGAGACAAGGAATAAAAAAGGATACGGCATGCTAAATGTGCAAGCAAGAATTCAATTAACACACGGCCCTAATTATGGTCTGACAATAGAAAGTCAAGAAGATGTCGGAACAACTATTACGATCTTATTGCCAATTATGAATAATAGTGTTGAGGAGAGGGAGAAGTGATCAAGATGGAATATTGGAAAGTGTTAATAGCGGATGATGAATTTATCATCCGTGATGGAATAATGTCTTCCGTTAATTGGGGTGATTTTAACATGGAAGTTGTAGCAGAAGCAGAAGATGGTGAAGAGGCAGTCGACTTAGCTATCCGACATGAAATTGATGTGTTATTAATCGATTTGAATATGCCAATTATGAATGGCATTACGGCAATGAAGAAAATTAAAAATCAATTACATGATTGTCGGATGGTAGTGATTTCTGGATATGATGATTTTCAATATGCTCAAGAAGCGATTCGCCTGCAAGTAGAGGATTATTTATTGAAGCCGGTAAATCCTAATCAATTAGCTGGTATTCTAGGAGAGGTAAAACAACAATTAGATCAGCAAAGGCAAGAAGAAAACTATTTACAGCAGGCTTCTACACAAGTGAAAAAGAATCATAAGCAGTTAAGAAACCGCTTTTTTCTAGAGTGGATGTCAGAAAACTTAGGGGAAGAAGAGGTGAAAAATCAATTGCAATTTTTAGAACTCCCTCGATCAGCCCCTCAATCATTGATTGTTATGAAATGGCTCGATGGCGAAGTTGAACATCATTTTTTTAGTGAACAGGAGCGAAAGCAACAATTAAAGGCAATAGAAGAGCTATTGGAAGAGGACATGAGCATGTATGGACATGCCATCTTTTTAGAAGATACTCATTGGATTTCTATTCTTATCTGGGAACAAACACCAGCAGACTTAGTGTTACATCTAGAAGAGTTCATAAAAAAAGAACTTGCGCAACATGTTTATGCTAAGCAAATAGATGTGGAATTTTCAAATATTCCTTCTAAGTATGCGGAAGTTAAGCAAGAATTAAATACATATATGCAACTTTCCCCACTGGTTAAACAATCGATCCAATATATTCGCAAACACTACCGTGACTCACACTTAACATTAGAGAGTATTGCTGAATCGCTTCATGTTTCAACGGTTTACCTTAGTAAAATGATTAAACAAGATTTAGGGGTATCTTATGTAAAATTAGTAACGCAAATGCGTTTACAAGCGGCAAAAGATTTATTGAAAACAACTGATCTCAGCATCCGGGAAATTGCCGAACGAGTAGGGTATGATTCACAACACTATTTCAGCACTGCATTTAGAAAATCGATTGGTATGACACCAAAGCAGTACAAGCATCAATTGTAACGGAGGGTAATGACTGCCTCAAAGTTAAACTTTGAGTGCAGTCATTACCCCAAAGTTGCGAGAAGCCCCCCATAATATAAGGAAATAGATCTCATATTACATGCACATTAAATTTTTATAAAAACTGTTTAAAATTATGTAAAGGCTTACAAGTTAGTTTGTGATACATTTATAACCAAGCAAGATAAAAAACATATTTGAAAGGGGTTACAATTATGAAGAAGTTTAGTTTCTTAGCAATTTTCTTTAGTCTTATTTTATTTTTAGCTGCCTGTGGTAGCGATGATACATCAGGTGGAAATTCAGATGATGGTGGAGAGTCTGCAGATGGTGGTTTAATTGGTGTAGCAATGCCGACAAAGTCCTCTCAGCGTTGGGTTGATGATGGGAATAACATGGTAGAGCAATTGGAAGCGCTAGGTTATGAAACAGATCTACAATATGCAGAAGACGATGTAGACAAACAAATCGAACAAATTGAAAATATGATCGTAAAAGGTGCAGATGCACTTGTTATTGCATCAATTGATGGTACTGCACTTACGAATGTATTAGAAAAGGCTAATGACCAAGGTATTCAAGTGGTGTCTTATGACCGTTTGATTATGGAATCGCCACACGTAACATACTATGCAACATTTGATAACTTTCAGGTAGGTGTATTGCAAGCCTCATACATCGAAGAAGCACTTGATTTAGAAAACGAAGAAGGACCATTCAATATTGAATTATTCGGTGGTTCCCCAGATGATAATAATGCTTATTTCTTCTGGGATGGTGCAATGAGTGTACTTCAACCGTATATTGATGAGGGTAAATTAGTTATTCAAAGTGAACAAACAGAATTTGAACAAGCAGCAACCATGCGTTGGGATGGTAACACTGCAAAATCCCGTATGGAGAATATCCTTAGCAGTTCTTATTCAGGAGATGAAACAGTAGATGCAGTATTATCTCCTTATGATGGTATTAGTCGTGGTGTGATTCAAGCTCTTAAAGGTGTAGGTTACGGTTCTGATGACCTTCCATTACCAGTTATTTCTGGTCAAGATGCAGAATTAGCCTCTATTAAATCAATCATTGCTGGTGAGCAGACACAAACTGTATTTAAAGATACGCGAGATTTAGCTGCCGTAGCAGTTGATATGACAGAGGCTATTCTAAACGGTGAAGAGGCAGAAGTGAATGACACAGAAACTTATGATAATAACGAAAAAGTCGTTCCTACGTATCTTGTAGAGCCTGTCTCTGTAGATATTGATAATTACCAAGAAGTTGTCATTGATAGTGGCTACTATTCTGAAGACGAGTTAGAATAAGCCAGATCATAAAGAAATGAATTAGTGGTGGTCTGAGGTCACCACTAATTCAATGTTATAGAGCGATTAAAGGTGGTGGAGCTAATGTCTGATTATATACTAGAAATGCGTGAAATTACGAAAACATTCCCCGGTGTAAAAGCTTTAGATAATGTTAATTTGCAAGTGGAACAGGGAGAAATACATGCATTAGTCGGTGAGAATGGCGCTGGGAAATCTACATTAATGAAAGTTCTTAGTGGTGTTTATCCATATGGAACCTATGATGGATCTATTTATTTTGAAGGACAGGAATGCCAATTTAAAAATATTAAGCAAAGTGAGAATTTAGGGATTGTTATTATCCACCAAGAATTAGCGTTAAGTCCTTATCTATCTATTGCTGAAAATATTTTCCTTGGTAATGAACGTCAATCTAACAAAATTATGAAATGGAAAGATACGTTCTCAGAGTCTAAAAAATTATTAGAACGCGTTGGGCTGAAAGATTCTCCAGAAACACTCGTCATGGATATCGGTGTAGGGAAGCAACAACTGGTGGAAATTGCTAAAGCCTTATCGAAAAACGTGAAACTGCTAATCCTAGATGAGCCTACCGCAGCGTTGAACGAAACTGATAGTGAGAATTTACTGAAATTACTATTAGAGTTAAAACAGCAAGGAGTATCCTCGATATTAATCTCTCATAAATTAAATGAAGTATCCTATGTATCTGATTCTATTACGGTATTACGTGATGGGAAGACAATTGAAACATTAAATGCAAAGGAAGAAGAGATATCAGAAGAAAGAATTATCAAGGGGATGGTTGGCCGGGAGTTAACAAGTAGGTTCCCTGAACATCATCCTAATATTGGTAAGACTATATTTGAAGTAAAGAAGTGGAATGTATATCATCCACAACAACAAGATCGTAAAATCATCGATAACGTCAGTTTTCATGTTAAAAAAGGTGAAATTGTAGGTATTGCTGGATTAATGGGAGCTGGTCGAACAGAGCTGGCAATGAGTATTTTTGGAAAATCATATGGTAAGAAAATCAGTGGTGAATTATATAAGGATGGAAAACAAATTGAAGCCAATACCGTAAGTAAGGCGATCGAAAAGGGTATTGCCTATGTTTCAGAAGATCGTAAGACATATGGCTTGAATTTAATTGATGATATAAAACGTAATATTACATTATCCAATTTACAGAGAATCTCCAAATCAAGTGTGATCGATGAAAATAAAGAAGTCATCGAATCACAATCCTTAAGAGAGCGATTAAACATTAAGACTCCGACACTTGAACAACTGGCAGGTAATTTGAGTGGGGGTAACCAGCAAAAAGTAGTCCTCAGTAAATGGATTTTTACAGAACCCGATATTCTGATTTTGGATGAACCAACACGAGGTATTGATGTTGGGGCAAAATTTGAAATCTATACACAGATTAACGAGTTAGCCAAGCAAGGCTTAGCAGTTATTGTTATTTCTTCGGAATTGCCAGAGGTACTAGGGCTATCTGACAGAATTTATGTAATGAATGAAGGGCGCTTGACAGGTGAATTGAATAAAGACGAAGCAGATCAAGAGAGTGTCATGCGTTATATGACTGGAACAGGGGGGACTCGCAATGCAGACGTTAATTAATTTATTTAAAAATAATCTAAGAGAATACGGAATGATTATAGCACTTGTATTGATCACGGGACTATTTTGGTTTTTAACAGATGGGGTTAATTTTACACCCTTAAACTTAACCAACCTAATTTTACAAAATGGCTTTATTCTTGTATTAGCGGTTGGGATGGTTCTAGTAATTATTACTGGTAACATTGATCTATCAGTAGGTTCAGTTGTTGCGTTTATCGGAGCCGTTGCTGGTGTACTTATCATTAATATGAATGTTCCAGTTTGGCTTGCAGTAATTATTGCAATTATAGCAGGAGCTTTGATTGGTGTATGGCAAGGTTTTTGGATCTCATATGTTGGGATACCATCCTTTATTGTAACTTTGGCAGGAATGCTCGTATTTAGAGGTCTAACATTATGGTTATTAGATGGGCAATCTTTAGCACCGTTTCCTGACTCGTTTCAAAGTATAAGTAGTGGATTTATTCCTGATTTATTTGGTGGAGCGAATCTACACATTTTCACCATTGTATTGTCCGTAATTTTATCGCTAGTATTGGTCTACTTAGAATTTAATAAAAGAAGAACGCAATTGCAATACAATTTCGAAGTTGCCCCTTTATGGACCACTATTGTAAAATTGGCATTATTATTACTTGCAATTAATTGGTTTGCCTATCAATTAGCACAAAATAAAGGGATCCCAACGGTACTTGTCATTGTAATTGTTCTTATTGTACTTTATACCTTTATTATGAAGAACACTGTAATGGGTCGTCACATTTATGCTACTGGTGGTAATAAAAAGGCAGCAGACTTATCCGGAATAAAAACAAAGCGAGTTGTATTTTGGGTATTTGTAAACAATGGTGTACTTGCTGCTTTAGCAGGTTTAATGTTTGCCGCTCGACTAAATTCAGCAACCCCGGCAGCTGGTAACATGCTCGAACTTGATGCGATTGCAGCGGTATTTATCGGTGGTGCATCTATGGCCGGTGGTGTTGGTACTGTCATCGGTGCGATTGTCGGTGGTCTTGTAATGGGTGTAATGAACAACGGTATGTCATTAATCGGTATCGGTATCGACTGGCAGCAATTTATTAAAGGTTTAGTATTACTAATTGCAGTCGGTTTTGATGTGTATAATAAAAATAAAGGTTAATGGTAATAAAAAAATGCTCGCCTTAACGGTGGGCATTTTTATTATGTCTATTAATCAAAAATGTAGGCTTTTTATATCAAACTGGTTTAAAAATGTAACCTGTTTATTGGTAGAATAGAGACAATCCATCAGTCAAAAAGAATTGATTGATGGATTTTTTTCATAATATAGAAAGTATATAATCATCGGTATCAACGCATTTGTAAGCAGAGTAGCCATTTTGAAATAGCTTGTACAGGAAACCATCGCTGCGGCTGTCCACTTCCCTTTCCACGGGATTTTCGCCTAAGCTAACTTTGGTAAGCAAAGAGCGCTTACCAAAGTTAGCTTAGGCGAAAATCATCCCGTAGGAGTGGAAGTGGACGGCCTCCGCTATGAAACTGTTCTACAACGTTTGTGACTGCTAACTTCTCGAGCTTTCTTAAACTGTGTAATAAAATTGGAATGTCAGCGAGAACATTCATTGTAGAGCATGAATTAGCGTAGGCGTCCACTTCGCCTCCTGTGGGATCAGCGTGATCTGAAGATCCACTTTTGTAAAGCGATCTTCTTTACAAAAGTTAGCTGAAGACACGCCCCACGGAAAGCGAAGTGGGCAAGCCGTAGCGGTTGTTACGCCCAATATCCATCTCAAAATAACTACTTTATAACATCGATATATTATTTTGGTCAATGAAAAGGACCGGGTGAGCTTTCCCAGTTGTTCTTATTAGGAAAGAAAGTATAAAATTGGGGGGCTGTCTAGCTCCAAGCACCCAGAATCTAGGCGGGCGCATTGCGCTTTTCTTATTAGAACAAACAAAAGCCACATAACCTAAACAATTTATAGATTTTGCCTTCTGATAAGAATTGAATAGTTATTGTGGAAATGGCTAATTGTTTATTTAATGGGATTCACGATATGATTTTATTGAAAAAAAGAAAGGGGGGAGTGCATGGATGGACATATAAAAAATGAACAAGTAATAACACAGAGAACTGGATTTTGGTATCGCTTACTTCAAAATGGTCTTATCAAAAATGTGCGAAGACATTGGATGTTATACTTGATGATTTTGCCGGGGATTATTTATTACATTGTCTTTAAGTATATCCCGCTTATGGGGAGTGTAATAGCCTTTCAAGATTTTCAAATTTTTAAAGGCATATTTGCAAGTCCTTGGGTTGGTCTGGAGAACTTCAAGACTTTGCTACACTATCAAGATTTTCATGAAGTATTAAGAAATACAGCATTAATAGCTTTGTATCAATTGATATTTCAGTTTCCGGCACCGATTATTTTAGCATTATTATTTAATGAAATAAGATTATTAATAGTTAAGAAGACAGTGCAAAGTTTATTCTATCTGCCACACTTCTTATCTTGGGTTGTAGTCGGTGGAATTGTCTTTGAGTTATTAGCAAATCAGGGGATAGTTAATGCGATTAGAGAGATGTTAGGATTTGAACCAATTCTGTTCATGCAAGAAGAAGCATATTTTAGAACAATCGTTATTATTTCAGGGATTTGGAAGGAAGTTGGTTGGGGGACCATTATTTACTTGGCTGCAATAACGGCGATTAATCCAAGCCTTTATGAAGCAGCGGTAATCGATGGAGCCAGTCGATTTAAACAAACTATTTACATTACACTCCCTTTACTGTTACCTACTATTTCTGTACTGTTTTTATTAAATATCGGTAACTTCTTGGAGTTAGGTTTTGACCAAATCTTTAACTTGTTAACGCCAATGACGTATTCTGTGGGAGATATTATTGAAACTTATGTATATCGAGCAGGGGTTCTCCAAGGGCAATATAGCTTAACAACGGCAATTGGTCTGTTTCAGTCTGTCATAGGTTTTGCTCTGTTGTGGATATTCAATAGGCTTGCAAGAAAATCAGAACAGGGGTTGTGGTAAATGAAACAATCTGTTGGAGAAAGATTATTTCAACTATTTAATTATACGTTATTAATCGTATTAGCGTCGACGATGATTGCTCCATTGTTGCAATTACTGGCAGTTTCATTTAGTTCGCCGATTGCTGCCGATTCAAAACAAGTTTTTTTAATACCTGTTGATTTTACATTAGCGACATGGGAACATATTCTCCAAAATGAAGTGCTATGGAGAGCTTTTGGTGTAACAGTATTTATTACGATAGTCGGGACTTTTCTTAGTATGCTTTTCACAGTTTTGACAGCGTTTCCATTATCGCGGAAAGACTTTCTTCTGCGTAAACCGATTATGTTAATGATGGTCATTACGATGATTTTTAATGCACCGATGATTCCTTTCTTTTTAACCGTAAGAGAGGTAGGACTGATGGATTCGATCTGGGCTTTAATTATTCCAGGCTTAATAAGCACATTTAATATGGTTATTGTGCGAACGTTCTTTTTGGGGATTCCTTCAGACCTTGATGATGCGGCCAGGATTGACGGCTGTAATGAATTTCGTTTATTGTTTCAGATTTATTTGCAGTTATCAAAACCCGTGCTAGCCACCATTAGTCTTTTCTATGCTGTAGGTTACTGGAACACCTTTAAGACAGCGGTGCTATTTTTGCGGGACCCGACTCTTTGGCCTTTACAAATGCGTTTACGGGCATTTTTTACATCGGAAGAAGAGCTTGCAGCAGTAGATTTAATAATGGGTGACTTTGATTTCAACACAACCACCTTAAAAGCTGCCACCATTATTTTTGCTACGGTTCCAATTGTGTTAGTTTATCCATATTTACAAAAGTACTTTGTGAAAGGAGCAGTACTAGGTTCTTTAAAAGAATAGTTAATTAAAAATGGGGAGGTAAGACAGGATGAGAAAACGTTTTTATCATTTTTTATTATTTTCTGTAGCGTTGTTGATTATGGTTTTGGTAACAGCATGTTCCAATAGTGAAGATACAGCTAACCAAGATGAAGAAAATGATGAATTAGAAACAGAAGAAAGGGAGGAAACGGCAACTGTTAGCGTGTTTAAAAGTCATTTGGGCAAGGGTACGATCCCTGACAGTGATGATCCACATGTGCAATATATTAAAGAAAAAACTGGCGTGGAGTATGAGTTACAGTCAACACCACCAGGTTCAGAACCAGCTGAGTACATTAATCTTATGATTGCTTCAGAGGATTTTCCTGATATTTTGAGACCGATTGGAGGAGTGGAACAAACCCTGATCGACCAAGGAGGCGCTTTGCCATTAGATGACTTGCTACCGGAATATGCACCAAATGTATGGGAAAGAATCCCTGAGGAAGCATGGAATATTGTTAGATCTGCATCTCCAGATGGAAAAATATATTATGTTCCTAAAGTGTATTTAGTCCCAGAACGTGCAGCTTTATTGAGACAGGATTGGCTAGATAAAGTTGGTATGGATATGCCTGAAACACTAGACGAGTATAAAGAGATGTTAATAGCATTCCGTGATCAGGATCCAAATGGAAATGGCGAGCAGGATGAGCTGCCTACAACTGGTAGGGAGTTTGGCAGATGGATGGATCATTTATTCGCTATGTTTGGTGTAGCAATGTGGGAAGGTTACCCGGAATGGGATATTTATGAGGGTGAAATTAATTATGCGGGTACTTCAGAGAATATGAAAGCAGCTATTGCATTCATTAGAGAGCTTTATGAAGAAGAATTATTAGATAATGAGACGTTTTTAAACAAGGGAGATGTTTGGACAGCTAAAATTAATAATAATTTAGTCGGTAGCTGGTATCACCTCCCAGCTAATTTACATGAGCGGTACTTGGCAATGAAAGAAGGGGCACCAGATGCCTATGTCGTAGGAATGCCTCTTCCAGAAGTGGATGGTTTTGAAGGGTATATTACACAAAAAAGCATGGGTGAGCCGGAGTGGATGATCCCTGTAGCGTCAGAAGATAACGCTGCTAATGCATTAAAATTATTGGATTTTTTCTATGATCCTGAAAATGCAGATTTCGTTCAATATGGTATCGAGGGTGTCCAACATGAAGTAGTAGATGGGGAAAAGCAATTATTACCTTCATCAGACGATAAGCCAATTGCCTTAGGAATGCTTAATTTAACAACAGAAGAATCAATGGACATTAGAATTGATAACTCATTCCCTGAAGATGAGCAGCAAATGGTAAGGGATATTTTTGAAGTAAGTAAAGCAGATGCAAGGAGAATTGCTGGGGATGGATTACCGAGTACGGTTTATGATGGCTATCCAGATATTCAGTCCCATAAGTTATTCCAAGAATATTTAACCAAAATTGTAATAGGGGAATGGTCAATCGACAAATTTGATGAATTTGTTGAAAAATGGAATCAATCTGGAGGCGAGGAAGTAACACAGCGCGTTCAGGAATGGTACGAAACAGCTAAATAACATGAGCTACTCCTCCTCTTCTAGCTGGGGGGGGAGTAGAGTTATGTTCATGATAGAAGTTTCATATAATGAAGAGAAAAAGCTCAGACATAGAAAGCGGGTGGGTTCATGTCAAAGTTTCTCCCTGTTAAGATACAGAGGATCCTTCGAAGAAATCTTTCTAATACTCAAGTAAGGTTGCTACTTATCTTAATGGTACCTATTATTTTTATTATACTAACAGTAGGATTTTCTTCTTATCATACTTCCAAAGAAATATTACAACAGGAACTAAATGAACCACAGCACCAAATGCTAAAAATAAACATGAATTATATTGATGAATATTTAATTGAATCTGATCAAATCGCTGTTAAATTAGCATTAGATAATAATGTATATCGTTTTTTGATGGACCAATCACAAAACTCCTATGAAAATATTAAGGAGGTTTATGATAAGCTAGCTACCATTACCAAAAACTCTTCTTTTATTCAAAGTATTTATATTTATAATGTGAACAGTGATAGCTTTGTTGCCATCCCGCAAGGCTTCAGCTCTAGCAGTTCGACTTTTAACGATGCAGAGTGGACTAGTGTGATCGATGAATTTAATGCAGATACAGCTAGAATTGTTAAATATCGTAATTTGCCAGAAGGCGCGAAGTATAAAGGGTCCAACATTTCCTTATTTCGTAAGATAAGTTTGCAGGGGGAAACAATGGGAATTGTTGCGATTAACCTTAATCAGTCGGAATTATTTTCGAAATTAAGGTCATCTAATGAGCCACCATCTAACAGCATGCAATATATTTTAGATCAAAATAATAAGATTCTACATACAACGAAAAATCATACGTTTGATATAGAAACTGTATCATATGTTAATGAAGAAATAAGCAAAGGAAATTTAAATGACATTACGTATAATGATAAGATACTACTTGCAAATCAAATGGAATCAGAATTCACCGGATGGAAATATGTGTCGGTTGTCTCGCAGGAGAGTATACTGGCTAAGTCAAAAACAGTGCGTGATGTGGTATTTATCGTATCTTTAATTGCACTTGTCATTGGCGGAATCGCTATATTCTTTATCAATTCTGTTGAATTAAAACCTATAAGACGAATGAAAGAACTGTTTTCAGTTGATGATGACCCGCTTTATAGACGAGACTTACTACATTTAGAAGATATCATAGATGACTTGGTTAGTGATCATGCACAATTATCCCAATTGATTAAAAAAGTGAAGTACGAAGCGAAATCAAAATTTTTATATGACATATATATTGGCAGATTAACGAACAGAACCGAGCAGAAAGATAAGTGGCAAGCTTATTTTAAAGAATGGCAAGAAGATAATATTCAATTATTAGTCGTATCGATCGATAATTATCCTGCTTGGAAAGACAGTGTAGCTGGAAATTATCGTTCTGTGGTCAAGTCAGGGATGGCAAATATTCTTACGGAAGTATTATCGAGTCACTTTGCCGTAGAGGCAGTGGATATTGGCAATGATAAGATGATTATCATTATCCAGCATTTAGAGGGAAAAGTTGATGTTTTAAACCATTTAAAGATAGCGCTTACACATATACAAAACATCTTAGGATTTTCTGTTTCTGTAGGGCTGAATCAGACAGGTGTTCCGTTTCAAGAACTAAAAAGTGCCATGAATGAAGCGGAGGAGGCACTGCAATACCGTCTGTTTGATGGATATGGAAACATTTATACAAAAGTGGATCAAAGCCAAGAAGATAAAGAAACAAATATAGAAAAAATTGACCGTCTAGTGAAATCCATTACACTCGAGAACCCAATGCAATCGATTGATGACGTGTCTACATTATCTCAGTTATTTCATGAAAGTAACATTAGTCCA
The DNA here is from genome assembly GCF_000377765.1 of Gracilibacillus lacisalsi DSM 19029. Lineage (GTDB taxonomy): Bacteria > Bacillota > Bacilli > Bacillales > Amphibacillaceae > Gracilibacillus > Gracilibacillus lacisalsi. Next base: position 169,829 of record NZ_KB898666.1, on the reverse strand, counting down.
GAGCTAGCCTTTTATTTTATTGAGCAAGTAAGAAAAGTTATTTTTACCGAAAACAAAGATATTTCACATGCTACTTTTCGTACTGCAGAGGAAATTCGTACCATGAATCTAGCAGATGTTGCTAACTTATTTAAGGAACGAATATCAGAGAGAATTGAAAATATTCAAAAACTAAATGATTCGAAAAGGTATGTGATGTGTCGAAAAATGATTCAGTATATGAATGTACATTTAGGCGAACCAATTGGTATTCCAGAGATTGCTGAATCTGTTGGTGTCAGTGTAAGTCTTGCTAGTCAATGGTTTAAAGAGGAGATGGATGATACGATATATGGCTACTTTACTAAACTAAGGATGGAGCGTGCGCAAGAGTTATTAATTAAAACAAATAAGAAAATAGCGGATATTGCGTTAGAGGTAGGTTATCAGCATGAAAATAGTTTCATAAGAAAGTTCCGTGAATACAAGGAGATGACTCCAGGGAAGTATAGAAAGTTAAACGCAGAATGACTAGCTTAAATAAACGGAGGTAACAAATATGAATAGGAAAACGGTTGTTCAAAAACATAATCCAAGTATACATCAAATTGAACCTTTATCACCATTATCGCTTGGAAATAGCGAGTTTGGTTTTAGTGTCGATTTTACGGGTTTGCAAACTTTCCCCCAATTATATGAAACACCTTTAGGAACCCAGTCGAATTGGGCATGGCATTATAGTAGAGGGAAAGATTTATATAATGAGAGGGATATCGAATACCAACTGTTTAAGCATTACGATCGAGAAGTTCCTTATCCAATGAAGCCAGGCAATCAAGAAGAGGCTTATTATTGGTTAAGGCAAAACCCTCATCGAGTTCAATTAGGGCAAACTTCATTTCGATTTCTTGATGGAAATCAAAATGAAGTAGGCATAGACGCTATTACGGATATTAACCAAGAATTAGATCTTTGGTCAGGAATTATAACTAGTCGATATCTCGTCAATGATCAAGAAGTGTTGGTCAAGACGGTTTGCGACCCTAAGACTGATTCAATCGGCGTTCATATCACATCATCTTTAATCGCAGATGGAAAACTACAAATCATTCAGTCATTTTCATCGCCAGATATAAGCGATAATAGTTGGGTAAAAGCAACTAACTTGAATTGGGATCACCCTGACAGGCATCAAACTACGGAAATAGATAATAACGATCATGTCGTACATTTGAAACGAGTAATGGATGAGGATAGTTATTATGTGCGATGGGAGACAAATGGTGCGAGTTTCTCACAACTACGTACACATCAATTTCAACTAGTTCCACCTAGTAATCAAGAGCAATATAGCTTTGTTGTAACATTTTACCCGGATGAAGAGATCGAAGTGAGTGAAGCAACAGAAATGATGAAGGCTTCTGAACAATATTGGGGAGATTTTTGGGAACAGGGGGCATTTGTTAGTTTCGAGGGAAGCACTGATGCCAGAGCAGATGAATTAGAGCGCAGGGTTATTTTATCTCAGTATTTAACTGCTATTCACAGTAGTGGCGCGATTCCTTCACAAGAAACGGGTCTGATGTATAATAGTTGGTTTGGTAAAGCCCATTTAGAAATGCATTGGTGGCACAGTGCACATTTTCCGTTATGGGGAAGAGCTGATAAATTAACTAAAAGTCTACAATGGTATGAAACTATTTTACCTATTGCTCGAAAAATAGCCCGTCAACAAGGGTATCAAGGTGCTAGATGGCCCAAGATGGTAGGGATAGATGGTAAGCAAAGCCCCTCACCGGTAGCACCTGGACTGATCTGGCAACAGCCACACCCGATCATGTTAGCCGAGTTAATTTACCGTGATGATAACGCTATAGCAGTACTAAATCAATATAAAGAGATAGTATATGCTTCTGCGGATTTCATGGCTGATTTTGCCAGCTGGAATGATAAAGAAGAAGTGTATGTTTTAGGGCCACCTTTAATTCCGGCACAAGAATGTCACCGAATGGAGGAATCTAAAAATCCTCCTTATGAACTTGAATATTGGAAATATGGTCTGGAAACGGCACTGAAATGGGCGAAAAGATTAGGGGATCCCCAAAATGAGAAATGGCAGCATGTTGTAGATCATTTAAAACAACCTCGAGACAAGGATGGCGTATATCTAGCACATGAAAATTGTGACCGTACCTTTATGGAAAAAAATCATGATCATCCTTCGATGGTGGCAGCGTTCGGTATTTTACCAGGAACACTGATAGACAACGATATAATGAAAAGTACTTTATTTAAGGTGAAAGATGAGTGGCAATGGGATACTGCCTGGGGATGGGATTTTCCAATGTGTGCAATGACAGCTGCGCGGTTAGGTGAAGCAGAACTTGCTATCGACTTTTTATTAATGGATGCTGTAAAAAATACACATTTACCTAATGGACATAATTATCAACGACCAGGGCTGTCAGCATACTTGCCTGGTAATGGTGGCTTGTTAATTGCAATTGCAATGATGATAGCCGGTTGGGACGATCATAATGGGGAAAGCTATCCGGGATTTCCTAAAGACGGTAAGTGGACCATTCAAGCAGAAGGTTTTCAAACCTACATTTAAGTACTGGTCAAAGGGGGACAATCAATTGTTTGATAATGTGTCTGATCGAAACAAGCTTGTCTTACAATATCCTGCTTCATGGTGGAGAAACATGTGGCGGGAGGCTTTACCAGCTGGGAACGGTGAACTAGGAGCAGCAGTATATGGGGCGATCAAGAAAGAGACCATCTTAATTAATCATTCTCAATTATGGCATATGGGTGTGAAAGGAGAGTTGCCTGACATTAGTCACACTTTAACAGAGACACGAGCTTTGATGAAGGAGGGAGAATATCAAGAAGCGAATTGGCACTTAACAAATGAAGTGAAAAAACAAGGTTATCACTCAAAGTTAGCATGTCCGTTACCCCTTGTAGATTTGCAACTGGAGATGCCGTGTGACCAAGGATTTAGCCATTATAGGAGAGGCATTAACATGGAAACTGGTGAAGTCCGTGTTACATGGTCTGAACATGATACAACATTTACGAGGGATTTGTTTGTTTCCCGTTCTGATAATTTGATCGTTTATCGAGTTAGCTCCAATAAAGCTAATGCTATTGATGCCGTGTTAAACTTTGACTTACATCCAACTACTTCACTAAATATGAAGAAAAGATACCAAGAACTAGCAGATACAGTGGAATGGAATACGGAGGACAATTATCTATTCTATAAAGCTACGAATGAGGATGATACAGAGTTTGGGGCAGTTGCTAGAGTAATTGCAGAAGACGGGGAAGTGATCACAGATCAACAGAAATTACGCTGTATAAATGTTAATAGTTTATTAATCCTTGTAAAAGTGTTTGTTCAATCAAGTAGTTCATTGCAATGGCCAGTATTAAAAGGAGAGCTCGCTAATGTGACAGCAACATATCAGCAATTATTAGACAATCATGTACAAGTTTATCAGCCACTATATTTTTCCTCCAAGTTACAACTAACAGATGACCAAGAGGAATGGTCAAATGAAGTGTTACTTTTAGACGCTTATAGTAGTGGAGAAGCTAAAGAGAGACTCTATGAAAAATTATGGTCATTTGGCCGATATTTATTTATTTCAGGTACTAAAATAGGTGGTCAACCGTTTTCGATGTATGGGTTGTGGCATGGTGATTACCGTTTAATGTGGAGTCATCGGATGGCTAATGAGAACATTCAAATGATGTACTGGCATACTTCAATAGGTGGTTTAGCAGAATTCAGTCTTGCGTTAATGGAGTATTATCAGTCTTTGATGGCTGATTTCCGCGATAATGCAAGAAAGTTATTTGGTTGTCGAGGGATTTATATACCTGCAGGGACAACACCAGGTATTGGGAAACCAAATCAATTAGTACCTGTTATTATGAATTGGACTGCTGCAGCTGGATGGTTAGCCCAGCATTTTTATCAATATTATCAATTTACAGGAGATCATGAATATTTGAAGCAACATGCTTTACCTTTTATGAAAGAAGTGGCGGATTTCTATCAAGATTTTTTAGAAGTTGGCGAGGATGGTTATTACCTGTATTATCCTTCTGTATCACCAGAGAATACACCGGTAAATTTCATGCCTAAAAGTAGTGAGCCAGTTGCCCATCCAATGCCAACAGCGATAAATGCTACGATGGATTTTGCTGTGATGAAGGAATTACTTACTAATTTAATAGAAGGTAGTTCAATTGTTTCGATCTACCAACAGGAACGACCTATTTGGGAGAAAATGCTTGAACTAATTCCGCCCTATCGAGTAAATAAAGATGGCGCCATTAAGGAATGGCTGAGCGATCCATTTGAAGATAATAATGAACATCGGCATCTCTCCCATATTTATCCGATTTTCCCTGGTCAAGAATTAATCAAAGAGAAAGAAGAACCGCTATTTGAGGCATTTCGAAAAGCGGTACAACAAAGAAAATTAGGAGCACAAACAAGCTGGTCCTATGCTCATATGGCAAGTATTTATGCGAGGTTACAAGATGCCACTAAAGCAAGTACTTGTCTCGAAAACCTTTCAAGGTCTTGTTTGTTAAATAACTTTTATACAGTCCATAATGATTGGCGTAATATGGGGCTGACAATGGAAATCGACTATGCACCAGTGCAAATGGATGCTAATTTAGGTATCGTAAACGCTATTCAGGAAATGTTGATTTATGTGTCACCAACATTGGTGAAGCTTTTGCCAGCTTTACCTGATGATTGGAACTCAGGGCAAGTTGATACATTTCACTTCTGTACGGGTACGATAAGCTTTCGTTGGGATTTATTAAAAGGTACATTTTCTACCGTCTTAAAAGCAGAGCGTGAAACAATTATTACATTAGGATTACCTTCTGATCTAAAATACGAATGGGAAGGAGACGGAAAAGTCTTACCATCTGAGTTAGGAGAATCCTATTATCAGATACAATTGTCGGCACCACAAAGTTTGCGTTTCTTTTCTAAATAGAAAGGTGATGAACATGCAAAATACGGGGATAATGGGTAGATTTTATGTGATTGCTGATTGGGTTTATAAATTTTCGTTTGCTAATATTATTTGGACGGTGTGTAATCTACCGATTTTCTTTATTGTGTTGAATTTGTTAATGGCAGATGAGATAGGGGTGATAGTAGTATTATTTGGGCTACTAATAATGTTATCACCTTTTGTGTTCTTTCCAACTACTATGGCATTATTTTCGATTGTACACCAATTTATTCAAAAGGAAGATGTTAAGCTCTTTGCTGATTTCTGGCAATATACTAGGCTGAATTATAAGAAAGGCATGAAAATAGGCGTGATATCTACCATTTTTTGGACTGTTTTATTAATTGACTTTTTCTATGTAATGGGGACAGGAAACATCACCTATACTTATGTATTTATTGTTCTTGGTTTTTTCGCGCTTATTTATAATTTACATCTACTCTCAGGCGCGGTAACGATCGATAGCAAAGTGCACCAGTTATTAAAACAAGTGGGAATTATCATGTTTGGCCATCCGCTATTGTCGATGTCACTAGGGATGCTTAGTTTAACCTTTGTGTATGTGATGACACAATGGCTACCCTTTCTCATCCCATTCTTTTCTGGTTCTATATTGGTGTTTTTAGCATTGCTTGTTTTCATAAAAATTCATACAAGTTCGATTAAACTAGAAAAGCACTGATCATAGATCAGTGCTTTTTTGCTAATCGTTGCTTTTCTTTCAATAATTGTTGGAATTCTTTTTCAAGTGCTTCTGATGGTTCGATACTTAATCTGCTTAAAACATCTGTTATTTTTGTTTCGATGATTAGTAATTGTTCATCATGGTCATCTTTAACAGGTGTCTGTTCCCGGTTTTTAAACTGCTGGTAGTTTCCGTCAAAATAGGTAACCTGTTGTTCTTCGATGGTGACCAATTTTGTTGCTATTTTTTCAACAAACCGTCGATCATGAGAAACGAAAATGACGGTCCCCTCATATTCTGTAAGCAATTTTTCCAATGCCTCCATCGCTTCTAAATCGAGAAAGTTGGTAGGTTCGTCTAAGATCAATGTATTGCAGTTGCTAAGGAACAGTTTTGCAAGTGTTACTTTAACTCGTTCGCCGCCACTTAATACAGCAACTTTCTTATGAACCTGATCACGATAAAAATGGAGTCTAGCAAGTACTGTTCGGATTAATGTTTCATGGTGAATCGAACCATCTTGTGCATTTTCAAGAATCGAACGGTTTGGATCTAAAATCGATAAGTCTTGTTTAAAATAAGCTATTTTACAGGCAGAAGAAAGGTGAACACCTTCTTCACCATAAAGTATCTTCCTAATTAAAGTTGTTTTACCACTTCCGTTTGCTCCAATAATAGCGAGTTTATTTCCGCCTTTAATCAGGAAATTGGCTTGTTTCCATAGCAGTTGATTGCCTACTTTACCATTTAGATTCTCCACTCGAATAAGTACCTTTCCAGCCAATTTTTCTTGATTTGGTAAATCCATTTTAATCGGTGTTTCTTCGAAAGGTTTTTCTGCTTTTTCAAGCTTCTCCAGTCGGGTTTCAATCGCTTTGGCTGTTTGTTGGAGTTTCTTTTGTTTTTTGGCAAAATAGGGTTTTGCCCCTGTTATTTTTGCTTCAGACGCACTTGTATTTTTCGGTTTCTTAGTAGCTCTTTCCGCTTTTTCTGATTTTAGTGTTAAAGCTCTTTCTAGTTGTTGCTTCTTGGTTTGATATTTTTCATATTCCTGTTGATGCTGACGTAGGACCTGTTCTTTTTGGGCTTTGAATTGTTGGTAATTACCCTTATATTCATTGAGCTTCCCCTGATCAATTTCCCATATTTTCGTACAAGTGGCGTCTAAAAATGCACGGTCGTGTGAGACGATAACATAAGCCCCTTGCCAATGTTTTAACGTATTTTCTACCCATTCGATATGGTTCGTGTCTAAGTGGGTAGTCGGTTCATCGGCTAAAAGGATACTACTTTGATTGGAAAAAGCTCTTTGAATATAGTTTTGGGTAATTTCTCCACCACTTTTATAACCATCAGCTGCTTTTAATTGAGGCAGAAGATCAACTGTTCCATAATGTGTGACAATTCCATGCTCAGGTGTTAACTTTCCAGCTAGTGTGTGCAATAAGGTTGTTTTACCGGTCCCATTTTTCCCAACGAGGCCAATTCGGTCGCCTTCAAATATTTCCAATGCGTCAATCTCTAGTAGCGTTCTTGCTTCTACAGTGATAATAAGATTCTTGGCTTGTAGTAACATAACATTCGCTCCATTCCGATTCGGAGACAACAAAAAGCCTCCTTATTCACATTCAGAATAGGAGGCAATACCGTATGAAAGGCAAATATCTATAAGGATATTGATGGCAGTATCCTCATATCTGAGCCGGTCAATGAGTATCAATCCTATCCTAAATATTCTGCATAAAGACATACGTATCCCATGTGTGGAATGACGTTCTTTATGAAAATATTATGAGAGAATAGGATTATAACTTCATTGGCCCAAGGCTCCCCCTTTCGCATTTAGTTAACCAAAGTTTACAAAAATAGGGGGGAGAAGTCAATAGATAAAAGTTACGATGAAACCTTTTAATAATTAAAAGCGACTAATAGTAAAAGAAAGGAGGATTAGCAGATGCCACGATTTATTGTCTTTTCGTTCTTACTGATCATTACTGGTTGTGGCTTTAATAATAACGATTCCGTAAATAACTTGAGACACCCTCCATCTATGTATGCAATTATTGATAAGCAAAAATATTCATTGGAAACTGGTTCCTTTAGCTGGGAAATGAAGAACGGTGGAACAACGAAAGCGATTCAAACTGATGCTCCTTCTCCAAATCAGATAGCTAAAAAGCTCGATCCAATAAAAGTTGAAGATAACAGTGACATAGAATTCACGGCTGATTACAATCCTGAGATTGTTGTTTATTTATGGGATGAAGAAAAGAGAATGGAAGAAATACCTTTAAAGAATAATCAAATCCAGGCTCCTGATAAAGGGAAAGTAATTTACGAAGTGATTGGGGAATGGCCTAATGGAGAGGCACATTATACGTTTGTGGTGGAAGTGAAATAAAATAAGACCTAACAGATGCAGGTCTTTATTATTCAAATTCCACCTTAAACCGACAATGATTATTCCCCTCCGTTTTACATTGCACTCTTTCTACATTCTCTGTTCCCAATACTTTCTTAAACATGCTTGTTTCACATCGGCAAGCGATATGAAATTCCTTTGCCACTGCAAATATAGGACAATTATATTCAACAATCTCAAACTGATCATCATCATGTTGAGATAATTCCGCCATATAGCCTTTCTCGTTTTGGATATGGACGATATCTCGCATTTTTTCCAGGTTTGAGGATTGATCGACAAGATCGGCATATTGCTTTGTTAGTCGCTCTTCACGATTTTCAAAAAGTTGTTCAATTGAGTCTTTTCCATGTATTGCTTGAATATCTTTTAAGAACTCAACACTGATCGATTCATAATTATTAGGAAATAGACGTTTGCCCTTTGTCGTTAAAAAGAATTTTTGGATTGGTCGACCGATATCCTTTTTCTCATGGTGACTAGAAACAAGCCCATCTTTCTCTAATGTAGTTAAATGTTTGCGTATAGCCATATGCGTGATATCTAAATGGTCGATAAGTTCATTGACAGATAAGGAAACTTCTTTCTTTAATAATTCTAATATTCTATCTTTTGTCGTTTTTGTTATTGGTGTCATGGGATTCCTCCTACATTGGCTTCCCCTTGATTAAATTCCATTATACAATATAATTTGTCCAAACAGAAATTATTGGAAATTTTGAAGCAAATGTATTGATTAATTGATAATAATAGTATAACATATAATTATACTTTTTATACTAAAAGGTATAATAAATATTATTGGAGGTTTTACATATGGCAAACTTTACTTTACCTGAGTTAGGTTATGCGTTTGACGCTTTGGAACCACACATTGATCAAAAAACGATGGAAATTCACCACGGAAAACACCATCAAACATACGTTACAAAATTAAATGCAGCACTTGAAGGACAGGATGCCTTAGCTAATAAAAGTCTTGAGGAACTTCTAGCTGACTTAGACAGTGTACCTGAGAATATCCGCACTGCAGTAAGAAACAATGGTGGTGGACACTTCAACCATACTTTATTCTGGGAAGTGATCGCTCCAGGGTCTAAAGCAGATAAACCTGAAGGGGAATTAGCAAAAGCAATTGATGAGGCATTTGGTAGCTTTGATCAATTTAAAGAACAATTCTCTAACGCTGCTGCTACCCGATTCGGTTCAGGTTGGGCTTGGTTAGTTGTAAATGCGGATGGGAAATTAGAAGTAACAAGCACACCAAACCAAGATAATCCAATTTCTGAAGGGAAAACAGCTATTCTTGGCATCGATGTTTGGGAGCATGCTTATTACTTAAACTATCAAAACAGACGTCCTGATTACATTGCTAGTTTCTACAATGTTATTAATTGGGATGTTGTCGCAGAAAAATTCCAAGCGGCTGTGAAATAAATAATTGTTCGTTTCGGATGAGTGGAAGGATGGAAGGCATCTTTCCACTTATTTTTATGGAGAGGAGATGGTTAGTTTGGCATTTGTCATAACAGCACCTTGTGAAACAGAAAAAGCCGGGGAATGTGCAACAGTATGCCCGGTAGATTGCATCGAAGAAGGAAAAGACCAATTTTATATAGACCCAGATATCTGCATTGATTGTGGTGCATGTGTAGCGGTGTGTCCAGTTGATGCGATCGTGGAAGAATATGAATTGACTGTAGATCAAGAGCCATATTTAGAAAAGGCAGAAGCATTTTTTGGGAATTAACTTAGACGAAAATAGCCCTAGTAATGTATCACATTACTAGGGCTTTTTCTCTTCATTCAATACAATAATGATCCTTTATTCTTTTTCTCCCACAACAGTAAAGCGTTCTTCTATATGTTCGGGATTTTCAATCTCATCTAGTAGAGCGATAGCGTAATCTGCATAGCTGATATAGCTTTCTCCTGCTTTATTAGTGATGACATTTTCTTTTCCTTTTTGATAGGAGCCAGTACGTTTCCCTTCTGGATCGAACATTGCTGCAGGACTTAAGTGTGTCCATTTGACATCTTCTGTTTGTTTTAATTCGTCTAATGCTTTACCCATGTTGGAAGCTAATGGATATACGAAATCAGGAAAGTCAGGTGTGTCGTATAAATGTGTTGTTTGTTCTTCATCAACATATAGACTACCTGCGCCACCAACAACGATAAGACGTGTATCAGTTCCTTGGAAAGCATGGATTAATACACGATGAGCTTCGATATGTAGATGCTCTTCACCTTGTGGGGAATTATAAGCATTGACAACAACATCAAAGTCTTTAATATCCTCGGTCTTCATATCAAATATATCTTTTTTCACGATATCGACGTCTTTATTGTCCACTTTTTCCGGACTACGTACAATTGCAGTAACTTCGTGTCCTCTATGAAGTGCTTCTTGTGTAATCAGTTTACCAGATTTCCCAGTTGCCCCGATAATTCCAATTTTCATTGTCAATTCCTCCTTTGGATTAATTGTAACAATTATAGTTACAATTTGTGTTGAAGTCAATAAAAAACATCTCCTTATTGTATAGAGAGATGTTGAATAATATCAGCTAGTGTTTGCTTGTTTAATTCATTTTCCATAGCTTGTTGTGCACGGGTTAAAGAAATGTCCAGTGTGGCTTGAATATTTCTGCCAACGTCGCAATTCGGATTAGGGTGATCGTGCACTGCAAATAATTCCCCCTCTGACGTTACAGCTCGATATATATCTAGTAAGGTAATTTCTGAAGGTTCTGTTACGATAGAATAGCCGGCTACACCAGGTCCACCTTTTAACAGGTTCGCTTTTTTTAATAAAGAACCAATACGGCGAATGACGACAGGGTTTGTGTTAACACTTTTTGCTATGAAATCTGATGTAACACCTTTATCATTTTGCGTTGCAACAAGTGTAAGGATATGTATTGCTACTGAAAAGCGAGTGTTTATCATTCTCGTTCACCACCATTGTTATTATTCTAGTTGTAAGTAGTTTGGTTGTCAATGTAGCATGACACTAGACAAAAAGAGAGCAACAACTTTTCTGCTACTCTCTACTCATCCAATTCCAAAGTCTTGCTTCATCGATTTGTAATACAGCAATAGCATTAATTTCTTCCAAAGATAAAATTTCTTTTGTCGGTCCTGTAATAACAACACCATAATGTTTGATTCCTTCTTCTTCTAAGTAGCTGATCTTATTCTCGAGTTCTAGATCACCAGTGATTACTTTAGAGGCTATATTTTCATGTCCTTGCAAAAACTTTAGTGTCTTGATGAATTGTTGATGTAAAACATCATAATCGCCTTCCTGATATGAAGGTGAACTGTAGCTTTCGGATATAGTCGAGCTGCCAAAAGATCCTTTTTCTTCTTTACGATCATGAAGGATCATATCGTCGTCATGCCAAATTGGAAAACTTGGAAAGCCGATTGTCTCAAAGATTGCACCCTCGGCTTGTTTATCCACATTTTCTGCTCCTAAGTCGACTGCAAGCCAGAGTAAGTCAATGTTCTTTCCGGAAAAAAGCTTCATTACTTCCTCTGTCTCCATCAAGTTGGAAAAAGATACGTATGCTGAAGTCACTGTTCCTTCTGGTAGTTTTTCAAGCTGGTTCCAGTCTGAGATAACAGTAGTGCCTGAATCGGGATAGAAGAAGGACGGAATTGTAGTTGAGTTGGCCCTGTAACGTTCTTCTTCCTGTCGGCGTAGTAAAGAAAAAAAGAAATGAGACTGATCCTCCCCTACTTCAAAAATTTCGTCTCCAACTTGCTTTTTTATTGGAGTAGATAATTCCATGTTAAAGTATAGGCCTCCTCTATTCATATTGACGCCGCTAAGATATCCATAAGGTTCGGTAATAGTTAAGGTATGCTCAACAACATTTCGTAACACTTCAGCACGATCAGGATTACCCCAAGCATAATAAACGCTTGTTAATATACTAGAAATGAAGGTAAAACCGATAAATAGTAAAAAGACAAAAAATGTAGTTTGAATTCTAGCTCTCCATTTGCCCTTTCTTATTATTTGTTTTTCCTTTTGATCTAAAAATATATTATCCGTGTCATCCTTCTCTAAAAAAGTTTGTAATGTTTCTAATTTCTTTAGTTCGTGTTCAAATTCTTCTAAATCTTTCCCTGATAACTCACCATTTTCATAAGCTTCTAGTTTCTTTTGGAATGAATCATTCATCTTTTTCCTTCCTTTCTCTGATAGCTTGCCTGCCACGAAAGAGTAAAACCTTATAATGACTAAGTTTTATATTCATTACAGTAGCTGCTTCCTTGTAAGGTAATCCATGGAGATCGTGTAGTATAATCGCGTGTTGTTGTTTCATGGGTAATTCCCTGATCCATACTAAAACTTGTTTCGCCTCTTCATTCAAAAGAAATTGTTCATAAAGGGTTAAACCTGGATCTTTGATGCGATGAAAGAAGGCCCCCTCTTTGGAAACGGATTTTTTTTGTTTGCGATAATGATCAATAAAAGTACGATAGGCTACGGTGAATAGCCATGTTTTTACGTTCTCGTTATCATAAAATTCTAAATATAAGTAGGCTCTTAGGAATGTTTCTTGAACAATATCCTCCGCTGTATAGTGATCATGGCTAAGAGAAAGGAGAAAGCGATAAATATCTTGAAAATATTTTTGATATATTTGATCAATTGATCCCATTTGCTCCTCCTTTCTATTCTAACTATATCACGCAGCATTATGAAAAAAGTTACAAAAAATGATCAAAAAAAGAGATTTATAAATGGTTTAATCTTTTGAAGAAAATGTTATAATTTGTATGATTGATGGAAGAAGGTGTAAACAGGATGCTGAAAAAAATATTTAAAAAATCGGAACCTACACATGAGGAATTCCGTCTAGTATATGATATGTTTTATTCGAGAGTTTACCGTGATGTCTATTTTATTACAAAAGATAGCCATTTAGCTCAAGATGCTTTACAAGAAACTTTTGTGAAAGCTTATAAACATATGCACCGCTTGGAAGATAGAGAACGGATGGGTGCCTGGCTTTCCACTATTGCTACAAGAACTGCCATTGATGTATTAAGGAAACGAAAAGGAGCACGCGAAGTGCTAACAGAAGATATAACGGTACAAGAAAGAAATATGAAAGAAAAAGGTTTGGACACCTCACATATTGTAGAGAATAATTTAGTAAAAGAAGAACTGTTGGAATCATTAAAGGAGATAAAAGCAGAATACCGAGAAATCATTTTGTTAAGATATATCCATGACTTATCCATTAAGGAAATTGCAGATTCATTACATATAAATGAATCTACTGTAAAAACAAGACTTCATCGTGCAAGGAATAAGGTAAAAGAGAAAGTACAACGTGATCCAAAACGGCAATGGATTGGTGGTGAATAAAGATGAATGAAGAACAGAACTGGAAGGAATGGCTTAACGAGGATTACCAGCAAGTAGAAGATGCTCCACATTCCAAGGATGAAAATTGGGAGACAATCATAAGTGAAATATCGCAAACTAATCAACATCAGAAGAAGATCTCGAAGAAAAGTTTGTTGGCGGTAGCGATGATTACAGTTATCGTGATTGGCTCTGCTTTTGTTCAAACTAATCAAATGCAAGCTTTTGATTGGTTTGTCAACATGTTTGTCACAACAGAAGGCGATAAGACACAAATAACCCAAACAACAAATGAAAAGGAACCATCAACGGATGCTCTTCCTGATTTTGATAACATAACAACAAACGCAGTCCCAGAAGAAAGTAAGGAGATGACATTCGAAGAGGCGCAAGACGAAACAGATTTTAATATTTTTGCTCCCTCTTATTTACCTGACAGTTATCAATTAGAATCAGTTACTGTGTTTTATGAAGAGGTGTCAGCTAAAAAGGTTCAGCTTGAATATGTAAATAATCTGAACGATAACGATGTCATAACGCTATATCAAACGTATCAACCTGATGATTTCTCTGCTTCTAAAGTAGTTGATAATGAGGACACAGAAATTAACACAATCGAACTAGATGGTGGAGAGGCACGTTTGATAGAATTTATGGATGGCCATATACAAATCATATGGAGCACGCCAAAAACGAACTGGCTCCTAGAAGGCTCGGAAAATAAACAACAACTTATTAAAGTTGCCGAATCTATAGATTATTGAACTCCCGCCACTTACAAAAGTACCTGTTGAAGTGGCAGTTTTCTTGTCTGAAGAAAGTTAAAAAGAGTTTCGTATCAAAATATACGAAACTCTTTTTTTGTCTCTAAATCAAAAATCAGTTTGTCATACTAATTACTTTTTTAAAATTTTAATCCCGGTGTTATGGAGATTAAGCTTTCATAGCTACTATTATGCGTAATGGAGTGGACGGTGCGAATGCGATATTCATAGCCCTTCACGATTGTAAAATGGACACTCCCGCTAACATAGGAACTGGAATTGTCAACAAATCTTTTACTATTCCCGGTATTTACCCATTGCCCCGTTGATTTATTTTTGACTTGTAGGTTAATCGTGCAAGTAATCTTCTGAACAGATGAATAGCTAGATGTATCACAATTGCTCCCTATTCTTTTCGAATCTAATTTTCTTATGGAAGAATTTCCTTCTTTGATGTAGTTAGTTGATTGGACACTAATAATATCCTCTTTGATTTGAGGAGTAGTTTGCTCTGAAGCATCGACGTCTGAAGTAAAAAGAAAAAATCCAATAATGAGAACACATGATGTTAGTAAAGCTTTACCCAACATTTGCATCAAAACCATTCCTTTCCAAGGATTTTTTTGTTACAAATGTTAGACGTTAGTAGTAGTGAAAAGGTTGCAGTAAAATAACGATAAATACTTAGGAGATATGCTGTCTGATGTTCTTAATTTGTAAAAAGGTAAAGGCCATTTTAATTCGTAGCAGGTCATCGATGTTTTTCAAGTTAATTTTAAGAAGGGCACTAACTTTGTCTAGTCGGTATATCACAGTATTACGGTGAACAAATAGTCTGTGCGCTACTTCTTTGATATTGCCGTTACATTCTAAATATGCTTCTAGTGTCACCAACATATCTTTTTTAAAATTCGTACTATCATGCAGAAATATTTCAAATATTCGTTTGTAGAAGGTCTCCATTAATGGATCTGGAATATGCCGATATAGGCTAAAGAAATCCAAATCCTCAGCAATAATTACATGGTTGTTATACTGCAAATCTTTGGCTAATTCTTTTGCGTAGAGACATTCATTTATTGCTGTTGAAAAACTGTTTAAGTGATTGTGCTGTTTACTAACAACTAACTTTATGTTTTGTTTGATACTGATTCTTTTAAGTATTTCATCGAATACGGGTAAGAATAAATTAGTTTTTTGAAATACTCTACTTTCAGAAGCACTATCAAAAATAATGGAAACTAGATATTCATTCCAGGTTAAGTGCTTAATTTTATATGGTTTAAAATGAGGATGGACTTCTAACTCCGTTCGATAAGATGCAATGTCTCTTGGACTAAGTTCAGCGTGATGATCGATTAATATTATCCAATATGGCATTTGTAATAGTTTGTTTTCTTCTTGGGACAAGTGTGACTTTAAATATTCAGTAGTAATTTCATCGTCTAAATAACGTTTTAACAATATACTTGATGTCTGTTCTTGTATTGATTCTGGATGAGAAGTGTATACCTTGGATAAATAGTCAGTCAATATTTCTCCAATTTGCCCAAAAAGTATGACGTCTTCTTCTATAATATCTTCTCCGTTTTCATTTATGATAATTAAGTCCCCATACTTCATCTCACTATGCTTCAATTCAATATGATTGATTTGCTGATTAACTTTTTGTTGATGGTTGTGTGCAAACCAATTTTTAAAGATTTCGTTGGCTGATAGGTTCGTTTTATTATAGAGAATTTCTGAATCAGTTGTAAAAATAACAAAAGGGTACTTGATAAATATTGCTACAATCATTAAGTATTGATCAATATCTTTATAATGATATTGAAGCATGAGTAATTCTTTTTGACTTAATAATTTTTTTCTTAACGACATCTCCTTTTGTTGATCTGCTTTATTGTATAGGGCTTTTATTTGGTCTGAAAAGGTATAGGAATATGGTAACTCAAATATAGGAAAGTCTAATTGGTTAGCAGTATCGATAATGGTTTGAGGGATTTCTTTCCAATACCTTCCTAATTTAATTGCCAAACCGGCACACCGTTTCTTATCTAGTTGTTTGATCAATTGGATGGCCTTTTCCATATTATCTTGTAAAATATAGGCTGTTGTTAGCAACAATTCTCCTTCTTTTACCCAATTTTGTATATCAGGAGCATCTATGATGTTTACCGCTTTTATCGACCGTTGTGTTATATTTTCTCCTGCTACTAATCGAGATTGAGAAAATGGGTAAGCAGTTAAAGCTTCTTTGATTGTTAAATGCAATGGTTATCCCACCTTCGTTCTTGTTTTTCTTTTGACTCAATTAATGGTAGTCATTCCTTATTATACAAAATACATCTCTAACATGATTCTTATTTGTAAGAATATATTACGTATTTCGTGAGTATAACAACTGATTTTGCATTTCACCCCTTTTTTGGTTATGAATTTTTCTGAAATACATGTGATTTTTTGTGAAAAATTACAATTAACGTTAACTATATTGACATGTGGTTTGATGAAAAGATATAGTAAAGCAAATAATTGAAATGGGGGGACAGAAATGGAGGATAAATGGAATGCTTTGATCGATGCAAATTGTAAACTACCTCCAATCCATAAAGGGAAATTGAATTCCTATACCTATGCTGTTAAAGATGTTTTTGAAATAGAAGGACATATAGCTAGTGCAGGTAATCCTGATTGGAAAAGAACTCATTTGCCTGCTCATTCGACTGCTACTGTTGTAAAAAAATTACTGCTAAATGGTGCGGAATTAATAGGGAAAACTCATACAGATGAATTAATGTATAGCTTGGACGGAAAAAACTATTTTTATGGTACACCAGTTAATCCTCGTGCAGTTGAAAGAATTCCAGGTGGGTCTTCTAGTGGATCAGCTGTAGCAGTAGCTGCTGGATTAGTAGACTTTTCAATAGGAACTGATACTGGTGGTAGTGTTCGAATTCCAGCGAGCTATTGTGGAATATACGGTTTTCGACCTTCTCATAATGCAATATCCATTAATGGTGTTATACCACTTGCTGAGAGTTTTGACACAGTTGGGGTTATGGCTAACGATATTGAGATCATTTCGGATGTAGCTGAAGTTTTACTTGAGCAACCTAGTCATCACTCAGAAAATTTTACAACAATGATATTCCCGAGGGAAGTATGGGATATGGTAGAAATACCGATACAAGAGTCAAAAGAAAAGGTTGATCTACCACATTTAAGCAGGGAGGAATTGTTAATATCTGATGAAGGGTTACAGGCTTGGATGGAAACTTTTCGAATCTTACAAGGATTTGAGATTTGGAGGAATCATGGAGACTGGATTCGTGATGTTCAACCACAATTCGGTCCAGGAATTTATGAAAGATTCCAATGGGCAAAAACAATTACAAAAGAACAAGTAGAAGAGGCTAAACAATATAAAGAAAAGATAAATAAAAATATAAAAGAGAAATTAGGAAAAGATTCCATTATGGTGATACCGACATCACCAAATGTGGCACCATTGCTAAAAACAGCTGATGAAGCTTTACTAACGCACAGGCAAAAACTATTGATGATGACAAGTATTGCTGGGTTAAATGGACTCCCGCAAATTAGTACTCCTTGGTTAGAGGTGGGAAATGCTCCTGTTGGTTTATCTTTTTTGGCAGCTAAAGGACAAGATAAACGATTAATAAGGTTTGTGAAGCAATTTTTTCAAGAACTAAGCGGTCGGAAAGTGTAGAAAAAAGCTATGATTCTCATAAGCTCCTTTAGCATATTTTTTTCGTTTCGAAAGAAAAATCACCTTTTCTTGACATTTTGTTAACCAAATAGCATGCTATACCTATATAGTTGTGCGAAAGGGTGCTCAAGGTGAAAATGGATAAAAAGGATCAGAAAATCTTAGAATTATTAATGGGAAATGGCCGTATGTCTTATGTAGATATCGGTAAAGAGTTAGGGTTGTCCAGAGTAGCGGTCCGCGAAAGGGTAAATCAATTAATTGAGGAAGGGGTTATCGAAGGATTCAGTGCTGTCATTAATTCTGAAAAAGTAGGTAAACAAGTGTCTGCTTTTTTTGAAGTGGATTGCGAGCCGTCTTCCTTAGTAGAGGTAGCCCAAAATCTGGCAGATAACCCAAGTGTTGCCAGTTGTTATCAAATGACGGGACCGAGTACATTGCATATGCATGTGTTGGTAGAGGATTTCAAAAAGTTGGAGTCATTTATTAATGAAGAATTATATAGTTTAGAAGGTATCACTAGAGTGGAAAGTCATATTCTATTACGTCGGTTTAAGAATAGAAAAGGCATGAAATTATAAGAAAGCGCCCTTTAAAATGGGCGCTTAATCTGTCATGCTAAAAAAATTGCGCCATATCCCAATGCTCCGATGATCACAAATGCGGGATGGACTTTGAATTGAACTAAGAAAAGCCAGCTAAGTCCGATTAATAATATGGTTTGTAATGTTCCCTCGTTCTCATAAGATTGGAAAAAGAATTGAAAGGTTAAAATACCTAGTAGAACTGCAATTGTAGGGCGGATAACCATTGTCATTCTTTTTACTTTAGGTGAGCTTTTAAACTTATATAAAATACTAAGTAAAATAATCATTAAAATAAGAGAAGGTGCTACTGTTGCGAAAATCCCAACACTTGCGCCGAGTATGCCTGCTTGTTCATAACCGATATATCCGGCCATCTTCGTAGCTATTGGACCTGGAAGCGCATTTCCAATAGCAAGTACCTCCCCAAATTCGGAAAGGCTTAACCATTGATAGCGATTAACTACTTCATTTTGAACTAAAGGAATACTTGCGGGACCTCCGCCATAACCAACGATTCCAGGTATGAAGAAGGCAATAAAAATTTCCCAATAAATCATTGTTATTTATTCCTTCCCTTCTTGTTTTGGTGTTGTCGTAAGAGCAATTATCAATAATACTAGGATAATAATTGCTGGGTGAAAGTTAAGTAATTGTAGCAACACAGTACTTCCGATAATCAAGGCTACATTTAACTTCCAACCTAAATCTTTTGTTCCTTTTTTGACAAAATCCCAAGTCAGTATAGCGAGCATGACACCGACAACAGGTACAATTGCGTGTGTCATGCCGATCACCCAAGGTAATTCACTAAAACTGCTTAATGAAACGAGTAAAACGATCATAGCGATAATGGTTGGTATAATCGTTGATAATACAGCATTTATTGCACCTAACCATCCAGCGACACGGTACCCGATATACCCAGCCATTTTTGTTGCGATCGGTCCCGGGAGTGTGTTGCCGATTGCGAGTATATCAGAAAACTCTTCATCATCCATCCATTTATAGGAATCGACCACTTCTTTATGAACAAGTGGTATGGAAGAGGGGCCGCCACCATAGCCTAAAATACCCACTTTAAAAAATGCCCAAAAAATATGGAAGTGTTTCATCGTTGTGCTGTCTCCTTCTTCTTTATGTTTGTTGTTATCTTAACACATTAATGTTACTATTGTTAAGTATAATTATTTGTTTATTTAACAAAAGAAAATAATATTTTTGTTAATACTACTAAAGTTAATTAGAGGTGATCATATGAAGGCTTATCGGCCAACGGTAATGGCTACAAATGGGGCAGTTACTACCCCGCATTACTTAGCTTCCCAAGCAGGTATGAAAATATTGCAAAAAGGTGGTAATGCAATACATGCTGCTATTTCGATTGCTGCTACGCTAGGGGTTGTCTATCCTCATATGAATGGCTTGGGTGGGGATAATTTTTGGTTGCTTTATAATGCTAAAACGAAAGAGTTAAAAGGGATAAACGCCAGTGGGCGCTCAGGGGAAATGGCTGATATAGTCTACTATCACCAGTTAGGTTATGACACTATCCCGGAACGTGGATATTTAGCGGCGAATACTGTTCCTGGAGCATTATCAGGTTGGCTGAAAGCTTATGAATATGCTGAATCAGATATGGAACAGACGATGAATTGGTCAGAGTTGTTAGAAGATGCTATCGAGTATGCTGAAAATGGTTTTCCGATTACTGATAGCCAAATAAAAATGGCAGAAAGCTTTTTGGCTAAAGAAGCTAGTATCGAAGAACGAACAAATAATGACTTTTATTGTATCTTTATTGAGCCTTTATTGCATTGCAAAGGAGCTGGCCAGCTTTTTTACCAAAAGGATTTAGCAAATACTTTGAGAACTATTGCAATGGATAAAGGGCACTCGTTTTACCATGGGGATATTGCTGCTAAGATGGTGGAAATGTGTCAAAGTCAACATGGTGTTCTTACCAAACAGGATCTAGCGAATCATACCGCAGATTGGATGGAACCAATCGCTGTTGATTACCGTGGATATAAAGCTTATAATTTGCCACCGAATACACAAGGGATTGCTTCACTATCTATTTTAAATATGATAAACCAATTTGAATTATCAGCAATCAAAGAAGATTCCTTCTACTATCACCTGATCGTAGAAGCAACAAAGCTAGCGTTTGAGGACAGAGATCAGTGGGTGACGGACCCGGAGTATACAACGCCACCTATTGATCAATTGTTATCGAAACAGTATGGCCAACAATTAGCTGAAATAATCGAGAACAAAGAAGAAGCGGGAGCATTTACCGCATTATTAGATCCAAGAGGAGACACGGTGTGGTTTGGTGTAGTAGATAAATGGGGAAATGCTGTATCGATGATTCAAAGCATTTATCATGAATATGGTGCTGCGGTGGTGCCTTCAGAGACTGGAATTTTGCTGCAAAATAGGGGGAGCTTTTTCTCACTGGATGAGGAAGCGATCAATCGATTAGAACCTAAAAAACGGACCTTTCATACGCTTAATCCAGCAATGCTGTTTAAAAACAATCGGCCATACCTTGTATATGGAACGATGGGGGGCGAAGGTCAACCACAGACCCAAGCAGCCCTAGTAACTAGAATAATCGATTACAAATATGCTGTACAAGAAGCTATTGAAGCTCCTAGATGGTTATACGGCAGAACATGGGGAGTTAGTTCTAATACACTGAAATTAGAAAATAGAATCGATCCATCAGTTCAAGCAGCGTTAAGAAAAAAAGGCCACAATATTGAGTTAGTAGAAAGCTACAGTGATATAATGGGGCATGCCGGAGCGATCTTAATAGATGATGAAAATATCAAACTTGCCGGAAGTGACCCAAGGAGTGATGGCGTAGCACTAGGTTATTAATGGTGGAAAAAGCGGCAGTCATTTGTAGGGGTGGAGCTTTTTACAAGTTTAGCATCTATTATTCGTCTCTAGATTGATCTAATACCTTTATAAAATAAGCAGTAGGCAACAATACACCAATCGCTGCTTGCAATAAAGCAAAGAACCTGGCAGTATTAACGGGAATCATGTCTCCATAACCAATAGAAAGTATGGTGACACCGCTAAAATACAGTAGATTGCTAAAGCTGTGCTCAACAGGAGTTTCTGCCGATAAGTCTTGCACAATTACTGTTTCCTCAAAAGATAAAGCGTAATAAAGCAGAGCAAAGCCAAATGTAACGCCACACAATACAAAAAATAGTTTCATAAAGAGTGCGGTACTAAAATAACTTTGCTTATAGGTCTTATTTTGGAAAAAATACACTAAATGAATGATGATAAAAAGAATGGCTGCGATTAATAAGAATTGAGACATGGTGATACCCCCTTTACTCCATATATTTAACTATTGAACTGTAAATTAAACTTCCTTTGTTCTTAGGCAAGAAAGTATAAAATTTTGATATTTGTCTACGCAAGCGCCCAGAAACTAGGCGACTTCACGAATTGCTCTACGATAAGTCATCGTCGGTTGTAAACTCACTGTGATTCGCCGCTACGTTTCTAATCGGACGGGGCGCTCTGCGTTTTTTTATAAGTAAAGAAAGTATATAACCCGCGGTATCAACGCATTTGTAAGCAGAGTAGCCATTTTGAAATAGCTTGTACAGGTAACCATCGCTACGGCTGTCCACTTCCCTTTCCACGGGATTTTCGCCTAAGCTAACTTTGGTAAGCAAAGAGCGCTTGCCAAAGTGGATCTTAGTCGAAAATCATCCCGTAGGAGTGGAAGTGGACGGCCGCAGCGGTTGTTACGCCTATTATTCAATAACTATTTTGGACAGGAACGATGGGGTTGCCGGTTTTTCTTATTAGCCTAAAGAAAAAAGTCTATATATTTGTTACAATGATCATGAAGGTTAGTAGAAAGGAAGTTTACGATTATGACGTTTGTAAATGAAGTGAAGCGTCCGATAACTCCAGATTATGATCCATGGGAAGCATACATGGACGTTGAACAATATGGGGAGATGACGTTAACCAATATAGAATTTACCACCACACATTTGTGTAATATGCGGTGTGCACACTGTGCTGTAGGATACACGTTGCGCGATAAAGATCCAGATGCATTGCCTTTTTCTTTATTAAAGCAACGGTTAGATGAAATCCCTCACTTACGCACATTAAGTATTACTGGCGGAGAACCAATGATGTCTAAAAAATCAGTGCGAGAATATGTGGTGCCGTTGCTTCGTTATGCACATGAGCGTGGTGTTCGAACACAAATAAATTCAAATTTAACATTGCCTTATTCCCGGTATGAAGCAATTATCCCTTATTTAGATGTACTACATATATCACATAATTGGGGAACACCCGAGGAATTTGCGGAAACAGGCTTTGCGAATATGGAGCGGAAGCCAAGTGAGGACAATCGCAGAAAGTATTTTGAACGAATGGTTGAAAATTCCCAAAGACTTGCTGCAGAAGGTGTAATGGTATCAGCGGAGACAATGTTGAACAAACGAACGTTTCCTTATTTAGAATCGATTCACGATCATGTTGTGGAAATGGGGTGTGCTCGTCATGAGATTCATCCGATGTACCCAGTAGATTTTGCTAGTAACTTGGAAACACTCAATTTAAGAGAGATGCAAGAAGGGATTGAGCGGCTTCTCGATCATCGAGACGATTCAATCTGGATGTTATTTGGAACATTGCCATTCTATCCATGTAACAGCAATGAAGAAGAGCTTGCTTTGTTAAAACGATTATACAAGGAGAAAAACGTAACGGTACGGAATGATCCGGACGGGAGATCTCGTCTTAATGTTAATATTTTTTCTGGAGAAGTGATTGTGACCGATTTTGGAGATGACGAGGAACCCTCGCTCGGTAATATTCAAAACACCCCGTTACAAACTTCTTATGAGCGTTGGATGGAATCGAAAACAGCAAAATCATTGAACTGCCATTGTCCGGCTGTTAAATGCTTAGGCCCAAATATTTTGGTTAAAAATACGTATTACCAAGATGTTGATTTTACGAGAAGATCAGCAAATTTCACCCTTTAGAAAAATACCCCTGTTTCTTTCACGGAAACAGGGGTATTACGTTCATGAAGGAATATAGCTGCTTTCCTTATTACTAGTTGTTCGATTAAAAACAAATAGACAAATATACTGCTGTATCAATGCTAACATCGGTACAAAGGTAAAAATACTAATCTGGACAAACTGAAATGCCAGAAAATAAAGGATAATCATGAGGAGAAATTGTAATACAGTGTGTGATAAGTTGCTCAAGCCAACCATGCCAGCTATGTAAAAATACTCGAATGTTCCAGCTTTAAAATGAGTAATGGTTGGTAGTATATATATCCAGCAAATAATCAGGGTTAGTGTAAAAGTAGTTAAAACACCGTATAACGGAATTTTAACAATCGTATTAGGCACTTGGGGAAGATAATACCAATTGAAATAAACTAGTACACTAAAGGTGGATAGTAGCCATCCTGTTAGATTAGCAACCTTAAAATTATCCTTGTAGTATTTTTTCATCGATTGTTTAAGAGGTTGATAACTGTTGTGAATGTAAAGCTGCCGAATACAAGCATAAGTAGCAGTGATCGCAGGGAATAGCCCTAGTACCACTCCTCCGCGAAGGATATACAAATAACAATAGCATTGAATTTTAATTATTTCCCATAACCATACTACCAACCAATTTAATTTCTCCAATGCTCATTCCTCCCCTTAACTCTTTACCGCACCTTCCGTTATACCTGCTATAAATTGCTTATTAAAAATCAAGAAGACTATTAAAATAGGAATCGTCGCGAGAAACGTACCCGCTAAAATCATCGGATAATCCGTTGTATAAGCATCGTTCAATGTTCTAAGTGCAATTTGTATTGTATGTGAACTTTTATCCTTTAATACTACAAGTGGCCACAAGAAATCATTCCAAGAGTTCATATACGTAATAATACCAAGTGTTGCGAATGCGGGTTTAATAGCGGGAACAACGATATTCCAGTAAATACGGAAGTTACCGCAACCGTCTATTTTAGCTGCCTCCATTAAATCATTCGGAATCGAGCTGGCAATATATTGACGCATGAAGAATACGCCAAATGCGTTTACCATACCTGGTACAATAACTGCTTGTAGTTGATCCACCCATCCTAGGGCACTAATAATCATAAAAGATGGAATTAACCCAAGTTGTGGTGGCACCATCATGGTAGCTAATAGAAAGATGAAAAAGAAATTTTTATATTTAAAATCTATTTTTGCAAATGCAAATCCTGCTAGTGAACAGAAGAACAGAACGGCAATCGTGATGGTTGTAGATATGATGAAGGAATTTAACAGTGAGCCAAAGAAATCAATTCGTTCAAATACCTTTTGCATGTTTTCTACAAAATTCGGGCCTGGCAATAATGCTGGAGGTATTTTATTTACTTCTGAATTCGTATTAGAGCCGATGACGAACATCCAGTAAAAAGGAAAGATAGAGATAATGGATGCAAAGGTTAAAAAAATGTATAAGAAAAACTTAGGTACTTTCTTTTCTCCTACTTCTCTCAATTGGAATCCCCTCCTTCTAAGACTTGATCCGTTGTGTTAAGAACATGTTAAATAATGAGAATAAAATGATGATGACAAATAAAACCCAAGCGATAGCAGCACCGTATCCA
Organism: Gracilibacillus lacisalsi DSM 19029; assembly: GCF_000377765.1. GTDB lineage: Bacteria > Bacillota > Bacilli > Bacillales > Amphibacillaceae > Gracilibacillus > Gracilibacillus lacisalsi. The sequence continues at coordinate 144,543 of NZ_KB898666.1, read as the reverse complement.
AAGGAAAAGCGAGTAAATGCTTCTTCATATAAATATAGCGTCATGGTTAATCCTTGATTACTGGCACCACGCCCAAATAATAGTGGCTCAGCAAAGATCTGCATACCACCAATTGTTGATAAAATAACGGTAAATAGGATAATCGGTCGCATTAACGGAATGGTTAAATAAAGAAATTGCTGTGTTTTACTGGCACCATCAATAGTGGCCGCTTCATATAAATCTTTGGAGATTCCTTGAAGTCCTGCTAAGTAGATAATCGTGTTGTATCCAACCCAGCGCCACATAACCATAGCTGATATTGCCAGTTGTGTTCCGAGATATGACCCTTTCCAATCATAAGGCTCCAATCCAAATAAGGTTAAGCCATAATTGATGACACCATAGTTAGTTCCAAACATAGCGGAGAAAATAATAGCAACAGCAACAACGGACGTAATATTAGGCATGAAGACAGCTAGTCGAAAGATGCCTTTTGCTTTTAAGAAGGCTTGATTTAAAATAAATGCTAATATTAATGCGAGAATTAATTGAGGAACGGTAGAAATAACCCATATACTAAACGTATTACCTACTGATTTCCAAAATAAAGGATCATTGGTAAGCAGAGCTTGATAATTGGATACCCCAATAAATTCTCTTTCACCGAGCACGTTCCATTTGTGAAGGGATAAGTATGCCGTAAAAATTAATGGATAAACACCAAAAATTGCAAAAAGGATAAAGAAGGGTGATATAAACAGGTATCCTGATAGGGCATCATGTATTTTAGGACGATACTTTTTCTTAGTTTTATTATCGACAGCTTCGGAGTGTACGGTATTATGCTCAACCATTTTTTGACCTCCTTTGTTTATCAACTAGTAAGGGAAGGATAAGAAGCGAATTGCCAGCTTCTTATCCTTCTATATGAATGCTAACGTGAAATTTGCCTGTCAATTTCTTCTAAGGCATTATTCCACGCCTCTTCTGGAGATGCCGAACCATCATGTATTGATGTAAGAGCATCATCGATAATTGTGTTAACAGTTGAAGTGTCTGGTGAGCGGTAAACATATTCAACACGTTCAGCAGCTTCACCGAACATTACCCCTAAATCATCACGGGTAAAGAATGGATCATTATAGTTTTGCACTTCTTCATGATCATACAATTCTGGTGTAGATGGAAAGTTTCCATAGCTTTTGAAAATTTCCAATTGTTGCTCTGGAGCCATTAGCCAGGAAATAAAGTCATATGCTTCTTGTGGGTGATCACTTTGGGCAGGAATTGTCAGCAATGAGCCACCCCAGTTTCCGGAAGCCTCAGGAATTTGAGCGACATTCCATAACCCTTCTGTGTCTGGGGCATCATCTTTAATGCGTTGCAGCATCCACGGTGGTAAGAAGACGGTAGCAAAATCGCCTCGAGCTAACGCAGCACCATATTCAGTGGATTCCCTTTCGATCCCTGGTTGGATGTCAATTGCTTCAACAGCTAATTCCCATGCCTTAGCAATTTGTTCGCTTTCTTCAATAATCAAATTGTTCTCTTCATCAAAATATTGCTCTTCTCCTTGATCGCGAATAACACCGTAAATTTCAGCGATATGATTAAACATATATCCACCGGTAGCATCTTGTATCTGTCTACCAGCCTCAATATAATCTTCCCATGTGCTTAATTGACTGGATACCTCATCGGGATCGGTTGGTAAACCAGCTTCTTCAAAAATATCCATTCGATACGCCATTGCCATCGGACCAACATCTGTTGGAATTCCTAAAACGAACGAGCCATCAGGAGAAGATGCTTCACGCCATCTCCATTCTAGGAAATCATCTTTAATATCTTCTGCACCGTAGTCATTTAAATTATGGAATTGATCAGGATTGACTTTAAATTGTTCTATATAAGCTGATTCAACAACTGCAACATCTGGGGCACCTGAACCGGCACCTAGAGCTGTTAGCAAGTTTTGATGGTGATCGGCATACTCTGCTTCTTGGATATTAATCGTGACATTTTCGTTTTCTTCCTGGTATCGTTCGATTTGTTCATCGATTCCCATTCCCGGGAAAACCCACATTGTTAACTCTACATTTTCACCGGAACCACCAGATCCACCAGAGCCATTATCACCTGATCCACTGGATTCGTCGTCTTCTGAACATGCGGCTAAACAAATAAAAAGGACGAAAAACAACAATGAAAGCGCATACTTTTTTAGCATTACTTATTAACCCTCCTATAATTCTTTATTATATTAATTAGCTTTTGATGGCTAACCAATACTGGATAACATAACTTAGTTAGTTTTAAGGATGAACAAAGTTGAGATACCATAATTTACTTGAGAGTAATACCAGTTGTGAAAAGTTCAGGTTACATTCGCATTGAAGTCAATTTTGGAGTTTTTGTGGAGTACTTGAAGCTATATTATGTGAAAGATTGTTAAGATATTACCATATACACGTTATTTTTGTCAACGTTTACATTTATCTTTGTGCTGAGATTTGTGCAATATTCTTACGAAGTAAACCTATATGCTATGTAAAGCAGTAAGTCAGTTTGCTAATAGCAGAATAGAGTATTTCCAATCATGGAAAAATGTTACTTCATACATGACAAATGTCATTTTAAATTGCTGACAATTGCGTCTTATAAAATAGCTGAAATTGGAGTAAACTGCATATATAGTAAGCTTCGAAAGTAGGGATGATGATGAGCAAACAAAAACAAGCGAAATTAAGAAAAGATGTCATGCCGTATGCAACATCGAAAACAAAAACAAGCATGATTCAATTATTCAACACGATACCACCATTCTTTATATTGTGGTACTTGGCATATCAAAGTTTATCGGTCTCCATTTTCTTGAGTCTTGCATTCTCAGTTGTTGCGGCAGGATTTATGGTACGAACATTCATTATTTTTCATGATTGTGCCCACCAATCCTTTTTCAAAAATAAGAAGTGGAACCGTGTGATTGGAACGTTGACAGGTGTTCTTACTCATTTTGCTTTTGAAAAATGGAAAAGAGAGCATTCTATACACCATGCAACAAGTGGAAACTTAGATCAACGTGGTACTGGTGATATTTGGATTATGACAGTTAATGAATATGAACAAGCTAGTAAATGGCAAAGGTTACAATATCGTTTATACCGTAATCCTTTTGTGATGTTCGGTTTAGGTCCATTTTCATTATTCTTGTATGAAAATCGCTTTAATCGGAAAGATGCTCGTAAGAAAGAGCGCTGGAATACGTATTTAATCAACTTTATGTTAGTTGCAATCTATGCGATTATCGTGCTGACGTTAGGATGGCAGGCAATTTTACTTGTCCAACTACCGATTGCATATGTAGCAGGTGTTCTTGGTATTTGGTTGTTTTATGTTCAACATCAATTCGAGGATTCCTACTTTGAGAATGAATCGGAATGGGATTATGTGAAGGCCGCTGTGGACGGAAGCTCTTATTATAAGTTACCAAAATGGTTGGAATGGATGACAGGGAATATTGGTTATCACCATGTTCATCATCTAGCACCAAGAGTGCCGAATTACCATTTGGAGAAGGCGCACCAAGAAACACCGCCATTACAAAAGGCAACGACAATTACCTTGAAGACAAGCTTGGAATCAATTCGCTTTCGACTATATGATGAAGAGCAAAAGACCTTTATTAGTTTTAAGGAAATGAAACAGCGAAGTAAAAAGAAATCAAATATTTCGTTACCTTCGACCAAAGGTACGCAGACAATTCGTTCCTGATAATTCCCCCTGTCCCATTGTTCCAATTCTTTTTGGTACAATGGTGATGGGGGTTATTTATATCTGAAAGTGAAGTGATGAGATTCAGTAAGTATTTGTGAAAAAAGCAGAGATCATACGACAAATTTCAAAATATAGATAAACAATAATGTACTTGTTTGTCCTTCGTGAGGTGATTTCAATGAGGCATTGGTATGATATTTTCCCTCGGAACACGGGGTTAAGTTTATATATTTGGATCATTTTTTGTGTGTTGCCATTTTATTTTATTTTCCATTCCACTACCCTTTGGGAGATTGCGGCAGGAATAGCCGCAACCATGTTGTTTTTTGGTGTGTATTGGATGACCTTTAATTCGCACGGTCCATTAGTATACATAGGATTAAGTATTGAATTTGTGATTAATATCATGATGACGATGTTATTTGGATATGTTTACTTTGCATTGTTCATTGCTTTTTATATAGGAAATATTCGCAGTAAAGCAGGGTTTATTACGATGTATGTTATCCACCTCGTCACAACTGTTGGAGCGATGACAGCAGGGTTTTTACTAAATTATTCCTTGTTTTTAAGTCAAATTCCCTTTTTAATTATGACTATTTTAGGGGTTATATTAATCCCGATAAATCGCTATAATCGATTTAAACAGGAGAAATTGGAAGGACAGTTGGAAGATGCAAATAGAAAAATATCACAATTAGCGATTATAGAAGAACGGCATCGGATTGCGAGAGATTTACATGATACATTGGGGCAAAAGTTATCGATGATTGGATTAAAAAGTGAATTATCTGCCAAACTGGTCGAAAAAGATCCTAAAGCTGTAAAAAAAGAGCTGCAAGATGTGCAGGACACGGCTCGTCAAGCATTGAAAGAAGTTCGCGAAATGGTTTCCAATATGAGAAGTATTCGATTGAGTGAAGAAGTGGAACATGCCAAGCAGTTACTAGATGCAGCAGAAATAGAGGCAGAAATTATATTTGAAGCTGATGGCGATCATCTCCCGCTTTTTTTAGAAAACGTGTTAAGTATGTGTTTAAAAGAAGCAGTAACCAATGTAGTGAAGCATAGCCATGCTTCTTCCTGTTTGATTAATATTATCGAAACAAAGCAAGCTATACAACTGGAAGTGGTTGATAATGGTATCGGCAATGCAAGTAATAAGAGCTATGGAAATGGTTTAAAAGGAATGAAAGAGCGGCTGGAATTTGTCAATGGGACATTAGCTATCAAGAGAAAAAAGAATGGTTTTGAAGTGTATATATCTGTTCCGAAAGTTTTGAAACAGATAGAAGAGGAGGAAGAGCTGTGATCCGGATTGTGCTAGCTGAAGATCAACAGTTGTTATTAGGAGCGCTAGGTGCTTTGTTGGATTTAGAGGAAGATATGGAAGTGGTCGGAAAAGCCAATAATGGGGAAGAAGTATTGGAATTAGTTAAAGAAGAAATGCCAGATATTTGCTTAATGGATATCGAAATGCCGGTAATGACAGGACTAGATGCAGCAGAACAGTTACGAAACCACGCTTGTAAAGTAGTTATCCTCACGACATTCGCAAGACCAGGATATTTCGAAAGAGCAAGAAATGCCGGTGTTAGTGGCTATTTATTAAAGGATAGTCCTAGTGAGGATTTGGCACAGTCCATTCGCCAAATTATGAGAGGAAAACGGATTTATTCGCCGGAATTAATAGATATCGCCTTTTCGGAAGAGAACCCTCTAACAAGAAGAGAGATCGAAGTAATGAAATTGTTAGCGGAAGGGAAAACGACAAAAACTATTGCAAAAGAACTTTTTTTATCCAATGGAACGGTTCGGAATTATATATCTATTATTCTAGATAAATTAGAGGTGGATAATCGTATTGAGGCGATTGCAAAAGTGAATGAAAAGGGCTGGTTAAAATAGAAACTGTTTTTCGGTTTCTATTTTTTGCATTTTGATGTAAAAGGGCATACAATAACTTTCGTGACTAGAAGTAATTTATATAAGATGATGTTCAAGAAGTCACCAAATGATAAGCGGCGAAGCTCTTCGTTGGCTTGTTTCGCATTCGGCAACTTTTTGAACACACGCTATAAGGGAGTGAGAGAATGACTACAACCGTTCAAAAGCGAGGAACTATCGTTGCATTGTTACTGGCAGGATCTTTTATCGCGATATTAAATCAAACGTTAATGATTACAGCAATTCCTCCGATTATGAATGAAATGGGAATTACTGCTAACTCAGCACAGTGGTTAACGACGATTTTTATGCTAGTAAATGGAATAATGATTCCGGTTAGTGCGTTTCTGATAGATCGATTTACAACGAGGCAATTATTTATTACTGCAATGACTGTATTTACTTTCGGTACGTTGGTAGCAGCATTAGCACCTAATTTTGCTGTATTATTAGCTGGACGGGTCATCCAGTCCGCTGGTGCAGGTGTGATGTTACCATTAATGCAAACTGTATTTCTTATGATATTCCCGGTTAATAAACGGGGATCAATTATGGGGTTAGTAGGGTTAGTTATTTCTTTTGCTCCAGCAATTGGTCCATCTTTATCAGGTTGGATTACCGAACATTATTCATGGCGCGTTTTATTCTACATAATATTACCTATCGCTATTATTGATATCGTCATCGCCTATTTTGTAATGAAAAATGTAACCGAGATTTCGAAACCGAAGCTAGATATTCCATCCATTATCCTGTCTTCTTTAGGATTTGGTGGTTTGTTATATGGCTTTACAAGTGCAGGGAATAACGGTTGGGGCTCCCCGATTACAATTGTTGTTTTAATAATAGGGGTTATTTCACTGATCTGGTTTATTTTAAGGCAATTGAAATTACGACACCCAATGTTAGAGTTTAGAGTCTTTACTTATTCGATTTTTCCATTAACAGTAACGCTTGGTATGATAGCATTTATGGGGTTAATTGCAGTGGAAACTCTTGTGCCGTTGTACATGCAGGAAGCTAGGGATTTTACGGCCGTACAATCAGGACTGGTTATTTTACCAGGTGCACTAATTACCGGTTTTATGTCTCCGATAACAGGACGGATATTTGATAAAATTGGTGCAAGATGGCTTGCGATTGTAGGCTTTTCATTAATGACGATTGGCTCATTCTTATTTGCGATTTTAGATGATAAAACATCGATTACGTATTTGACAATCGTGTTTGCAATTAGAATGCTAGGTATTTCTATGGTAATGATGCCTGCAGCGACTGCTGGTTTAAATCAATTACCGAAAAAACTAATTGCCCATGGTGCAGCAATGGATAATACATTACGTAATGTGTCAGCATCTGTTGGTACGGCAATTATCGTAACCGTATTAACACAGGCAGAATCAATTGCTGAACAAAGCGGTGATCAATACCCAGGGATAACTGGCGCGAATACAGCCTTCTTAGTCCTTTCGATTATCACCTTAATAGGATTAATTCTATCCTTTTTTATTAAAAACAGTAAGCCGTATGATGAAGAAGAATCAGAGTAGTGAAATAGTAAGTAGTCTACTTTGAAGGAGAAAAATAGAACGAGGCTAAACATGAACATCCATTGGTGTTCATGTTTTTTCTTTATCAAAAAAGGATAAAATCGATGCAATGACAGTGTTAAGCGAAGTAGTTATTTTGAAAAGTATTATGTATCAGGTAAGAAAATTTTGAGATTTGTCTAGCTCCAAGCACTCAGAAACTAGGCGACTTCACGACTATTTAGAGTAAAAACAACCGTGTTACCTCATGTGAGCGTTGTTGAGTAGATCTTAACGAAGGCCGGCCATTTCCACTCCTTAGGGAATTGTTTGATCTGAAGATCCACTTTATCGAGCGGTTTTTGCTCGAAAAAGTTAGCTGAAGGGCAACCCCCACGGAAAGGGAAATGGGCAGCCGGAGTGGTGGTCAAGCAGTTGATATTATTCACGATAGCCATTAGAGGAGGCGACTGAGCGAATTGCTTATTTTCTCTTATATATAATAATGAAGTAGCTATTTCATCACTGTCGCTTATGTTTGGGAATTGCCTGTTCAATAAAGCTATCTGCCAGTTTCTTTAGTTCTTTTTTCATTGTCTCGCCTTCCATCGGCAAACCGTGACCGGCGATTATCATGTCGGGGTCTAGATCAGCTAGCTTTTTGACAGTCTCCTCTGCGCTAATCCAGTCTTCAGTAAAATAAGCAGGTGGTCCGTAAACGTGCTGTAAAGGGAAAAACACTGCCCAGGATGACTCCGGTTTTTCAGTTGAAATTGCATCACCTGCAATTAATACACGATCCTTTTCACGAAACAAACTGATGTGACCGGGGGTGTGACCGGGTGTTTCGACATACTGCCAATCCTCGAGAAAAGGAACAGAACCATCATTTGGCAATGCCGTTACAAGACCTTCCAAGTGTTCTGGCTTGGTAGGGAATATTGTTGATAATAATGAAATCATTCCGCCACCAACAGTTGGATCCCCTGGAGGGTATTCCTTCTTGCCTGTGACAAAATCCATTTCGTTTTCGTGGATATATATTGGTACGTTCCAGTATTCTGCCAATTTTTTCGCGGAACCGATATGATCAAAGTGACCATGGGTTAGTATAATTGCCTGTGGTGGTTTATTGCCATAACGGTGTTCGCAAGCGTGAAGAATCCGGTCATGATATTTGCGTGTGCCACTATCGATTAACACCCAATCTTCATTTGGGGCACCGATCATGATGACGTTAACAACAAGAGTTCGGTAATAAGCGATATCTGGAAGGACTTCTTCCGGAATGGCATGGTCTAAATCATGTTCAAGGTCTTTCCACTTATCTATATGTTCTTGATCCATTGTTTGTCCCACCTTATTTGTGCATAAACTATCATCCTTATTTTGGTGTAAAATGAACAGATTTATACTATTATCTGAAAATTAAAAAAGCGCTTGTTGTTTTTAAAGTAGTATGATATGATTTGTAGCAAACCAAGTGATGTATTTACAATTTAATAAAACGCAAGATTTTCTTATCCAGAGAGGTAGAGGGACTGACCCTGCGAAGCCTCGGCAACCAGTACGCATGTACCCGGTGCCAATTTCAGAGAATCAATTTTGATTCGAAGATGAGAAGATTCGACGGCGATTGATTTTTGTTGGAGCGTAATGCAATTAATCGTAGAATCCTTCTCTATCTTTATAGGGAAGGATTTTTTTTTCAAAATAAGGTGAGGAGAATGTACAAATGATTTGGATTTGAAAAAAGCTGATTCTGTTGTTACATTAAGTAGCTCCCTTTAATAGTGAAGTGATTGGTGCAGAACAACCAGGAAATCTAAGACAAAGCTTAGCACAAACATAAGTAAAATTTATGTAAAAAATGAAAAGACCCTTTACATGTATGGACAAATTAGTAAAACATGATAAAATTTTAGTAAGTCGATGTGAGGGAGTTCGATCGAGATGAAAATGTGGATGAAAAAATTAACCGTTTTATTAGTGACGATATTAACACTTGGGTTATATGTTCCCCCTATCTACATTAATGCTGATGTAGACTTAGGCAAAAAGGACATTGAGCCAAGTGAAGATCAGCCGAAACAAGTAGACGAAGAGGAAATAGAAGATTCGATAACAGAAGAAAACCTAATTCTTGAAGACTCGAATCAACTTTATCTCGAGGAATTAAATCATCTTGCAAAAGAACAAGTGCAAGCAAAGTTAGGTACCAAAATTTCTTCAAAAGTCAATGGAGATCTTAATCGAACTGTCTTACCAAATATTGAAACGGTATTAGATGAATTATATAAAGAAATTGGTGATGAAGAAAGCCAATACTTAATGATTGCCGATGAGCCCTCAGGCGGATATGGAGAACGTATCTTTAACCTATACCATATAAAAGATAAAGAAAATGTTGCAAAGTTTCATGTCAATCGGTTAAGAAGACCACAAGACGGTTATTATTTTCAATTCCACTATCATTTGCGAATCGATCAATTCGAAGAGCATTTCCCGATAGCAGAAGTTTATTGGGGAAAAGATACACCACCAAAATGGATGGCGTAATAGATAGGATGCCTTACGTATAGGAGGCATCCTTTTTAACCATAACATCAGAAGTATAATATGTCAGAATTTTTTAAAAACATTTCCCTTTATTTTAAACCGAAATATCGATAAAATAGATTTTATCGTGAATTTTTTTATTTTAGGGAATTTATTAACAAAGGAGTCACAAAAAATGCCTATCAAAGTGCCGGATCTATTACCAGCTAAAAGTAAGTTACAAGAAGAGAATATTTTTGTTATGGATGAAAGCAGGGCATTTAAACAAGACATTCGGCCACTTAAAATATTAATATTAAATTTAATGCCATTAAAACAGCAAACCGAAACCCATTTATTGCGTTTATTAGGAAACAGCCCGTTACAATTAGAGGTAGGATTGTTGCATACGAGTACACATACTTCTAGGAATACATCGGTAGAACATTTAAAGCAATTTTATAAATCGATTGATGATGTAAAGGCTAATAGATATGATGGACTAATCATTACTGGTGCACCAATTGAAAAACTAGCTTACGAAGAAGTGAATTACTGGGAAGAACTGTCTGAAATTATGGAGTGGAGTAAAACGAACGTCACCTCCACCCTGCATATTTGTTGGGGTGCAATGGCAGGTCTTTACTATCATTATGGGGTAGATAAGTATATGATGCCGGAAAAATTATCAGGCATTTATACACATACGCTCAATGATCCACGGGAGAAGTTAGTCAGTGGTTTTGATGAGGAGTTTTTAGTGCCCCATTCACGCCATGCTGATATACGCAAAGAAGATATCGAGAAGGTCCCAAGTTTGAAGATATTAAGTGAATCGGAGCAAGCGGGGGTATATATGGTCGCCTCAACAGATGGTAAACAAATCTTTGTTACAGGCCACCCAGAATATGATGCTTTAACATTAAAGAAAGAGTTTGATCGGGATATGGCAGCTGGACTAAACCCGATCATACCAGAAAATTATTATCCGAATGATGATCCGAATCAAACACCAAAACTACGCTGGCGCACACATTCTAATATTTTAATCTCTAATTGGCTGAATTATTATGTTTATCAGGAAACGCCTTATGAATTGTAAACAAAGCTTGGAACCTATTAAGTAAATGGAATAGGTTTTAAGCTTTTTTTGTTTATAAGGAAAGCATATAATACGCGGCATGATAGTGTTTTTGTATCATAGGTGGTCATTTGGAAATGATATGTAGACGAAAGCATCGCTCCAGCTGCCCACTTCCCTTTCCGTATCAATACTTCTGAATTACTATGATTAAGGAAAAATCGGCAAAGCCCACCCCGTTCCTGTCCAAAGTAGTTATTTTGACATGAATAATAGGCGTACAACCGCTACGGCTTGCCCACTTCGCTTTCCGTGGGGCGTGTCTTCAGCTAACTTTTGTAAAGAAGATCGCTTTACAAAAGTGGATCTTCAGATCACGCTGATCCCACAGGAGTCGAAGTGGGCGCCTGCGCTAAATAACGTTCTACATTTTTTTAACGTACGGATATTACATCTTTTATTTTACATTGTATCAAACCTCAAAAAGTTAGCTGAAGGTAGAACCCCTAATTAGTATAACGCTTCCTTATTTAGAATGAATAACTATAAAATGGTTTAAATCACAAACTTTGTGTAAAACATTAGTAAATGGTTTGTATGAGGTGAGTGATGTTGAGCAGTTCTAATAAAAAAATAAAAATTATAACAGCTCCAGGATTTGCAAATGATGTCATTAATGAAATGAAAAGTGATTTGCCTTCCTTGTTGGAGTATTATGTTGATGAAACAGTAAAATGGGAATTTGAACACGAAATAGATCCTTTAACAGGATCGACAGAGAATGCAAGGGAAATTTTAGAATCAAAATTAGAAAATGCAAAAGAACATGATAATGCCTTTTTGGTTTGCTTAACAGATTTACCGTTATTCCATAATAGTAAGGTTGTGGTTGCTGAAGCATATGAAAAAAAGAATATAGCATTACTTAGTTTGCCTGCTCTTGGATCTACCCCAATGGTCAAACGAATTAGAGCATCTATTATCCAATTAGTCAATGAAATGTATAGAGGAGTTACTGATGAAGGCCAACAAAAATTGAGAGATAAGATAGAGGAAGCAGCTAAAGACGGTCTAAGAATTGTTAATGGTTATATATTAGTTAGCAAGAAAGGGCTTGAGAGGTTCTCTCCAGTTAGAAGAGAAACACCGCAGAATGGTGAGAAAAATATAGATGTTCGTTTTACTATTCCTTCAAGATACTTAGGTGGCTTGCGAATTTTACCTGGTATGGTACGGGCGAACCGTCCTTGTAGAATGTTTCCATCTTTCATAAAAGTAATGGTTGTTGCATTTACCACAGGAACTTATGCCTTGATTTTTCCGACTTCATGGATGTTAGCGAGTGCATATGAGACGTGGCGTATGATTATATTAAGTGTTGTGTCGATTATTGCGATGGTAACTTGGATTATCGTCGCTCATAAATTATGGGAATCTCCAAGAATTGAAACAAATAACCTAAAAAGAATGTTATACAATATAACCACGGTTTGTACCTTGGTGATTTCAGTTACATTATTCTATTTAAACTTATATCTTCTGTTCTTAATTGCTGTTTTTTTATTCATTCCTATTGGTATGTTAGAATCGCAAGTAAGTTCTCACGTTAACTACAGTAATTACTTTTACATAGCGTGGATTATCACCAGCTTTGCAACAATCATCGGTGCTTTAGGATCTGCCTTAGAAAGTGAAGAAACAATACTTTCTGCAACTTATGGATATCGACAAAAACAGCGATATGAGCAGTTAAAAAGAAAAGAAAAAGAAACAACAACCTTCGAAATAAGCTCTTAATGAAAAACCGGGCTCAAGATTGGCCCGGTTATACTTAATGTAGTTTTTGTTGATAGTGCGCATAGGAGTCTGTGGCGAGGGTTACGGCCTGGGCGAATGCTGCACCTCCGCCTAGTGCTGCGCTAACAGCAATTGTTTCCATTAGTTCCTCCTGGCTAGCACCGTTTTCGACAGCACCTTTTGAATGATAAATAATACAATACTCGTCCTGGGCATAAATACTAATCGCTAGCGCCATGAGTTGCTTTTCTTTTTTAGCAATTGTTCCATCCTTAAATGCCTCTTCGGTAAACTCGAAATATCCTCTCGTCATTTCCGGTAAGTATTCTTCCATTCTTCTAGTACCACGTTTGAAATCTGCTATTGATTGATCAAAATAGTTTACATGTTCATGATTTTCCATCTTTTTATCCCGCCTTTCATTTTAATGTGTGAAAAAGCATAATATTTTATACAAGTGATGATAGACAGAAGCGAAGAAACTCAGTTAAAATTTGTAGAGGGGGTAATAAAAGATGAGTGAGACTAACAATAAAGTACAATTAAAAGTAAGGGACAATGGATCGATTTTGGTAACAGGAGATGTTGAATTAGTGGATGCAGAGGGAAATCCATTCGAAACAAAAACAAAATTTTCCTTATGCCGATGTGGTGCATCCAAAAACAAACCGTTCTGTGATGGATCACACAAAGAAATTGGTTTTCAGGACCAAATCAGAGCGAAATAAGTTTGACAAGCACACAAAGAATTTTGTGTGCTAATGCTTTTTTTCTAATTTGAAAGTATGTTGTTTTAAACTCTCGTTAAGTGGTATTACATCAGTAACGCTACTAAAAGAGAGGAGCATGATTATTTATGACACAACACAGAGATATCGAAGTCGAAAGAAAAGAGAAGAAATCAGACTCTAGTAAGGTTGGCGTTGCTGCAATTAAATATATAACCTATTTAATTATTTTCTTTGGGATTTTGTGGTTTCTCATCACCTACGTCTTTGGTAGATTGTTATAATTGAAATAGTAAAGCAGAAGGCACAACCAGTTCGGTTAGTGCCTTTTCCTTTTGATTGACATTGCGGTTGCATGTGACTTGTAGTATTGTTGTGTTGGAGATGGAGGTGATTTCATGAAGGAGAGGCAGCGGATTCTCTTTAAAAAATTATTGCTAGAAGATGGACAAGTAGCTTTAGTGCAGCATTTAGCCGAAGAGTTAAATTGTTCAGAGAAAACAATTCGTAATGATTTGCAAATAGTGGAATCGTTTTTAAAAGAACAAAGTAATGGGCAATTGATTAGAAAGCCTGGTGTCGGTGTATCGATTGAAATATCTGATGACGAAAAGCAGGAGATATTATCATTCATACAGTCTGAAAATAGGGAGAAAAGAAGTGTTTTGGACGTTGTAGAACAAAAAGAAATATTATTTCAGCTTCTTATTCATGAAAATATCTCCATTCAACAGTTAACAGATCGCTACTTTGTGTCACACTCTACCATAAAAAAAGTGATCGAAGAGATGGAAACATGGTTGAAAACTAAAAATGTACAGATAAAGACGAAGCAAAAAGTTGGTATTGTAGTCGAAGCAATAGAAAAGGATATTCGAATAGCAATCCAGCATCTTGATTTTTATAAAGAAGAGAAAGACTCACGAGATTTTTCTTTTGTGTATCAACAAGTGCAAGAACATGAACGACAAGCACTGGATCAATCTTTTTTAACCTTTATTCGCCATTATCAAATACCACTAACAGATGAAAGTATAAAGAATTTAAAAATCTATATCATTGTAATGATGAAAAGATTGAAATCAAATCATATGGTAGATATAAATAAAGAACATATAACTTTTATAACAAAGAAACAAGAATTTCAATGGATGGAGAAATTAGTGCAGGACTTAGAGCGTATCTTTGTTATTAAAGTCCTAGAACAGGAAAAGGTATACTTAACGATGCAATTTCTAGGTGCAAAGTTTCAGGAAAGGCATGGTGATGTGTCTCACTTCGATGCGGATGTTGATCGACAAGCAGAATGGCTGACAGAAGTGCTGACCAAACGGCTGAGTGTTTTAGCATTAATGCCTTTTGGTCAGGATGAAACATTAAAAGATGGATTAAAGGTGCATCTTTATTCAGTTATCAATCGATTGAAATATGAACTCCCTGTTCAAAATCCGTTGGCAGCGGATATTAAACAGATGTATCCATTTATGTTTGATGCTTTAATTACAGCATTGCAGGATATGGAAGAGGAATTGCCATTTAAAATTCCAGAAGATGAAGTGGCATTTTTAACCTTACATTATCAAGCTTCAGTGGAACGAATAAGAGGGGAACGACAGTTTAACAAGAAAATAGTAATTGTGTGTCATATGGGTATTGGCGTATCAGAAATATTACGTTCGAAAATTGCTGCATCGTTTCATGAAATCGATATTATTGCAACACTTCCACAAAATAAATTGGAACTGTTTTTAAAAGAACAGTCAGTAGACCTAATTGTTTCAACCATGCCCATAGAGAGTGAAACTATTCCATACGTGATGATTACCCCTCTTTTTAACGAGCATGACAAGAATAAGCTGCGTAATGCCTTGCTTGGAAAGAGCCAAGGTAATCGTGATTCTGTATTAAGAGGTTATTTAAAAGACGATTATGTATTTTTAGATTTAGCTATAGAACATCGCTTTGAATTAATAGAGAAATTATCAGAGAGATTAGTTCATGATGGCTTGGTAGAAGAGGATTATGGTCATCAAGCGCTAATTCGTGAACGAGCAGCAGCTACAGCAATCGGTGGTGGTATTGCCATTCCTCATGGGGACCCAAATTTAGTAAAAGAGTCTGCCATAATAGTAGCAACGTTAAAAGAACCGATTACATGGGGAACGGAAATAGTCTCTTTAGTATTTTTTCTCGTTTTAAAACAGGAGCCTTCCGATAAAAGAAGAAAGTTATTCCACCAGTTATCTAGGTTAGCAGGCAATCCTGAGAAGGTTGCCAAACTGACCGCTGTAACAGATGTGGATAATTTTTTAGCTATAATAGATTAAAAATCCTTTCAGTTCTGAGAATTGTAAGGATTTCTTATTGTCTAGCCTACAATGTCAAATACTTTTTTCAAGTTTTTGAGTAACTCTAATACACCTACCGCAATTTGATCCTGAAGTCGCTACGTTTTTAAGCGGTCGCTCTGCGCTTTTGTTCTCAGATAGGAAAGAATATAATCCGCGGCATGATCGTTTTTTTGTATCATAGGTGGTCAATTTGAAATGATATGTAGATGGAAAACGAAGTGGGCAAGCCGCAGCGGTTGTTACGCCTTATTCATGTCAAAATAACTACTTTGGACAGGACCAGGTGGGCTTTCCCGGTTTTGAAACAGTTTTTCTCATGATAATAAATGGGGCGATTTTCCCTGTTCATCTGAACAAAAAAATCATTTTTGCCGGAAGTAGTGGTAAGTTTCTTTTATTTTGACAAGCCAATTTAGGGGTATACTATGGGTAATTACAACAAGGGAAGGTGTGTTACAAATGACAAAAATATTAGCGATTACATCTTGTCCTAATGGGATTGCGCATACGTATATGGCTGCTGAGAATTTGGAAAAAGCAGCAGAAGAGATGAATATAGATATTAAAGTGGAAACGCAAGGCTCAATTGGGGCAGAAAATGAATTAACTGCTGTTGAAATTGAAGAAGCAGACGCGATCATTATTGCGGCAGATAAAACGGTTAATAAATCCCGTTTCGTTGGTAAAAAATTAGTAGCTGCAGGAGTGCAGGAAGGGATCCGAAATCCTAAGGATTTAATTAAACAAGCGTTAAGTGATGATGCTCCAGTCCATAAAGGGGAAGGAAGTAGTAAAAAAGAAAAAATGCCGACTGCTTCAGAAGGAACGAAGCAAAATCCAATTTACCGTCACTTAATGAATGGTGTTTCTTTTATGGTGCCATTTATCGTTGTTGGTGGTTTACTAATTGCCATTGCTTTAACTATAGGTGGTAATCCTGGAGAAGGTGGTATTGCAATACCGGAGGATTCCTTTTGGAAAACGATAGAATCGATTGGTGCTGCAGCATTTAGCTTTATGGTACCAATCCTTGCTGGTTATATTGCTTACAGTATAGCAGATCGTCCTGGTCTTGCACCAGGTATGATTGGCGGTTATATTGCAGCAAATGGTAGTTTTTACGGTAGCGAAGCAAGTGCTGGTTTCCTTGGTGGTATTATTGCAGGTTTCTTAGCGGGTTATGTGGCGTTATGGATTAAGAAAATTAAAGTGCCAAAGATGGTACAACCCATTATGCCAATCATTATTATTCCAGTAATATCTTCTTTAGTAGTAGGTCTTCTTTTTGTATTGTTAATCGGTGCTCCAGTAGCACAAATTTTTGAATCACTCACAGGTTGGCTTGCAGGTATGCAAGGAACAAGCTCGATTTTATTAGCACTTATTTTAGGTGCGATGATCTCATTTGATATGGGTGGACCGGTTAATAAAGTAGCCTTTTTATTTGGTGCTGCCATGATTGGGGAAGGTAACTATGAAATTATGGGCCCCATTGCAGTTGCGATTGCGGTGCCACCAATTGGTTTAGGTTTGGCTACATTAATGTTCAAAAATAAATTTGAACAAGCCCAGCAAGAAACTGGTAAAGCATCTTTAACAATGGGATTCTTTGGTATTACGGAGGGTGCGATTCCATTTGCGGCACAGGATCCTTTGCGTGTGATCCCGAGTATTATGGTCGGATCGATGACAGGTTCAGTTATTGCGATGTTAAGTAACGTTGGAGATAGTGTAGCACACGGTGGTCCAATTGTTGGGGTATTAGGTGCGGTTGACAATGTATTGATGTTCTTCGTTGCCATTATTATCGGTTCGGTTGTGACAGCGTTCATGATCAAGTTATTGAAAAAAGATGTAGATAAACCAGTATTGGAAGAAGCTGAGGAAGAAATAAATGATGAACCTGCCACTCAATCAGTGGAACAAATCGATAAACTAACAGATATTACAAATGTTAACTTAATCGATACAGAGATAAAAGCAAATGACAGAGATGAAGTTATTGATGAAATGATTGCAAAATTAGATGCAAATGATGTGTTAACTTCTAAAGAGGACTTCAGAAAAGCAATATTAGATCGTGAAGCAGAAAGCTCTACAGGTATCGGTATGAATGTTGCTATTCCTCATGGTAAGTCAGATGCAGTAAAAGCACCACGCGTTGTGTTCGGCCTTCAAAAAGATGGAGTAGATTGGCATAGTGCTGATGATTCTCTAGCGAAATTAATCTTTATGATTGCCGTACCGAAGCATGCAGAAGGAGATGCACATTTGAAGATTCTGCAGATGCTTTCCAGAAAATTAATGGATGATCAATTTAGAGAGCAATTGTTAAATGTAAAATCTGCAGAAGAAGCGTATCAATTGTTAGACCAAATACAATAACAGTAATCCCCCTTCTCCAGTTAGCTTGGAGAAAGGGGTTTTTTTATTGTCAAACAAGAAAGTATAAAACCGTGCAATCACCGTGTTAAATGAAGTAGTTATTTTGAAATGTTTTATGTGTATTTACCAATGGTTCCGACTAATTATTTCGCTTTTCGCGGGTAGGGTCTCAACTATCTTTGCAAAGTGGATTTTCGGCTCGGGAAAGTTAGCTAACGGGCAAACCCGCGGAGAGAAATGGGTAGCCGGAGTGGTCGTCAAGCTGCTCATATATTCCATCATTACTACCCAAGTAATCGACATACAAATAGCATTTAATAATGGACCAGCGATGGTTGCCCAGTTTCGCTTATGCAAATCTGATCCAAATTACCCTCTACGAAAAACCTTGTTAGATTACCTTACATAAAAATTGTGGAGCACTAGATTTCAGCTTACACTGTATTTAACAGTTGATGTTAATATTATTTACAAGGAGAGGGAAAAGATTATGGATACTGTACTTATGGATAATTTATGGGTCATTATTGGTACTTTTTTAGTTTTATTAATGATTGGTGGATTTATTTTACTTGAGGCTGGTTCTACTCGAATGAAGAACGCCGGCCACATTGCCGGAAAAACCATTTTTACAATTGGGATCGGCTCAATCGTATTCTGGGCTGTTGGTTGGGGCTTCATTTATGGTGATGGTAATATGTTTATTGGTTTATCTGATTTCTTCTATGGTGATACATCATTTAGTGAGGATGGGTTATCCCCAGCAGTTGACTTTATGTTTCAAATGATGTTTGCACTCATTGCCTTAACCATTGCATTCGGTGGTTTCGCGGAACGTGCAAAATTATCAGCATATGTTATATTTGCCGTTTTATTCTCGGCACTGGTTTATCCGGTTGTTGCTCACTGGATTTGGGGTGCAGGCTGGTTAGCGGATCATGGTAAGCAAGACTTCGCTGGTTCTACAGTTGTACACTTAACAGGTGCGATGGCAGCATTAGCAGCAACGGTTATTTTAAAACCTCGTATTGGTAAATACAATAAAGATGGTTCTTCTAATGAATTAGCAGGACACAACCAAGTATATACAGCATTAGCAGTATTATTACTTTGGGTAGGTTGGTTTGGTTTCAACGGTGCAAGTACATTTGGAGTGGAAGATGCATTCTTTGGTTATGTTATTTTAAACACACAATTAGGAGCGGCAGCTGGTGCAATTGCAGCAATGTTACTCGTTTGGGCAGTAACAGGGAAAGCAGATGTTCCAACGACATTAAATGGTGCATTAGCTGGTCTGGTAGCCATTACAGCATCTTGTGGTTTCGTTGAACCATGGGCAGCAGTAGTGATTGGTGCGATTGGTGGTCTGATCGTTTACGCAAGTATGAGATTCTTTGATCGTGCTCGAATTGACGATCCAATCTTTGCATTATCTGTTCACGGTACTGTCGGTGTTTGGGGTACAATTTCAACTGGTTTCTTCGCTACACATGAATTGTCAGTCGGCATGGATTGGGGTCAACCCGGTTTATTCTACGGTGGTGGATTCGAGCAATTAGGTGTTCAAATCTTAGGTGTTGTAGCATCTGGTGCTTATGCATTTGTTGTATCATTCATTATCCTTAAGGTTATGGATAAAGTAATGGGTGGACTAAGAGTTTCTGAAGAAGAGGAAATCATTGGCCTTGACATGAGTGAGCATGGTAGCTATGGTTATCCTGAGAACATTCCACACCCGAATGAACAAGCAAAATAATGCATCGTTCTTCGATAAAGGAGATGACCTCCGTCATGAGTTACGAAGACATAAGGAAATGGCGTGAACAGCAGATTCACCTACAAATGGACCATGAACAATTAAACGATTTTCACGATGATTTAATGCTAAAAACCGTACAATTAGCACTGGAGAAAGTTAAGGTAGAGCAGGGTGAAGTCCCTGCTCCCTTCGCTTTTTTTCTGATGGGTAGTGCCGGTAGAAGGGAACAATCCATTTGGAGTGATCAGGATCATGGTATTATTTTTAATGGTTCTGAACAACATCAAGCCTATTTTCAAAAGTTAGGTACAGAGATTGTCGATGGTTTGGAAATAGTCGGTTATGAGCGGTGTGAAGGTAAAGTGATGGCATCGGAATCACGATGGACAAAATCAATCGAAGATTGGAAGCGGCAAGTCAGCGACTGGCTTGATGAAGAAAGCTGGCAATCATTACGCCATTTCTCCACTTTTTTTGATTCACGTGTCTTATTAGGGGAAGGAAAATTACTGGAGGATGTTAAACAAGTAACATTTTCATATATTCAAAGTCACCCAGAAATTATGAATAGACTGGTGGATAATGTAGGGTTTATACAAAAAGGCGTAGGAGTATTTGGTCAGTTATTGCCGCAACAATCAGGAAAAAGAACAGGTCAGATTAATATTAAAACGACCGCATTGTTTCCATATGTTAATGCACTACGACTATTAGTTTTATGTAACCATATTATGAAAGCACCAACTCTTGTAAGGTTTGCAGCTCTTAAGGAGAAATACTCCTTTTTATCTGAGTATCACAGACTGTTTGAAAGTTTGCTAGCTTTTAAGTTTCAGTTCACCAAAGATGTAACTGAATATGAAGAAGTACATTATATTCCTTTAAAGAAATTATCAAAAAAAGACAAACAGGAGTTGAAGGAATACATGAAAAAAGGTGCGGAACTATTTCAGCAGGCAAAAAATACGATAGAAAAAGAGTGTTCTAAATGGTAATGAATCAAATGCTTCAATTTATTAAGCAGATGTCAGGGAAAATGAATGATATGAATCCTGTAACAAGTCAAACAGATGCTAGAAAGATTGCCTATATGCGTAATTTGCAAAGAGAATTGAAGCAAAAAGATGTGTTGAATACGCCTTTTAAAGACTTAGCTGTAGTAGTGTTTGATATCGAAACAACTGGCTTTTACCCTTACAATGGAGATCGTATTCTCTCGATAGGTGCAGTGAAAATGAAAGGATCAGAAGTCTTAAGAGACCAGTTATTTTATAAAACGGTTTATAGTGAATTACCTCCTTCAGAAGAAATTGCAGCTTTAACCGGGATCACTGAAGCAGAACTAAGTCAAGCAGCACCATTGCCGGAAGTGTTAAGGCAATTCTTCCAATTTGTTCGTAGTGATACTTTGATTGCCCATCATTCGAGTCATGAAAAGCAATTTATGAAACATGCAAGCTGGACAGCTTTGAAAACAAGTTTTCAGCATCGGATTATAGATACTTCTTTTTTAACGAAGGTTGTGTCTCCAGATGTTTCATTCGTGACATTAGATGAATGGTGTGATCACTACGGAGTAGATATTGGCCGTAGGCATCATGCGTTATATGATGCTGCAGCAACTGCTAAATTATGGTCAGAAAATGTAAAGAAAGTAGAAGAAATGGGCTTCACTAATTTAAAAGATATTTATACGCATATTGCTAGTTTGCCTTAATTCTGAAAGGAGAGGAAAAGAACGTGAATCATGATATACCAGATCATATGGCCACCTTTCCAATTAGTGTCGTAAAAGAGCTAACCAAATTAAGTGGAAGGCAAATTCGTTACTATGAAGAACAAGGCTTAATCTCTCCAGCTAGAAATGAAGGTAACCGGAGAATGTTTTCTTTACAGGATATCGAACGATTAAAGAGAATAAAAGAATTGATTGACCAAGGAATTAACATCGCTGGTATCAAGGCAATGTTAAAAGATTAATAATCCCCCGTTTTGTAATGAAACAAAAAGGGGGTTTTTTAATGCCTAAACGTTATGCACAGTAGTATACGTATACTGCGAAGTAATGTAGATATGGAAAAGAGATATCCCCGGAACAGCAAAGGATATCCTCGGAAGCGTCATTCTGTTCCGAGGAAAAGATCCTCTCTTCCGGGGATAAACGACTATATCCAGGGAAGAGAAGGAGATATCCCTGGAACAGCAAAGGATATCCTCGGAAGCGTCATTCTGTTCCGAGGAAAAGATCCTCTCTTCCGGGGATAAACGACTATATCCAGGGAAGGGAAGGAGATATCCCCGAAAGCCATTTTGTAACTATATAAAATTTTCACTATTTCGCAGTTTGTATCTTTCTCCTTCACTTATAAGAAAAATAGTACCTTGCATTATACAGTAGTTGGTGGTATAGTTTAATTACAGAGTACTAATTGTATGCCAGTACTGTTTAATGTATAGTAGTGGCGAGAAAATCGGAGGTAAGCGAACATGAATATCCAATTTAAAAAAGGAGCGCTAGAATTATGTGTACTTGCTTTGTTAAATAAGCAGGATCATTATGGTTATGAGCTAGTCAAAAAAATATCAGATCGAATAGCTATATCGGAAGGTTCTGTTTATCCTTTATTAAGGAGATTGAAAAAGGAGGAGTACTTTACGACTTATTTGCAGGAATCAGTGGAAGGACCATCTCGTAAATATTACAAATTGACGGATAAAGGAAGAGATTATTTGTATGAATTACTCAAAGAATGGCAGCAATTCTCTGAAGGGGTAAATCATATAATTAAGGAAGGTGTTAGTAATGAATAAAAAGGAATTTTTAACGAGTCTAGAATCGAGACTAGAAAAGCTTTCTAAAGAAGAAAGACAAGATATTTTGCAAGATTTCAATGAGCACTTCGAGGTTGGTAAAGAGGAAGGGAAGACAGAAGAAGAAATCGCTCATTCGTTAGGTTCACCAAGCCAAATTGAGAAAGAAATATTAGCAAGCTATTATGTTGAAAAAGTGGAGTCAACTTCATCGGCAAGCAATATATTTAAAGCTGTTTGGGCTGTCATTGGATTAAGTTTCTTTAATTTAGTAATTGTACTCGGTCCTTTTATCGCTATCGTCAGCTTGATTGCAGCAGGCTGGATAACAGGAGCAGCATTCGTATTGTCTCCGCTATTATTTCTAATTAATGTAGCTGTTTTTCCTGATTCCTTTGAATTCTTTGATATGTTTTTTTCCTTAACACTATGTGGACTGGGGTTATTAGTTCTGATTGGAATGCTGTATCTCACCCGATTTGGTATAAAAGGACTGATCAAATATTTGAATTATAATGTAAATCTTGTCAAAGGTGGAATGAAATCATGATCAATGTAAAGAGAATCATTACAATTGCCTGTGCGCTATTAATCGTGGGGATAATAGGTAGTATAGTTTTTTATCGTATATACGAACCAGCTCCCCTTGCTGTAACGAAGGAAGTTGAAAATGCCGAAATTAGCACTATTGAAATCGATGCGAACAATGAAAAAGTAGAGATCATACCTACAACAGATCCTACCCCAAAGGTTGAAATGACGGGAACCGAGAGTAGTCATGCTAAAACGGAGTTAGTTGTAGAAGAAAATAATCATTCATTGTCGGTTCATACAGAACACGAGATGAGAAAATGGTTCAGTTTTAATTTCTTTAATAGTACACGTACGATAACAGTCTATTTACCTGAACAAGAATATCAGCAGTTAGCAGTCGATATAAGTAATGGCAGTATCCATGCTAGAAATTTAGCGGTACATGATATAAATGTAGAAACGAAAAATGGAAAAGTAGAGCTTAGTGAAATTGTAGCGGATACCTATCAATTAAGAACGTACAATGGCAAAATTGATCTTACAAACGTGGAGGGAGAATTGGCAGCAAGGGCAAATAACGGTACAATTTCTCTAGTAACAGCTGATTTGGATCGCAATATCAACTTTGAAACAGATAATGGAAGAATTAAGATTCAGAGTGAAAAGGAACCTACTAATGCGGTACTTGATACAAAAGTAAACAACGGAAGCGTAAATTTGTTTGGTAATTCGAATTATAATACGGTAATTGGAGATGGAGATAATCTCGTTAAATTAACGACGAAAAATGGCAGTATTACGGTAACTCAATAAAATAATTAAGGAGTGACCAGTGATGGCTCACTCCTTTAATATTTATAGCATGTTAAGTATAAACTTTGATTTATGACCGGTACTATTCGCCCCTAAAACCCCTACTGTCGGAAAACTCACTTTATAAGTCATACCATTAACTTATAATCGTATGGTAATTATGAATGCTTTGTTATTGCCGAGGTTACTTATTAAATAAGTCAAATACCCCACCAATACCACCTTCACCTTTATTTCCACCTTTCTCAGGTAGTGCAGCAAATACTTTACTGGCAAGACGGCTGAATGGTAATGATTGCACCCATACAGTTCCTGGTCCTGATAGAGTTGCAAAGAAAATCCCTTCTCCACCAAATAGTGCTGTTTTGATACCACCAACATATTCAATGTTATAATCCACATCACCAGTCATAGCAACCAAACATCCAGTATCGACACGTAGCTTTTCGCCTGGTTGTAACTCACGCTTATGAATGGTACCTCCAGCATGAACAAATGCCATGCCATCTCCTTCTAACTTTTGCATGATAAAACCTTCTCCACCAAAGAATCCAGTCCCCATTTTGCGCTGAAATTCAACACCTACAGCTACTCCTTTAGCAGCAGCTAAGAAAGCATCTTTCTGGCATATAATTTTCCCGTTTAATTCACTTAAATCCATTGGTACGATTTTCCCTGGATAAGGGGAAGCAAAGGAGACATGTTTTTTATCGGAACCCTGATTCGTAAATGTTGTCATAAATAAACTTTCACCTGTAATAACTCGCTTTCCAGCACCAAGCAATTTACCAACCAGTCCTCCTTGATTGGAAGACCCGTCCCCGAAAATCGTTTCCATTGAGATGTCACTATCCATCATCATTAAACTCCCAGCTTCAGCAACCACTGTTTCCTGTGGATCTAACTCGACTTCGACAAACTGCATATCGTCTCCGTATAATTGAAAGTCAATTTCATGATTGTTCATTTCCATTCAACTCCTTTGTGTTAGGTTATTTGTATATACGTATCTTAGCACAGATAAGATTCAAGTTGTCAGAAAATTCTAAAACAGGTGAATAAATATTCAATTATTTTATAAAAATGTTGATATTAGCGCATTTCTATTGATTAAAGATGAATAGCAAATTTAGAGCATATGAGGAAAATGCGGAGAATGAAAAAGAATTTAAAAGAATTTCGCAAAATATGTTTACAAATAGATAATATATGGTACTATATACTTGAATTCATTAATAAATGAAGCAATTTTTTTAGGAAAGGGGATAGTTGACTATGGTAACTTCTTTATACATGGTTTCTCTAACTATTCTGCTTACTTTTCTAGTTTTATCTGCAATTGAAAAAGTTACGTCACGCAGAAAAAAACTAAAAGTAGATATGAATTTAGAAACAAACACGCAAGCACAACCGGTAATTGCTGGTAAAGAGATGAGATAAGCAACTAGTTATTTGATGAAAACTAGCTGAGATAGAGCCTCCTAATTATTAGTAGGAGGTTTTTTTGTTTTTCAAAAAGATTGTTTTGAAAATTATTAAAATTAGAACTTTTTTTAATCCTCTTTGAAATTGCACCAATTCCCCTTATAATGTAGTTTGTCTTTTTGGAAAATAGCTTCAATTTTCTGAAAATTATTATTGTTTAACTATGGAGGTGGATGGATAATGGGAGAAAAGAAAAGAGTAGGCTTATTCCAACGAAGCCTTAATCGAATCGAATATATAGGCAATAAATTACCACACCCTGTGACACTTTTTGTCATTTTAGCATTTATCGTGTTGATAGCATCAGCAGTTGTGTCAAGTTTAGGTGTTTCTGTAGAACATCCGGGTAATCCAGATGAGCAAATAACGGTTAAAAATCTATTGAATACAGAAGGAATCACTTATATCTTTACAAGTATGGTAGATAATTTCATTAACTTTGCTCCACTCGGGGTTGTTCTTGTCACGATGCTTGGGATTGGTTTAGCAGAACGTACTGGATTAATTAGTGCTGGGTTGCGTGCATTTGTTTTAGCATTACCGAAGCCATTAATTACAGCAGGTTTAGTGTTTGCGGGGATTATGTCTAGCATGGCGACAGATGCAGGATATGTTGTCTTGCCTCCGCTAGGTGCAGTACTTTTTGCTGCGTTAGGTCGTCATCCACTAGCAGGTCTTGCTGCTGCCTTTGCTGGTGTGTCAGCAGGTTTCAGTGCCAACCTTGTCCCAACTGCATTGGAGCCATTACTAGGTGAAATGACGATAGCGGCAACAACAGATGAGGCTTATGCTGAAACCATGAATATTTTAATGAATTATTACTTTACAATTGTATCAGTATTTCTGCTAACATTAGTAGGTACATTTGTAACTGAAAAGCTAGTAGAGCCAAGGCTAGGTGCTTATACAGGTTCCTATAAAGAAGAAGCAACTGACTTAACAAAGGTTGAGAAAAAAGGTTTAGCATATGCTGCATTATCATTATTAATTAGCTTAATCGCCGTATCCTTTTTAATTGTTCCTGAAAATGCGCCATTACGCGGTGAAGATGGAGCTATTATCATTTCACCATTTATGAGTTCATTGGTGCCGATTATTTTTATTCTGTTTTTTATACCAGGTGTTGTATACGGGATTGTAACGAAGAATGTTAAAAATGATAAAGATGTTGCTAACCACCTATCAGATTCAATGGGAACAATGGGACTGTTCATTGTTCTGTCCTTTGCAGCTGGTCAGTTTGTGGCATTTTTCGATGAATCTAACTTAGGCATGTTAATTGGTGTGTATGGTGCAGAATTTTTAGACAGTATTAGTTTAACTGGTATTCCATTATTGATTGTTTTCATCATTATTGCTGGTATTATCAATATTTTTATTGGAAGTGCGACAGCAAAATGGGCAATGATGGCACCTATATTTGTTCCAATTATGATGCAGTTCGGCTATTCTCCGGAATTGACACAGATGGCATATCGTATTGCGGACTCGTCAACAAATATTATTTCGCCATTAATGACATACTTTGCTTTAATTATCGCTTATGCACAAAAATATGATAAGAAAATGGGAATGGGTACCCTCATTTCAACCATGTTCCCGTATTCCATCTTTTTCTTTGTCATTTGGACGTTAATGTTAATCGCGTGGATACTATTAGGAATAGACCTAGGACCAGGATCCCCGGTCCATTATAATAATTAAGAAAAAGGATAAAAACCTTATCACGGGTTTTTATCCTTTTTTATTTATAAGGAAAGTATATAATACGCGTCATGATAGTGTTTTGTATCATAGGTGGTCATTTTGAAATGATATGTAGACGGAAAGCATTGCTCCGGCTGCCCGCTTCCCTTTCCGTGGGGTTTTACCTTCAGCTAACTTTTCCAAGCAAAAACCGCTTGAAAAAGTGGATCTTCAGGTAAAACAGTTCCCACAGGAGTTGAAGCGGACGGCCTCCGCTATAAAGCAGCTCTACAACGTATGTGACAGTTAACTTTTTAAGGTTTTATACAATGTGAAATAAAAGACGTAATGTCCATACGTTAAAACAATGTAGACCGTTGTTTAGCGTAGGCGTCCACTTCGACTCCTGTGGGATCAGCGTGATCTGAAGATCCACTTTTGTAAAGCGATCTTCTTTACAAAAGTTAGCTGAAGACACGCCCCACGGAAAGCGAAGTGGGCAAGCCGCAGCGGTTGTTATGCCTATTATTCATGTCAAAATAACTACTTTGGACAGGACCGTGTGGGCTTTCCCGGTTTTTCTTATGAATAGGAAGAGCGTGTCTCATGGAGTGGGGAATTTCTATAAAACGTATTCCCACTCATCTTTTAGATGTAAATAAAGTAGTAATAACCATTCTTCGTTACTTTTGGTACTGTTTTGCATCTGATCTTCAATTTTTGGCAAGAGAATTTCACTGACTTTCGTTGTTAGCGTTCTTTTTTCTTGTATACCCATATGAAGAATTCGATGTACGTAGGTCTGTAAAAGCTGCCAATCCTTCTGATTAAATTGCTTCAAATGATAAGGTTCTAATTGTAAATCTTCTTTTCGAATCCCTTGTTGCTGGATATATTTTTCAAGTGGCGATTGTTTAAGTGACTTTTTCCGTCGTTCATGTACAACAATCGTCCCTGCTGTTAAATCTCCTAACCGCTTATGTTTAGAATGAAAAAAAATCATGATTATACCAACTAGATACGCACTTGGCATCATATCTATCAGTCGGACAAAGTTGCGAATGATACTCGAAAGAAAAGTAATATTATGTCCGTTTTCCTGAATAACACGGATACCTAACATTCTTTTGCCAATTGTTCGTCCTCCCCAGTAGTATTCAAGGAAAATGAAGTAAGCAAAGTGAAATAAATAAATAATAATGATAAGAATAACTAACAGAATACTATCGAGATGACCTAAAAATAAATCACTGAAACTATTATTAAACGCTAGTATTAAAAGAAAGATCGTTAATAATTGTGTTAAAAAAATAAGGGTGAAGTCAATGATCTGGGCAGCAGCTCTCGATCCTAAACCAGCTAATTGAAATTGTAAGGAAACATATTCGGGTGTTTTTACTTTTAACTGTTCTTGTTCCATGTTTAACCTCTTTCCTGTCACTTTTTCAGAAGAACAGTAGCTTTCTATACTGTTCATTAAGTCTATTTTCTATTATAATAAAGTAAAATGCTAGAAAAAAAGGTGATTATATGCAATTAAATCAATTCATCAAACAGCATCGCCAAGACTGGGAACGGTTAGAAAAACTGATAAACCAATTACCAAAGCAAAAGTCCAGCAAGATTATCGAAGAGTTTCAACATACATACCAGAAAGTTTCCAGACAGTTATCTTATAGTCAGACATTTTTCCCAAATGAAGATGTAACAAATTACTTAAATGAACTAGTCGGAAAAGCACACAACATATTATACCAATCCCAGCATTCTTCATGGAAACAAGCCTATCATTTCATTTCCAGCAAATTTGTAGGTTTATTAGTGGAACAATGGAAGGCAATTATGATTGCCATGCTTTTGTTCTGTTTTGGTGGTATTGCGAGTTTTTTCGCTGTAGTCGAAAATCCAGCTCATTTATATGGTATCCTACCGGAAAATATGGCACAGTCATTTGATCCTGAATCGCTCGGCGAAGATCCGGCAGCTGTTGATGCACCTGTTATGTCGACAGAAATTATGATTAACAATATTCGAGTCGGTATTCTAGCCTTTGCCGGTGGCATCACATTCGGACTATTGACGGTATATGTATTAATTTATAACGGTATTATTGTTGGCGCAATTGCAGGACTATTTTTCAACTATAGCAATTCATATGTGTTTTGGGCTTATATTGTCCCACATGGCATCATTGAGTTAGTTGCTATTTTTATCGCAGGTGGTGCAGGTCTTTTAATGGGATACAAATTGTTTGTACCTGGTAAGCATTCGAGAGGGTACCAGTTAAAGACCCAAACAATAAGGTCCGTTCAACTGATGCTAGGAACGATCCCGTTATTTGTAATCGCTGGTACCATCGAAGGGTTTATCACTCCTGCTGATATTTCGTTAGAGATGAAATATGCTGTAGCAGTTACGACCGCTATTGGTCTGATTGCTTACATGATCATTGGTCATTTTCTTTTACGCAAAAGAGCTCTACAACAATCCACGGTTTAATGTTTCAATATAATGGGAAACAGAAGTGACTGCTAACCGTTCAGCAGGTGCTTCGAGCATGGGTAATCCATGCTTTTCCCATTTCCTCATCACTTGTTTTTGGTTGATGTACTGTTTTTGTGCCATGCTTTTTTCCATTGCCGCAATAGTGTCTTCTGGCTTCATCTTTATTTGTGCTTGTAATAGTCGATCTTCAATGCCTAGCATGACAAAAAGGTGTTTCTTTCTTATTTTTTTCATATAAAATAGTTGATAATCTTCATTCACAAATGTTTGCACATCACTGAAGAGCACAATCATACTACGTTTTCGTTGGATCGACTGGGCATGCTGGATAGCAAGCGCATAGTTGGATTCTTGTGCATCTACTTCTAGGGCATATATCGTTTGTAAAATGGTATCTAAATGTTCTAATCCCTTTCCACTAGGCACAACTGCTTTAATTTCTTTTGAAAATGCGATCACAGATACTTGATCACCGTTTTGCAACGCTGCTGTTGCGAGCGTAATTGCCGCTTCAATCGATTTTTCCAACCGGTTTCCTTCTTCTAACTCAACGCCCATCATGCGACCACAATCAAGTAAGATTGTAACACTTTTTCCATGCTCCGGTTCATATTCATTAGTCATCATCTCTTGTAATTTGGCAGATTGACGCCAATTTATTTTACGAGGGTCGTCACCAACAACATAGCTCCTAACCTTTGAGAATTCCCCAACACCACTACGAACTTTTCGAATTTTGATGCCTTCGTGCAATAAATATTTCTGAGCACTTGCTAAATATTTTTTGGTCTCTGATAAATTAGGTATAACCTTTACTTCATCAGACAGGTGATATGTAATTTGTTTCTCCCAGAGTCCCATTTTTGTTTTTAAACGTATATATAACGTATCAATTTGATATTTTCCTCTTATTTGAGGAAAGATCTCATACGAAATAGCAACCGATTTTCCGCTTGGAATCAACTGGTTGGTTGGAAAAATAGTTTGAAATGACTCAGGTATTCCATCTATTAACCGAACGGTATATGTGTCGTTTGTGCGATTGTGAAAATGAATGGTTACCATTTGTTTCGCATAACGCTCCATTTCGTCAGCTATTGTCCGAGCTACCTCTATGTCTTCTTTTTTAGGTAGTAGGAATGCATCTATGATTAATAGACTGATCATTAGTAGCGTGGCTATTCCTAGAAACAGCCACGAAAATTGCCAGATTGATAGAACAAACATAGCTAAGGTGAAAAGGGCGTAATAGGTAATCAGTTTGTATGTAGGAATGATCCCTTTATCTCGGAACAGCAACCGATCCCACAAGCTCTTGAATCGTTTCATCGATATCAGATCCCTCCAATTCTGCATATGGAGATAGTTGAACACGATGACGTAAACTAGGAATAGCTACTGTTTTGACGTCATCCGGTGTTATATAGTCACGTTCATCAAGATAGGCCCAAGCTTGTGCTGTTTTTGCTATTGCGATCGCGGCACGAGTACTTGCTCCATATTGAATATGTTCCAGTTCACGTGTTTTACGAACAATTTTCGTAATATAATCAGCTATTTCGTTACTAATGTTTACTTCTTGAACTTTTTGTTGAATTTCTAGTAATGAATCATTGGAGAACATCGCTCGAATCTCCAAGGGGTTGGATTGTTTCTCGATTACCATTTGTAAGACAGAAATTTCTTCTTCCAAGCTAGGGAAGTGGACCTTGAGTTTGAAGAAAAAGCGATCTTGCTGTGCTTCAGGTAATGGGTACGTTCCTTCAAATTCAATAGGATTTTGTGTTGCGGCAACAAAAAAGAAATCTGGTAATCGATAAGTATCTCCTTGAATGGTAACTTGTTTTTCTTCCATGGCTTCCAATAGGGATGCTTGCGTCTTAGCAGGTGTACGGTTGATTTCATCTGCTAGCAAAACATTTGTAAATATCGGGCCTTTTAAAGTTTGAAAGTCATGTTCTTTCATATTATAGATAGCACTTCCTGTGATATCACTCGGTAATAAATCGGGGGTGAACTGTACACGTTTGAAGTCACTATCAAGTAACTTAGCTAATGTTTTTACCATTTGTGTTTTACCTGTCCCCGGTACCCCTTCTATTAATACATGACCACCAGCTAAAGCAGCCGCTAATAATAATCGTAAATTTTTCTGTTGACCAAGAATATGTTGTTCATAGTTTTCTAATAATGACGAAATCTTTGAAGTCATCGTTACTCCACCTCTTCTCGTATTTTGTCTATTTTTGCAGACCAAGAAAGATACTCTTGTTTATTTAACGATTTTCTGGCTAAAATGGTTTCAATTCCTTGAGCAATATAATCTAATTCTTTGGTGGAAATAGCATCTGTTTTGCCTGCTATCCCAGCTAATCTTTCCGTCCAATTTTGCTGATAAGGTATACCATATCTTTCTCGAATAACTTCTTTTAGATAGTCAAGCTGGTATTCGAGCGATGCGTAATAATTTTTACCTTTTGCTTGCCAAATTGCGATCGCTCTTAACCGTTCATTACTTAAACGGACTGTTTCTTCTCGAACAGGGTAAATCGGTCCGAAGCGTTTACCTTGATTCCATAGGATAAAAATCGCCATGATGATACCTTGAATCAATAATACATAAGCCCAGCCTGGATATAATTCAAAATGAGATACAAGGCCACCTGTCTTCGTTAAACTATATTCATCAAAAATAACTGGTCCTGATTCTTTGAATGGGATCAGGTTAAATACTGCAGACGTGTGATCATGCTTGGTAATTTGATCATTTGTAAGCCAGGTTGGCTCTAAAAGTACAATTAAGGAACCTTCGCCAATATGCCGTTCGATCGCAAGTGCACCAGCATCATCCTCTAGCAGCACGTTGTCATCCTCGTTTGCCGCCAAACGGACAAAGCTGTTTTGGAGCACTTCCAGCTTTTCACCTTGATAGTCAGCTTCTGTTGTTTCTGACTCTGATCCGGTTAATGCATATTCTGTTTTCAGATTAAAGAGTCCATCCGGATTTTCTTTGGCGAGCACGATAGTATTACCCTGTCTTACATAATCGAGATAGTGATTTTCGGTTTGTTGATCTGTAAACACTGGTGGATTAACTAATACCCTTAATGTTTCTTTTGTCATCGTGGGAAGTGCTTCTTCTTGGGTAACATCATGCCCATTTTGTTCTAAATATGTATAAAGCGCCTTAAGTCCTGTTGGGGATGGCGACTCGACCAGATAAGGCGGATACTCTTCTGGTGTATTACTAGTCGAGAATACACTGACTACGATAAGCAAAAGAAAAAATAAGATTCCAAAGATCCAGCTTCTTTTTTTTCCAAACATTATCGTTCACCTATTTCTTTTGGGTCTGATTGCCGCAAAATGGAATCTATCCATTTACTCGTTTCGGCCTTGTACTTTCGATAATCATCTTCCGTGATGGATTGTTCACCATAGGTGACTTTCTCGAATAATAAGGCTAAATTGTAAAAGTCTACTGCTAGTGTTTTATTGCTTCGCTTCAGTTCATCGTAATAGTCCCAATTGGTTTTCCACTGATTTGCTTGTAAATAACCATACTCATCAAAGATTAACAACAACGCTAGAAATTGATGCCTTGTGGCACGGCGAAAATCAGCTTGTGTTTCAAAATCTTGGGCAGCGTGCAAATGTTCGTGATAGCTCCAAGCTAATTCATCATGCTTTACAACTGGCTGCTGATTGGATAGTTTTCTTTTTCTCACTGTGAACATGACCAAAGCGATCACACCAAATATCACTACAGATGAAACAATCAGTATAATGAGGATAATAATCAGGTTACCAGTTGTCGCAGAAGGTTCAAAGGAATCAAATAATAGAGCGAGAATGTCGCCGATCCAGTCTGATATACGATCCCATATTCTTTCTAAAAAACTGCGATTATCCTCATAATAGACTTGATATTCTTGCTTACTTAAAATGTCGTTTAACTGATCTTGCTCCGTTCGAAAAGATGACATTGCCGATCTCCTTTACGATTCTTCTGTCACTTCGTATTCTTTAATCATTTCCTGTAAGTCGGTACCTTCTTGCCTAACAGTAGCGTCAAAATACATAACAGCATAACCAACGGTAAACACGATTGAAGATATTAAGGAAATGATGTTGGTTAATAAATGTGCTAACACACTGTTTCCTAAAAAGATAAGTGGTAGTTGTAATATCCCGCTAATAATGGTTGTAATAATCAGAAGCACAATAAATAAGCCAAAGAATTTCCATGTTTGTTTCTTTGTCAGGCGCCAACTCTTCGATAATCCTGGTGCGACGTTGTTAAAGAGTACAGCGGGTAAGTATAAGCTCCACTTTGTTAAGAGTAAACCTACACCTATAAAGATACCTAAAGAAGAAAGCATTACAAACCCAAAAGTCAAAATAGGGTGTATGAACGAGAGAAAAACACTTATAAAACCAATTACAAAAAAACAAGGTAAGAGTATACCAAATGTGATAAGACCAAAAAGCATGGTGCTTCCCAGAAGCGGCCCATATCGTGGCAACGTTTTACTGATCATTTCTTTCGCAAATATGTCTTTCCCTTCTCTGGCGTTTTTGACTGCCCAAGTAATGGCACCTGCAAGAACCGGGATGGCAAACACCATTAGCAGATCTACGAACATGGAAATAAAGTCTTCTTGTAGGGTGGTGTTGACAACAGAGTCAGCACCTGTAACCAGTTGATCAACGAGACTTTGCCCTGGGTCACCGCTAATAATAAAATCACGTCCGCTTAACGCTAAAATAAAAGCTTGTAGCGCAAACAACGGTACCATTACTAAAAAGGTAATAGTAAATAAAGATTTAAAATTGGATTTGATAATACGAAACGTTTGATCTAAAATTTCGCCAAATCCTAATGGTTTTGTTATGTTGTCTTTCATTTCCAGTTATTCCTCCCTATATGTAATCATACATAGCCTATTTTAACATGATTTCCAATTGATGGGGGATAATTTAGAAAGGATTTGTAAAAAATAGGAGGATGAACCAATGTCATCCCCCCAAATCTTTAAGCTGCTTCCTTATTTGCTTGTTCTGTTTGTGTTTTTGTCTTTAAGAATAGTGATAAGCAGAGACCGATAATCGATAAGATCGTTGCGATCCAGAAAGCGGTATTGTAACCACTGATTGCTGCATTACTAGCAATTTGGTTCATTGCTTCTGCTTCTGATAAACCTTGTAATGCCGCTTGATCCGGCTGATAGTTGGTTGCAGCAGAAGTCATGACGGTAATCAATATTGCTGTTCCAATGGAAGCAGAAACTTGCTGCATCGTGTTTGCCATTGCTGTCCCGTGTGGATGCCATTCTGGTGGTAGCTGGTTTAACCCTGCAGTCATGACAGGCATCATCACTAATGAAAGGCCAAACATACGAATGGCATAGATCGTAACAAGGAAGCTATAGGCTGTATCCATTTCTAGACTCGTAAATAAGAAAGTCGTAATTGTTACAATGGTCATACCAATTGCTGCTAACCATTTCGCGCCAAACTTATCAAATAACATACCGGTTATAGGAGACATAACTCCCATTACAATCGCACCTGGGAATAGCATTAGTCCAGATTCTAAAGCGGTAAAACCTCTTGTGTTTTGCATGTATAAAGGCAACATGGTTTCAGCTCCAATGAGTGCCATCAGTACAATCATTGTAATGATTAAGGACAAGGAGAAAATCGAGTATTTAAATACACGAAATTCAAGCATTGGATGTTTTAATTTCATTTGACGGATAATAAACAAGGTAATGATTATTGCACCAGCTATAATAATTGCTACCGCTTGACCGTTAATTTGAGCACTGGCTTCACCACCTCCATGACCGCCACTGATGCTACTAAATCCATATAACAGACCACCGAATCCAAATGATGATAACAGAATTGAAAGAATATCAATCTTTGGATAGGTTTGTTCTGTTACATTTTTAACAAATATCGTAGCGATGATAATGGCAATAATTACAATTGGTAATACGACATAAAATAATCCTCTCCAAGAGAAATATTCGAGTAACCAACCAGAAAGTGTTGGTCCGATTGCAGGTGCAAAGGAAATAACAATCCCAGCCATCCCCATTGCAGCTCCACGTTTCTCTGGTGGGAATATTTTCAACATAACCGTCATCATTAGCGGTAACATGATACCGGATCCGGCAGCCTGAATGACCCTCGCTACTAATAGTAATTCAAATGCATGAGAAATCGATGCAATAAATGTACCTAATGCAAAGATACTCAAAGCGGTTATGAATAACTGTCTAGTCGTAAATCGTTCAATTAAGAAAGCCGATATTGGTATCATGACGCCATTGGTTAATAAGAAGGCAGTCGTTAACCATTGTACTTGGTTTTCTGCGATACCAAAATCCTCCATAATGCTTGGTAATGCAGTTGCTAGTAGAGTTTCATTTAATATCCCTACGAAAGCACCAACGAGCATTACAGCGACGATGGGTATCCTTTTTATTTCTGTTGAATTTACTTCTTGATTCATTTAATTACCCCCTTGTTTGCACAAAGGCTCTAGTCTTAATACGTTTGTATGAATCGTTTCTTCGCCTTTTAAATAGTGTAGTGATACTTCAGCGGTGATAGAATATGGTGAATGGTTATCGATTTCCTGTTCTATCTTTTTCACTACTTCTAAGAGTTTATCTTGATTAGGAAGCTTTTTTTGCTTAATTGCTGCTTTTAAATCTTTTAACACACTTTCAAATGTCTCGTTTTGCGTTTCGTGTAAAAAAGGATCCATGTCATGAAGGTTGTTAACAATACTGTCGATGTGATGACATATCCAATTACTTAATTGTTGGACGTCAAATTGGGTTTGTTGGATAAACATATATAACAAATACTCTTTCAGCATACCTTCTAAAATGACAACCATATCGGTAAGAAATGGTTTTATTTTATCTCCATAACACAGATAGAATATCTCTTTATGTTTCTGTGTTAGCGTAACATGTAGCTCATCCATTTTTTTATTTATTTGTGGATCCTTTTTTGGTTGAAACTCATTCAACATCACATGTATAAAAGGCTGGTGTTCCATCCATGCTGTCATCTCGTGTTGTATATACGCAGCTAAATTGTGATTTGTTTCATCTATTTGATGGGTACTGTTAATAATTTTGCTGTGATGTTCATCAATCATTTCCAGCATTAAATCCCGTTTAGAAGAAAAATAATTATAAAAACCGCCTTTAGAAATACCTGCCTTTTGTGCTATTTGCTGGACAGATGTTTCATTAAACCCATGATCTGAGAACAGTATTAAAGCTGTATTCATGATGTGCTGTTTAGTATCCAATTGATCACCTTCTGACTAAATGGTCACCATAATGACTTTTCGGTCACGAAAGCTATTGTATTAAATATCAAGTCTAGTGTCAACGTATAAAAATTAAATTTACAATAAAAAAACAATGCTATCATTAGCATTGTTTCGTGAATCGTTCAGCAATTTGTATAATCGTTTCGGTAGCCTTAACCATGTTATCGACGGAAATATATTCGTATTTTCCATGGAAGTTTTCACCACCGGTAAATATATTAGGAGTTGGTAATCCCATGAAGGAAAGTTGTGAACCATCTGTTCCACCACGAATTGGCTGGATTAAAGGATCGACATCGACATCTTTCATAGCTTCTGCTGCTATATCTACAATATATTTCACAGGTTCGATTTTTTCTGCCATATTATAGTACTGATCCTTCATTTCTAGCTGGATACAATCTTCACCATACTGACTTTGTAAATCCTTAACTATCGAAGTAACCCATTGTTTTTTCTTATTAAATTTATTTCGGTCATGATCGCGGATAATATAATATAACTTAGCTGTTTCTACATCCCCCTCGAATGAAAGTAGATGAAAAAAACCTTCATATCCTTCTGTATACTCTGGGGCTTGTTCCGCTGGTAATTGTGCTTGAATTTCCATTGCTATTTTGGTTGCATGAACCATCTTCCCTTTTGCTGTTCCCGGATGAACATTATTACCTTGCACAGTAATTTTTGCAGCGGCAGCATTAAAACTTTCGTATTGTAGTTCACCTAATGGGCCACCATCAATCGTATAAGCAAACTGAGCACCAAATCGATCTACATCAAATTTATGAGGACCACGCCCTATTTCCTCATCTGGCGTAAAAGCGACTCTGATTGTACCATGTGGAATGTCCGGGTTTGTTATAAGATATTCTAATGCGGTTATGATTTCGGCAATACCTGCTTTGTTGTCAGCGCCAAGCAATGTAGTACCATCTGTTGTTATTAAAGTGTGTCCACTGTAGTTCGCCAATGAAGGATATTCATCTGGTGACAGGACAATATTTTTCTCTTTGTTTAATAGAATATCTTTGCCATTATACTGTTCGACTACTTGAGGTTTTACTTCTTTACCGGTAAAGTCTGTTGCTGTATCAACATGGGCAAGAAAGCCGATTACTGGTACGTCTTTATCAACGTTACTCGGAAGTGTCGCCATCACATAACCATTTTTATCAACTGTTACATCATGCATGCCAATAGCTTTTAATTCTTCTACTAGCAAATGTGCCAGTTCCCATTGGCCATCTGTTGAGGGGCAGTCCGGGTTACTTTCATCTGATTGTGTATCGATTTGTACATATGTACTTAATCTTTCTATAAGTTGCTGTTTCATGTTAAGTCCTCCATTTCAGTTGCGATATGTATAGTTTTACCATTAATCATATCATACTAATGGTGAAAGAGTATCAACGAGAGATTTTAAATAGATTTATGTATACTAGTATTAATAATTATTTATATAAAGGGAGTCAGTATATGTCTGATAAAATCCACAAACGGAAAAGTGAGCATATAGCATTAAGTTTGAAAGAAGAGGCATTAGGAGAAGGAATAACAAATGGCTTCGATCTATATCGTTTTCAGCACAACGCATTACCTGAAATCGATTTTGAAGCGATTGATATCTCATCGACATTTTTTGATCAACACTTACGGACGCCTTTTTTGATTAGTTCGATGACTGGTGGAGCAGAAATGGCCGAGAAGATTAATCGAAATCTTGCGATCGCGGCAGAACAACAAGGTTGGGTCTTTGCTTTAGGCTCAACAAGGGTGATGTTAGAAAGCGAAAAGTTCCGTCAATCTTTTCAAGTTAGAGAATATGCACCGAATACACCGATTATAGCAAATCTAGGAGCAGTACAGCTGAATTATGGTGTGACAGTTGATCAGGTTAAACAGATTGTGGAGTGGACAGATGCCAATGCGTTGGTCCTTCATTTAAATACAATTCAAGAAGTGATTCAATCCGGAGGCGATACGAATTTCAGTAATTTGTTGCCTAAAATCGAGAACTTAATTCAGTCGTTAGCTGTTCCGGTAGGGGTAAAAGAAGTAGGATTTGGGATTGATGGAAAAACAGCAAAACGATTAATCGATATCGGTGCTTCCTTTATTGATGTCGCTGGAGCAGGTGGTACATCTTGGAGTCAAGTAGAGAAATTGCGTTCTAAAGAAAAATTTAAGAAACAGGCGGCAGAAGCTTTTGCAAGCTGGGGAAATTCCACTGCAGTTTGTTTAGAAGAGGTTTCCGGTATAATGCCGGAAAAAAACATCATTGCCAGTGGTGGTATTCGTAACGGTCTCCATGCCGCTAAAGCGATTGCATTAGGTGCCGATTATGTAGGTTTCGCTAGGTCAATTTTAAAAGAAGCGGTTGATTCTGCTGAGAATGTGATAGAATGGATGCAAGTTCGCGAGTTAGAATTGCAGATGGTCATGTTTGGTGTAGGTGCTGTAAACTTAACGGCATTACAATCTACTGACCGATTATATAAAAGATAGAGGTGTATAGCGATGGGGGATGATGAATTGTTTGATATCACCATTATTGGTGGTGGCACAACAGGTCTTTTTGCTACGTATTATGCGACCATGCGTAATATGAAAGTTAAATTGTTAGAGTCACAATCTCAATTTGGCGGCAAAGTAATGCAATTTTTTCCGGAAAAATTAATCTATGATGTCGGTGGATATCCTGATATATCAGGCGAAGATTTAGTGAAGCAAATGATTGCTCAAGCTAACCGGCATCAACCTGAGATGTTAAGCAATAGATGGGTCGAGTCTATCGAGCAAAAATCGGATCATTTTATCTTAAATACGAGTGACGGAGAGCAACATTTTACGAAAGTGGTGTTGCTTGCAACAGGCTCCGGAACATTCCATACAAAAATGCCAGATAATTGGGATGCGTTACCTTTTCCCGAATTTCGCAAGCATGTGGCTACTAACTTGATGAACCGGGAAAAGTACCATCAAAAAAATGTCGTTATTACTGCTAATAATAAGGTAGGAGTAGGCTGGGCATTGTATCTTAAGGATCATGCGAAATCTGTCACGGTAGTGAATCCAGATTCCAAATTCCATCAAGTAAAAGAAGAAGATGTAGAGCAATTACGAAATAGTT
This sequence comes from Gracilibacillus lacisalsi DSM 19029, assembly GCF_000377765.1. Taxonomy (GTDB): domain Bacteria; phylum Bacillota; class Bacilli; order Bacillales; family Amphibacillaceae; genus Gracilibacillus; species Gracilibacillus lacisalsi. The sequence goes on along the minus strand of NZ_KB898666.1, from coordinate 104,342 downwards.
CCATTCCAATTCATATGGAATCCCACATAACGAATTTTGATGTGAAGGAAAATCAACTGCAATCCGTGGAGATCAATGAAACTATTACCGTTGAAACTGACGCGTTGCTTACTTATCACGGTCTTGAATTACAGGCAACTCCGCTTGATAACTGGGGAGTTGCGACATATAAAGGGCGTATTTTGGTTAAAGGTGACATGGCAACTAATATACCCGGCATTTTTGCCGCAGGTGATATTGTCCAATATGAAGGGAAAACAAATTTGATTGCATCGGGCTATTCGGAAGCAATTACGGCTGTGAATAAAGCACATCTATTTATCGATCCACGTGCTACTGAACAATTGTATAGTACGGTTATTTACCGTTGATAGAAGGGGGCTAATCGATCACATCTTCAGGTCGTTTCCCCCATTTTAATTCCCTGATGCTTAGACCAAAGTCCATTTGCAAGTGAGGATAATCTTTAAAACGGGTAAAATCACCACCCCAGGAAAAACCTAATTCTTTAGCGATTTCGACCACCTCGTTCCAATCGCTTTTTCCATTTTGGTTGCCGTCATATTCTAAATCCCAAATAACATTATCATCATTTGTTAGCAAGGCAAAATCGATCGCAAGTCCATAATTATGATAGGATTCCCCTCCTTTAGCATAGGTAACAATGTTTCCATCTGTTTCCCTTCCTTGCTGATAGATTGCATCCTGTTCTTCGACAGAGCGAAAACCGTCCGTAATGATAACGCTAATCCCGATTTCCTCTGCTTGCTTTACCAGTTCTTCCTTCTTTTCTTCCACGATTGGATGTAGTTCTGTCGGGATTGGTCGATTGCTGTATTTCTGAAACAGAAAAATGAAGTAACCAATGCCAATAATAAACAAAAAGACTAAAATTGTGCGAATTTTCATTTTTTTCTCCTCTATTTTAAAGTCCGAATTATTCCGTATTTCATAAATATATGATACTATATCATTATTGAGATGTAGAGACACCAATTCTCAAACTAAAGTTTACAGAAAATTATAAATTGAAAGAATTCTAGTATTTCTAGAAAATATAGTGGGGAGGCATTTTGGAATGGGGAAGGACTTACGTATCAAAAGTAATGTATTTGATGATGCAAAACGTGCTCCGAACCGTGCGATGTTACGTGCTGTTGGGGTAACAGATGAAGATTTTAAAAAGCCAATGATTGGTGTAGCAAGTACATGGAGTGAGGTAACACCATGTAATATCCACTTAGATGACTTAGCGATCCAGGCTAAGGATGGCGCTCGCGAAGCTGGTGGTGTTCCGTTAATTTTTAATACAATCACAGTATCTGATGGTATTTCGATGGGTACGTCGGGAATGCGTTATTCCCTTCCAAGTCGTGATGTAATTGCAGACTCGATTGAAACAGTAGTAGGAGCAGAGAACCTAGATGGTTACGTGGCAATTGGTGGTTGTGATAAGAACATCCCTGGTTGTTTAATTTCGATTGCTCGTTCTGATGTACCAGCTGTTTTTGTTTATGGTGGAACGATTGCGCCAGGATACCGTAAAGGGGAAAAGTTAGATATTGTGTCTGTTTTTGAAGGGGTAGGTAAACACAATAACGGTGATATTGATGATGAAGAATTGCGAGGAATTGAATGTCATGCATGCCCAGGTGCAGGTTCTTGTGGTGGTATGTATACAGCAAATACTATGGCGACGGCTGTAGAAGCACTAGGTATGAGTTTACCTGGAAGCTCTTCTAACCCAGCGGAATCTCCTGAGAAATTTGAAGATTGTCGTAAAGCAGGAGAAGCTGTTTACCATTTGTTAGAGAAAGGTATTTATCCGAAAGATATTTTAACGAAGAAAGCATTCGAAAATGCAATCACTGCTGTTATGGCTTTAGGTGGATCTACTAACGCGATCCTTCACTTATTAGCGATTGCTAATGCAGCAGAAGTAGATCTGAAAATTGATGACTTTAATCGTATCCAAGAAAAAGTACCACACTTAGCAGACTTGAAGCCAAGTGGTAAATATGTAATGGAAGACTTACATAAAATTGGTGGAGTTCCGGCTGTAATGCGTCTATTATTAGATAATGGATTCTTACATGGCGACTGTTTAACTGTTACTGGTAAGACGATCGCAGAAAATTATGCGGATGCACCAATTCTATCTGATGACCAAGATATTATTCATCCATTAAGTGATCCATATCGTGCAGATGGACCATTAATCGTATTAAAAGGTAATCTTTCACCGAGCGGTGCGGTTGCAAAGGTATCTGGTGTAAAAGTAAAACGTCACACAGGTCCTGCACGTGTGTTTAATAATGAAGACGAAGCAACAAACGCAGTAATGAATAACGAGATCAAAGAAGGAGATGTTCTAGTTATTCGTTATGTAGGGCCAAAAGGTGGACCAGGTATGCCGGAAATGCTTTCTATTTCTGCAATCTTAGTTGGCAAAGGCTTAGGCCAAAAAGTAGCGTTATTAACAGATGGTCGATTCTCTGGTGGTACACATGGTCTCGTAGTAGGACATATTGCACCGGAAGCACAATCAGGTGGACCAATTGCTTTCTTAGAAGAAGGAGATATGGTTACCATTGATTCAGAACAAAAAGAAATTTCAATGGATGTTTCGGACGAAGAATTAGCGAAACGTCGTGCAAACTGGAAAGCACCAGAGCTATACAAACGAGGTGTGTTAGGAAAGTACGCGCACAACGTTTCCTGCTCATCACAAGGTGCCGTAACAGACTTTATCAATCGTACAGATCAATAAGGAAGATAGTGGTCAAAACACGCGTTTCATCATGGATGAGACGCGTGTTTTTTAGTGTCTTTTTGAATGAAGGGCAAAAAAGCACCTGAGTTGGAAAAAGTGTCCATCATAAGTGAGATGAAGGACAAAAAAAGAGGGAGATACAAGAAAAGTGTCCATCATAAGCTTGATGAAGGACAAAAAAGAGGGAGATACAAGAAAAGTGTCCATCATATGCGTAATGAAGGACAAAGAAATTGTGTTTAATCAATCTATCACTAGAGAAACATAGAGTACATATAGATGTTTGTCTACTCTATTTCACAAATTAGGAGATTTAATGGGGACTTTCACTAGTAATGATGCTTTTAAAAAGAAAGTAGCTAATCTATCGACTCGAAGTTGCACACAAGCACAACGCCAGTAATAGATTAATTGTAAATATGCTATACCTAAGCTGTCGAATCTGTGCTATAATGTATCTTAAAAGTTTGAAAATTCTAAATTCAAAGAAAATGGGGGAAAAGGGGATCATGAAGAAAAACTTGCTTTTATTATTAATTATTGCTTTCTTCAGTGTTCTTGTTCTTGCAGCATGTGGTACGAGTAACGAAACGGATAACACAAATGGTGGGTCTGGATCAGATGCTGAAGAAACTGAGGAAAATACAGAAGAAACAGAAGGGGAAGAGGAAGAGGCAGCTTCTGACGATGAAGTATATCAAATTGGTGCAACACAAATTGTAGAGCATCCATCATTAGATGCGGCATATGAAGGTTTTCAAGATGCGATTGCAGATGCTGGTTTAGAAGTAGAATACGACTTTCAATCAGCACAAAATGATCAAAATAATGCAACAACAATTGCAAATAACTTTGTAGCGGATGGTGTAGATTTAATATTTGCCAATTCTACTCCGAGTGCGCAAAGTGCGTTACAAGCGACAAGTGATATTCCGATTTTATTCACGTCGGTAACAGACGCTGTAGAAAGTGGTCTTGTAGAATCTTTAGACCAACCAGGGGATAATATAACGGGTGTGCTAGACTTACATCCAGATTCTGTTACAAGAACGGTAGAATTTATTGATAATTATTTTGAAGGAGCTACAATTGGGCTTGTTTATAGTGCAGGAGAAGCAAATTCTGTTGCTCAAATTGAAGCTGTAAATGAGGCGGTAGAAGGAACAAGCTTATCTACAACTGAAGCTACTGTCGGTAATTCATCTGAAGTACAGCAAGCAACCAATTCCTTAGTTGGTGATGCAGATGTATTCTTCATTATTACGGACAATACAGTTGTCTCCGCATTAGAAACGGTTGTGGCAGTAGCAGAAGAACAAGATATTCCATTAATTGTAGGTGAACCTGATTCTGTACAGCGTGGTGGTTTTGCAACGTTTGGTATTGATTACCACACAATTGGCTACCGCACCGGTGAAATGGCGGTAGAAGTGTTAACCGGTGACAAAACAACAGCAGATATCCCTGTAGAAGTACCACCAAGCATGCAGCTGTTTATTAACAAAGAAGCAGCAGAAGCACAAGGTGTGGAATGGAACGAAGACTGGGATGAAGATGCAGAATTTTTAGAAACGACAGAAGAAGAATAAATATCTGAAGGAAACCTCGACATTGCTGATGAATGATAGGTGTCGAGGTTTTCTATCAAGTTTGGCAGAAGGATAGAAAGGAAGAGTAGTATGGATGGCATCTTAATTTCCTTATTCAGCGCAGTAGAATCTGGTACGATTTATGCGTTGATGGCATTGGGCGTTTATCTTTCATTTCGTATTTTAGATTTCCCGGATTTAACAGTGGATGGCAGTTTTGTAACAGGTGGAGCGGTTGCAGCGATTTCGATTGTTAATGGTGTGCCGCCCGTATTAGCAACATTTTATGCCGCTATTGCTGGATTTTTGGCAGGAGTTATCACAGGAATTTTAAATACGAAAGGGAAGATTAACCCTTTATTATCCGGTATCTTAATGATGATTGCCTTGTATTCTATTAATCTTAGAATCATGGATAAACCGAATGTCGCTTTACTAAATGAACCGACAATGTTTAATCAAATTGAAGGTTTTTGGGCATCTTTAGGTATTGACAACTTTTTAAATGGTATATTTACCTTGGCTGGTTCGGAGCGTGTACCAGGCACTTGGGCAATACTCATTATTATGGTTATTATTACATTAATCATAAAATTTTTAACCGATTATTTCTTAAAAACAGAAGTAGGACTCGCTTTACGTGCAACTGGTGATAATGAAAGAATGATCAGAAGTTTTTCTGCAAACACTGATATTCTAACAATTGTTGGTTTAGGTATTTCTAATGCATTAGTTGCGTTATCTGGTGCTTTTATTGCACAATATGGTGGTTTTTCAGATGTTAATATGGGAATTGGGATGATCGTCATCGGTCTTGCATCTGTTATTATAGGGGAAGCATTATTTGGAACAAAAACAATCGCCCGTACAACACTAGCGGTTATTGGTGGGGCCATTGCATATCGAATAGTGCTGACCTTCGCTTTAAAGTTTAAATTTTTAGAAACGGGTGATGCGAAATTAATTACGGCAGTTATTGTTATTGTTGCACTTGTCGCACCAAAGATTATCGCCACCCAAAAAGAAGCAAAACGAAAACGAAAAAAAAGGGCAATGCTAGCCAGTGGAGAGGGGGCTAACAATGCTTAGCATGCAAGATATTGCGATTACTTTTAATGAAGGTACATTGGATGAAAAGAAAGCTCTACAAGATATTAACCTTGAGATGAAAAAGGGTGATTTTGTTACCGTCATCGGGAGTAATGGGGCCGGAAAATCAACATTAATGAACATGATTTCCGGATCATTAAAGCCAGACATCGGGACGGTAAAAATTAATGATAAAAATGTAACCATGCTTCCTGAATATAAACGCTCCCAGTTTATAGGGCGAGTTTTTCAAGACCCGATGGCAGGAACGGCACCTACGATGACAATTGAAGAGAACCTTGCGATGGCTTATGCGAGAAACAAAAAACGAACTTTGAAAATTGGAGTCAGCAAAAAACGAAAGGCTTTATTTAAAGAGTATTTAGAAACTCTTCACCTAGGGCTTGAAAGTCGATTGAACGCCAAAGTCGGAATGCTTTCTGGTGGAGAGCGCCAGGCACTTTCGTTATTAATGGCAACTTTTACAGAGCCGAATATATTGCTGTTAGATGAGCATACTGCAGCATTAGATCCATCAAGAGCTGAATTGATTACTAATCTGACTGGTGAGGTAGTGGAACAGTTTGGCTTAACCACTTTAATGGTTACCCATAATATGCAGCAAGCGTTAGATTTAGGCAACCGTCTGATTATGATGGATAAGGGACAAATTATTTTAGAAGTATCTGGTGAAGAGAAACAAAAACTTACCATCGAAAAATTACTACACGAATTCCAACGAATCCGCGGTACACAAATGGAGAATGACCGAGCTATATTAGGTTAAAGTAAGGACAGTTACTTTTAGTAGAGAGTAGCTGTCTTTTCTAACACGCTAAGAAAGTATAAAATGAAAATGTACAAAGTATACGAAATAAATTGCATAACAGACACACTTTGATTTAAAATGAAAACTCCTTATATGATAGAAAGAAGGGATCATGAATGAAATATGGTTTTTCAGACCGAGTAAAATATTTGAAATCATCAGCAGTGCGAGATATCTTAAAGGTTATTAATCAAGGGAATATTATCTCGTTTGCAGGAGGATTACCGGAAGAAGATTTATTCCCGGTAAAAGCTGTTGACGAGGCTTTTCATAAAGCAATTACGACAAATAAAAAAGCATTACAATATGGTGAAACAGAAGGAGTACCACAGTTAAGGGAACTATTAGCAGATCGTATGAAGCAGAAAGGGCTACACCGATCAGCTGATAATATTTTGATTACTTCAGGTAGTCAACAGGCAATTGATTTGTTTTCACGAGTAATGTTCAATAAAGGGGATGTCATCTTAACAGAAAATCCAACATATTTAGCTGCATTGCAAGTATTCGAATCGTATGAAACAAAAGTGGTGGCAGTTGATTCAGATGATGACGGCATGGTTTTAGCTGATCTAGAGGAGAAAATTAATCAGTATAAACCAAAATGCATCTATGTCGTACCAACCTATTCCAATCCTACTGGAAAAGTATGGTCACTAAAAAGACGAGAAAGACTGCTGGAACTGGCTAATAAATATCATGTTGTTATTTTTGAAGATGATCCTTATGGAGAATTACAATTTGATGAAAGTGAAACACCTCCATCTATCGCTTCATTAGATGAGAATGGACTAGTATTATACACGAGTACTTTTTCTAAAACGGTTGTCCCTGCTGTTCGTATTGGTTGGATTGTTGGCCCACACCAAATTATTCGAATTATGGCCCAAGCTAAGCAGGCAACAGATCTTCATACCAATTCTATTGGTCAGCATGCATTAGTACATTTATTACAAGACTTTGATATTGATGAGCACATTCAAACGATTAGAAAAACTTATTATGAACGAATGTTAGTGATGAAACGGCTATTAGAGAAAGCCAACATTGAAGGGCTTGAATATATTGTTCCGAAAGGTGGTATGTTTTTCTGGGTGAAGCTGCCGAAAGAACTGAACACAACAGCGTTATTAGAGGAAGCAGTAAAAGAAGGAGTAGCATTTGTGCCTGGAGCACCTTTCTATGTATCAGATCCAGAACAAAATACACTACGATTAAATTTCACAAACTCAGAACCAGCACTAATAGAAGAAGGCATGAAACGTTTTGTGAAAGTATTAGAATCAACTTATATCAATAAGTAAATATGTATCAGAGGAAAGGTGCGAGTTTTTAAGTGTCTTTCCTCTGCATTAAATAAAGGGATATTTAAATCAGTAGGGCAATTTACCGACTTTTTATCATTATAGGCCAAGGAGCCGCTGCCACCAAGATTTCTTCTCGATTTCTTTCTCCGCTTGTTCTTCCTCAGTTAATAAAATCTCTTCCTTATCTACAGCAGTCTTAGCTGCTAATATGAGGCCATAATCACTGTCAGCTTCCCGGTTTGATACATAAGTATGAGGAATACCAAGTTTCTCAGCCAGTTCACGGTAAGGTTTAAAGAAACGTAAGCTCATATTATTATTCATCAACAGTGTAGTACCAGGAAATTGACGGATTTGTTCCTCCAATTGAGAAAGTCCTTTTTCGCCACGAACTTGTGCCTTGGATAACGCTAATACTACCCTTTCACGGTAAGTCCCTAAATATTTTCTTTTTTCATCAGGGTTAATTTCCTTTGCGCCATAAATTCCTTCTTGTAAATAATCTTCTATTTCTTTTTTTCCCATTTTCAACACCTCATCTATAGTATATACAAAAAAGTAAAAGCTCCCCAAGGAAAAGGGGAGCTTTTGGATAAGAAAAATTTGAACTATAGGAATGTCTTAACAACTGTTAGAAAAGAGGGATAGTTTTTCTAGCAGATTAATTAATCTTCGTCTACTGGATATACGCCGTTTTCGTCGTGTACTTCTTTTCCTGATAGCGGTGGGTTGAATACACAAACCATGCGCATATCTGTTTTGGCACGAAGTAAATGTTCGTCATTTTCATCAAGTGCATATAGTGTATCTTTTTTAATTGGCCATACTTTATTATCACTTAATGTTACCACTTCGCCTTCACCTTCAATACAGTAAACAGATTCAAGGTGATTTTTGTACCAAATATGAGTTTCTGTACCTGCTTTAATGATGGTATCATTGACAGAATAACCCATTCCGTCTTTTTTCATAATGAGACGACGGCTAACCCAGTTACCTCCGTCAACATCATATTCAGTTCCTAGTATGTCTTCTAGCTTTACTACTTTCATAAAATATATTGCCTCCTGTATTGTCTGTTATATTTGAAAACCGTAACTTAGTTAGTAACGGGATCCTTAACTAAACCTTTTACACTTTGCTCAATAATATCTAGACCTTTTTGTAGCTCATCTTTTGGAATATTTAATGGTGGGAACAGCTTGAATACTTCATCATTTGGTCCCGCTGTTTCCATAATTAAACCTAATTCAAAGCAACGAGCTGTTACTTTCTCAGCAAGTCCTTCCACTTCTGAAGCAATCCCTACCATAAATCCACGGCCACGAACTTCCCCTTTAATTTCAGGATAGTCTGAAACTATTTTTTCTAGGAAATTGTAGATTATTTCAGATTTTTCGTGGATTTCTTTTTCAAATGAATCATCTTTCCAATAGTCAAGTGCTGCTGTCGCCGTTACAAATGCATGGTTATTACCACGGAAAGTACCGTTGTGTTCACCTGGTTTCCAAATATCCAATTCAGGCTTGATCAACGTTACAGCAAGTGGTAAACCATAACCACTTAATGATTTAGATAAACAGATAATATCTGGTTTAATACCGGCAGCTTCGAAACTGAAGAATGAACCGGTACGACCGATACCTGCTTGCACATCATCAATGATTAGTAAAATGCCCCAACGACGGCATATTTCTTCAATTTGTTTTAACCATTCAAAGCGTGCAGCGTTAATACCACCTTCACCTTGAACCGTTTCCACGATCATTGCGGCTGGAATTGCAACTCCACTACCGCTATCTTCTAAGAATCTTTCTAAATAAACGACAGTATCATGATCAACATAGTTATCATAAGCCATCGTTACAGTGTTTTGTAGTGGAATACCTGCACCTTGGCGTTTCATAGAGTTACCAGTTACAGATAGGGAACCGATCGTCATACCGTGGAATCCACCTGTAAAGCTGATAATATCGGTACGACCTGTTACTTTACGCGCTAATTTCAAGGCGCTTTCAACTGTGTTTGTTCCTGTTGGTCCAGGGAACATTACTTTATAATCAAGATCACGTGGTTTCAAAATCACGTCATCAAACTTCTGTAGAAAATCAGCTTTTGCTGTAGAAGCCATATCTAAAGAGTGAGTAATCCCATCACTTGTGATGTATTCGATTAATTTTTCTTTCATATGATCATCATTATGTCCATAGTTAAGTGCACCTGCACCGGAGAAGAAATCTAGATACTCTTTTCCATCCTCGTCCCACATTTTGTGCTTCTTCGCCTTTGTAAATACAGTTGGGAAGTTACGAACATAACTACGTACTACTGACTCATGATGATTGATAATATCAATATTTTTACTCATCTTTTAAGTTCCTCCTAAATGGTTTTATATATCGAATATTTCCGTACTTTCTAATTCTGAAAATACGAAATATTACGACAATATTACTTGTTAATTGGCCCGACAATAAACTTTAATTCTTCGTCGTGTTCATCACCAGGGAAAACATCCTCGGTAAAAAACTCGCTTGAAGTTATTTCTGTATTAAAGTCACGAGCTAGTTTCTGGAATAGAGATTGCGATGCCTTATTATCTGGTGTAATAGTTGCTTCGACAAACTTGACTGTTTCACATGCCTCACTTGTTAATAAGTAATGCAACATCCTCGATGCAATACCCTTACCTCGTTGTGATGCATCAACACCGATTTGCCAAACAAATATAGCATCTGGTTTTTTTGGAGGGATAAATGCGGTAATAAAGCCAACCACTTGGTTATTTTCTTTTGCTACGACACAAGTATCACTAAAATACTCACTCATTAAAAGGTATTTGTAGGGAGAATTTGTGTCTAATGTAGATTTTGATACTAATTCCCACATAGATGCTCCATCATTTTTTGTTGGTTTGGAGAATACAACGTCTAGTGTTGGAGCTTGATTCTGTAAGTTATTAATAACAATTTACTCCTTTCTTATTTGGCAATCATTTATTTACGCAAAATGATACATTCAATATAATAAAGGGAATTGGAATATTCCGCAAATCGCTTATAGCTTGATTAAACTTTATAAATCTTCTTTTATTAACTTGAGCTTCATTCAATTGGAATAACTTTATAAATCCTCCAATATTGTCATCTATTCTTACAAATGAGCAAAATTTGATTAAAGTATCAAAGTTTTCTGTTTATTTATTCCCGCTTTTTTTAAAACCAAACATAATTTTTATGAAATTTTGCTCAATAGACTATACCTAAACATTTTGATCTTTTTATCCAAAAATACCAGACGTGAATGTAGCTTCATATTCCTTCAGAGCAGTGAATGAAAAGGCATATTGTACGTAGCGTAAGCGTAAAATTATATATCAGCTTCTTTACCCCTTTTATTTTGAGAACTCATCATAACTACTATCCTTTATCACGAGTTTCCGTCTAAATAGCTAATTTAATGACGCAGATAGAGATTCATATTCTGGCCATTGTAGTGACTGGCTACAATTTCGCCAAAGTCGCTCCAATTGGTATTTGATTCGTCACGTTTCCCCGCTGTACGTTCATAGATCCGATCTGCTATATTAGTCATAAAGAAAGTACGAGGTCGCAACCTGTAGCGCAAGGTTCAGTCAGAAAATGAACAGGTGGATCGAAGCGAGTGAGCTTCATAAACGTACGAACGGATAAGTCTCTGAGCTCGTCCTAGACAAATTTCTATATCCGTGGTGGCTAAGCTAGACAGCTTCAACTTTAAGGTGAAAATGTCTCTTTTTTAAGCACTCATGTTTAGGTGATGATGAACTTTTGATGCAAAAAGAGGTGAGTGATATGAGTTTAACGGTAAATACTATTATGCAATTGCCGGTGATGGAAGGTTGTGAAGTAAAGGCAGGTAAGCATGCTTTAGAGCAAAAGCAGATTGAATGGGTTTCGGTTATTGAGCTTCCTGTTGAAAACTTTGTCAGAAAGAATGAGTTTGTTTTAAGTACCGGTATAGGATGCGAAGATAATCCTAATTTATTAGAATCTTTTGTGCAAGATGTCATTCAATCAAGGGCATCTGTTTTAGGTTTTGCTACAGGACGATATATTTATAGTATCCCTGATCGAATTTTGAAAAAGGCTAATCAAAATGATTTAATCATTATTGATGTTCCTTGGGAAGTTCGTTTTACGGATATTTGGCAATCTGTGATGGATAAAATTACAGAAGTAAAACAAAAAGAACTTCAAAAGGTGGAAGATGCCAGACAAGAATTAATTAATTGTGTCCTAAAAGATAAAGGATTAGAAGATATTGCACACACTTTATATAAGCATATTAAAATTCCTGTTGCCATCACAGATGCTGAAAAAAGGTGGAGAGCATATAAATTTTTTAATAAAGATATATTAGAAAGCTATCGCCTCGAAGTTCAAGAAAGTCATTTACAACCAATACCACTATCTGATATTAAATTTCAAGAACATCCACTATATTATCATATGAAAGAATACAGGTTTTATAAAGAACGTTTTTTTCAGTTGCAAATTCTCAACAACCATAAAGTCCAAGGGTACATTGTATTTCAACCGCGCGATAATAAAGAGCTAACTTGGTCTGTAATGAATGTGTTAGAGCATGCTGTAACAGCCTGTGCGCTATACTTTGTGAAAGAGAATGCCATTGAGTTAACCGAAATACGATTAAAGGATAATTTTGTGTTAAATTTAGCTAAAAATAAAATGCAAGTAGATCATCAATTATTAACAAAAGCACATTTATTAAACTATGATCTAAATCTTCCTTATGTTTGTATTGTCGGAGAAATTAGCCATAAAGAGTTAGGATCAGATAAGCATGATACTTTAGATAATCCGTATCATTCATCATTAAGAAGCTTTAATTATTATATTCAGAAGGAAATCACCTATGCAGGTCAACTATTTGAGCGTAAAACAATGACTACCTTTGAAAAAGGGGAAGTAATTCTATATTTGCAAGCGGAGGATTCATCTTACCATGATGTAGCCAACCAGTTTTTAGATACGATTGAACGACGATTAAGCCAATTACTTTCGGATATTGATATTTCTTGGGGAATTGCACTTCAAAAAGAAAGTACGTACCCCTTTTATGAAAGCTATGAAAAGGCAAAAACGGCTCTAGAAATCGGACTGCTGCATGATGGTCCTGGTAATAGAACTTTTTATAGTGATACAAGAATTAATCGGCTGTTAATGACAATATCTCAAGAAGAAAATATTCGCGAGATTGTAAAAGATACATTGAAGCCATTGTTAGAATACGATAAAAAGAGACAGACAGACCTGATTTTTACCTTTAAGACATACAACAAATATAAAGGGAATGTTAGTCAAACTGCTAGAGAATTAAATTTACATCGTCAATCGTTATTGCATCGGTTGCGAAAAATAGAGTCTCTGACGCACTTATCCTTAATTGATGCTGATGATTCCTTTTTATTAGAGTTAAGTGTCCGCTTATGGATGCTGAATAAAATAAAATGATGGGATGATGAGTCTGAGCCATAACAACTATTACCCGATTAAGGGAAGCTCTAACTTTGTCTTAATTTTGAAATGAATAGAGTGCTAAACTGTCGCTTCGGCTGACCGTTTCGCTTTCCGGGGAGCATGCTCTTCAGCTAACTTTGAAAAGAAAGGCACTTTTCAAAGTGGATCTTCAGATCATGCTAATCCCCCAGGAGTCGAAAACGGTCGGCCTTCGCTAGTTTCATATGTTACAACGAGAGTAAGAGATAGCATGATGATCTTATCTTCCAGTAGAAAGTTTTGCTTTCATCAGAATAAGAAACAATATATTAACTGTTACAAACATTGTAGGGTGTTCCTTTAGCAAACGCCGTCCGCTTCAACTCCTGCGGGATGTTTTTCCTCGAAGATCCACTTTGGTAAGCGATCTTTGCTTACCGAAGTTAGCTGAGGGGAAAAACCCGTGGAAAGGGAAGCGGACAGCCGGAGCGAGTGTTAAGCAGAACATTCATGTCAAAATGACCATTAAGCAAGTTACTGAGCACTACCATTTACAACATTGTTAAACGTCTGTAAAACCCCACTTCAAGCTTCAAGTAACCCGTAGTTTCACTTTTTAATGGCAAAGATTCCGAACGAATAGACGAATTCTGTGATCAGAATTTGTTATCGTTCGGAATTTATTGTTTTTAACCACTTTAGCCTCAGCGGCTCTTTTTTTATGTGAAAATTGGACATTATATCTTATAATTCGGGTGTTTATGCATGTTGTATGACAGAAATGGAAAAACTTCATACAATCTGAACATTACATTTCAACTAGCTGTTTAATAAGATAAAGGTAAGAAACGAAAGAATATTTTTAGGGTGGAGGGGGGATTCGATGTTAGCCTTTGATATTTTAGAATATCAAAAACGTTTAACGAAAACAAAACAACGGATGGCTGAAAACGACATGGAAGTACTACTTGTAACAGACCCCGCTAATATGAATTATTTATCAGGCTATGATGCTTGGTCATTCTATGTTCACCAAATGTTAATTATCATTATTGATGAGCCTCAGCCAATTTGGATTGGTCGTTATCAAGATGCAAATGGCGCGAAAATTACCACATGGATCTACAACGAAAATATTATTCCATTCCCAGATTATTATGTACAATCATCGATTTATCACCCAATGGATTTCATTGCAGAAATTTTAAAACAGATCGGGCAAGGAAATAGAAAAATAGGTGTTGAGATGGATAATTACTATTTCACTGCCAAGGCTTACGAAAGGTTAAAGCACGGACTGCCAAATGCTACATTCAAAAATGCGGATTTATTAGTGAATTATGTAAGGATTATCAAATCAGAGCAAGAAATTGAATATATGAAGCGGGCAGCAGAAATTGCTGATCAAGCGATGTATAAAGCAATAGAAAGTGTACGCGTAGGGAATCGAGAGTGTGACACAGCAGCAGCTATCTATCACCAAATGATTTCTGGTACTGATGAATATGGTGGGGATTATCCAGCTATCGTTCCATTGCTTCCCTCTGGATATAACACAGGCGCACCACATCTAACTTGGTCGGAGAGAAAATATCAAGAAGGAGAGTCTGTTGTTATTGAACTCGCAGGCTGTTACAAAAGGTATCATGTACCAGTTGCTAGAACGGTTTCGATAGGTAAACCTTCTATACAGCTTGAGAAACTGGCTCCGATTGTCGTAGAAGGATTAAATGCCGTTTTAGATGCGGTAAAGCCTGGAGTTACTTGTGGAGAACTGGAAAGCTATTGGTATAACTGTCTAAAGAAATATGGAATTGAAAAAGAGGCAAGACTAGGATATTCCGTAGGTTTAGGTTACCCGCCAGATTGGGGCGAACATACAGCAAGCATCCGAACAGAGGATTCCACCGTTTTACAGCCAAATATGACTTTCCACCTTATTCCGGCCTTGTGGTTCGACAACTATGGAATTGAGATCAGTGAATCATTTCGAGTAACAAAAACTGGCGGGGAAACGTTCACCAATATTCCAAGAGAATTAATTGTGCAAGATCCCTTTCCGTTTCCAGAACAAGGTGGAATCATCAGCTAGCTTTTAGGATGATTAGATAGATATTAGATGAGGAGGGAATAGTATGAGAGATGTAAAAATGAGTACAAAAGCAGTTTGGGCAGGGGAAAAAGAGCAATTAGCTTTTGGAGCCACTCAAGTTCCAGTTGTACACAGTGTATCTTTTGGGTATGACGATATGGATGAATGGTATGAAGTAGCTATCGGTAATAAAGAAGGTCATATTTACGGTCGTAATACTAATCCAACTGTTGAAGCATTTGAAGAAAAAATAAGAATATTAGAAGGAGCAGAATCTGCTACTAGTTTTTCGACTGGAATGGCAGCGATTAGTAATACACTCGGAACTCTATTGTTCCCAGGGGATCGAATTGTTTCCATAAAAGACACCTATGGCGGAACCAATAAAATATTCACCGAATTTCTGCCCAAGCAAAACGTGGACGTCGTTTTATGTGATACGGGGGATCATGAAGCAATTGAAAAAGAGGTAGCAAAAGGGTGTAAAGTGCTCTATTTAGAAAGCCCAACAAACCCAACGGTAAAAATCACAGATATTGAACGAATGGCGCAGGCCGGAAAACAAGCTGGAGCTATAGTCATTGTTGATAACACTTTTGCCACTCCAGTTAACCAAAATCCACTCGAATTGGGAGCAGACCTGGTGATTCATAGTGCCACAAAATTTTTAGGGGGGCATGCAGATGCGTTAGGTGGTTCTGTTTGTGGCTCTAAAAAATTGGTAGAAAGTATTTATCATTATCGAGAAATTAATGGAGCAACACTTGACCCGATGTCAGCCTATTTATTACTACGGGGCATGAAAACGCTTCAATTAAGAATTGAAAAACAAAGTGAAAATGCAATGGCAGTTGCTCGTTATTTACAATCAGTTGATGCCGTCGAATCAGTATTTTATCCAGGATTAGAGGACCATCCAGGCCATGAGATTGCAAAAAAACAAATGAACGGGTTTGGCAGCATGTTAAGTTTCTCGGTGAAAGGTGGGGTGGATACACTCAGACATCTGCTTCCAAAGCTTAAATATGCGAATCGAGCAGCACACCTGGGCTCTGTTGAAACAATTGTAGGACCTTCTCGCACAACAAGTCATGTAGAATGTACACCAGAGGAAAGAGCAGCAATGGGGATACCGGAAGGATTAATACGATATTCAGCAGGACTAGAAGATAAAGATGACTTAATTCATGATTTAGAGCAAGCCTTTCAATCATTGCCAGAAAGTCTATTTGTAAACAAATAAAACATACCTTTTAACTAAAACGAAATTAAAAAAATAATGGAGGTGATGAGATTGACGATGAAGGTCGCTTTTATTGGGTTTGGTGGTGTCGGGCAGGCATTGGCAGAGATTTTCTTGAAACAACAAAAGGGAGAAAAGCCATCATATGGTTTTGAGCCTGAGGTTGTCGCTGTATCCGATATTATGAAAGGATCTGTGTATCATCCGGATGGTTTAAACATTAAAGAGTTGTTATCTGCTGCTAGGGATTCTGGAAGTTTAGCTGCTTATCCAGATAAAGAAGGATTAATTAGAGGCTGGGATAGCATGGAAACAATCAAGAATACGAATGCAGATATGATTGTCGAGGTAACATTCACAGATGTGAAGACAGGTCAACCAGCTATTGATCATTGTCGAACAGCTTTTGAACATAAAAAAAGTGTGGTAACGACTAATAAAGGACCAGTTGCTTTAGCTTATGATGAATTATCACAATTAGCAGAAAAGAATGGTGTGTTCTGGGGATTTGAAGGTACAGTGATGAGCGGAACACCAGCTCTCAGATTGCCTGTCATGACATTAGCAGGAAATGAAATAACAGAAATTAAAGGTATCTTAAATGGGACGACGAACTATATGATAACCGAAATGGAAAAAGGCGAGACATACCAGGAAGCATTAGCAAAAGCGCAAAGATTAGGCTATGCAGAAGCGGATCCAACTAGTGATGTGGAAGGGTATGATGCCAGATATAAGACAGCAATATTAGCGAACTATTTACTGGGTGAAAAAATAGCTTCTGAAGATATTTACTGTAGAGGAATTAACGATTTAACGTTAGAGATGGTGAAAGAAGCGCTAGCTAAAAAACAGAAATGGCGTCTGCTCTCGCGTTTAACTAAAAGGGAAGATGGTTCACTCGAAGCTTCTGTTCAACCAGAATTAATTGATGGTAACGATCCATTAGCTGGTGTGAATGGCCCGACAAATGCGATCGTTTATGAATGTGACTTATCTGGTCCTATCATGTTAACAGGTGCAGGGGCAGGATTAATCGAAACAGGTTATTCACTTTTTATTGATATCATTCACTATCATAGACAAAGCGCCCTAACCAAACTTTAATAGGGGGTGATTTCCATGCAACTAAAAGTAAAACAAGAGAAAATGTTGATTGCAGGACAATGGATAGCTGCTGAGCAAACATTTGATGTCTATGACCCGCAGGATAATCGATTAATTGCCAAAGTACCATTAGCTACAGAAAATGATATGCTGATGGCTATTGAAAAAGCAGAGGAGGCATATTTAAGTAATAAACCTTGGCCAACTCATGAAAGGATGGCCGTACTTCAACGAGTAGCCTCTTATATAGAAGAAAATAAAGAGCGTTATGCAGAAACAATTGCATTAGAAGGAAGCAAAACGATTCACGAAGCTCGCATGGAAGTAAAGCGAGCGATCCAAACGATTCAAATTAGTGCAGAAGAAGCTCGAAGGATAAATGGAGAAACGATTAATTTTGATCAAAGTGAGAGTGGAGAAAACAGGGTTGGCTATTATTACCGTTTTCCAGTAGGTGTGATTGGAGCGATCACCCCTTTTAATGATCCTTTAAATCTAGTAGCTCATAAGGTCGGTCCAGCGATTGCCTCGGGCAACGCGATCATTGTCAAACCAGCATCTGATACGCCATTGAGTGCATTGCTTTTGGCAGAAGCTTTTACACAATCGGGATTGCCAGCAGGTATGTTGTCTGTTGTGACCGGATCAGGTCGAGATGTAGGTGATGTACTTGTCACGCATCCTTCTATTACGATGATTACATTTACAGGAGGAGTAGATGTTGGGAAGAAAATCGCGCATAAAGCTGGAATCAAGAAGATCGGAATGGAGCTCGGTTCTAATTCCCCGGTTATTGTGTTAAAAGATGCAGATGTTGAAAAAGCAGTGGCATCTTGTGTATCAGGTGCTTTTACAGCTGCCGGTCAAAATTGTATTGGTGTCCAGAGAATTTATGTAGAGAAAGAAGTATATCATCAATTCTTAGAGTTATATAAACAAAGAACTTCAGAGCTGCAGTTGGGAGATAAATTGGATCCATTAACAGACGTTGGTCCGATGATAAATGAGCGAGAAGCAAAAAGGGTTGAAACGTGGGTAAATCAAGCCGTAGCAGAAGGGGCAAAAATTCAAATGGGCGGAAAAAGAGAGAGAGCCTTTTATTATCCGACTATTCTAACAGATGTCCCCATCCATGCGGTGATTGCCCAAGAAGAAATATTTGGTCCTGTCGTGCTTGTCTATTCAGTAGAGGATGTGTATCAAGCGATTGCTCAGTCAAACGCTGTTGATTACGGGCTACAAGCAGGGATATTCACAAAAGACGTGGAAAATGCGTTTTTAACAATACAGAAGTTAGAAGTCGGTGGCATCATGGTCAATGATAGTAGTGATTATCGTATTGATGCAATGCCTTTTGGAGGGGTGAAACAATCGGGGTTAGGTAGAGAAGGGATCAAGTCCTCGATTGAAGCCATGACAGAGCAAAAGGTAGTGAGCTTTAAACTAAGCTAATATCTTTCGAAATAACAATCAAAAAAAGAGACCGCTCTGGGTCTCTTTTTTTGATTGTGCTTATTCTTTTACACTTGCTGGTACTTCTACGCCTAATTTAGCAGCAACACCTTCTGCTAATTCAGGAGCTACTTTGTAGAAGTTTTCTAATTGACGGTCCACAATACCTTCGCGAGTTACAGCACTCATGTGGTCAGCGAAGTTTTGAATTAAACGCTCGCGCTCTTCATCATTCATTACATCACGGAATAATGCACGAGGCTGAGAGTAGTGATCATCTTGATCATATGGAACACTATCAGCAAATCCAGAAACTTCATATGGACTAATTTTGTTTTCAGGTGTTTCTTTTGGTGCATCACTAAAGCTATTAGGTTCATAGTTAGGTGCGCTGCCACCATTACCATCATGGCTCATAAACCCATCACGTTGATAGTTATTAACCGGTGATTTAGCACGGTTAATTGGTAATGACTCATGGTTTGCTCCAATACGGTAACGATGTGCATCAGAATAGGCAAACAAACGACCTTGAAGCATTTTATCTGGAGATGCTTCAATTCCAGGAACAAAGTGTCCAGGAGAAAATGCAGCTTGCTCTACTTCTGCAAAATAGTTCTCAGGATTACGATCTAATACCATTTTACCAACTTCAACTAATGGATAGTCTTCATGTGGCCATACTTTTGTTACATCAAATGGATCGTAACGGTAGTTTTGCGCGTCCGCTTCAGGCATGATTTGAACTTTTAATGTCCAAGAAGGATAGTTACCTTCTTCAATAGCATTAAATAGATCTTCAGTATGATAGTCAGGATTTGTACCTGCAAGTTCATCTGCCACTTTAGGATCTAGGTTTTTAATGCCTTGATCTGTTTTGAAGTGATATTTCACATAGAATGCTTCTCCATCTTTATTTACCCATTTAAATGTGTGGCTTCCGTAGCCATTTTGATGACGAAGAGTCGCAGGGATACCACGGTCAGAGTGTAAAATAGTAATTTGGTGAAGTGACTCTGGTGATAATGACCAGAAATCCCAAACCGCATTTTTATCTTTTAAGTGTGTTTGCGGGTTACGTTTTTGTGTATGAATAAAGTCTGGGAATTTAATCGCATCACGGATAAAGAATACTGGCGTGTTATTCCCAACTAAATCATAGTTCCCTTCATCTGTATAAAATTTAACAGCGAAACCACGCGGGTCACGTACTGTATCGGCAGAACCTAATTCGCCAGCTACAGTGGAGAAGCGGATGAACATAGGTGTTTTTTTGCCTACTTCAGATAAGAAGTCTGCTTTTGTATATTTAGAAACGTCATTTGTTACTTCAAAATAGCCGTGTGCTCCTGCACCTTTAGCGTGTACAACTCTTTCTGGAACTCTTTCACGATTAAAATGAGCTAGTTTTTCTAGTAAATGAACGTCTTGAATTAATGTTGGTCCTCTATGGCCTGCAGTAATGGAGTTTTGATTATCTCCTACTGGCGCACCAGAAGCAGTCGTTAAGTATTTTTTTTCTTGACTCATATAATGTAACACCTCTCCTTTATTCTTTATATTACATCTTTTATTATAATACAAATCTTATGAAAATCAATATTTATTTATAATAATTTTAAATAAATTTTGTGTAAAATCTATGTCTTCTTCCATTTGTCAAGGTGTTAAACCATAGTTTCACTTCATATTTCTTTACCCGATAAAAATATTAACTAAACAAAAAATAGAGCAGCTATTTATTAGCTACTCTAATGGAATGGGAAACATCCTTGAACTTTTGTTGATTGGGGGTAACAAAAGATATGTGTAAAGGGAATGTTTCATCACTCTATGTGATTAAATATATTATAACGATAATGAGAATCATTTTCAATAGGAAAGTTCAATTTTTTTAAAATTTTTCTACAAACTAAACACAAGAAATTTCAAGCTTACCGGTGTATACTAAATAGATGAAGGAAGTGATATAGAATGGTGTTGAATTTACAAAAAGTAGGACTAAAAAAAGAAGGAAATTGGATACTAAAAGATATCAATTGGAAAATAGAGAAAGGAGAGCACTGGACATTATTAGGATTGAATGGTGCAGGAAAAACAGCGCTTTTACATATGTTATGTTCCTATTATTTTCCAACAGAAGGTCAAGTTAATGTGATTGGAAGGCAATTTGGTAAAGATGTACTCGGAGAGCAGTTAAGACAACAAATCGGTATTGTATCATCCATCTTAAAACAACGAATTTATGGTACGGATAGTGCATACCAAGTTGTATTAAGCGGTGCGTTTGCTTCGATTGGTTTATATGAAACCCCTACAGACGAGATGCGTGCCAAAGCACAACAGCTATTGAAGGATCTTGATTGCTTCTCTTATGCTAATCGTGCCTACCGAACATTATCTCAAGGGGAACAACAACGTGTATTAATCGGACGAGCACTCATGAACGACCCCAAATTATTAATTTTAGACGAGCCGACAAATGGATTAGATTTTATCGCAAGAGAGAAATTACTAGAGTCGATTGAGCATATTAGTCAAGGGGAAAATGCAGCTTCGATTATATATGTCACACATCATGTGGAGGAAATAATACCAACTTTTTCGAAAACTTTGTTATTAAAGGACGGACGTGTATTTAATCAAGGCCTAACAAATGCTATGATCAATTCGGAAAATTTAACAGAATTTTTTGGTGTACCAGTAGAGGTAGATTGGACAGAACGACGTCCAAGGTTAAGGAAGAAATAACATCTTAGGAGTAGACTTAAATGTTAAATCATTTGAACCAAATACTACAACGAATTATGCCCTTTATCGCGCCAGCGAGTGTAATTATTGGAGTATTATTTGCAGATTTTTTTATTCAATTTGATCATTGGGTTATCTGGATTTTTGCATTTATGACATTTGCAGGGAGTTTGAGCCTGAATTTTGTTGCTCTATATCGAGTGGTAGCTCACCCTTTATCGATATTGATAGCACTTGTTATCTTACATATTTTAATGCCTTTATGGGCGTTTCTAATCGGAACACTCACCTTTAGCAATGATCATTTAACGGTTATTGGTTTTGTATTAGCAATGATTATCCCTACAGGGATTACAAGTTTTATTTGGGTTTCTATGAATAAAGGAAATGTCGCCTTAACATTATCCATTATTTTAATCGATACGATCTTATCCCCTTTTATTGTCCCGTTATCGCTATCATTATTTATCGGAGCATCCGTTGATTTAGAAGTGTGGGCGATGATGAAAGGTCTGTTTATCATGATCGTTATTCCGTCTATATTAGGTATGATTTTACATGAAACAACTCGTGGAGGAATTCATGAGAAATGGAGTCCTCGCTTAGCTCCTTTTTCGAAAATAGCATTAGCATTAGTCATTATGATCAATAGCTCAGAAGTTGCAGATTATTTATTGAATGTTGATTTTCATCTGATTAAAGTAGCTATAACGATGTTTTTTGTTGCTGCTAGTGGCTATTACTTAGCTTGGTTGTTGTCGAAGTGGTTAAAACGGGCTAGTCAAGATGTCATTTCTTTAACGTTTAGTAGTGGAATGAGAAATATTAGCGCCGGAGCCGTTATCGCAGTTCAGTATTTTCCTGGACCAGTGGCTGTTCCGGTTGTTGTCGGCATGTTATTTCAACAAGTTTTGGCTTCTTTATATAGTAAATTTCTGCAAAGAAGAAAATAAATATTAATATTGAGAATATTCTGAAAAATGGTAGAATTAACTATTGAAGTATACGTTTAAACGAAAGGAGGACAAAAATGACGGAGGAACAATTACCGAAAGATAATGAAGAGCAAAAGGCAGAGCAACAGTCAAAAACATCAACAGGATTAGATCAGAATGTCGCAGGTTTATTATCGTATTTAGTAGGGTTTGTTACTGGTATTATTTTTTTATTGTTAGAGAAAGAAAATCGCTTTGTCCGTTTTCATGCAATGCAGTCGATTTTTACATTTGTACTTTTGATGGTGATTAATACGATTCTTGGTATGATACCTTTATTAGGATGGCTTGTAAGTATTTTAATCGCACCTTTAACACTAGTTTTATGGATTGTCTTAATGGTAAAGGCCTATCAAGGGCAATATTTCAAGCTACCTTGGATTGGTGATATGGTTGAACAACAATTAGATAAATAATGATATAATCCTGATCTGATGTTCACATCAGGTCTTTTTTTTAATAGTAAAGAAAGCATAAAATCAGCGCAATGACCGTGTTTAGCGAATTAAATGTTTGATGTATATTGGCAATGTTTCCACTCATTACTTCGCTCTCAACGGGCACTCCCTCAACTAACTTTGCAAAGTGGATTCTCGGCTCGTCTTATTCCGGCAGGAGTCTCCACTATGAGAAGGTGCAACAATTCTTGTCATAAGTAATAGTTGACTTATTGCAATGGACAAAGTGACAATGGCTATCCGTAAGTATAAAAGCAACTGTGTTACTTCATGCTAGCGTTGTAGTGCATGATAATAGCGTAGGCCGCCCACTTTCACTCCTGTGGAAATTGTTTGACCTGAAGATCCACTTTTTCGAGCGGGTTTTGCTCGAAAAAAGTTAGCTGAAGGTCAAACCCACGGAAAGAGAAGTGGGCAGCCGGAGTGGTGGTCAAACAGTTGATATAATTTCATATTGGCCACTAAAGGAAGCGTAAATCTTTAACACCTAGTGGAAAAACTGAGAGGTTTTTCTCGGCACAGAAAGTAGAAAAATTGTTTGCAAAAAAACGTACAAAACGAAGGGTTTGCCAAAAGAGATTTTGGTAAACCCTCGTTTTTATTCATGAATCAGGCACCTACTTAATAATATGAAAGTAAAGAAGAAAAGAAAGAAGGTGCCCTTATGATTACATGGTTATCTTTTGTTTTATTATCACTTGCAACATTTCGTTTAACAAGATTGATCGTTTATGATAAAATCACAGGCTTTATTCGAGCACCTTTTTTTGAAGTAGAAGAAAAATGGTTGCCCGATGGTAGCATAGAAGAGACGGTGATGTTTAAAGGAAATGGTTGGAAAAGATGGATTGGTGAATTATTACGGTGTCACTGGTGTACGGGCATTTGGTCATCTTTAATTTTATTTTTAGGGTTTCATTTTTACTCTACTATATTTATCCCAATTATTATTGTATTGGCGGTTGCAGGAGTAGCATCGATTATTGAGGTAATTATTTCTTACTTTATTTAAACATTCATGTATCTTTATTCCTGCTTCTTCCTTTTATAGCCACTGCAGCTACATGACTTTTTCCTTCGTCCTTTTTTTCGTCTGCTAACAGACCGTTGTGTAATGTTGGACATGATCAAAACTCCTTCATCATACTAGATTATGAAACATTCCTATATTATTTTATGAGGTCGCTATAAAAGCGTTCGGGAGTTACATAAAAACGGTGAAAAAGTCTAATTTCTTCTACAAATAAGCCGAGGAAGGAGATTTCTTTTCCTCGGCCTATATAAGGTTACATACCTTTAAAAGCGTCTAAATAGATCTGTTTTAATTCAGTAACAAGTGGTAATTTTGGATTTGCAGTAGTACATTGATCCTCGAAAGCTTTGTCGGCTAAGTGATCCACTTGTTTCATAAATGCTTCTTTTTCCACACCATTTGCTTCGATGCTCATTGGAATATCCAGTTGCTTAGCCAGTTCACCTACTGCTTTAACTAAGCTTTTTACACCTTCTTCTGTAGTACGTGCAGGCAGTCCTAGTATTTTTGCTATCTCTGCATATCGCTGATCCGCAACAAAATGTTCATACTTTGGAAAAGAAACAAATTTAGTTGGCTTTTTCGCATTATAGTGAATCACGTGTGGTAAGAGAATCGCATTTGCTCGCCCGTGTGCGATTTGGAATGCTGCTCCCAGCTTATGGGCCAAGCTATGATTAATCCCCAAAAACGCATTAGCAAAAGCCATTCCTGCAATACTAGAAGCATTGTGCATTTTTTCCCTTGCTTTTTCATTATTGCCATCTTTATAAGCAATAGGTAAATATTCAAAAACTAATTGTATGGCCTTTATTGCCAATCCATCTGTATAATCATTTGCCATGTTGGATACATAAGATTCAATCGCATGTGTCAGTACATCCATACCAGTATCTGCTGTGACTACTGGTGGTACCGTCATGACAAACTGTGGATCAATGATCGCAACATCCGGTGTTAAGGCATAATCAGCTAATGGATATTTGATGTTGTTTTGTTTATCCGTAATAACGGAGAAAGGTGTTACTTCGGATCCTGTTCCAGACGTCGTTGGAATTCCTACAAATTGTGCTTGTGTTCCGAGCTCTGGGTATTTATAGACACGTTTACGAATGTCTAAGAATTTTTGTTTGATTCCATTAAAGTCGGTCTCTGGATGCTCATAGAATAACCACATACCTTTAGCTGCATCCATGGCAGATCCACCACCAATAGCGATAATGACATCAGGTTTGAATTTACTCATTTCTTCTGTCCCGCGCATCACAGTTTCAATTGATGGATCGGGTTCAACATCAGAGAATATTTCGCAATGTACATAGTCCGCTCGTTTACGTAAATGATATAGTACTTTATCTACATACCCTAATTGTCTCATAATTGGATCAGTGACAATAAAGGCTCTTGAGATATTCGGCATTTTTGCTAAGTATTGTACAGCATTTTTTTCAAAATAAATTTTAGCTGGTACTTTAAACCATTGCATATTGACGTTTCTATTTGCTATTTTTTTGGTATTGGTAAGGTGGATTGCTCCGACATTAGTTGAAACAGAGTTACCGCCATATGATCCACAGCCCAATGTTAGGGATGGCAGGTAGGCATTGTAAATATCACCAATCGCTCCTTGAGAAGAAGGGGCATTAACAATGATTCGACCTGCTTTCATTCGCTTACCGAATGCTTCAATAATCTCTTGATCATTAGAATGGATAACAGCAGAGTGACCAAGACCTCCGAACTCAAGCATTTCTTCACAACGCTTGAATCCTTCTTGATAATTTTTAACTTGATAGCATGCAAGGATTGGACTTAATTTTTCGCGAGAAAGTGGTTCATCTGGTCCAACTGTTTTTAATTCTGCAACAAGCATTTTAGTATCTGCAGGAACATTAATTCCAGCTTTTTTAGCAATTTCTACAGGGCTTTTTCCAACGATATCAGCGTTTACTGCACACGTCTTTTCATTTATCGCAAGTTTCTCCAGCTTTTTCTTTTCCTCTTGGTTTAAGAAATAACAATGATTGTTAAGCATTTCCTGTTGTACTTTTTGATAGATGGCTTGATCAATGATCACTGCCTGTTCTGATGCACAAATCATTCCGTTATCAAAAGTTTTAGAAAGAATTAAGTCATTGACAGCTCGTTTGATATCGGTTGTTTTCTCAAAATAACATGGTACATTACCAGGTCCTACCCCAAGGGCTGGTTTTCCAGAACTGTAAGCTGATTTAACCATTCCAGCCCCACCTGTAGCTAGAATAAGTGCGATATCTTCATGTGTCATTAACTCTTGTGTCGCTTCTATACTAGGTTGTTCAATCCATTGGATGCAATGTTTTGGTGCACCAGCTTTCATTGCAGCCTGATACAATATATTAGCTGCTTCTGCACTACTTTTTTGAGCAGAAGGATGAAAAGCAAAAATAATGGGATTAGCCGTTTTTATCGCTATCAAGATTTTGAACATTGTAGTAGAGGTTGGATTGGTAACGGGTGTGACACCGGCTATAACACCAATTGGTTCTGCTATTTCCACGACACCGTCATGTTGATTTTCATTCGTGATTCCAACTGTTTTATCATATTTAATATTATGGTAGATATATTCTGTAGCAAATATATTTTTAATAATTTTATCCTCGTAAACACCTCTATTTGTTTCTTCTACTGCCATTTTTGCTAGAGTCATATGTGCGTCTAAACCGGCAAGTGCCATTTCCTTAACAATGTGGTTGATCTCTTCTTGATTTAATTGTTTTAATTTTGACAATGCTGCTGTACCTTGTTTTACTTTTTGATCAATGGTTTGCTGAACATTACGTTGTTTTTCGAGCGCTGATGTACTCATCATTTACTCCTCCTCACATTTTGTGAAATACTGAGCATTCAAACTTAAAAAAAATGAATTTCTGATAGTTCTTGGGTGGGATTGCGTGCAATTTTAATAAAGGTAAGATCTTGATACAATCGTGTTGTGTTTTTCAATAAGATGACGTAGTGCTTTGTCCAGATCATGCTAGGATACGCCTTGTTGTGCTCTAAGAGAAGAGCTTCGAACTGGTCACCGATCCTTTCTTCGAATGTCGCTTGGTTGTAAAAATCGGTGTCTGTACTGAAATCAATCCATTCATAGGAAATCATTATTTCTCCTCCTTTTTATAACCTCCTTTATCTGTTCTGAATTAATCATATCATTAGAAAACGCATACAAAACGCCTGATTTTTGTCGGTTTTGTGAAATGTTTCACAATTTAGAGTGTGTTATAATTGATTTATTTAAAAGAAAGGGAAGGGTACAGTACATGTGGGTTGTTATTATTGTTTGTATTATTGTCGTGATTGCAGTATTAGCACTGTCCATTATGACATTAAATAAAGGGTATGGGTATCAGCATACAATCGATCCGTTACCAAGCGAGCAGGAAAGTAGTGAAGAAACCGAAGCAAGAACAGATCAATCAGAGAAAAATACGAATGAAAATAAAAACAGTGACCGATAAAAACTCAAACGGTCACTGTTTGCTCGTTCTGCAATAGTATATTCGAGGGAGAATGCGGACATTTGTTCCGCTATTTGTGACAAAAGTGCCATTTTTAGGGTGCATGCGGACATCTATTCCGCTATTCGACGAAAATACAGCTAACTTTGATCTTAAAAAGCTAAATAAGGGATTAAATGTCCGCAAAACCCAAAAAACGGGTGTTATTCTGTTAAATAACGTACTCAATGTCCGCTCAATAAATGTTAACACTAAGTAACTTTCACTAGTTTGAATTAGTTATTACGGGGTGCGTTATCCCTACCTTATTATAAAGAAGCTTTATAGATGGCGATCGCATCATCACGGTTCAGTTTTTTGAAGCTACCGAATTCAGGTCTAGCGATCACTGTTTTATCAGCCATTTCCTCGATACTGTCTTCGCCAATATCATAATCAGCCAAGCGAGAAGGAGCTTCGATACTATTCCAGAATGCACGAAGTTTAGCAATCCCTTCTAAGCCAACTTCTTTATCTGATTTACCACTTGGATCAACATCAAATACACGGACAGCTAATTGTTTAAAACGACTTACGTTTTCATCGATTGCATATTCCATCCAATGTGGGAAGAGAATTGCCAGGCCACCACCGTGTGGAATGTCATGTACAGCTGAAACAGCATGTTCTAGGTTATGTGTTGCCCAGTCTCCATGATAACCCATATTTACCATGCCATTTAATGCCATCGTACCATTATATAAAATTGTTGCGCGGAGCTCTTCATTTTCAAGATCTTCTAATAATTTTGGAGCTGTTTCTACCATCGTTTGTAGAATTCCTTCAACCATACGATCTTGTAACAATGTATTTTCTTCATGATGGAAATAATGTTCGAGCGCGTGTGACATAATATCGACCATGCCATAGATTGTTTGGTCTTTCGGTACTGTTTTAGTGAAATCAGGATCTAAAATCGAGAAAGTAGGGTAAGTATATGGGCTTCCCCAACCATGTTTTTCATTTGTTTCCCAATTTGTAATGACAGATCCTGCATTCATTTCCGATCCGGTTGCTGCCAGTGTTAAAACCGTACCAAATGGAAGTGCACCAGTAGGAGTTGCTTTCTTAGTTACAATATCCCAAATATCATCTTCAGATTTAGCACCTGCAGCGATTGCTTTCGTACAGTCAATTGTACTTCCGCCACCAACAGCAAGGATGAAATCTATTTTTTCATCTTTACAAACTTCGATTCCTTTACGTGCAGTAGTGACACGAGGATTTGGTTCGACACCACTTAATTCAAATACATTTTTATTTTCTTTCTTCAATATATCGATTACTTGGTCGTATAAGCCATTGCGTTTAATGCTTCCGCCACCGTAGACGAGCAGAATATTATCACCATAATGTTGTACTTCAGTTTGTAAGTTCTCTAATTGCCCTTGACCGAAATATAATTTTGTCGGGTTGTGAAACATAAAGTTTTGCATTTGTTTGCCTCCTTCTAAATCAACATACACCATTAAATATTGCAATAATTTTAGTATGTGTAAAGTATTATGCTTCATGTTTCCAATTGTGAACAAATTCTGACAGCTAATAAGAAAAGTGTAATTTTGTTCACTATTTCACATGACAAACTTTAAGGAAAGGAATATACTAGTAATATAAACATGCTCAATGTTGAACAATGAGAAGAGGAGGAACATAAAATGAAGGTAGAAGAACGAGTAGATCAAACGAAGGTAGCTTGGCAAGGTTTTACTCCAGGTCGTTGGCAGGAAGAAATTGATGTGCGAGACTTCATTATCAAAAACTTCACTTTGTATGATGGTGATGAATTATTTTTAGAGGATGCA
This sequence comes from Gracilibacillus lacisalsi DSM 19029, assembly GCF_000377765.1. Classification (GTDB taxonomy): domain Bacteria; phylum Bacillota; class Bacilli; order Bacillales; family Amphibacillaceae; genus Gracilibacillus; species Gracilibacillus lacisalsi. Next base: position 74,776 of record NZ_KB898666.1, on the reverse strand, counting down.
ACAGAGAATACGCTTAAATTGTGGGAACAAGTGATGGAATTGACGAAACAAGAGCAAGAGAACGGTGGTGTTTACGACTTAGATACTGAGATTGTTTCGACCATTACTTCACACGGCGCAGGTTATCTAGATAGAACGAAAGAAAAAATAGTAGGTGTACAGACAGATCAACCATTTAAACGTTCCTTACAGCCATTTGGAGGTATTCGTATGGCGGTAGCGGCCGCACAGTCTTATGGTTATCAAGTTGACGAAAATATTGTGAAAACATTCACAGATTACAGAAAGACACATAACCAAGGTGTTTTTGATGCATATACGAAAGAGATGTTGTTGGCTCGAAAAGCTGGCATTGTAACAGGGCTACCAGATGCTTATGGGCGCGGTAGAATTATCGGTGATTATCGTCGGGTTGCATTATATGGCGTGGATCGACTAATAGCAGAAAAGCAAGCGCAATTAGATATCATTGGTGGCAATGGTCAGATGACGGAAGAGGTGATTAGAGACCGCGAGGAAATGACGGAACAAATTCGAGCGTTACAAGAGTTAAAGCAATTAGGGGAAATATATGGTTTCGATTTATCCCGTCCGGCGAACGATGCCCAAGAAGCGGTGCAGTGGTTATATTTAGCATATTTAGCTGCTATCAAGGAGCAAAATGGAGCAGCGATGAGTTTAGGCAGAGTATCCACTTTCTTGGATGTTTATCTTGAAAGAGATTTAGCAGAAGGATATTTGACAGAGCAACAAGCACAAGAGTTAATTGATCATTTTGTCATGAAACTTCGTCTTGTTAAATTTGCAAGAACACCGGAATACAATGAATTATTTAGTGGTGACCCAACTTGGGTGACAGAGTCGCTTGGTGGTATAGCATTAGATGGACGTCCGTTAGTTACAAAAAGTTCATTCCGCTTTTTACACACATTAACTAATTTGGGACCGGCACCTGAACCAAATTTGACCGTACTATGGTCCACACGTTTGCCTGAAGCGTTTAAAAAATATTGTGCCAAGATGTCAATTGACACAAGTTCAATTCAATATGAGAATGATGACCTCATGCGAGAACAATATGGTGATGATTATGGCATCGCATGTTGCGTATCTGCAATGCGGATTGGCAAACAGATGCAATTTTTCGGTGCTAGAGCAAACCTTGCAAAAGCATTACTATATACGATAAATGGTGGGGTAGATGAAAAATTAAAAATCCAAGTAGGACCTGCCTATGCTCCCATTACTTCTGAATACTTAGAGTATGATGAGGTAGCGGAAAAATATGATCGAATGCTAGAATGGCTTGCAGGTCTTTACGTAAATGCATTAAATGTTATTCACTATATGCATGATAAATACAGTTATGAACGATTAGAGATGGCCTTGCATGATCGGGAAGTATTTCGAACGATGGCATGCGGAATTGCAGGATTATCTGTTGTTACGGATTCGTTAAGTGCAATCAAGTATGCCAAAGTTAAAACAATTCGAGATGAGCATGGCTTGGTAGTTGATTACGAAATCGAAGGAGATTTTCCAAAGTACGGCAATAATGATGACAGGGTAGATCAGATTGCCAAAGATCTCGTGAAGAAATTCATGAATAAAATAGAGAAACATAAAACATACCGTGGAGCAACACCAACTCAATCGATTCTTACTATTACATCCAATGTTGTATATGGTAAGAAAACTGGCAATACACCAGACGGTAGAAAAGCGGGAGAACCATTCGCGCCTGGAGCAAATCCGTTACATGGTCGTGATACGAGAGGGTCATTGGCATCTCTTAGTTCTGTAGCGAAATTACCATATGAATATGCTTTAGATGGCATTTCTAATACATTTTCGATAGTACCAAGAGCGCTTGGAAAAGAAGAACAAACAAGAATAAGTAATTTAGCAGGTATGTTAGATGGTTATGCAATAAAACGAGGACATCACTTAAATGTAAATGTCTTTGAGAGAGAAACACTGATGGATGCCATGGAACATCCTGAAAAATATCCGCAACTTACCATCCGTGTCTCAGGATATGCGGTCAATTTTACTAAATTAACACGGGAACAACAAATTGACGTGATTAATCGGACGTTCCATGAAAGTATGTAAGCTTAAATAAAAAGAGAGGTGAGTATGATGATTGGAAGAATTCATTCTGTTGAAACTTGTGGAACAGTCGATGGACCTGGTTTACGCTATGTAATATTTATGCAAGGCTGTTTATTAAGATGTCAATATTGCCACAATCCAGATACTTGGACGAGAGGTGATGGAAAGAATATAACGGTAGAAGAATTAGTTGCAGATATTCAATCATACTTACCTTTCTTTCAATCCTCAGGGGGAGGAGTTACCGTTAGTGGTGGCGAGCCTTTGTTGCAAGTGGACTTTTTGACAGCTCTTTTTACTGAATTAAAGAAAATCGGAGTTCATACAACCATTGATAGTTGTGGAGGGTGCTTCTCCACTTCACCATACTTTCTTGAAAAGCTTGATAAGTTAATTCAAGTAACAGATCTAGTTCTATTAGACTTAAAACATATTGATTTGGTAAAGCATCAAGCATTAACAGGTATGTCCAATCAGCATATTTTGCGATTCGCACAATACCTTGATCAAAGGAGTATGCCTGTTTGGATCAGACATGTATTAGTCCCGACAATAAGTGATGATGATGAAGCATTGAAAAGGTTGGCAGCATTTATCGGGACGTTGTCCAATGTCGATAAGATTGAAGTGTTGCCTTATCATAAATTAGGTATATACAAATGGAAAGAGCTAGGGTTGGATTATCCACTTCAAGGAATAGAGCCACCATCACAAGAAAGAGTAGTGAATGCAGAAAAAATATTAAAGACAGCTTTACAAACAGAAAAATTTCTCCATTCCAGTTAAATAGAATGTTTAATAATTGAAGGAAAAGGAATAGTATTGGTAGAATAAATAATATAGAACAAGCAAACGTTCTAATTTAATCTAAAGGAGTGGATAGAGTGAGTAACAAATTATTTACATCCAAAGCAACTGCACAAGGTGGCCGTGATGGTCATGTCAAATCAGATGACGGTTTAATTGACTTAAACCTGGTAAATCCAGCGGGTGATGGTGATGGAACAGGCTCTAATCCAGAACAATTATTTGCTGCAGGTTATGCTGCATGCTACGATGGTGCCTTGAACCTAATGGCATCCAAACAAAAGAAGGATATTGAATCTGCTATTACGGCAGAAGTTAGCTTAATAAAAGATGAAGCTGACGGTGGATTCAAAATTGGTGTAGTACTTAATGTAGAAATTAAAGGTGTATCACAAGAAGAAGCAGAAGAACTTGCTAAACAAGCACACGACTTCTGCCCATACTCTAAAGCTACAAGAGGAAATATTGACGTAGAATTAAATACAAAAGCTGTATAATAAGAAAAGCGCAGAGCGCCGGCCTAGTTTCTGGGCGCTTTGAGTGAACAAATAGCCAAATATTATACTTTCTTTTCGTAATATAGAAAGAGCACGGTGTTATTGGTACACCGTGCTCCTTTTATTACGAACGATTTTTAAAGTAATCTGAGAAAGCCTGGAAAAACTCGATTCCTTGATACAACCAAACACTCACTGCTGCAAAGGAAAATAGGCCAATCATAAAGAATCTGAACCACATGTTCATACCTCCTTCAATTTATTTTGGTGGAAGGGGTACAAATGTGATCAGATAGTTAGATTGATAAAATACCGCATGTAGATAATGTCGAGATACAAATGCTTGTTGAAGAGAGTAAAAGATCGTAAATAGTAGTAATGCTCCAATCATTACTTGCTCTTCATTTAAAATACCTTTGTCTGCTGTAGAATCATGATGATCTGCATCATAATAATAAGCAGCATGTAGTTCATCGTTTAATTCGATGTTGAATGTTAGATCAGCTTGATAATTTGATAATGAGATTAAGTGAGAAATGGTTAACATCATCATGACAAGAATGAGGGATTTTCTCATATACTCAACCATCTCCCTTTTTCTATTCATTTATTCAGTATATACCTGATCAACAGACCAGTAAAGTGACTTTCCTCATAATTTACAATTCTTTTAATATCGGACAAAAACGTTTGTAATGAAAATCTCACAAATAGATTATAATACTTTCTTATTTCTGCTGGCCCCTAAACCAAAAACAGTCATGATTAATGTAACAATTAGTATCGTCATAATAGAAGGCTGCCAATGGTTGGCAATGTCAAAAATAAGTCCAATGACTATCGGTCCAATCGATGCTAACAAGTAACCAAAAGATTGTGCCATTCCTGATAATTCAGCAGCTTGTCTTGCGTTAGTGGTCCTTAGACCGAGCAAGGCTAATGCTAAGCTTATACTTGCTCCTAACATCATGCCAATTAGTGTAATGGCAATAGTAGTCCCTATCATACCAGGTTCAAAATATAGCATGCTATAACCGATAATGCCTGACATTCCAAAAACGGCAACGACAGGTTGTTGGTTTTTCAGTTTGCCTGCAATAACAGGAGTAAAGAAAGTAGCAGGCAAACTGATGAATTGCATGTATGCTACATACCATCCAGCAACTGACCCTGAAAAATCATTGTAAATCAATATTTCAGCTAACCATGAAATCGTTACATAAAATAAAAAAGATTGTAATCCCATAAAAAGCGTGACTTGCCAGGCAACAGGAGAACGCAATAATTGAACAGTGCTCGGTTCATATAGTTCCTTATCTTCTTTAAGGGGTGCTTTGTTCATCGCGATAAGCCAGACAACAATACCGATAATCACGAGTAAACTCCAGCTAGCTAATGACCATTGCCATTCAAGTCCAGCAGTTGTTGTAAGTGGAACACTGAAACCTGAGGCTAATGCGGCGAAAATGGACATCGATGTGGTATAAACACCTGTCATTAAACCGATTTTCTCAGGGAAATTACTTTTAATGAGACTTGGTAAAATAACATTAATGATCGCAATACCGACACCGATTAATATGGTGCCGACAAATAATAATGTAATGGATGCTGTGGAGCGAATCCAAATACCAATCAATAATGTAATAAGTCCATATAGTAATGCTTTTTCATTAGTAGTCCGATTGGCAATCCTCGGTGCTATGGGTGACATAAAGGCAAAGGCGATGAGCGGCAAGCTGGTTAAAAAGCCTGCACTCCAATTGCTGATCGATAATTCTTCACGGATGATGCCAATGATAGGACCAACTGAAGTGATTGCGGGTCTTAAATTAAAGGCTAACAGAATAATGCCAATGATAAAAAGAATCGTATAATGCTTATTTGTTAAGTGTGGTCCTTTTTCCATTTTTTCACCTTGTTTCTATGTTTTTATTAACAAATGTCATACAAAATATGCTAAAATAAGTAAGAAACTATTAGTAAAATTCGCATTATAATAGAATAACATACATAAAGTAAGACTTCCATTAATGGGGGTCTTATGGATGATCTCACCTTGGATCAATCACAAGTGGAAGAGTTAACTATGATGAAAGAAGGTCTACAATGGAGAATAAGCTCGTTAAAGAATTACTATCATGGTTGAAGGCGTTGTTGGTTGCTGTTATTATTGTGCTTCTGTGTCGGCACTTTTTGATTACTCCTTCCGTTGTGAAAGGCGAATCGATGATGCCGAATTTAGAAAATGGCGACCGGATTATTTTGAGTAAGATCAGTAGTATCGATCGTTTTGATGAAATTGCCTTCAAAGCACCGGATTCAAATGATAATTATGTTAAGAGAATAATAGGCTTTCCCGGTGATACGATCGAAATGAAAGATGACAACCTATATATTAATGGGAAGCTCTATGAAGAGACGTATCTTGATGACTCCAAAGCAGCACTGTCTGATGGCCAAAAGCTGACAAATGATTTTACACTGAAAGAATTAACTGGTAAGGAACAAGTTCCTGAAGGGAAAATATTTGTTTTAGGTGATAATCGGAGAGTTAGTAAAGATAGTCGTGAATTTGGCTTTGTAGATGAAGATGCTGTTATTGGAGATGTTAAAATGCGTATATGGCCAATTGAATCATTTGGAATCATTAAATAGGTACGGCTAAACTTGACAATTTAGCGTATCCGTGTTTTATTGGTAATAACTTCATAATAGAAATTCCGCTAGGGGTGCTGCAGGAGCAGCTGAGATAAGAATGTATTTCTTGATCCCTTTGAACCTGAACTGGTTAACACCAGCGTAGGAAAGTGGAGTCGGATGGTGTGTGAACGACATACACCTCATTTTTGATATGGACTATTCAAAAGCCGCTCCGCTACCCGCGAGCGGCTTTTTATTATGAAAATATATATTTTCTGGAGGCAGGAGAAATGACATTTAGTCAAGAATTGCGTGTAGCAGCAGATGATATTTACCAAGGTATTTTTGAACACCCTTTTGTAGTTGGAATTGGAGAAGGAAATTTGCACAAAGAAGCGATCATTCATTATGTGAAAGCAGATTTTGAATATCTCAATGCATTTATGAACATCTATGGTATCGCCATCGCCAAAAGCAAAACTAGAGAAGACATGACATATTTCTATGAAAAGATCGGTTTTATCTTGAATAGTGAAATTCATCCACATCATAATTTATGTCAGGTCGCAGGCGTTGGTTACGATGAGTTGCAAGGATACCCTTTGCCACCGACAGCAAATCATTATGTAGCCCACATGAAAAGTGTCGCACAACAAGGAAGTATCGGGGAATTAATCGCAGCATTGTTACCTTGCCCCTGGACATATTTAGAGATCGGACATTACTTAAAAGAAAAGTATCAACCAACGGAAGACCATCCTTTTTATGAGTGGATTACATTTTACGCCAAGGAAGATACAGCATCAGTGACAACGGAACTTTGTGAGCGTTTAGATAAATGGGCAGAACAAGTGGGAGAAGAAGAGAAACAGCAAGCTAAATTAGCTTTTATTAAAAGCTGTCAGCTAGAGTATTTATTCTGGGAAATGGCTTATCAGGTGGAAGAATGGCCGTTTTCATTAGCTGGAAAGGGGAAGCAACATGCATAAAGTAGCGTCAGCACTCACAATAGCTGGAACTGATCCCTCAGGTGGTGCAGGAATTCAAGCGGATTTAAAAGTGTTTCAGGAACAGGAAGTTTACGGAATGAGTGTGATTACTTCCGTCGTAGCGCAAAACACGCTAGGTGTTCAGGATGTACAGCATTTAAGTATTGATTTTATTGAAAAACAATTAGATGCCGTCTTAACGGATATTCCACCACAAGCAATGAAGACAGGGATGATCGCTACTGTTGATATGATGGAATTAATAGCTAAAAAATTAGCAAATACGGATATTCCTTACGTGATTGATCCTGTTATGGTGGCCAAAAGTGGTGATTCATTAATGGATGAGAAATCAAGACAGGTCATTCGCAATACGTTGATTCCGCATGCTACAGTGGTCACGCCAAATGTACCAGAAGCAGAAATTCTAGTAGGTTTCGAAATTCATGATAATCAAGATGCAGAAAAAGCGGCGAAAGTAATTGTTAATGATCTTGGTGCGAAGGCTGCGGTTGTCAAAGGTGGTCATTTAGAAGGAGCAGCAGTAGATGTTCTATATGATGGTGAAGATTTCTACTATCTAAAAGCTGACCGTTTTGAAACGAAGCATACACATGGTACAGGTTGTACCTTTTCGGCTGCGATAACTGCCGAATTGGCAAAAGGTAAGCAGATAAAAGACGCGGTAGTTATTGGTAAGGACTTTATTACCGATGCTATTCAATATCCTCTCGAATTAGGTAATGGGCATGGTCCGACTAACCATTGGGGCTACAGGCTAAAAAGTTTACCTGGACAAAGGGAGGTATCTAAGTGAGTCATTTAATTGAAAAAGTGAGAAAGCAGCAACCATTGATTCATAATATCACCAATCAAGTCGTCATGAACTTTACAGCAAATGGATTATATGCTGTCGGTGCAGCACCAGTGATGGCTCATGCTAAAGAAGAAGTAGAAGAAATGGCGCAAATGGCAAGTAGCCTTGTTTTAAATATTGGTACATTGACTAAGGAACAAATTGATGCGATGATTTTGGCCGGCAAAGCTGCCAATCAAGCAGGGGTTCCAGTTGTATTAGACCCGGTTGGTGTAGGTGCGACTACTTTCCGTACAAATTCAGCTAAACGTATCTTGCAAGAAGTCAACGTAACATGTATTAGGGGTAATGCTGGAGAGATTGCCAACTTAGCGGGAGTAGAGACCGAAGTTCGAGGTGTCGATGGTTCAAGTGATACTGATATTCAACAGTTAGCCAACCTGGCTTTTAAGACATTACAGGTCCCCTTAGTGATTACAGGGGAAGAAGACGTGGTTGTTGATTGGGATACGCAAATTAGTGTTTCTAACGGACATCCCCTCCTAACTAAAGTTACCGGAGCAGGATGTCTGTTATCAGCTGTTATTGCGGCCTTCTTAGCGGTTAGTGATAATGTTGTGGAGGCAGCAACAGATGCGCTTAGCTATTATGGAGTGGCTGCAGAAAATGCCGCAGATCGGCAGGAATTTCCGGGCAGTTTTCAAATAGCGTTTCTGGATCAATTGTCTGCAGTGGATGGAGAAACAGTCAACAAGAAAAAACAAATAACTAGGAGTTCCTAAATGATGAAACGTGATTTATTGCAAGTATATTTTATTCTTGGAAGTAATAATATGGAACAAGATCCTTTATATGTATTGGAAGAAGCATTAAAAGGCGGTATCACCCTTTTCCAATTTCGTGAAAAAGGATATGGTGCGTTAACAGGGCAAGACAAAAAGCAATTAGCCATAGAGATGAAAAAGCTTTGTCATCAATACGATATCCCTTTTTTAGTAAATGATGATGTTGATTTAGCGTTGGAAATAGAAGCTGATGGTGTTCATGTTGGTCAAGAGGATATGTCGATACAGGAAGTGAGAAAAATAGTGCCTTCAGATTGGCTCGTTGGTGTGTCATCAACAAATGTTCAGGAAGCAGTACAGGCAAAAAATGATGGTGCTGACTATATTGGTGTAGGTCCTATTTTTAGCACCAATACCAAAAATGATGCTAAAAAACCAATCGGAGCAGAAGGATTACGAGAAATCAGGGATAACGTAGGAGATCTGCCAATTGTGGCGATTGGTGGTATTCAATTAGGGCATGTGATCGAGCTGATGCGGGCTGGAGCTGATGGCGTTTCGGTCATATCAGCAATTAGTCAATCCCCTAATCCCGAGAGCGCTACAGCAACTTTCTACAAACATACGAATTATTATTCTAAAGAGCAATAATTCGATAATGTAGGGTTAGATTTGATACACTAATATTATCACACTAAAAGGAGGTAGTATTGTGCGTCTTGAAAATAAGAAAGTTATTGCTCTAGTGGACGAGGATTTTGAAGATCTGGAATTATGGTATCCTGTCCTACGTTTGCGTGAAGAAGGTGCAACAGTGCATCTTGTAGGGAAAGAGGCTAACCAAAAATATATTGGGAAGTATGGTGTTCCAGCAGAGTCTGAATATGCCTTTTCTGATATTAATGCAGAAGATTATGACGGTATCCTTGTGCCAGGTGGATGGGCACCAGATAAATTAAGAAGATTTCCGGAAGTATTAGAGATGGTCCGTTCTATGGATCAAGCCAAAAAACCGATTGGTCAAATTTGCCATGCAGGCTGGGTGCTGATTTCTGCGGGTATTTTACGTGGTAAGAAGGTAACAAGCACACCAGGCATCAAAGATGATATGACCAATGCAGGTGGATTATGGAGTGATGAACCGGTTGTAACAGATGGACACCTTATCTCTAGCCGCCGTCCACCAGATTTACCTCCATATGTGAAAGCATACGCTGACTATTTAGCTAATCAGTAATCAAACTTGATCTTACAGGGATTTCCTTGTAAGATTTTTTTGTAGTATAGGTTTTATATAGATAATGATTGTATTGCTATAAAGTTGAATAGGAGATTTGATGCATGGATATTGTATGGTGGATATTAATTATCGTTATGTTTGTGTTGGCATTTGTGGGGATTGTTTTCCCGATTATACCGTCCGTATTGGTAATTTGGATTGGTTTCTTGATATATCAATTTGCGCTCACGGCTGAGAATATTGGTTGGATCTTTTGGGTGGCAATGGCTGTTTTGACATTACTGTTGATATTTTCCGATATCATTGCCAATAGCTATTTTGTGAAGAAATTTGGTGGCAGCAAAGCAGGTGAACGGTTGGCTGCTCTTGGGGTGATTGTTGGCTCATTTATTATCCCACCATTTGGTATTATTATTGTTCCGTTTATATTAGTTGTCATAACGGAAATGATTCAGAAAAAAACGACACAAGATGCCTTCAGGGCTGCACTTGGCTCGCTGATTGGCTTTCTTAGTGGAACCTTTGCCAAAATTGTGATTCAGTTGATCATGATTATCTGGTTTTTCATCGTAAAATAATGCAAAGTTAAAGGATCAGACATCGAGGTGTTACAAGTGAAGAGAGTATTAACAATAGCTGGGGCAGCTGCACAGGGAAGTGCTGGTATTCAAGCGGACTTAAAGACATTCCAGGAACGGGATGTATACGGAATGTCCGTCATTACCGCAACAGTTGCCAATAATTCCAGAACAAATCAAGGGATTTTTATTCGAGATATAGAAGAGATTGAAGCACAGTTTTATGCTGCAACAGAAATGGTTGGTGTAGATGCTATTAAAACAGGGATGCTTTTTTCGACAAAAATTATAGAAAGAGTAAGTAGTTTGCTTAAGGAGCTACCTGTTCCAAATAAAGTAATAGATCCAGTGATGATTGGTAAAATGGGGTCACAACTGTTAGCAGATGATGCGATTGAAGCATTAAAGAAACAATTAATTCCGCAAGCGACAGTGATCACTCCTAACCGGTTAGAAGCAGAAAAGTTATTAGGTCGAGAAATTCCATCTGATCTTCATGCTTTAAAAGAAGCAGCGAAGGAATTATATGAACTCAAACCTCAAGCTGTTTTATTGAAGGGTGGAAATATAGACGGACAGGCAGTTGATATTTATTATGATGGTCAAACAGTGGAGGTGTTTCGTATGCCATTGATTGATACGATACATACCAGTGGAGCGGGTTGTACATATGCCGCTTGTTTAACTGCCGAGTTAGCCAAAAATGTACCGGTGAAGCAAGCTATTCAAACGAGTAAACAATTTGTACTCGCTGCAATTGAACATGCTTTATCATTTGGGACTGGTATCGGGTCCGTTAGACACGGTGCAGCCAGGCAGGAATAAGCGGAGTGGTATGATGAGAATCTAAAAAAGGGCAGTCGCTTGATTGCAACTGCCAAGAAAAAGATAGAACAAATAAGATATGATAACAACTTGTCAAAAGAAGTAGTTTATGCGAACTGCTTCTTTTTGCATTAGATGTCACATTATATAACATCAGTTGTTATATAAAGTATCATAATAGAAAGTTATCAAAAAATCAAGTGAATAATGAAACGAAATACTTTGTTGTTACGTATAGAATATGGAAATAAAAAGGAGGTGCGAAATGACTGCATCAATGGAATTACAAGATGTACATAAATCGATAGGTAATAAACAAATAATCAAAGGGTTGAATTTCTCGATAAAACGCGGTGAAGTATTTGGCTTTTTAGGTCCCAATGGTGCTGGTAAAACAACCACTATTCGCATGATGGTAGGTTTAATGAAAATTACATCAGGGGATATCAAAATCAATGGATTAAGTATAAAACATAACTTCAAAGAAGCGATTCAGCATGTAGGTGCGATCGTCGAAAATCCGGAAATGTACCCATTCATGTCGGGATGGAACAACCTTAAACACTACGCCCGTATGATACCTGGCATTACTGATGAAAGAATAAAAGAAGTGATTAGATTAGTAGGATTGGAAAAAGCGATTCATGAGAAGGTAGGTAAATATTCATTAGGTATGAGGCAAAGGATGGGGATTGCCCAAGCATTACTGCATAAGCCATCTATTTTAATATTAGATGAACCAACTAATGGTTTAGATCCAGCGGGTATACGTGAAATAAGGACCTACATAAGAAATCTAGCCGAACAAGAACAAGTATCGGTTATCGTATCCAGTCACTTATTATCTGAAATAGAATTAATGTGCGATCGAATTGGTATTATTAAGAATGGTGAGCTAATCACGGTAGAAGAAGTGCAGGATACAAATACTGAGAATGACCATGTTACTGTAAAGCTAGACGTGGATGATAACGAAAAAGTGAAGTCTATTCTCCAAGATCAACTTGAACTTGAAGCCAAAATCGTTCAAGATCGTGTGGTGGCAAATCTTCCAAAAAGGATTGTACCGCAATTGGTGAGAAAATTAGTGGAAGAAGATATAGCAATCTATGAAGTAGCAGTAGAACGTAGTAGATTGGAAGATAAATTTTTCGAGTTGATTGGAGAGAATACGATTGCTTAATTTTATATCATTATTAAAAAATGAACAAATGAAGCTTTATTCGCGTTTTGCTACTTGGTCGATGTATATCATTCTGGCTGTTATACTATTTGCTGGTGCCCTTATAGTATTTGTTTTTGATAATATAGATGAACAAACCTATAATGATAATTGGAAAGAACAGCTTGCTCAAGAAAATGAAGAATTACTGGAAGTAAATGAAGAAGTTGAATATTTTGGATTTGATTCTGAAATAGCTATAAATGAATATCATATAGAGAATGATGTCAAGCCTCTGCCATATGATGCGTGGCAATTTACGCTTGAGAACGCTGGGTTGTCCATGATCATTAGTTTGTTTACAATTATTGTGGCAGCAGGTATTATTTCAAATGAGTATCGATGGGGAACGATCAAATTATTATTAATTCGTCCGATTTCCAGAACTAAAATTTTATTTTCAAAGTTTGTATCAGTTTTATTATTTTCTATAACCATGCTTGCTTTTCTATTTATTATCAGTTTAGTTATAGGTGCAATTTTCTTTGGTATCAATGGCTGGAATCCTAGTTTAGTTCAAATGGGTACAGACGGAGTGGAAGAAGTCTCTATTTTTGCAGAAATATTTACACAATACGGCTTAAATATGGTAAATTTAGTGATGATGGCAACATTTGCTTTTATGATTTCAACATTATTTAGAAGTAGTGCGATGGCGATAGGTTTAGCAATATTCTTAATGTTTACAGGAAACTCTATTATTGGTTTTGTTGCCGAGTATGATTGGGCAAAATATATCTTATTTGCTAATACCAATTTGAACCAATATTTTGGAAGTGGAAGTCCGGTTATGGATGGCATGACACTAGGATTTTCGATTACTGTCTTAGTGGTGTACTTTGTATTGTTTTTACTAGTTTCATGGTTTACATTTACAAAGCGTGATATTGCAGGAAATTAAGAGATAAGGGGAGAGTAGAAGAAATGAAAAGAACAGTAGAGGTAGTATTATCGATTATTGGAGCATTTGTCTATGGATTAGGGGCATTATTTGGTGGCTTGTTCCGCATGTTAGATGGAGATAATGAATTAGTTCGAGAAATGTTACAAGAAGATCCGACTGTTACACAAAGTGATATCGATGACATGATGCCATTTCTAGATATGATCGGGTCAATAGGGACGGTAATGATTGTAGGAGCGATTATTTCTATTGTAGCGGGTATTGTGGCAATGTTCTTCTTTAAAGGAAACAGTAGACCAAAAACTGCAAGTATCATTTTACTTGTTGTCGGTGGTGTAACAACTATCATTACCTTTGGTGGTGCTATCTTCGCCGGTATTTTCTATATCATAGCCGGTATTATGGGACTTGTCCGTAAACCTAAGCAAGAAATAAATATGGAGCAATATTAAAGATGTAGTAAAAAGCTTAAATCCCTTTTCATCAAAATCGAAGGGATTTAAGCTTTTTTTATATGTTCTAGAAAATTATAAAATTTTCCCATGTGATAAAAGTGAGCGTGGAGCGGTGTTCGCGAATTGCCATATCAGAGAATAACTTCGGTCGATTTATTATCTGGAAAACCTCTCATTTTATTTGATAATTTCCCGGTTAATTCCATTTCACCGGGAAATCTCATCGTTTCATTTAGCAGTTTTCCTGGTTAACTACTTTTCATGCTTAATGTATTATGGTTGTCATATAAACTAATCCCTGCTTTTGGTTGTGTTTCTAATAATAAAATAGACGGTGAATCCGATAATTAAGAAGAGAATAATAATCGGAGCATTGCCGACTAGAAATACAAACAGTCCAGATGCGATTGACAGAATTGCCTGGATACTTTTCAAAAATTGATCCTTTGTTTTTTCCCATGTACTTAGTGACTCATCTTGAACAGAAGGCATATCAACTCTTCGTTCGGTCAATTCTATATCAATGGTTGCATAGTCAGACTGATTTTCTAAATAATTGATTTTCCCTGTTAATTGTTCAATGTCTTCTTGTACATCTGCTAAATCATCGGAGATCTTTAATAAATCCTCCGTTTTTTCAGCTTCTTCTATAAAAGCAAGTAATCGTTCTTCAACAACTTTTTTTGATTTTAATCTGGAGGTTAAGTCAACATATTGTTCGGTGACATCTTCTCCGCTAACAGATTTATTCAAAATTTTTAAATCTCCATTTTCCACGATTGCGATAAAATCCTGAAAATGATCGTCTGGTATTCGGACGGTCATTCTGCCGAATCGTTCTGCTTCCTCACCGTGATTGGAATAATTGGAATTGACAACATATCCATCATAATTAGCTGTTTCTGTCTCTAAAAAATCAATCGTTTCATCAAATGTTTCTGTTTCTAAATGTAACTGAGCATTATGGATAATTTTTCTGTCCTCTATATTTTCCAAGCTTTCCTCATTATCTTCACTTGCAGGTTTTTCCTCTGCTTGTTCCATTTCAACTTTATTTTCCGCTAGACTATCATTTGTACTCATACCCGACTGGCTCGATTCTTCACTAGTCGCTATATCACTGTCTGCCGATTCATAGCTGCTATCATCCGCGTCGTTGGAGCAAGCAGAGAGAAACACAATCAACACCAATATAGATACTATCTTTTTCAAATTGACCCCTCCTTTTGTTGGATTAGACGTAGCAAATTCAGATAGGTTACAAGGAATCAGTTAATTTATATTTATTCATTTTTATGCATGTCTTCGTCTAATGTGGTTCACTTTATGTAAAAGTAAATGAAAAACGATATGTGCTTTTTATTTAATCGCCTGTAAAGCACCAATTTTCCAAGATTCGCGTAATTCAAAAAAGCTAAAATGGAGAATCCCCCCTGATATGTATAGCTAACCTCATCAGCAGGTGACAAAAGCCCTTTTAGGGAAATCCCAATTTTTCTAATAAAAAAATAAAAAAATTTCAAGATTACTATTGAATTAATATACTAAATGGTGCATAATAATACATAATTAATCATTCGAACATTTT
The DNA here is from genome assembly GCF_000377765.1 of Gracilibacillus lacisalsi DSM 19029. GTDB lineage: Bacteria > Bacillota > Bacilli > Bacillales > Amphibacillaceae > Gracilibacillus > Gracilibacillus lacisalsi. Next base: position 59,311 of record NZ_KB898666.1, on the reverse strand, counting down.
GACAATCACTTAAGGAGAGATTATTTCATGAACAAAGAAAAAGTAGTTTTAGCATATTCCGGAGGACTTGATACATCAGTTGCGATTAAATGGTTACAGGATAAATATAATTATGATGTAATTGCGGTGGGTTTAGATGTAGGCGAAGGAAAAGATTTAGAATTTGTAAAGAATAAAGCGATTGACGTAGGAGCAATTAAATCCTATTCCGTTGATGCAAAACAGCTTTTTGCAGAGGATTTTGTTCTACCTGCATTACAAGCAAATGTCATGTATGAAGATAAATATCCATTAGTATCAGCACTTTCTCGTCCGTTAATTGCAAAAGTATTAGTTGATATCGCAGAAAAAGAAGGTGCGGTGGCCGTAGCGCACGGTTGTACTGGTAAAGGTAATGACCAGGTTCGTTTCGATGTTGCTTTTACATCTCTCAATCCAGAGTTAAAGATTGAGGCGCCAGTACGTGAATGGGGCATGACAAGAGATGAAGAAATTGCATATGCGAAAGAACATGGGATTCCGATTCCAATTGATTTGGATAGTCCATATAGTGTAGACCAAAACTTATGGGGGCGTGCAAATGAGTGTGGTATTTTAGAAGATCCATGGGCTGAAGCTCCTGAAGATGCATTTGAATTAACAGAAAACCCAGTTAATGCTCCAGATGAGCCAGAAATGATTGAAATCGAATTTAAACAAGGGAAGCCAGTAGCCTTAAATGGTAAGGAATACCCTTTACATGAATTGATTTTAGAATTGAATCAAATTGCTGGTAAACATGGTATTGGAAGAATTGATCACGTGGAAAATCGTCTTGTTGGGATTAAATCACGTGAGATCTATGAAGCACCAGCAGCTATAACATTAATTCAAGCACATAGAGAAATTGAAACTATTACACTTCCAAGAGAAGTAACTAAATTTAAACCAGTTGTAGAGCAACAATTAGAACAAGCGATTTACGATGGTCTATGGTTTACACAATTAACAGATGCCTTAAAAGCATTTATTAGCGAAACTCAAAAATATGTGAATGGTGTAGCAAGAGTGAAGTTATACAAAGGTCAAGCATTTGTAGTAGGTAGAAAATCAGACAACTCATTATATGACTTAAACCTTGCAACATATAGTAAAGGTGATGAATTTGACCATGAGGCAGCACTAGGCTTTATTAAACTTTGGGGCTTACCGACAAAAGTGCACTCTACAGTAAATAATGTTCATGCTGATAAAGCGAAAATTATGGAAAAAACGAAAATTGATATGAAGGAATCAGTGAAGTTATGAAATTATGGGGCGGACGATTTACAAAACCAACAAATGAATTAGTCGATGAGTATACAGCATCGATCAGCTTTGATAAGAAATTAGCACAATACGATATTCAAGGAAGCCTGGCACACGTAGAAATGCTTGCGAAATGTGAGATTATCCCGTCAGAAGATGCTGAAACGATAAAAAAAGGTTTGAAGGTTGTAGCGGAAAAAATTAAAGCTGGAGAAGCGGAGTTGACAGAAGCCAACGAGGATATTCATATGAATGTCGAAAAACTGCTTATTGATGAAGTCGGTGCTGTTGGTGGTAAATTACACACTGGACGAAGTAGAAATGATCAGGTAGCACTGGATATGCGTTTGTATTTACGCGATTCACTTGTAACATTAGTTGAATTACTGAAGAATTTGCAAGAGGCACTAGTAAAGCAAGCCAAAGCGAATTTGGATACTATTTTGCCAGGATATACGCATTTGCAACGAGCGCAGCCAGTGTTGTTCGCCCATCATATGATGGCATATGTATCGATGTTTGAACGTGATGTGGAAAGGTTATCTGACAGCTTCAAAAGAGTGAATCGTTCACCACTTGGTGCAGGAGCATTAGCCGGAACAACATTTCCGATTGATCGTCATTATGTTGCAGAGAAATTGAATTTTGACGGTGTAGTGGAGAACAGCTTAGACGCAGTTAGTGATCGTGACTTTGTCGTTGAATTTTTATCTAATGCTTCGTTAGCGATTATGCACTTATCCCGTTTGAGTGAAGAATTAGTACAATGGTCAAGTGCTGAGTTCAATTTCATTGAATTAGATGATGCTTTTTGTACTGGAAGTAGTATGATGCCTCAGAAGAAAAACCCTGATGTCGCTGAATTAGTAAGAGGAAAAACAGGACGTGTCTATGGAAACTTAATGGGAATGCTTACTACTTTGAAGGGTTTACCAATTGCATATAATAAGGATATGCAAGAGGATAAGGAAGGCATGTTTGATACGATGGAAACCTTAAAAGGAGCGCTTGCTCTTTTCGCACCAATGATCGAGACAATGGAAGTGAAAAAGGAAAATATGTATGCGGCAGTTGCAGAGGATTTTTCTAATGCAACGGATTTAGCGGATTACTTGGTGAATAAAGATTTACCATTCCGCGAAGCCCATGCGGTTGTCGGGCAAGTTGTGTTGCATTGCATTCAGGAAAATAAATATTTGCTTGATTTAAGCTTAGCAGATTTCCAAAGTTTTTCTGAGCTAATCAATGAAGATATTTACGACGTACTATCACCGAAGTCAGTTGTCAATGCCCGCGATGTTGTCGGCGGAACAGCGAAAAACCGTGTTAAGGACCAAATTGAACAAGCAGAAAATCGCCTCACAGAAACAGAAGCATGGATCGAAATCCATGAAGAAAAGGTAAATGTTCTTAAAAAATAAAAGAAGAAACGTAGCTGATCCTTTTCAGTTACGTTTTTTCTTAATGGAAAGAAATCAACGCAATGACTGCGTTAAGCAGAGTAGCCATTTTGAAATAGCATGTACAGGAAACCATTGCTGCGGCTGTCCACTTCCCTTTCCACGGGATTTTCGCCTAAGCTAACTTTGATAAGCAAAGAGCACTTACCAAAGTGGATCTTAGTCGAAAATCATCCCGTAGGAGTGGAAGTGGACGGCCTCCGCTATGAAACTGTTCTACAACGTTTGTGACTGCTCACTTCTCGAGCTTTCTTAACCTGTGTAATAAAATTGGAATGTCAGCGAGTACATTCATGGTAGAGCATGAATTAGCGTAGGCGTCCACTTCGACTCCTGTGGGATCAGCGTGATCTGAAGATCCACTTTTGTAAAGCGATCTTCTTTACAATAGTTAGCTGAAGACACGCCCCACGGAAAGCGAAGTGGGCAAGCCGTAGCGGTAGTTACGTTCAATATCCATCTCAAAATAACTACTTTATACAATCGATATATTAATTTGGCCAATGAAAAGGAACAGGTGGGCTTTCCTGGTTCTTCTTAACAAAGATAAAATGATCTTCAAAAATTTCAAAAAATTAATGCATAAATATAAATTATATAGTATAATTATAAATAACTAAAGATGAGAAGCTAATGGGAAATGAGATCATATATTGCTAGATATTGGAGGAGGAGCACAATGTCAGAAACTACAGGTTATCTTGTTTTAAATACGGGGGATGTTTTAGAAGGTAAGTGGCTTGGAACACATAAGGAAGTAGAAGGGGAACTTGTATTTAATACAGCGATGACTGGTTATCAGGAAGTGATGACAGACCCATCATATGCAGGTCAAATCGTTACCATGACCTATCCGTTAATCGGAAACTACGGCTGGAACGAAATCGATTATGAAAGTATTAAACCATCTTTGAAAGGTTTTATCATCTCAACACCTAGTCATAACCCAGAACACTATGAATCTAAAAATACACTAATGGAAATGTTGGAGGAGCACGATATTCCAGCACTTTCTCATATTGATACAAGAGCACTGACACGTATTATCCGTGAACATGGAGAAGTGTATGGCAAGATAACCCAGAATCCTAACGAAAAGCCTGTCGATACTATCGTTAATTCAAATATTGTTTCAACGGTATCAGTTAAGGAAAAAAAGAGTTACAGCACAGAAACTTCGATTAGTCATCCAGCACCACATGTGGTCTTGATGGATTTTGGCTATAAGCATTCCATCGCTAAATCATTATTAGAATTGGGGTGTGACGTTACTGTTGTGCCTTATGATACCACTTTTATCGAGGTTCAATCATTGGATCCAGATGGCGTATTATTATCCAATGGCCCTGGTGACCCACAAGCATTGGCACATTTATCGGAAAACATTAAACAAATATCGGAAAGCTTTCCGACACTGGGTATTTGTCTCGGGCACCAGCTAATTGCACTGGCACATGGCGCAACAACTAAACGTTTACCATATGGACACAGAGGCAGTAATCATCCAGTGAAAGACTTACAAACTGGTAAAGTAATGATTACATCGCAAAATCATGGCTATGTAGTTGACTATGACTCTGTAAATATGAAGAATTGGTACGTTTCACACGTAAATGTTAATGATAAGTCAGTTGAAGGTTTAAAACATAAAAAGAAGCCTTTAATGACCGTACAATTTCACCCTGAGGCGCACCCTGGTCCGATCGACACGCATCATTTATTCGTAGATTTTATTCAGCAGTTTATTACTAAGGGAGAGAAACAGCATGCCTAAGAAAGACGACATAAAGAAAGTACTCGTAATCGGCTCCGGTCCAATCGTGATTGGGCAGGCGGCCGAATTTGATTACGCCGGTACCCAAGCATGTCTTGCTTTACAAGAAGATGGCGTAGAAGTAATTTTGGTTAATAACAATCCTGCTACAATTATGACGGACGAAAATATAGCAGATAAAGTATATTTGGAACCATTAACCTGTGAGTCGATCACAAAAATTATTGAAAAAGAAAGACCTGATGGTATTTTGCCTACTTTAGGTGGCCAGACAGGTCTTAACATGGCTGTTTTATTAGATGAAGCGGGTGTGTTGGAAAAATACGATGTTACGTTATTGGGAACACCGCTCGAAACGATTCAAAAAGGGGAAGACCGTGAGATCTTTAAATCGATGATGAAAGATATTGACGAACCAATTGCCGAGAGTCTTTCCACTTCTTCTGTTGACGAAGCTGTTCGCTTTGCTGATAAAGTTGGCTATCCGATGATTGTACGTCCTGCATACACATTAGGTGGCGCTGGTGGAGGTATTGTCAATAATGAAGCAGAATTACGTACTATCGTAAAAAACGGGCTTCACTATAGTCCAATCAGTCAAGTGCTGATTGAGCAAAGTGTGAAAGGCTGGAAGGAAATTGAGTATGAGGTAATGCGTGATTCAAATGATACATGCATCATCGTATGTAACATGGAAAACTTTGATCCAGTCGGAGTCCATACCGGAGACAGTATTGTTGTCGCACCATCTCAAACGTTAACAGATCGTCAATATCAAATGCTTCGTACCTCATCAGTAAGGGTTATCCGCGAGTTAGGTGTTATTGGTGGATGTAATATCCAATTTGCCCTGAACCCGGAGAATGATGATTATATCATTATTGAAGTAAACCCGCGAGTAAGTCGTTCCAGCGCGTTAGCGTCGAAAGCAACTGGATATCCGATTGCACGAATTGCGGCAAAAGTAGCGCTAGGTTACTACTTGGATGAGGTGATTAACCCGATTACAGGAGATACGTATGCAAGCTTTGAGCCAGCGATTGACTACATTGCAGCCAAAATCCCACGCTGGCCATTCGATAAATTTACTGGAGCCGACCGTCTCTTAGGTACGCAAATGAAGGCGACAGGTGAAGTGATGGCACTGGCACGTAATTTTCCAATGGCAATCAATAAGGCGATTCGCTCACTAGAAATTGGACTCGATTCATTACATTTACCTGGTATGGAAAAGTTGTCTGAAAAGGAACTACATACCGCGCTAGATAAAGCGACAGATGAGCGGTTATTTGTGGTTGCAGAAGGTTTACGCAGGGGAATGACAGTGAAGGAGATCCACGACATTACAGCGATTAATAATTACTTTTTGTATGAACTAGAAGCAATGATTGCAAAGGAAAAAGAAATAGCAGCGAAAGACTGGGAGTCGATAACGAAACAAGACTTAAAAGATGCGAAAGCTTTTGGTATTTCTGACCTTACGTTAGCTAAGCTGCTACATGTCGACGTAGCAAAGATTCAACAGAAAATAAAAGCAGAAAAACTGGCACCTTCCTATAAAATGGTTGATACCTGTGCTGCTGAATTTTCGGCAGAAACACCGTACTTCTACAGCTCCTGGAATGAATGGGATGAGGTAGAATCGTTGGATGGAGATAAACGGATGGTTGTGCTAGGCTCTGGTCCAATTCGCATTGGTCAAGGGGTGGAATTCGACTATTGCTCTGTTCATGCTGCTAAGTCTCTGCAAGGTCAAGGTATTGATGCGGTTGTTATTAATAACAATCCTGAAACCGTAAGTACCGACTTTAACACGGCAGACCACCTTTATTTTGAGCCATTAACTGTTGAAGATGTGTTACATGTCATTGAAAAGGAAAATGCTCAAAGTGTCTTGGTTCAATTCGGAGGTCAAACCGCAATTAATCTAGCGGACGGTTTAGAAAAAGCAGGCGTTAAGATTGCTGGTACCGCACTGGAAGCTATTGAAGCTGTAGAAGATCGTGACTTATTTTATCAACTGTTACAACGGTTAAATATTCCTCATATTCCAGGTGACACTGTAATGGCAGTAGAGGATGCCAAAGCAGTCGCAAAAGAAATCGGCTATCCAATTTTAATGCGTCCATCCTATGTTATTGGTGGTCAGGACATGGTGATTTTGCATAATGAAAATCAACTTGTAGAATATTTAGCTGATTTACAGGCGAAAGCACATGATAATCGGATTTTTCCATTATTAATTGATCGTTACATTGAAGGATATGAAGTAGAAATTGATGCAATTTGTGATGGATCAGATGTATTAATTCCGGGTATTTTTGAACATGTGGAAAAAGCAGGGGTGCACTCTGGTGATAGTGTGGCTATTTTCCCGGCACCGAATTTGACCGAAGAGCATAAACAAACGATTGAATTATACGCACAAAAAATTTCTCGAGAACTAAATGTCAAAGGGATTATGAATATCCAATTTGTTTTAAGTGAAGACCGAAAAACGATTTATGTATTGGAAGTGAACCCACGTGCTTCGCGGACCGTGCCAATTGCAAGCAAGGTTACGGGGGTTCCAATGGTGGATTTGGCGACTCGTGTACAAATGGGAGAACCATTGAGCGATCAAGAATGGAAGCTTGGTCTCCATCAAGAAGTACCTTATTATGCAGTGAAAATGCCGATATTCTCTAATAACAAGTTACCAGGATTGGACCCGATTCTAGGACCCGAAATGAAATCAACCGGTGAAGCGATCGGACTTGGTTCAACGGTGGAGCAGGCAATGGCAAAAGCGTTTGGCTGGAAAGAAGATTGTCTGAAAGCATTACATGAACAAGATACCATTTTCTTATCGCTTGCTAAAATAGATGGAAAACTTCAGGAACAATTGACTGCTATAAAAGCAGCTATTGAAGCTGATGAGGAAACCGCAGCACTATTAACGGAACATGGTATCCAAGTTAATACGATCACAAAACTTGAAGAAGCAGAACAAAAATGTATAGACGAGAAGTATGCTTTTATTGCCGATACACACCGTACTGGTGAAAAGGATCAGCATGTTTCATTACGCGAGGCAGCATTACGTTCCGATACATTGCATTTTACTGCGAATGACACGTTAAGTGCTTATATCGCAGCAACTAGAACAGAACTTGAATCGCCGAAATCTATCCAGAATCACCGTAGCAATAAACTCGACTTAAACAAAAAGGAGCGTGCGATGCCGTGAGTATAAAAGAACAATTAAAGGGGAAAGATCTCCTGACACTTGCAGATTATTCCAAAGCTGAAATAGCATATATATTAGAGTTGGCAGTACAGATCAAAGAAAAACAGAAAAACGGTGAGTTGTATCAACCGTTAAAAGGAAAAACACTAGGGATGATTTTTGAGAAATCATCCACTCGTACCCGTGTATCATTTGAAACAGGGATTTATCAGCTAGGTGGAATGGGTTTATTTTTAAGTTCTAATGATATCCAATTAGGTAGAGGCGAGCCGATTTCCGATACGGCTAAAGTATTGTCCGGCTATTTAGATGGGATAATGATTCGAACCTTTTCGCAACAAGACGTTGTAGATTTAGCAAAGAATGCCTCCATTCCTGTGATAAATGGCTTAACGGATGATTATCACCCTTGCCAAGTATTAGCTGATTTGCAAACTATTAAAGAGGAAAAGGGGAAATTGGAAGGCTTAAAGCTTGCTTATATTGGTGATGGCAACAATATGGCTCATTCTTTAATGATCGGTTGTGCAAAAATGGGCTTGGACGTTGCTGTTGCGGCACCGAAGGGCTATCAGCCCCATGATGAGATAGTGGAGCAAGCACAGTCTTTTGCAGATGGTAGTGAAGTACTGGTAACCGAAGATGCTGTAGAAGCTGTGAAGGATGCTGATGTAATATACTCCGATGTATGGGCAAGCATGGGTCAAGAAGCAGAACAAAAGGAACGTGAGAAAGCTTTTACCCATTATCAAGTCAATAAGAAATTGTTCTCCCATGCCAAACAGGATGCCATTTTTATGCATTGCTTACCTGCTCACAGAGAAGAAGAAGTAACTGCAGAAATTATTGATGGACCACAATCGGTTGTTTTTCAAGAAGCGGAAAACAGATTACATGCACAAAAAGCATTAATGGTTGCATTGATGGGCTAAAGAGAAAGATCCCCGCTCTCATTCATATGAGAAACGGGGATCTTGTTCTGACTTATTGTTCAACCATTTCATCTACTTGATCTTGGTTTTCTTCTATCCATTGTGATGCTAGCTCTTCGAAAGAAGTTCCATTCTCTTCATTTTCCAATATCATTGCTTCGATATCATCGATAGGGATGCTCCAGTTCGATAGAATATCATATGCTTCTGGGTACTTTTCTTCAATCCCATTATAAGATAAAACATAGACGTTATCTGCTTTAAAGTAGTCTTCTTGGCCTTCCAAGAATTTTAAGTCATGACGTGCAAATATGGAATGAGGTCGCCAAGCAGTAAATACAACAGGTTCTTGACTACTAATTTTTTCTTCTACTACGGAAATCATCGCTCCTTCACTAGATGTAGCGAGATCAAATCCTGCTTCCTCAAAGTTAAAACCTTCCATCAATTCTTTGGAAATCGTGACAATTCCTGCACCTTCAGCAATGGTCACGATTTGTCCGTCATATTTTTCTACTTGATCAAGTAATTCTTCAACATTATCCTCTTCTACATAAGAAGGAACAACCCAACCAAGCTTGGCATTTTCGTAGCTTGTTGCTACTTTAACAAGATCATCCTCAAATTCTTCCCATCTCGCTGCTTCTGTATATGGTAACCAAGCATCCATAAAGAAGTCGATCTCTTCGCTTTGCATACCTTCCCATATTACAGGCTGTGATGTTTTCTTTATTTCTATTTCATAACCTTGCTCTTCTAAAATTTGTTTAGCGATTTGAGTAGGTGGGGCAGTACTTGACCACGGTGTTTGTCCAAGTGTAATAGTTCCCTTCTCTTCATTTTCTGCATTATTATCAGTTTCGTTATTACCACAAGCAGTCGTCACTAGCAAAATAATCGCCGTTAAAAATAATAGTAATATTTTTTTCATTCGTTATCTCCTCCTGTTATTCAATGTTGTGAAAAACTTCCCTCATGTTTTCAGGAGTAAAGTGTAAAGAATCCACTTTATCTGATTCCCAAGCGTTATACGCTTCTCCGTTGATTCGTTTCAACATATTATCTGTATCATATATTTTCAAGTTGTATACCCAATTAGCTAAAATCATTAATGATGACATGTGGGCACCTTCATTGGATGCTGCACAAATATCTTTGACAAGGTGGATATCATAGTCTCGAAAATAAGCGTCATATACAGAGGTAAACAAACAGCCATCCGTAACGACACCGCCAATTACTATATGTTCTACTTGTAAACTTTGGAGCATAAGGTCTAAGCTTGTCTGATAGAAGGCACTCCAACGATATTTATCAATGATGATGTCTCCATCTTCTGGCTTGATTTCGTCGATAATTTCCACGTTATCGTTATCGGAATTGTAAAAATAAGGAGTTCCATCCTCATTTAACGGTTCCCCTAAAGAAAGCCCGACGCCATCTGCTCGATTGACCTGACGAGTATAAATAATTGGAATATTCTTTGTTCTGAAACCATCAATTAACGTTTTAGCATTTTGAATAACCTGCTCCATTTGCTGAAGATCAAAATTACTTTCCTTTTGGAGGTCAATCAGTACTAAAGCGGTTTTGTCTAGATTCATGTTATTCCTCCTTTTTTTCTGGATTCTTAGGGATGAAATTGAATATTTCACCTGATTCCATGGCGTTTGCAAGTTGCATCGTCCATTCGAAATAGGAATAAGACTCCTTGATTAGGTCAAGGTCTTTCCTTGCCTCTTCTTTCAATTGTTTATCCTCTGAATTGGTAGCAATCTTTTCTAAATTAGGTTGTGCTTGTTCGGTAGCTTTTATTATCAAATTTCGTTCATGGCGGATTTTTTTGATAAAGAAGGAAAGAAAATTTTTAAGAAAATCTTTCTCAGCAACATAATGATCTTTTCGATCTCCTTTTTTCCAAACTTTAATGACCATTTCTGTCTCTAATAGCTCTCTCATTCCATTGCTAACACTAGCTTTACTCATTGCTACCTGTGTTTTAATATCATCCAAACTCATGGGTTCGGTGGAAAAGTAAAGCACGCCATATATCCGTCCAACAGATGGGGTCACTCCATAGATAACCATCGTTTGAGCGATTGCACTAATCATCATGTCTCTTGAGTGCGCCAATATTTCTTCTTCATTTTTCATACTAGTCACAACCTTTTGTTCAAATTGTTCAATTTATACTATACATATTAAATAAAATAATTAAAAAATGCAACCTTCTATAACAAACCATTTGACTATTCCATTATTTTTCATGTTTGCAGTTCATATTTTGTTATTGCTATAATAAAGATTAATTGTGTGGCATTACACAATAGAAAATTAAAGGATTGATCGCACATGAGTATCTTAAAAGAGTTACGAAATATTATAAATCCAGAACATATTTTGATAGATGAAGAATTAAAGAATCATACCTATACGAAGTTAGGTGGAAAAGCTGACTTCTTTGTAACACCTTCTACCGTCGAAGAAGTTCAGGAAATCATCCGCTATGCTAATAAAACAGAGGTCCCTTTTACATTGTTGGGCAATGGTTCCAATGTAATCGTGAGAGATGGTGGAATACGAGGACTTGTCTTAAGTTTAAAAAAATTTACAGGTATTAAAAGAGAAGGGAATAAAGTGATTGCAGAGAGTGGAGCCCGTATAATCGATGCATCACAATTTGCTTTGAGAGAACATTTAACCGGATTAGAGTTTGCCTGCGGAATTCCTGGAACAGTAGGCGGTGCATTATATATGAATGCCGGTGCCTATGGTGGAGAGGTGAAAGATTGCTTAGAAAGCGCCCTTGTTGTTGATTCTGCCGGAGACGTACATCGCTTATCGGCTGACGCTTTTGACTTAGCATACCGTACGAGTAATATTGCTGAAAAAGGCTATATTGTATTAGAAGCGACCTTTAGCTTAGAAATCGGTGATTACCATGAAATCAAAGCAGTGATGGACGATTTAACCTACAAACGAGAATCCAAGCAACCGTTAGAATACCCATCTTGCGGCAGTGTATTCAAGCGACCACCAGGATACTTTGCAGGAAAGCTGATTCAAGACAGTGAATTACAAGGAAAAGGTGTCGGCGGAGCAGAAGTATCCACTAAACATGCAGGATTCATTGTAAACAAAAACAATGCGACAGCTACTGACTATATCTCTGTAATCGAAATGATCCAACGCGAAGTAAAAGAAAAATTCGGTGTGGATCTAGAGCGGGAAGTTAGGATATTGGGGGAAGACTGAATTAGAGTTTTAACCTTTGATCTTACGGACAAAAAATAAAATGTTCCATAAGAAATGTCCATAAGAATCAATCTTACAGACAAAATTGTTATACAATCAACAAAAGTGTCCGTGAGAATCATTCTTATAGACAAAAAATACAAAATCTTCTAGGAAGTGTCCGTAAGAATCAATCTTACGGTCAAAAAAATTAAAAAAAGCAAAAAAGTGTCCATAAGAATTAATCTTATGGACACAATAGTTGAATTTTCTACAAAGTTGTCTACAATAATTTGTGTTTACCCGTAATCATACATAATAAACCCATTTATGATTCCCAACACTTTTAAAATATCTTTCCAAAAAGCGTTTGATACTTTTTTTAGAATAACCCTTACCACACCACTCATATACAAGGTTAGTAGTTATTTTCTGGTCTGGAAATAGTAAACATAGTTCTTTAATGTTTCGTAAGAGAGCATCAGCAACTGATTCTTCATGTTCACACTTGGAACAGAAGCAATTTCTCCCATTAATATTAATGGAGATATCATTACAATTAACGCAGCGCAAGCCCTTTTTTAACTCTTTATATGCGAATGTTGGTATTCTGGGATAAGGATAATCTCCAATATCTCTAGTGATCAGATGTTGTGCTAACTTGTGTTGTTGTGATGTTACAGGAGGCTTGTGATTCATGTTGTCGATGAATTTGCGAACTTGTGTAGGAAAAATAAAGTGCTGATTCAATGGAGCTTGGTAGAGGGTGAACTCGGGGTTGATAAAAACATCAAAACATTCCATTGGTAAATCAATATGAAGCTCTAGCAAGACTTGTGGCATCAATGTTTCATTACGTTTCAGTTGAAGCAAAGGGTTACTGACTTCCTTACCCGGTAGCTTATACAACCGTTTATCTAAATATTGATAGTCGCCAGGAAAGTTTTTAACGTCGAAGAAGTAAAGAGTGGTACCTGATAGTATGATAGAATCAATTTGAAATGTGGTTGTGCCTATTTCAAATCTTAAATCACTGAGCACTAGCAAGTGGTCATCTAAATCTTTTTTCAATATTTGCTCGAATCGCTGTTCCCCTTGATAACCTTGTTTCAGATTGTGACAGTATTTAAGCTCTTTGCTCGAAAACGTAATCCTGGATTCTAAAGCTTCAAAAACTTTTAGTTCAAATGGTTTTTTCAATGCTCGTACAATCATATTCTACTCCTTTCAGATATTACAAAGTTTTCGGCGAATCTGGGAGAATATTTGATAAAATGATATAAATAATAAAACCCGCTGGCATTACAAAAAGAAAAAGAAGACGGACCAAGAAGGATGATATACCAAAATATTCAGCAATACCACCACATACACCATGAACAGATCGATCACTACCTGACTTTCTCAGTCTTCGTCTCATGTCATCACCTCCTATCCTTTACATATTAACACATTTTTCCACAAACTAACAAAACAGATACTTTGCATTCAAAAGAAAAATTCTATATACTATTTACATAATAAAATAAGCGATTAAGATTCCTTTGGGGCAGGGTGTAATTCCCGACCGACGGTGATAAAAGCAAAGATGCTTTTTTAGTCCGTGACCCGGATCATTTGAAAAAATGTGAAGGTGGATTTGGTGAAAATCCAAAGCCGACAGTAATAGTCTGGATGGGAAAAGGAATTGGTGACGTAGTGACTTTTCTATGGGGAAAAGTAGTTTTTTTGTGTCCCTATAGCGATGTAACCACAAAACCAAGTTCTTTACTGTGAATTAAAATACACAAGCCCTAGGTATATTTCCTAGGGCTTTTTTAGATTTTATCGACAAAAGGTGATGATCAAGTGAGAACGAATGAAGAATGGATGGACCTTGCGCTCAATCTTGCAGAAGCTACTATAGGTCAAACAAGTCCGAATCCTTCAGTTGGAGCGGTAGTCGTGAAAAATGGCGAATTGCTCGGTGTCGGTACCCATTTAAAAGCTGGTGAAGCACATGCAGAAGTTCACGCCATTGCTCAAGCAGGTGAGAAGTCAAAAGGAGCGGATGTCTATGTTACGCTGGAACCTTGTGCTCACTACGGTAAAACACCGCCATGTGCAGAACTCTTAGTGAAAAGCGAAGTAAATAAAGTCTATATTGCATGCCTTGATCCAAACCCTAAAGTAGCAGGAAAAGGTGTAGAAATTTTACAAAATGCTGGTATCGAAGTAGAAATAGGTATTCAAGAACAGCGTGCCTTAAGAATAAACCAACACTTTTTTCATTACTTAGAAAAACAGCGTCCCTTCGTTACCTTGAAAGCAGCGACAACATTGGATGGTAAAACTGCTACTGCTACAGGTGATAGTAAATGGATCACGTCGACAGAAGCAAGAGAAGATGTTCATAAAGAACGGCATAAACATGATGCGATTCTAGTGGGACGACAAACGGTTGAAAAAGATAATCCCAGTTTAACAACGCGTCTGCCCCAAGGCGGAAAAAGTCCGATTCGCATTATTTTAGATACCAATTTATCACTGACAGGCGATCTTCAAATATTTAAAACTGATTCACCAACTTGGATGGTATGTGGTAATCAAGCAGATAAAGCACACTTTACAACAAAGTATCCACATATCAAGGTGATTCAACTGCCTACTGAAAAGGTAAGACTAACCGATTTAATGGAATTGTTAGCAGAAGAGAAGGTACAATCCCTTTATGTAGAAGGTGGTGCTACTATACACCAAGCTTTTCTAAGAGAAAGATTATTTGATGAATGCCATTGGTATATTGCACCAAAGCTATTAGGAGGGCAGGATGCACAGTCCGTAATCGGTGGTGCATCACCGATAGCGATGAAAGAAGCGCAACAACTAAAATTTATTGATATCAAACAAATTGGTCCGGACCTTAAGCTTATCGCAAAACCGAAGGAGGAGTCCTAATGTTTACTGGTATTGTAGAAGAAAAGGGAAAAATAGTGTCGATAAAGCAGAATAATCAAGCTTTACAATTAAAAATACATGGAAAAAAGGTCACAGAAGATATCTCGATAGGCGATAGTATTTCTGTCAACGGTGTTTGCTTGACCGTAACTGAATTTGCATCTGATTGGTTTACCGTTGATGTCATTCCAGAAACATTCCGTGGTTCATCACTATCTAAATTATCTTCACAATCTGAAGTTAATTTAGAACGTGCCATGCATGCCAATGGGAGATTTGGTGGCCATTTTGTCTCCGGTCATGTTGATGCAGTTGGAACGATTGAACGCACATGGCAGGAAGATAACGCTAAGTATTATTACATTTCCGTACCTGAAACGCGTTATATTACGCTGAAGGGTTCAGTTGCCGTAGATGGAACTTCACTTACTGTTTTTGGGGTGGATGAGAAAGGATTTACCATTTCACTTATCCCAGAAACACAAACAGCAACTGTCCTTGGTGCAAAAAATCAAGGGGATATCGTCAATGTTGAATTTGATATGTTAGCAAAATATATGGAACGTCTCCTGCAAACATCTAATCAAACAACAGGTATTACGGAAGAGAAATTACAGCAATACGGATTTTAAGGAGGTGCAGCGATGAAGCACTCAGTAGAAGCAGCTATAGAAGCATTAAGAAAAGGGGAAATCGTCATCGTTGTGGATGATGAAGATCGCGAAAATGAAGGGGATTTTATTGCCCTAGCTGAACATACGACTTCAGAAGTGATTAATTTTATGGCTAAGGAAGGCCGTGGATTGATCTGTGCACCGATGACAAAAAGCTATGCTGATCGTTTTCAGTTAGGGGAAATGGTGACAAGAAATACCGATGATCACGGTACTAACTTTACTGTCAGTATCGATTATCATACGACACATACGGGAATTAGTGCACAGGAACGCGCATTAACGATTCAGAAATTAGTCGACGATACGACGACAGCACAGGATTTTAACCGGCCAGGTCATGTTTTTCCATTAATCGCAAGAACAGCAGGAGTGCTGGAACGAACAGGTCACACCGAAGCGGCGATCGACTTGGCGCGTTTAGCAGGTTCGAAGCCAGTAGCGGTTATTTGTGAAATTATGAATGAAGATGGCACCATGGCACGCCAGCCAGATTTAGAGAAACTGGCAGACAAACATAACATGCCAATGATCACGATTCAGGAACTAATTCAATACCGCAAACGTTATGACCAACTAATTGTGAAAGAAACAGAAATTAATTTACCAACTGCATATGGTGATTTTAAACTTGTTGCCTATACAGAAAAATACACTGGTCAGGAGCATGTCGCACTATATAAAGGTGAATTAAACCCTGAAGAGCCGACATTGGTTCGAGTACATTCTGAATGTTTAACCGGTGATGTCTTCGGCTCAGAGCGTTGTGATTGTGGACCACAATTAGAGAAAGCATTAGAAGAAATCCAAAAGACAGGGCGAGGTGTACTCGTCTATATGCGTCAAGAAGGCCGTGGTATTGGCTTAATTAACAAAATGAAAGCATATAAACTGCAGGAGGAAGGCTATGATACGGTGGAAGCTAATCACCAGTTGGGCTTTCCAGACGATTTAAGAGACTATGCGATCAGTGTTCAAATATTAAGAGATTTAGGAGTTGGAAAGCTGCATTTACTTACGAACAATCCTCGTAAGCTTTCAAGTATTCAAGAGTATGGACTCGAATTAGTAGGAAGAAAAGCAATTGAGATTCCGGCCAATGAAAATAACGAGAGATATTTACAAACAAAAGTAGAAAAATTAGATCATTTATTACATGTAAAAGGTAATCAAGATGGAGGAGGAATTTAATATGGCAAAAACATTTGAAGGTAATTTAGTAGGTACAGGTTTAAAAGTAGGGATTGTTGTAGGAAGATTTAATGAATTTATTACAGGTAAACTGTTAAGTGGCGCAGAAGATGCTTTTCGTCGTCACGGTGTTGCAGAAGACGATGTAGATGTAGCATGGGTGCCAGGAGCGTTTGAAATCCCGTTAGTAGCGAAAAAAATGGCCGAATCAGGAAAATATGATGCGGTTGTAACATTAGGTACTGTTATTCGTGGTTCTACACCACACTTTGATTATGTTAGCAATGAAGTATCAAAAGGTGTAGCAGGTGTTTCTATGGATGCTGGTATTCCGGTTATTTTCGGTGTGTTAACAACAGATACGATCGAGCAAGCAATTGAGCGTGCTGGTACTAAAGCAGGAAACAAAGGAGCAGAAGCGGCTATTTCTGCAATCGAAATGGCCAATTTATTAAAAGATATTGGATAACATAACAAGTGGCGGTTAAAATTGAAAACCGCCACTTTTTTAGATGTTTTAACTTGTTTTAAACTTCTTAACGGTATTCGATAGTGAAAGACTTTGCTCCTTCATCGTTGAAATCCGTTGAGCAATATCCCCGATAGATGCATCACTTTCTTTCATCTGTTGATTAATGATCGCCAATTTACTACGCATCATTTGAAAACTATGCTTTTGTTCTTGTTTACTTGCCAGCATTTCTGAGGTATCTTTGCTCATTACTTCCAGATTATCTGTAAAATGATCCATCACATGATAAATTTCATTAACTTCACTATTAATACGATTGAATTTTTCTGGTATATAGGCTAACTCTGCTAATAAATCATGTAATTTAGCCGAAAAGGTGGAAAATTCACTTTGACCTTGTTGTATCGTATCAACTGTTCCAGTGAGGATGGATTGAATTTCAACGGTGGATTGTTTGGATTGCTCTGCCAGCTTTCTTATTTCATCGGCAACGACAGCAAATCCTTTTCCATATTCTCCGGCATGAGCTGCTTCGATTCCCGCATTTAGAGCTAATAAGTTTATTTGTTCTGCGATATCCTTAATTACTTTCATTACAGAACTACTTTGATTTGAAAAATGTTGAATTTGTTCATTTTGCTCTTGATACCTTTGCATGGTGTCGTTGACTTCTTGATTCATTCCAGTGATATCACTCACTGTCGATTGTACAGATGTCATTTCTTCAGTTAGGGTCGCAACATTTTCACTTACTTGTTCAACAGAAGAGAAAAACTGTTGAATCGTGGCAATTACTTCATTTTCCCTCTCCAATTCCATTTCCAGTCGTTGATCCGACTCTACAAATACTTGGTGGGTATCTTCGATAGTATCAACTTGCTCTTTACTGTCTTCTCGCAAACGCTCTGTCACTTGGATTAAATCCTCTGCGGAATGCTCAACATAGCTTGAAGCATCTTTTACCTGCTTAACTAGTTGATCAAGTTTCTTAATCACCTGATTAAAAGCGACATTTAATTCATATGTATCTTCACCAGGTTCTACTTTTATCGTACTCGTTAAGTCTCCAGCTGAGTTAGCAATTTCCTTCATTGAATGGATTGTATCAACCATTGCAATAGAAGCCCCATGTTCACTAACATTCAGTCCGGCAAGCTCTTCTTCTTTCTCTGGGCGAATCTTCATAAATAATCCAATGCCTTTATAAATAAGATAGCCAAGGGCAAAGGCCCATATAAAGGCAACTGCTACTCCAATAAATTGGATGAAAATTTGTTCTAAGCGTGTTTCTGCAGGTAGTAACGACATAGTACCAAGTAAACCTACTGCTAGGGTTCCCCAAGCACCACACACACCATGAACAGAAACCGCCCCAATAGCGTCATCTATCTTACAAACTTTTTCGATAAAAACTAAAGAAAATACAACGATAATCCCCCCGATTGCACCAGCTAACAGCGCCATAAGCGGTGTGAAGACGGCAACTCCTGCAGTTACCGATACTAACCCGGCTAAGACACCGTTTAAAATATCTTCTACCTTAGGTTGTGAGGAGATTATCCAACTTGTGATCATCGCAAGAAATCCACCTGCAGCAGCTGCTAAATGAGTATTAAGGGCAATTAATGCAATAGAAGTATCACCTGTTGTGGTGGAACCGGCATTAAAACCAAACCAGCCTAACCATAAAATAAACACACCAATGGCTGCGAGTACAACATTAGAGGGCTTTAAACTGTAGACTTTTCCATCTTTATATTTTCCGATTCGTGGACCTACTACTAATGCAGCAGCTAGTGCCACCCAGCCTCCAATGGAATGGACCACGGTAGATCCTGCAAAATCAACAAAGCCGATATTTTCTAACCAACCAGCTTGATCAGGGTTGAGTAGACTCCCCCATGCCCAATGACCAAAGATTGGATAAATAATTAATACAATGAAAAAAGTGCCGGCTAAGTACACACCGAATTTTACTCTTTCCGCAATAGCGCCAGAGACAATCGTAGCTGCTGTTCCAGCAAATACAATTTGGAAGAATAAAAAGGCAAAATTCCATGGATCATCTGCTAATCCTTGAAAGAAAAAGAGGCTTGAACCAATCCAGCCATTTGCAGAATCGCCAAACATGATGGCGAATCCGAATAAAGAAAATACCATAGTTGCAATTAATAAATCACTTACATTTTTTATCGCAACGTTTATTGAGTTTTTGGCACGGACAAGACCTGCTTCTAAGGCAGTAAACCCAGCCTGCATAAAAAATACTAGAATAGAAGCTAAAACAATCCAAACAAAATCAAGGTGAAGCTGAATCGTATCCATATGTGTCATCCTTTTCTATAATGGTTACTAGATATAAGCTGCATATTTTCATTGGTGTATAATAAACATAGGTAAATGATACTATTTGAATAGAAACAATGTCATGTTCACGGTTAGATAATCTTACAAACATTATAATTATCTCACATAAAAAATGAGGTGTGTGAGGATTTATCGCGATGAAAAGTCGTATAAAACAAAGAAAAAGTGACAGTTTAAATAAACTGTCACTTCTCCTTACGAATAAAGTAGTTCTTTTATATCATTCTCGATTTCTTTCGGTTCAGTCTTCGGTGCATAGCGTTTTACGACAGTTCCATTCTCATCAATCAAGAATTTCGTGAAATTCCATTTGATTTGATCTGAGATTATTCCAGGTGCTTCTTTAGTGAGATGCTGAAAAAGAGGGTGCGCATTTTTGCCTCTCACATCTATTTTGGCAAACATCGGGAAACTGACTCCATAATTAAGGCGACAATATTCTTCCGCTTCTTCACTTGAGCCAGGCTCTTGATTCATAAACTGATTACAAGGAAATCCTAAAATTTCTAATCCGTCATCCTTATATTTATCATACAATTCTTGTAGCCCATCAAACTGGGGAGTAAAGCCACATTTACTAGCGGTATTTACAACAATCATCGCTTTTGCCTTATAATCGTTAACTGTTTTTTCTTCACCATTAACTGTTTCAATTGTAAAATCAAACAATGCCAATTAGATCGCCTCCTACATAAAAGGATAGCATATTAAGCTGGTAACTACGAGGAACAGCTTGTTACAAAGACGAAAAAAGTATAATAAAAAATCACGAGGATTAGACCTCGTGATTTGATTAAGATTCTTGCATTACGCCGTCTTCTTCAGCGATGCGATCCAATCTTGCTTGGATTTCTTCTTCAGAAAGATTGTTTTCTGCTATATATAGGTTGCGAGGGTGAACACGGCATTCGTGTGTACATCCGCGCATATATTTATGCTCATTCTCTTCGGAGCATAAAATTTGTTTATTACAGTCAGGGTTAGCGCAATTTACATAGCGTTCGCAAGGTTCACCATCAAAGTAATCATTTCCAACTACAACATGTTCTTTGCGGTTTACTGGAACTGAAATTCGTTCATCAAACACATAAAGTTGACCGTCCCATAAGTCACCTTGTACTTCAGGGTCTTTTCCGTAAGTGACAATTCCACCATGAAGTTGTCCGACATCATCAAATCCTTTTTCTTTCATCCAACCACCGAATTTCTCACAGCGAATTCCGCCAGTACAATACATAAGTATTTTCTTACCTTCTAATTTTTCACGGTTATTCTCAATCCATTCAGGTAAGTCACGGAAAGTCTCAATATCAGGATTAATCGCACCACGGAAATGACCTAGTTCATATTCATAATCATTTCTTGTATCTAAAATAACAGTGTTTTCATCTTGCATTGCTTCATAAAACTCTTTAGGATCCAAAAAGTCAGCATTTTTTTCGCGTGGGTCAACATCTTCTTCACCTAAGCGAAGTGTTACTAACTCTGGACGATGACGACAATGCATTTTCTTAAAGGCATGTCCATCCGCCTCATCAACTTTGAACATCATGTCACTGAATTTTGGATCATTATGCATTGCTTCCATATACTTATTAGTTTGTTCCACAGTTCCAGAAACGGTACCATTAATACCTTCTTCAGCTACAAGAATGCGACCTTTTAATCCTAAGTCTTTACAGAATTTTAAGTGTTCTTGTGCAAATGTTTCGGGGTCTTCAATTGTGACAAACTTATAATACAACAATACTTGATACTTCTCTTTGTTCTCCATTTTTTTTACCACCTATCAATTCATATTTGCAAGATATAAATGTTTTTAGGTTGGTTTGTACTTTTATAATCTTGCAAGACAATATTCTAACATGTTTTTCTTGACTTCACAATCCATTTTAGTTCTAGTATATGTTCAGATTTTAACACCATTCATTAAGCCTTATACTCCTTCTTTTTCAAAACGATAAATTTCGGAGTTACGCCCCATCACAATTAAAAGATCATCTTTTAATACTTTTTCTTCAGCTTTTGGTCTTACGATCATTTCTTTATCTCTGTGTATACCGACAATCGTACATCCAAATCTTTCTCTTACACTCAATTCAGCCAAAGACTTGTTATGTAATTTGTTAGTGGCGACTACTTCTACCATACTGTAATCTTCAGATAACTCTACATAGTCAATAACATTATCAGATACGGTATGATGAGCAATACGTCTTGCCATTTCTCGTTCTGGCTGGATAACCCTATCGACCCCAATTTTACTTAACACTTTATGATGATAGTCATTTTGTGCTTTCGACCATACCCTTGGAACTCCAAGATCTTTTAACAATAAGGATGTTAAGATACTGGCTTCAATATTTTCTCCGAAAGAGACAAAAGCATGGTCAAAATTTCTAATTCCAATTTCTTTCAAGGAAGCTTCATCAACGCCATTTGCTTGAACCGCATGTGTTGCAATTTTGGAATATTTTTTTACTTTGCTTGGATTTGTATCAATTGCCAATACATCTTCGCCTAACTCAGCAAATGATTTAACTAAATTTCCACCAAATTGACCTAGTCCAAATACTGCGTACTGTTTTTTCATTATTGTATCTCCTTTTTTAAACAGAAAGAGACCACCCTTAATAAGATGGCCAATGATCTCATTAACCCTTTCGCACAAATGCTGACGAGATTAGCTGTCGGATTAGAGAATGAGGTATCCCTTCTTAACTAAGTATGTTAAGATTCATCCCAAGATAAACATGTAGTTTATCAAAAAAATGATTTCCTCGCTCATATGGTAATGCTTAAAGGGTAGTTTTATAAAAATGATAACTATACAATACTCTTGTAGATTTGGCTAGTCAATAGTAAGTTTGTGATAAAAAGTTTGTTATAGATTTCCTTCAAACCACTTAATCAATGCTTGCGTTCCGCGGTCTTCCAACCCTTTTTCGGCTAACTCTTCATATAATTCTAATGACAAAGCCAGTCCAGGTGTTTGTAATCCCATTTTCTTCGCATTTGCTAGGGCAATCTTCATGTCCTTAATAAAATGTTTGATATAAAAACCAGGATCGCTGTCGCCTTTGATCATTCGTGGTGCCAAATTAGACAGAGACCAACTGCCTGCTGCACCAGTTGAGATGCTTTTTAAGACACGTACTGGATCAAGTCCAGCTTTTTTGGCATACATAATTGCTTCTGATACACCAATCATATTGGAAGCTATTGTAATTTGATTTGCCATTTTCGTATGCTGCCCTGCCCCTGCAGGTCCTTGTAAGACTATATTTTCACCCAATTTTTCAAAGATGGGACGCATTGCTGCAAAATCCTTTTCTTTGCCACCAGCCATGATGGTCAGTTTGCCGTTTTTAGCACCGATATCACCACCGGATACAGGTGCATCCAAACTGTGCAGATCCTTCTTTTCAGCTGCTTGAGAGATTGTTTCGGCAAGAACAGGATCAGAGGTAGTCATATCGATTAAATAGGTTCCAGGTTGTGCATGTGCAATAATGCCATCTTCACCAAGGTAAATGGCTTCCACATCGTGAGGATAGCCTACGATAGAAATGATGACGTTTACCTTTTGGGCTAGAGAAGCAATCGATTCTTCCCAGACTGCTCCGGCATCCAGAAGTTCTTGAGCTTTAGCTTTCGTTCGTGTAAAAAGGTGAACCTCATACCCAGCGTCAATTAAATGTGTTGCCATACTTTTCCCCATTACACCAGTACCGATAAACCCGATTGTTGTTGTCATATTTCTCCTCCTTTTTCTTTTACTTTACCAAAAAATAGCCGGTTTCCCAATGGTTGTTTTTAAAGACGAGATAATGGGAATAGTTGCATTAAGGGGAGGGTGAATATGAATCAAAAAGTATTAGATCATTGTAAACAACTCCTGGAGAAAAGAAAAGAAGAGTTGCATCGTGAACAATTAAGTAAAGATAATTCATTAGATGAAGCAGTAGGGGAGCTGTCAACATTTGATGATAACCATCCTGCAGACATGGGAACAGAGCTTTTTGAAAGAGAAAAAGATATAAGCATCGATTATCACTTGCAGGAAGAGTTAGCAGAGATAGAACATGCTTTAGAAGCAATTGTCAACGAAACCTATCCATTTTGTGAGAAGTGCGGAAAACCTATTGATGAGGAGCGTTTGTTGGCTATTCCAACTACGAGATATTGTATGGAACATGGAAAATAGAGAAAACCCCAAGTATTCAAATGCTTGGGGTTCTCATCTTTATTACATATCATTTTGTTCATTTAAAACTAACGTTGCAGTTTGCAGATTACCTTCACGATAGAAGGTTACTGTTACTTCTTCACCAACTTCTGTTTCACTGTACAGATATTTCTTTAGATCTAACATGGATTCAATATCTTTGTCGTTAAGTTTTGTCACGACATCATATTGTTGTAGACCGGCTTCTTCCGCTGGTGAATTTGCCTCAACTTGTGCGATGACAACACCTTTTTCTACACTTTCATCTAATTGCAATGTTTCCTGAATATGACGTTGAGGAACAGTTGAAAGATCAACAGCACTGATTCCGATAAATGGACGTTTGACCTCATTGCCTGTTTCAAGCTGTTCAACAATTGGTTTCGCATCATTAATCGGAATTGCAAAGCCAATTCCTTCCACGGTAGATTGGGCAATTTTCATGGAGTTAATACCAATCACTTGCCCATTTGTATTAATTAAGGCTCCACCACTGTTACCAGGGTTAATTGCTGCATCTGTTTGAATAACGTTTGTGGTCCAGTCTGGTTGTCCGTCACTATTTAAGTCGACATCAACTGAACGATCCAAACCACTGATAATACCTTGTGTTACAGATCCAGCAAATTCTTGTCCGAGCGGGTTACCGATCGCAATTGCAGTATCACCTACAGTTAAATCATCGGAAGATCCCAATTCTGCAACTGTCGAAACTTGCTCACTAGGGATACGAAGGACAGCTAAATCGGTTAACGCATCTGTTCCCATTACGTTAGCTGCAACATGTTCACCATTTGTGAGAATCACTTCTACTTCTTGAGCACCCTCCACAACGTGATTGTTCGTAACGACGTAAGCATATTCGTCATCCTTTTTATAAATCACACCTGATCCTGTGCCTGCTGCATCAGATTCTTCCCACAGGCTGATTTGTTGAATGTTGGAGACACCAACTACTGCATCAGATACTTTTTCTACGGCACTGCCAATCGAGTTAGAGGATTGATTGGCAAGATTAGTTGTTGGCACAGCTTCCTCTGTTGAAGCTTGTTCAGTTTGCTCATCATTTTGATTGTTGTCTTCAGAAGAGGTAGCTTGTTCATCATTGATCATATTAAGGAAAATACCACCGGTAAACAGTGCAGCAATCACACCACCTGCAACTCCGCTCATTAACATAGCTAATGTGTTTTTCTCTTTTTTGCCTTTTTTATTTTGCTCTGTTGTTTGTTCTTGATTGAATTCTTCACTCATTTATAATCACCCTTTCGCAGGAAATTTAATGTAACTTCTATTATTATCATACCCGTTATATACGGCATGTTAATGGGATAATTGTATAAAAAATGTGTAAAAGGAATATTTTATCGCTCGTTGCTTAATTTTTCTTTGTAAATATGCGAAAATAAGAGCAAGTAAATAGGGGTACAATAGGAGAGGTGAACCAATATGAATCAACACATCTATATTGTAGAAGATGATGCAAATATTAGAGATATCGTAAAAGCTTATTTAATAAAGGAAGGCTTTCAAGTAACCCTTTTGGAGAATGCGGAAGATGCATGGCAGCGTGCTCAGAGTGGTCAACCTGATATGTGGATTCTTGATATTATGTTACCAGGAATGGATGGCTATGAATTATGCAAAAAAATCCGGCAAGTTAGTGAAGTGCCAATTATTATCATATCGGCAAAGGATGAGGAAGTCGATAAAATTCTCGGTTTGGAACTTGGTAGTGATGATTATTTAACGAAGCCATTTAGCCCGCGGGAATTAGTAGCGAGAGTGAAACGGTTGTTCAAAAGAGCAGAAGCACTGCCAATCCAGCAATCTAATTCAACAGCTGTTATTGAATTGGGAGAATTGGAGATCGATAAAGCAGCACGAATTGTAAATTGGAAGAAAGAGGAAATTGACGTAACATCTAAAGAATTTTCGATGTTAGAAATCTTTGCACAAAAACCAAACCGAGCTTTTTCTAGAGAAGAATTACTTACATTGGTTTGGGGTGATGATTACTTCGGGAGTGATCGGGCAGTGGATGATTTAGTGAAAAGACTAAGAAAAAAACTGGATAGTTTACCGATTGAAACCGTTTGGGGATATGGGTACCGCCTAGAATATGATGAGGGCAACCAATGAAACTGCAATATCAATTAACTATCGCTTTTACAACATTACTAGTGGTGATCATGACTGTTACTGGTATTATGATTTACTCGCAAATGCTCCAAATGTTAATTAAGGACGAGCAACGCCAGTTAGAGGACAAAGGGGAATTGATCGTCAATTTCATATTGTCGGAAGATCTTAATAATACGACAAATGTGCAACGATTATTGCAAATGCTAGAGCAATATAATTTGCAAGTTTTTGCGTATGATGAAGCAAGTGAAAGGATCGTTTTTTCCTCGATTCCTAATATGAATACGATTGAATCATGGATCCAGGAATATGATCTTGACAGTAGGACACAGCCTTTATGGCAGGGAAAAGATGATAATTATGTGGTATCAATAATTCCGATCTTGTCTCCGTTGTCCACTCAACATTTAGTATTACTTACACCGTTAGATGATTTGCAGGGCGTACAGAGAAGCCTGATGAACCGATTGTTTTTGATTTTCCTGATTGGAATTGCGGTAGCTGTTTTGCTTAGTCATTATTTGACAACTAAACTTGTTACACCATTAACGAAACTCAAACATCAATTAAAGAAAATCGAAAAACGCAAATTTGATGAGATGGAAGAAGTAAAAGCAACTGGAGAAATCAAAGAGGTCGAGCAAAGTGTTGTTGAAATGGCAAATGAGTTAAATAGTTTTATTCAGTCACAGCACCACTTTTTCCAGAATGCCAGTCATGAACTGAAAACGCCGTTAATGACAATTCAAGGTTATGCAGAGGGGATTCGTGATGGAATATTTGAGGGAGAAGAAGCTAGACGCGGTCTGCAAGTGATGGTAGCAGAAATTAAACGTCTGAAAAAAATAATTAACGAAATTATTTTACTCGCTAAACTCGATAGTGAAGCAGATATCTATCGACCAGAAAGGGTAAATAGCAAAATATTTATGGAACAAATTATGGAAAGAGCAATTCCGATCGCAAACGAAAAACAGATTCAAGTTAAACAAAACCAAGTCGATGAAGTGGAAGTTATGTTTGATGGAGAAAAAATGTTACAAGCAGTGATGAATATCATTACAAATGCGATTCGTCATGCGGATACCCAAGTGGAAGTGACGGCGTTTACCGAGAATAAACAATTTCAAATCCAAATTACGGATGATGGTGAAGGAATAGATGAAGAACTATTGAAAAAGTTATTTCACCGTTTTGTCAAAGGTGAGAGTGGAGAGACAGGTCTTGGCTTAGCGATTGCACGGGCAATTGTCGAGCGGTCAGGAGGATCAATTAAAGCAGAAAATGCGCCGTATGGAGGAGCAAGATTTACGATTATATTTACCGAATTTGAAAAAAATAACGATTATTGATAACAATTCCTGACTATTATGATATACTAGGTAAGTTGTCACGGTGCTAATCGTCCGTAAAACCCCACTTTAAGGTTGAAATAAATCGAAGAAGCTAAGTGGGGATCAGATAAGCTAACAACCTGATAAGTTTCGCTTAGCATCAGTGGGGTCGCTTCCGCAGATGGAAGTCTCACTTTATAATATGATGAACGCATCTTTAAGAGGAGAGAATAAAATGACGCAATTGAGAGAAGAACTTCGCAACATTGCGATTATTGCCCATGTTGACCATGGCAAAACGACGTTAGTTGACCAGTTACTCCGTTACTCAGGAACATTTCGTGAAAATGAGCAAGTGGAAGAGCGTGCAATGGATTCCAACGATATTGAAAAAGAACGTGGAATCACGATTTTAGCGAAAAATACTGCGATTAATTATAATGATACACGCATTAATATATTGGATACACCAGGACACGCTGACTTCGGTGGAGAAGTAGAGCGGATTATGAAAATGGTGGACGGGGTATTGCTTGTGGTGGATGCTTATGAAGGATGTATGCCACAGACCCGTTTTGTACTAAAAAAAGCATTGGAACAAAAATTGCAGCCAGTTGTTGTACTAAACAAAATCGATAGACCTAATGCGCGTCCAGATGAAGTTGTTGATGAAGTATTAGATTTATTTATTGAACTTGGTGCTGATGATGATCAATTAGAATTCCCGGTTGTTTATGCTTCTGCGTTAAATGGTACATCCAGTTATCCAGATGAAGAGCAACAGGAAACAATGGAGCCAATTTTTGAAACGATCCTAGAAAAAATTCCTGCACCTGTTAATAATGCGGATGAGCCTCTGCAATTCCAGATTACCATGCTTGATTACAATGACTACTTAGGACGTATCGGTGTCGGCCGTGTGTTCCGTGGATCGATTAAAGTAGGACAGCAAGTATCACTGATGAAGACTGATGGTTCGGTGAAAAACTTCCGTGTAACTAAATTATTTGGATTTATCGGTTTGAAACGAATCGAAATTGAAGAAGCAACTGCGGGAGATATTATTGCGGTTGCCGGTATGGAAGATATTAACGTAGGTGAAACGGTTTGTCCGACTGAACATCAGGAAGCATTACCGATTTTACGCATCGACGAACCGACATTACAAATGACGTTTGTCGTGAATAACAGTCCTTTTGCTGGTAGAGAAGGTAAATATATTACCTCCCGTCAAATCGAAGAACGTCTATTGTCACAATTAGAAACAGATGTAAGTTTACGTGTTGACCCAACTGATTCACCAGATGCATGGACCGTATCAGGGCGTGGTGAACTACACTTGTCTATATTA
The DNA here is from genome assembly GCF_000377765.1 of Gracilibacillus lacisalsi DSM 19029. Taxonomy (GTDB): domain Bacteria; phylum Bacillota; class Bacilli; order Bacillales; family Amphibacillaceae; genus Gracilibacillus; species Gracilibacillus lacisalsi. Next base: position 30,696 of record NZ_KB898666.1, on the reverse strand, counting down.
GTTGAGAATATGCGTCGTGAAGGTTATGAACTGCAGCTTTCTAAACCGCAAGTTATCATTAAAGAAATCGACGGTCAGCAATGTGAACCAGTTGAACGTGTCCAAATCGACGTACCAGAAGATTATACAGGTCCGGTTATGGAATCTCTTGGTGCACGTAAAGGTGAAATGCTCGATATGGTGAATCATGGAACTGGACAAGTTCGTATGGAATTTAAAGTGCCATCTCGTGGATTAATCGGTTATGCCACAGAATTTATGACACAGACCCGTGGTTACGGAATTATCAACCATACATTCGAAGAATATGCTCCACTTGTTAAAGGGCAGGTAGGTGGCCGTCGCGAAGGTGTGCTAGTAGCGCTAGAAAACGGTAAAGCATCTACGTACGGTATCATGAACCTAGAAGACCGTGGTGTCATTTTTGTTGAGCCAGGTACAGAAGTATACGCAGGAATGATAGTTGGTGAACATAATCGCGAGAATGACCTAACGGTAAATATCACCAAAGAAAAACACTTAACCAACGTACGTTCTGCAACGAAAGATCAAACTGCAACGATTCGTAAAACACGTAAAATGTCATTAGAAGAAGCAATTCAATACTTGAATGACGATGAATATTGTGAGGTTACTCCCGAAACTGTTCGTTTACGTAAGAAGATCTTAAACAAAAATGAACGTGAAAAAGCAGCAAAGAAAAAAGGTTAATGCATAATATGAAAAACCCGTTTTGATAGCCAAAGTTTATCAAAACGGGTTTTCGTTTATATCAAAAGTCCTCTCTTCCGCGGATAAACGATTATATCCAAGGAAGGGAAGGAAATATCCCCGGAAGCGCCATTCATTCGCATCTATTGTGATAGGTTTTTTAACTAAGATATCGGGGTATATTTTAGGTAATGGAATCAAAGAAAAGAGGGGATATCATGCGTTTTTTTAGACGGTTCAAATTTCTATTCAAATTCCGTAAATCGTTTCCTTTCTTTAAGGAATTCTACTTATCCAAAGAAGTAAAACTGACTGCAAAGTTAGCATCACTTATTCTCATCATCGGATATATCATTTTCCCATTTGATGTAATACCCGATTATTTGTTAGTGCTCGGTTTATTTGATGATGTTATGGTTGCGACATTGATTCTTCAGCAAATGGTCAAGATGGCGCCTGATAGTTTACGTAAAAAATACGATATAGAGAGTAAATAACTCTCTATATCTCTCTTCTCATCGCTTTTAATACATCAATTTGTGTAGCTCGTTTAGCAGGCTTTAAGCCAGAAAGAACCGTTACAATTAAACAGATCACAGCTGCAATAACAATCAAAGAAGGAGGAATACTGGAAAATTGGAATCCTTCAGGTAATTCCTGCTCAAAGGCAGATTCAATGATCAATGGTAATCCAATGTTTAAGAGAATGCTAATGACAAAAGCTACTACGGTACCGATAAATGCCCCAAGTAAACCGATATAACTACTTTCAAGCAAAAAGATCTGCTTAATTTTTTTCGGGTGGGCACCAATTGCTTTCATAATGCCAATATCGGAAGTTCTCTCGGTAACAGCCATTGTCATCGTATTATATATACCAATCGATGCAATTATGATAGCAATCGTTCCAATAAAAATCAGGCCGGCTTTTGCGATCGTAAAAAAGGTATTTAAATGGTCTAGTTCGCTCGCTGCAGAATATACTAAGTAATTCTCTTCGGTTAAATACTCCGAAATCTCTTGTACTTCTTCCAACGAATTAGCATATCCATAGACATAATTATAACCAGTAACTTCTTGTTCAGCTTCAGGATAGTTAGGATCAACTATCGCTCCTCTAGATGTTTCCGTGAATGATTCTACTTCAGTTAAAACATCATCCGATATATATACTTGTCTATCTTGCATCCAATCTCTAGCAGGTGGTTCAACGATACCAGTAATGATTAAAGAAATCTCATGTTCTTTCGTTTCACCATCTACATTTTGCTCGACTACCATTTCAATTTCCTGACCAATAAGTGATTCGCCATATTTAAATTCCTCTTTCAACATACCTTCTTCGTCATAAATCTCTTCATCTGCTGGGAGATCTTCAGGATAAAGGTTTTCGATAAAATGGGGACCAACTACTACTTCGTATGGGTCTTCTGGTAAATCACCTTCTTTTAGCTCCATACCTGCTTTTAGTTCTGATGGGAAGTGGGTGACGACTGTTTCTACTCTTCCATTGTAATCCTCCATGTTAAATTGAGGTGTTTGACGTAATGAAAGTTGTCTGGTGACAGCTTTCATGTTGTCTACCTTTTCTAGTTCTGTTATTTCCTCATCTGTAATTGGGGCAATATCATTCTCTTTTTCGATTCCAGATATTTGAATTTTAGTCACAGATCGATCGCTGATGATATCGTCGATAAAGGTTGTGTGTAAACCAAAACCAACAGAAGCTAAAACAATTAAAAACGCGACCCCCATCGCAGTTGCCAATACCGTCATAAATATTCTGGACTTACTCCGTTTCATATTATTGCGGACAAACCGCCATTGATCTTTAAAAGTCATGCACTAACTTCCTCCTTTACAATTTCACCGTCATGAATATGGATTTGTTTCGAAGCAATTCGAGCAACCTCTTCGTCGTGTGTAATCATTAAAAAGGTAATGCCTATGTTCCTATTTAATCCGGTAATCAAATCTAAGATTTCTTGTTCCGTTTCACTGTCTAAACTACCTGTCGGTTCATCAGCAAGAATGATGGGTGGTTCTATTACGAGTGTACGTGCGATACTTACCCGTTGCTGCTGACCACCAGACAATTCGCTAGGATAATGATGATGGTAATCGGAGAGACCGACTTGTTCTAAGGTTTGTTCGGTCTTCTTTTTTCTCTCTTTCTCTGACAGCCCTTTTAACACTAAAGGGAGTTCTATATTTTCAAAGGCAGTCATACTTGGGATCAATTGAAAGTTTTGAAAGATAAAACCAATATTATCTAAACGAAAATCTGCATATTCTCCTTCGTTTAAATTGGTTACATTCATGTCCTTAATCCATACCGATCCGCTAGTTGGTTTCATAAATCCGCCGATAATGTTGAGTAAGGTCGATTTACCAGACCCACTTTTTCCTGTTATCGCCAGAATCTCCCCCTTATCTACAGAAAATGAAATATTTTTTAACACTGGAAGTGCGGTTTCATTCTGTTTTTTTCCTAATAAAAATGTATGGTTGATGTCTTTTACATCTATCATTTTTCATCCTCCTTTTTTTCCTTTCACTAGTAACTGACGAATGAAAATCTTTCATTACTTCATTTTTTTGGCAATCAATATTATTTTTTTATGTTAAAATAAGGTGAGTCTTCTTGAAGGAGTTTTCGTATGAAGCATGCTAGTACCATTTGTTTGCTGTTGCTATTATTGGTTACAGGTTGTACAGGACACCAAGAATATCAGGGACACTTTCACCATATGGATAAAAAAGAAAGATCTTTCAAAGAATCCGATATCCGTTTTGCTACAAATGAAATAGATATCGTTGCGATTGGAGATTTGCTAATTCATGAACGAGTTTATAATGATGCGTGGAATGGTGAAAAATATGATTTTCTGTCGATGATCAAACCTGTACAGGACTTTTTAAAGACACCGGACATTACAATGGCTAACCAGGAAACAATTATGGGTGGAGAAGAAATTGGCTTATCCGACTATCCACAATTTAACAGCCCTTTTGATTTAGGAGATGATTTGCAAGAAGCCGGTGTTGATATCGTAACGATGGCCAATAATCATACGCTAGATAGAGGGGAAGAAGCGATTCGTAATGCGATTGCATATTACGAGGAGATTGATATGCCTTATACCGGAAGCTTCAAAACTGAGGAAGACCAACAAACAATACGAGTTTTAGAAACAGAAGAAGGTATTTCGGTAGCTTTCTTAAGTTATACATACGGTACGAATGGCATACCGATTCCAGATGGGAAGGAATATTTAGTAAATTTAATAGATCGTGAGCAAATAAAAAAAGATGTTTCCGAAGCTGAGAAGTTAGCGGATGTTACGATCGTGAGTTATCATTTTGGCCAAGAATATCAGCGTCTGCCAAATCAGGAACAAAAGGATCTAGCGCAATTTGCTGCTGATCTTGGTGTCGATGTCGTGATTGGTCATCATCCACATGTCCTGCAGCCGATCGATTGGTTAGAAGGTAAAGAAGGTAACAAAACGTTGGTCGCTTATTCATTAGGAAATTTCCTTTCAGGTCAATACGAGCTATACAGGAAGATCGGTGGGCTTTTCCAATTTTCCATTTCAAAAGATGGATCAAATGTAAAGGTGCATTCTCCGTCTTTTTTACCGACTTTTGTTCAGTTTGACCTTATTGATGATACGATCACAGATTTGCAAGTATTACCGTTAAAGGATGTCTCAGACCAACAATTACCTGATGCATCAGATCATTTATCAGAGATAAAAGAGCATCTCTCACAATATATAGAGAATCTTGAGTTTATAGAATAAGGAGAATGAGGAATGGAATGGCGAAATATTTATCGTGGTATGTTAATGGGAGCAAGTGATGTTGTTCCAGGTGTTAGTGGTGGTACAATTGCTGTTGTATTAGGTATTTATGACCGATTAATCGAAGCAGTGAATGGATTTTTTAGTAAAGAATTCAAGAAACACCTTATGTTTTTAATCCCACTCGGTATAGGTATCTTGACAGCTGTTTTTTTATTGGCTGGATTAATTGAGTGGTTGTTTGAACACTATCCCAAACAAACGCAATTTGCCTTTTTAGGGTTAATCATAGGTGTATTACCCTTTTTGTTTCAAAAATCGAATGCCAAAAAAAACTTTAAAGGAAACCATATTTTTTTGGTATTCGTTGGTGCTTGTATCGTTGGTTCTATGGCTTTTTTTCAAACAGGCGAGCCAGAGGTAGTTACCCACTTTGAACCTTCTACTTATATTTGGTTGTTTGGTTCGGGATTTATAGCGAGCGCGGCTATGATCTTACCAGGGATAAGTGGTTCCTTTCTTTTATACGTAATCGGCTCCTATACAACGATTATCAGTGCGATAAAAAATCTAGATATCGTTGTTATTTTTACAGTCGGTGTCGGAATTTTATTAGGAATTGTACTGATGAGTAAAGTCATTCATTACTTTTTAGCGTCATTTCCGATTGCTACTTACGCTTTTGTGATTGGTATGGTGATTGGATCTGTATTTGTTATTTTCCCAGGATGGCCAGCTAGCGTTGGAGCAACAGTTATGTGTATCGTTACTTTTGCAGGTGGCTTACTTTTTGCTTATTTATTAGGCAGAGTCGAATATCGCTAAACAGAATAGTTGCTTTCAAACCTTGTTCATGCTAGGTTTTACTAAAGTACCACTTGAAAAAGGAGAATGCATAATGGAAGCTATTAAAACAGAAGAACAGTTTAATGAAATTATCGCTTCAGAAGATCCAGTTATTATTAAATTTTATGCGGACTGGTGTCCTGACTGTAAGCGTATGGATATGTTTATTGGAGATATTTTAGAACAGTACAATAACTATGATTGGTATGAAATAAATAGTGATGAAGTACAAGGATTGGCTGAAAAGTATGAAGTAATGGGTATCCCAAGCTTACTTATTTTTCAAAACGGAGAAAAACTAGCACATCGCCACAGTGCCTACACCAAAACACCAGACGATGTATTAGAGTTCTTACAAGAAGAGTTAGCCTAAGAGACAGTCTCAGCACTGTCTCTTTTTATATATCGTAATATAGTCCATAAACTGGGGAGTAACGTGCATGGTTTTACTCTCCTCCGTTCGATTCTAGTTAAGTGCTAAGTCGCCGCTGCGGAAAAAATACTCGCTTTCCGTGGGGAACGCTTCAGTCTCCTCAACAAGCAAAATTCGCTTGTCTGCGGGGCCTTCAGACTGTTCCTTTCCCACAGGAGTCTCGCATTTTTTCCGCAGCTTAGAGTAGTATTCTGATAAAAAGACAAGAAATCCAAAGAATAGAGTTCCTTAGGTTCTGTTCTTACTATAATCAGAACACTAAAATTAGCGCAGGAAGAATATCGAGACTCCTGTGGGACTCACGAGAGCTGAAGATTCACTTTGCAAAGTGGTTTTCTTTGTAAAGTTGGCTAAAAACCGCCCACGTAAAGCGCGGTATTCTGTCGGAGCGTTTTAAAGCACTCATCTTTAGTCAGAATAGAAGAAAGTTACACCAAGACAAATTTTCACAATTCACAGCAGTTTTTATCTATTACGATTCTGATAAGAAGAGCAGCACTATTTTTATTTTGGTTTATTTGTATAAAATGACAAGTTCGGAAACCTTTTGACAACATTTTTCGTATATAGGAGAAGGGGGGCGTTTATGTGTTAGAAGTGAAGCAGCTAAAAGTCGAAATTGGGAAAGAAATGATCCTTGAAGACGTAGGATTTTCTGTCGAAAAAGGAAGCATTGTAGGTTTAATCGGTCATAATGGGGCAGGGAAATCAACCGTTATGAAAACAATCATGGGGTGGCAAGACAAAAAAGAAGGCACTATTATTTTGAATCAAGTGGATCAAGACCAATCATTTATCACCTTCAAAAAACAACTTGCTTATATCCCAGAAGAGCCATTTTTATTACCGGAACTTACAACGATGCAACATTTTCAACTATATGGTCAAAGCTATCAGCTTGATGAAAAAACATTTACAAGACGTGCACAACAACTTTCAGCGCAATTTGAAATAGCAGATAAACTAAATGAATACCCCGAATCACTTTCGAAAGGTATGCGTCAAAAAGTGCAAACCATCTGCGCATTATTACCAGACGTTCCATTATTATTAATTGACGAACCTTTCATGGGTCTAGATATACATGCAGCTCATGACCTGCAAGAAATGTTGAAGAAAAAGGCGGAAAATGGTACAAGCATTCTACTTACCTCCCATCAATTAGAGAGAATGGAAGAGTTAGCAGATACATACATTATGCTGCATCAAGGACGTGTAGCAGAACATGGCTTGATGGAAGATTTTCACTCACTATCAAGGAGAGGGAAAGAATGAAAGCTACCGTTCAAATGATGCGATTTCTTAAAAAGAGTCGCCGACGTAAAAAGCAAAAATTATACAAATTAGCCTTTGGTGTGGCATTTGATTGGACAACAACAATCTATACTGGTTTATTTGCGATCATGTTTTTATTTATTGCATATGATACCTTCAAAAGCATGGAAGCTGTCTTTATGAACTATCAGGCAAATATCGAATTATTTTTTCCGCTAATAGTACTGGGCTTGATATTCAGCGCGGTTGTGCTTTCCTTTCATCATCCATCACTGCTGATTACAAGTGCAGAATGGAAGTTGACGTCGCTTCCTTTTTCGATAAAAAATATATGGTTATATGCTTTATGGACCGTGATTAGAAAACGGTTCGTTGCCTTAACATTAATGTTGTTGCTACTCGTGCTGATTACGCCTTTTTCTACATTAGTTCTCGTAAAATGGTATGCTGCTATTTTAATAGTATTGTTATTAACCGTCATACCTCAATGGTACTTTTTTCAGATAGAAGGTTTTAAAAAAATCGGACTCTATCTGTTGGCTGTTTTGGTTATTGGTGTAATTCGGTTGACTTTTGTATTATTAGAGTTAAACGCGGAATCTGTCTGGATGCTTATCATCTTTCTATTTGCCCTTAACGTATGGATATGGCCACGTCGGTTGACAAAAGTCAATTGGATGAAAGTGATTGAGAAAAGTGATGACAAAGAATGGAACATGTTTTTTGTTAAACAAATGAGTAGAATGGATCAAGTAAAGCAACAACGAAGAAATTATTTCTTGAAAACACTTTTCACATCCAAAAAGGCAAAACTTCCTTTTCCTAATCAGCAGCCGGCTAAACTAATGCGAAAATTATGGAGGCGAAGTATCAATCAGGAAATCAGTATTATCTATACGATGCTGTTTTCGATATTAATAATGATGATTTTGCTTTCCTTAAGAGGAGGCCCACTATTACAAGGGATTGCCATTATATTGTCGTTGTTTATTTTCGTTAAGGTTATAGCAAGTTTTTTCAATGCGATTTTTAAAGACAAATTACTTCACAGTATTCCTTGGAATATCGCAGTAATAACAACTGCTTTTTGGCAAATATCATCTTTACTAAGTATCTTAGTGATGGTGATTGTTTCAGTGGTTGTCTTACTTATGAATACATGGAGTTGGTGGTTAATAGCTCAGCTTTTATATGCTTTTATAGCACTATTCTTTTTGTTAGATTGTGAGATAGAGAGAAAAGTAAAAGCATTAAATAAAAAATGGTATAGCCCATCTTTTGTTGATCAAGTGCTGGAAATATTCACTTATGTGACAATAGCGTTTAGTGTATTATATCCTGTTACGATTAGTTATTTATTAATAATCTTAGTATACTGGATAGTGAAGAAACATTATTTCCCATTAAAAATTGACTAGTTCTAGTTGTTTGCCTATAATACCATTCATATATAGATAATGAGAGAGGATGAGAGGGATGGATCAAAAGAGAAACGAATATTTAAAAAAGAAGCAAGACCCTTCCCTGAAATTATTTGTTGTGTTGTCGAAGGCTTATCGAGCAGTTGCCGATCAAGTTGCGAAAGATATTAGAAGCCACGGCTTAAATACAACTGATTTTGGTGTATTAGAACTACTATATCATCAGGGAGAACAACCGTTACAAAAAATAGGAGATAAGATTTTATTAGCTAGTGGAAGTATTACATACGTGGTAGATAAATTAGAGAAAAAAGGGTTAGTCAAGCGAACACCATGTCCTAGTGACCGGAGAATTACCTATGCATCTATTACAGAAAAGGGGCAACAGTTGCTTAATGATATATTTCCAGAACATTGGAAACAAATTGAAGTAATAACCGCTGGATTAGATGAAGAGGAGAAAGTAGAAGCGATTAGACTGTTGAAGAAGCTGGGAATGTATGCAGATCATTTTTCTGAAAAACAATAGAAAATGATAAGTTTATATGTTGTTTGTAGTGGGTAATTATTACTATAGGAGGTTATAGTTAAGGGGGTTACCTACATGAAGGAACAACAGATAGACGTATACGTCAGTGATAATTGTACAGAATGTGATCAACTTGTACAGTACTTAACACAACGGAATATTCCATTTCAGATAAAAAATACAACAGTAAATAAAGAGAATTTACGGCAATTACAGCAAGAGAACATTTATATCACTCCTACGATTATTATTGATAATGATTATCGAATTATCGGTTTTCAGGAAAGTAAGTTAAAGCAATTACTTAGCTAGTAGCGAACCAATTTCCCTTTATCTGCATAAGCTAATACTAAATTAGCAGATGGAGGGGAGAAAATGGATTACAGATATAGTGGCTTTTCTAATTATCAAAACCCTTATCAGCAGGGGATGCATCCTTATCAGCCGCCAACATATACATCACCAATGCCGATGACACCATTTCAATATTATCAAAAGCCGATGGTACCAAATCCATATGATGGGTTCGACACTCCTTCGCCTTCCTTTTTCGGAAAGCCAAATAATCCGATGCTGCAGTATTTTCAAAATAAAAATGGTGAAATGGATTTGGATAAAGTGTTTAATACCGTGAATCAAGTGGCGAACACTTATCAACAGGTATCACCTTTATTCAAAAATTTCGGTAATATTTTAAAATCCTTTCAGAAATAATGTAAAATGATCCTTGTCGATTATGGCAAGGATTTCTGTTGTGATAGCTATTTTATCACGGTGCTAAACGTCTGTAAGTTCTCTTGCCTCAAGTAACTGAGTGGGAGCTAACAGACGCTAACATCCAGATCAGTTTCGTTAATGGTCAGTGGGAATTCGTCTTTGGGGAGGTAGACAACTAATGACTGCATGTCTTATTATTCATGGGTTTACGGGTGGTCCATATGAAGTAGAACCACTTGCTTTTTACATAGAGAAACATACAGATTGGCATGTAGTAACACCCAATTTACCTGGACATGGCTTAGGTGAGGGAAGGGATTTAGATCTTTTACAGGTATCCTATAAAGATTGGATACATGAAGCAGAACGAGCCTATTTGGAATTGAAGGAAGATCATGATGACATTTATTTGATAGGTTTTTCGATGGGAGGAATGATAGCAGCTTACTTAGCAGCAAAGTATACGTGTAAGAAGTTAGTCTTGCTATCTACATCAAGAAGATATATTAGTATTCCACGGATAAGTGTTGATTTAATGAATTTTGCTCAAAAAGCAGTGAGGCGAAAGTTGGAAGAGGATGCCTTGTATAATCACTACCGAACAAAATATGGATCTGTTCCGATAAGGGCAATTCGAGAGTTTTTGAAATGTATGAAATTTACCAAACCATACTTGAAAGAGATTCACTGTCCAGTTTTTATTGCACAAGGAATGCAGGATGGAATGGTGCCATACAAAACAGTACATTATCTGGACAAAGAAATACCAGTTGATGCGGAGATTATTTATTTCCATGATTCAAAGCATCTAATTTGTCTGGGTGAGGATAAAGATGTCGTCATTAATGCTGTCTATCAATTTTTGTTAAAGTAAGACTGCGGTTAACGAGCGCGTGCTCTCGAAGACAAAGTAAAGTGAAAATAAGAAAAAGTGTTTTCGAGAACAAAAGACAGAGGCTAGGTCACCTCTGTCTAATTGTGTTCAATCGTGATTTTCATTTTACGTTTTCTTCGGGTGCTGGCGATGAAAAGGAGCAGGCCGAAGATGACAATTGTTCCTCCCAGCCACTGGGACCAGGTGATCAGTTCGTTTAGTATGATATAGGCTAATAAGGAGGCGCCGATTGGTTCAAATAGGATTCCCATTGAAATAACGGATGTGCTCACCCATTTTAGTGCCCAGTTAAGCAAATTGAGTCCTAGAATCGTTGGAACGATGGCTAGAGTAAGGAAGATCACCCATTCATTTGGCTCATAACCTGTTAAAGGGTTCGAGACAGAGAGGTTATAGGCAATAATCGTTAATGCTCCGATACTGTACGCTATGAACGTATAGCTCATCACGGAAAGTTTTGTCCGCACACCTTGACCAAGTAAAAAGTAAATCGTAATAAACATAGCTCCTAGCAATGCTAGAAAATCTCCATAAAGGGCTTCACCCGCTATCTGGAAATCCCCCCACGCAATAATAACACTGCCAAAAATGGCAATCAGCATACTAATCACTGTACCGGCAGAAAAACGTTCATGAAAGAACAGATAGGTGCCGATAAAGGCGAAGATAGGTTGTAAGGTCACGATTACAGTAGAACTGGCCACAGATGTATACTGAAAGGATTCGAACCAGACGATATAATGAATCGCTAAGCTAATACCAGCAACAATCGTGAGTATCCATTCTCTTTTGGCTAATTTTCTTAATTCATCTCTTCTTTTGAAAAGAATATATGGTAACAATAAAATTGCTGCGAATAACAAGCGGTAATTGGCTGTTACTGCCGAAGGGACTTCTGCGGCTAATTTTACAAGTACCGCAGCTGTAGAAACGGAGATTACACCGATGATAATCGCTATATATGGAATGAATTGCTTATTCACAACATCACCTACAATATTAAAAAATCAATCTTTTTCTTAAGTATAACAATTATTTTAAGAAATCCTAATAATATCTATCCAGTATAAACGCAATTGTTTGAAACGATACGAAATATTATATAGAATTAAAATGAAGAGTGTGTTATGATGTAATAATCCATTGAGTGGTCATTTATAAGCCTCTTCCAAATGTGGAGGAAGGCTTTTTTCATTGTTATTCGTATGTATCTTAGTCAAAGTCAAGATTTATTACGATAACGGCATTTATAAAGTGAAACCTATCAGGGTGTTAGCACCTGAAAAAGGGTAGCTTATCCTACTTTTTTGCAACTTTTTTTAATGTAGATAGTATAACTTGGATACACTGATAATAACGACGAAAAAATGATAATAAAGATGAGATTTATATAGTGAAAAAAGGAGTAGAAATTAATAGTGACAAATTTTAATCAATTAGGTATTTCAGCGTCAATTATGAAAGCATTAGAGAAAATGGGTTTTGAAGAGGCAACACCAATTCAAGCTCAAACGATTCCATTAGGGATGGAAGGTAAAGACGTTATTGGCCAGGCGCAAACGGGTACTGGTAAAACGGCTGCCTTCGGTATTCCGATGATCGAAAAAATTGACCCTAACGAACGTAAAATTCAAGGGTTGATTGTAGCACCTACAAGAGAATTAGCGATACAGGTGTCAGAAGAAATGCATAAACTTGCAAAGTTTAAAGGTGTTCGTACATTACCTGTCTATGGTGGTCAACATATGGAACGTCAAATTAAAGCGTTAAAGGATCGTCCACATATTGTAGTAGCCACTCCAGGCCGGTTATTAGACCACTTACGTCGTCGTACTATTCGTGTTGATCAAGTACACACTGCTGTGCTTGATGAAGCGGATGAAATGTTGAACATGGGCTTTATCGATGATATTCGTGATATCTTAAAGGCGATTCCGGAAGAGAGACAAACTTTATTGTTCTCAGCAACTATGCCAAAAGAAATTCGTGATATTGCAGCAACATTGATGAAGCAACCAGAAGAGGTAAAAGTAAAATCAAAGGAAATGACGGTTTCGAATATCGATCAATTCTTTGTAGAAGTACATGAGAAACAGAAATTCGATACTTTGACAAACTTGTTAGATATTCATGTTCCAGAATTAGCGATTATTTTTGGGCGTACCAAAAAACGTGTCGATGAGTTGACGGAAGGTTTGCAAGCACGTGGTTTTCGTGCAGAAGGAATCCATGGTGATCTAACCCAAGGTAAACGGACATCCGTTTTGAAAAAGTTTAAATTCGGTCGTATTGAAATTCTCGTAGCAACCGACGTAGCTGCACGTGGATTAGACATTTCTGGGGTAACCCATGTATATAATTTTGATATTCCACAGGATCCAGAAAGCTATGTGCACCGTATCGGACGTACAGGTCGTGCTGGTAAGATGGGTGAGGCTATTTCGTTTATTACACCAAGAGAAATGCCACACTTGCATTTAATTGAAAAAGTTACAAAAAGTAAAATGAAGCGTATGACAGCACCTAGTTATGATGAAGCAAAACGAGGTCAACAACAGCTGACAGTACAAAAATTAATCAAAACAATTGAAAAGAAAGAACTTCAAGATTATCGTGAGACAGCTAGCGAAATTCTAGACGAATACGATTCTGCAACAGTTGTCGCAGCGGCATTAAAAATGCTAACCAAAGAAAGAAGACAAACACCAGTTACCTTAACATCTGTTCAACCGGTAAGTGTTAAAAAAGGAAACAATAAAGGTAATAACAAAAAATTCAGAAATGATAAACGCGGATTTGGTCGTAAAGGCAAACAGGGAGGCGGCCGTAACCGCAAGTTCCAAAACAAACGTAATAATAATAAAAGATAAGAAAAGCGCAGAGCGCCCGCTTAAAAACGTAGCGGCTGGAGCTAATCAACTGAGATAAAGGAATCACTGAGAAAAGCGAACCGATGATGACTTATCGTAGGGTGATTCGTGAAGTCGCCTAGTTTTTGGGCGCTCGGAGCTAGACATCTGCGCAAATTTTATACTTTCCTTAGATAAAAAAAGTCCGTTGCAAACCATGCAACGGACTTTTGCTATACACTCAATTCCACACTACACTAAAAATATCGCAACGATTGCTAAAATAGGAATACCTAACACTGTCATATAGCCAATAAAGGAAAGTGATTTTACATAACTGAGTTCTTCTGTGTTTAAGTTGGATGCTACTTCCATCACTTCTGCTTTGGTTTTTTGAATTTGAAGCAGACTGAAAATGATGACAGCTAAAATAATGAGTAAAGGTAATAGTAAGCTAGCGGTGGATAAGTTTTCCTCTCCCATAAACATAAATCCTACAATAATTAGAAATATCGGAACTGCTTCAATTAAACCAACTTGAATAAAAAAGCGAATTTGATCTTTTTGCAAACCCTTAAAGTGAAATTCATTTCGTTTAATCCGATAAGATAATCCTTTCATTAATCGCTTAAAGGCAAATAAAATACCTAATCCAGCGATAACGGATGATATTGTAAACAACCAAACTGCTGTCAAAATACATTCTCCTTTCGGTTAAAATAGAGTGGAAATGAATCCGAGTAAAACTAATACGATCAATATACCGAATAAAACTGGCTTCAAATAACGCTTGTAACGATAACGTTTTTTGTTCCAACGATTAGGATCAAATCCGATATCGTCATTCTTTACTTTTCGTCTATTTTTCCATGGAGAGAATGGTTGTGCATTTCTCAAGATAACAGGACCGAGTGCAAACCCGGCAATAAATCCGAATAGATGACCTGCGACATTAATGTTTGCTCGGAAAAAGGTCATCACTAATCCGATTACAGAAATGATTAAAATTAGTCGGGCATTTTGGGGATCAATTAACCTTTTTTCAAAAAAGACCATGAATAAATATAACCCGAATAACCCGAAAATTGCACCTGAAGCTCCAACATGTGTGTACATAGGATTCGGTTCAACAATATAAGTAAGAATATTTGCAGCAATACCGGCAGTAAAATAAACGATTAAAAACTTTACTTTTCCAAGCATTTGTTCTAATGCTGGCGCAAATAAAATCAGTGAAAAGGAATTAAATAGGATATGACCGAAACCAGCATGCAGAAATATCGGTGTAACTAATCGCCAATATTCACCTTGGCTAATCTTAAAATTCCAACCGATGCCCGTTGAATAAATCCATTCTCCTAAACCAGGCACTATCCCAACGACAAGCCAAATAATGACTTGAAACGCGATAATCGCTGAAACAACCGGATAAAATTGTAGAAAATCTCGAAAGCTTTCCGTACGTAAAAACATAGCATTCTCCCTTTTATGGTTAATTGCTTATATTTTAGCACAACTGTAAATGATATGGACAGTAGAATTAACCGTTTTAATTGTCACCATTTTTAAGCTATACTTACCATATAAAATGGAGTTGATCTAAATGATAAAAGGAATCGGAATTGATATTATAGAGTTGCGACGAATAAAAGAAATAGTAGAACGTCAACCGAAAATGTTGGATCGAATATTAACCAAGGCAGAAAAGGAATCGTTAGAGTATCTTCAATCGGATAAAAGAAAAATAGAATTTATCGCTGGAAGATTTGCAGCGAAGGAAGCTTTTTCAAAAGCAAGAGGAACAGGGATTGGACCATTAAGTTTCTTAGATATTGAAATAATCAATCAAAAAAATGGAGCACCTATTTTGCAATCAAAAGTTTTAAATGCTGAGACATGCTTCGTATCAATCTCTCACAGCGATGATTATGCAGTGGCACAAGTAATAATTGAAAGTGAATCTGCATATTAAGAGAGTTTGTCTCATACTATTTTAGTGCGGGTAGGAGGGAACAAGATGTACATCGTAACCGCGGAAGAAATGTACGAAATAGATCGTTATGCGATTGAAAAAGGGGGAATCGAGGGCAAGGTTCTAATGGAAAATGCCGGATCACAAGTAGCCCAGCAAATCATTCAAAGCTATGATAACAATCAGAAGGTGGCAATCGTAGTTGGCAGTGGAAATAATGGCGGTGATGGTTTTGTTATTGCCCGTTACTTAGCGGAATATAGTTATGATGTCTCTGTTTTTCAATTAGTAGCAGATCATAAAATTAAAGGTGATGCAGCCTTTCATAAAGCGTTGTGGTTAAACACGTCAGACAAGCTGGTCCATGTGGCAGACTCACATCAATTAAAGCAAAGATTAGTAGATTGTGATATCGTTATTGATGCGATTCTGGGGATAGGTGTTTCTGGAGCAATTCGTGAGCCAATCCGGAGTATGATCGACGTCATTAATCATTTACCTGTCGAGAAAATTTCGGTTGACATTCCGAGTGGTTTGCCGGCAAATGATGGGATAGAGGTTGATCTTGCAATTCATGCAGATCAAACATATATCATTGAAGCTCCAAAAGAAACGGCTTTTTGTGAAGAGGCTAGTATTTACTATGGCGTATGGAAAACGGTAAAAATCGGTATACCACAGATTGCTTATGCCAAACATGCATCGAAACAAAGATGGTGCATAAAAAATGTCCGTGCTACTTTTCCGAAACGTGAAAAGTATGCTCACAAAGGATCTAATGGCAGGGGATTGGTGATTGGTGGTCAGCAAACGATGCCGGGAGCAATTGTGTTAGCTGCCAGAGCAGCACTCCGATCAGGTGCAGGGCTGGTAACTGTTGCTACAATCAAGGAGAATCTCCCGATCGTATCGAGTAGTTGTATCGAAGCAACGTATCACCTTTTGCCAAACTTAACGGACCGATTGACAGACCGTGATCTCGAAGCCTTTGAAAAAATAGATGCTATTACATTTGGCATGGGGATCGGACGTGATGACTCTCAGCTGCTATCTGATTTGATTGAAAAACTAGACAAGCCACTACTAATTGATGCAGATGGTCTGTATCATGCAAAGCCATTATTGGAAACACTGTTGCAGCACAAGGCGCCAATTGTGGTTACACCACATTATGGAGAAATGGCTATGCTGACAAATAAAACTGTTCCAGAAGTAAAACGGTCGCCTTTTTCTATCTCTCGGCAGTTTGCTGAAAAGTATCAAGTCTATGTCGTGTTAAAAGGTAAGCACACTATTATTACAGCACCGAATGGTGAGCAAATTGTCAGCGACCAAGGGAATGCCGGCTTAGCAAAGGGTGGAACAGGAGATGTTTTGTCAGGGATTTTACTCACCATGATTATGCAGCATGAAGAATTGCTGCCTGCTCTTGCAAATGGCTGTTATCTCCATGGTACATCAGCAGATTATCTGGTGGAAGATAACCACACAGAGAGGGATTTATTAGCTACCGATGTGATCGAAGGACTATCGCAAGTATTTCGTACATTATCTTAACGTGTGATCGTGTTCCCTTTGTCCACTTGAGATGAGACAAAGGAGAGATGTCGCGATGAAAAAATATAAAAGTCTGGTAATTGGTATATTATTGCTTATTGTGTTAACAGCATGTGGAGAAAAGTCTAAGGACGATGTTGTAGAGAAACTGGAAGATATCGTGGAGAATATGAGTGCTTATCAATCACAGGCAATGATGACATTGGATACAGGAAAAGAAAAACAGGCATACCGGGTTGAAGTTTCCCATAAGAAAAAAGATTACTATCGTGTACTGTTAAAGAATGAAAATGATGAGGAAAGCAGCCAAATTATTTTACGTAATGACGATGGGGTGTTTGTATTAACGCCAGCATTAAACAAAAGCTTTAAATTTCAAAGTGAATGGCCGGAAAACAATAGCCAGCCATATCTCTTCCAATCATTAATACAAGACTTAGTCGATGACAGTGATGCTACTTTTACGGTGACAGACAGTTATTTTGTCTTTGAAACGAAAACAAGCTATGAAAGCAATAGTAACCTCCCATATCAAACTATTTATTTTGACAAGAAGACTTACGAACCTGTGTTAGTCAAGGTATTGGACCATGATAAAAATCCGTTAGTTGAAGTAGAGTTTACAAACTTTGAGATAGATCCAGATTTACCGGAAAATACATTTGATATGGAAACAAATATGACGAGCAGTATTTTCGGAGTACCTGTAATGGCACAAGAAGATCTGCCATCACAATTAACGGTGCTTTATCCTTCTGAAAATTTAGGTTCAGAGCTGGTCGAAGAGGATCAAATGGACGTCGAAAACGGTAAACGTGTAATGTTATCTTATGAAGGAGATAAAAATTTCACGATTATTCAAGAGACAGTAGACGTGCTTCCAACAAGTACAGCAGTACCAGAAGTAGTAAACGGAGAACCAATTGATCTAGGTTTTACCGTTGGAGCACTTTCTGAGAATTCATTACAATGGCATTACCAAGGGGTTAATTATTATGTCGCAAGTGAACAATTAACCAAAGAGGAAATGAAAGAAGTAGCAAGATCCATGTCAACAGAAGACGCGATGAAATAAGTGAAAGGCAGACTTTTCAAGAAGTCTGCTTTTTTCTGTATCAGCATAGGAATCTTCAGAGAATCCATAAACTACGAAGTAAAGTTGCTCTCTTCCATTCTTCCCTTTTAGAGTGCTGACACATCGCTCCGGCAGAATACTGCGCTTTCCGTGGGCTCGGCTTCAGCTAACTTTGCAAAGAAAATCACTTTGCAAAGTGGATCTTCAGCTCTCACTGTCCCACAGGAGTCTCCGTATTCTGCCTCCGCTAAGGGAACTGAACTATCTTTTGAAAGTGGTAGTCCATAAAGATTCATTCCCAAGGATTCAATCTTTCAATATTCAGAACACTACGCAAAGCGGAGGCAAGATACGTAGACTCCTACGGGAACAGCACGAGCCGAAGACCCCGCAGGAAAGCGAACTTTGCTTTCCGAGGAGGCTAAGGCCGTGCCCGTGGAAAGCGAAGTATCTTGCCGGAGCGTATGTAAGCACTCAGTAAATATCAGAGTGGAGGAAAACTTCACTCCACAAATTTTCACAACTTCGAAGTATGTATCGAGTGAGCGTTGATGAAGAATATACCGTGTGTAATTTGGTCTGTTTTAATTTATACCCTTTTTGCTTTAAATGGTTTATAATGGATTGCGTTAGACTCAATCGAAATGAAGGGGTATCAACATGGAACAAAAATTTTACCGTGATTCTTGGGTAGAAGTGAATTTGGATCATATTATATATAATATACAGCAATTAAAGAATAAATTAGCAGATAAAACGAAAATCTATGCAGTAGTGAAAGCAAACGCATATGGGCATGGGGATATGGAAGTGGCCAAAGCAGCACTTGATGGAGGAGCAACAAGACTCGCTGTCGCTATTCTAGATGAAGCATTGCGCCTGCGACAAGGAGGTATTACAGCTCCTATTTTAGTTATGGGATGGATCCGTCCTGAAGATGCCGAAATTGCCGCGAAACATGATATTACCGTTACTTGTTATCAGAAAGAATGGCTAGAGGAAGTACAAAAGCTCACCCTTCCAAAACAGCTCACAGTTCATCTTAAATGGGACACTGGGATGGGGCGTATTGGTATTCGAACAGAACAGGAATTATTAGAAATCATCCCCCTTCTTCAACATGAAAATATTTATCTAGAGGCAATCTTCACCCATTTTGCCACTGCTGATGAAGAAAAACTAGAGCACTTTGAAAAGCAATTAAACCAGTTCGATAAACTATGGACTATCTTTCAAAACAATTGGAGACACCATAAGGTGATGGTGCATACGGGAAATAGTGCAGCAAGCATGCGTTTCCCAGAAAAAATGGTTGACTTTGTCCGTTTTGGTATCAGCATGTATGGACTGTATCCCTCACCAGTTGTCAAATCAGAAAAGCCGATTGAGCTAAAGTCAGCACTTGCATTACACAGCCGCTTAATCCATGTAAAAAAAGTAGACAAAGGAACACCGATTAGTTATGGAGCGACATATTTAGCGAACGAGGAGGAGTGGATTGGCACGGTCCCACTTGGTTATGCGGATGGTATTCGTCGTGCTTTACAAGGTGCACAAGTTTTAGTTAATGGTGAACGATGTACCATTGTCGGCCGGATTTGTATGGATCAATTAATGGTTCGCTTAACCAAACCTGCTAAAGCAGGAGATAAAGTCACTTTAATAGGTTCACAAGGTGGAGAACGTATCGAGATGGACGAATGGGCAGCACATTTGGACACGATTAATTATGAAATTGCTTGTATGATTAGTTATCGAGTTCCAAGAATATATTCATAATAATTAAAAAAATAGTCGGTAAGACAAGATAATTCTTCAATCTTCTGGTAATACTGAAGATATATTGTAGAAAAAAACGAAAAATTATCAAAAACCCCTTTGCAATGCCTGTTTCGGAATGGTATGATTATAGTGGATTATCATTTTAGGCTTGTCAATGTTGGTGGAGGTGTATGGTTTTGTCTGAAGACTTACAAGAAGTTGCTGTGAGATTACCTAAAAACCTGCTGAATGAGGTGGATGGCTTGATGAAAAGTGAAGATAGCAATTTAAGTGATTTTATTTGCCAGGCAACGAAGACGTATTTACGCGAAACGAAGAAACGCCATATCCAAGAATCGATGCAACGAGGTTATATGGAAATGGCAAAAATCAATTTGAATATTGCTTCAGAAGCTTTTCAAGCGGAAGAGGAGGCAGAAAACACCCTAGAGCGCTTAGTGAGCGGGGTGTAGGTCTTGATTGTAAAAAGAGGCGACGTATACTTCGCCGATCTCTCCCCTGTTGTGGGATCTGAACAGGGCGGTGTGCGTCCTGTATTAGTTTTGCAAAATGATATTGGAAACCGTTTCAGTCCCACTGTTATTGTTGCGGCCATCACAGCTCAGATTCAAAAGGCGAAATTGCCAACACATGTCGAAATTGATGCTGAAAAATATGGCTTTGAACGGAATTCAGTTATTTTATTAGAACAGATTCGTACGATCGACAAACAACGATTGACAGATAAAATAACTCAATTGGACAATAACATGATGGAACGTATAGATAGAGGATTAGAAATTAGTTTAGGCTTAACTGATTTCTAATCCTCTATCTTCAAAACACCCTTGCTACTATAAAAGCAAGGGTGTTTTTGGCAAATAATAGCAAAAAATGACTGTTTGTGTAATCGCGTAAATGATATTAATCGAAAATTAAACTATTTTATTGTAAACTGTTATATACAAAAGAAGAAAATAGTGGAGGTTGGAACAATGCCAGAAACATTACGAAGAATCGTAATAGAGAACAGTGATGTAATTTCTAAAAATTGGTTAGATGATATAACAGAAAAACGCAAATCCGACTACACTTCAACTATATCGGATAGCCTATACCACACTACCAATCAAGAATTCATCAATGTTATTTTTTCTAGTATTAACCGTCAAGGCGATACAGGGGAAATGGATGATTTTGCTGAACGACTCATAAATCTCGGCTGGCCATTAAGTTATATTACAGATGGTCTGCAAACATTTAGAAGAGTTACAATAGATTTTATTCTAAGTCAATCTGAACAAGTAGATACAGAAGAATTTTCGCGTATTCTGAGTATTGTCGAAAATTGGGTTGAACCAATTATCAATCAGTTGGTGAACCAATATTCAGGAAGTTGGGAACACACTGTTTCATTGCAGAGAATGGCGCTGCAGGAATTGTCTGCTCCACTTATTCCTGTTATGGACAACATTACCGTCATGCCGTTAATTGGAACGATCGACACAGAGCGTGCCAAATTAATTATGGAGAACCTTTTAGAAGGTGTAATGAAACATAATTCTGAAGTTGTATTGATCGATATTACAGGTGTACCAGTTGTTGATACAATGGTAGCACACCATATCATTCAAGCAGCAGAAGCTGTGCGTTTAATTGGAGCAACTTGTATATTAGTAGGTATCCGACCGGAAATCGCTCAAACTATCGTCAATTTAGGTATTGATTTAAGTAAATTTCCGACAAAGAGTTCCTTAAAGAAAGGGTTTAATACAGCATTAAAATTGACTAACCGTGAGATAGTTGATTTAGGTAATTCTAAAGAAGAAGATATAACTAAAATCATTGACTCAATTAAATAGGGAGGTGCTTAATATGAGAATACCAATTTTAAAGCTACAAAATTATTTATTGGTATCCATCCAAATCGATCTTGATGATCAAACGGCAATTGACTTTCAAGAAGATCTGCTTAGTAAAATACATAAAAGTGGCGCATCGGGTGTGGTCATCGATTTAACCTCTGTTGATATAATCGATTCATTTATTGCAAAAGTATTAGGTGACGTTGTATCTATGTCAGACCTAATGGGCGCAAAAGTAGTGTTAACCGGTATTCAGCCGGCGGTTGCGATGACTTTAATCGATTTAGGAATTCATTTGCAAAACGTTCCTACAGCACTTGATTTAGAACAGGGGCTGATTAAACTTCGCCAGGAACTGGAGGAGTAGTTATGATAACAAAATCAAGTGTACAAATAAATAAAGAATGGGATATTGTAGGAGCAAGACAGATGGGAAGAGAACTAGCAAAGGATCTTGGATTCGGCACAGTAGACCAAGCTAGGATCGCTACTGCAATTTCAGAATTAGCTCGTAATATTTATCTATATGCTGAGAAAGGCAAAATAGCCTATGAAACAGTGGAAGATATGAATAAGAAAGGGCTGAAAATCATCGCTTCTGATCAAGGGCCTGGTATTAATGATTTAAGCAAGGTAATGGAAGACGGTTTTTCTACTTCTGGGGGGCTCGGTGCCGGGTTGCCAGGTGTAAAAAGATTAATGGATTATTTTGATGTTGTGTCTGAGCCGGGTAAGGGAACGACCATAACTACGATCAAATGGGTTCGGTAAGCTAGGCTACTAGTGAAACTGATTAATAGAAGATTCAATTTACCCCTATACCAAAATGACAATGAAGTAAAAAGTTTGTACTAATCGTAGTTAGGAGGTAATGAGATGGAGCCCTATAAGTTCGATGTCAACAATTATCGGAATTTGTTGAAAAAATATATCTCGTCACAAGATGAAAAGTCACTATATCAAGCAGAACAATTTAGTAAGTTATCGATGCAACATAATATATCTCCTGAGGAAATTATTAATGTGCATATACAAGCATTAAAAGAATTATATCCTGATTTACCAACGGAGATAGACTCTTCTATGAACTTCCTTTTAGAAACAATGATTTCTTATGGGTTAGCTTACCAGGAGTTTCAGTCCTTAAGAGAAAAACAAGGAGAGCTAGAGTCGGAAATCTCAATTGCTGCTAATATGCAACAGACTCTACTTTCAACAACGAAACCGGATATAAAAGGCATGGATATAGGTGCGATTAGTGTACCTTCTCATCAAATGAATGGTGATTACTATCATTTTGTAACGGACGAATCTAATAATCTCGGTATTGCAATTGCTGATGTTATTGGTAAAGGGATACCTGCAGCATTAGCGATGTCAATGATCAAATATTCCTTGGATAGTTTCCCGGAAACAATGAGAAACCCTAGTGTGATATTGGAAAATTTAAACCGTGTGGTAGAGCGTAATGTGGACACTAGCATGTTTATCACGATGTTTTATGGATTATTTAATCATGAAACAGGTTCCTTGCAGTTTTCTTCGGCTGGTCACGAGCCAGGGTTTTATTACTGCGCAGCTAAAGATCAATTTCATGAAATCACAACAAAAGGCCTAGTGTTAGGTGTTTCTGATCAGGCAACCTATGAAGAGTTAGAGATTACCATGGAGCCTGATGATATGGTTGTATTGTTAACAGACGGTGTAACGGAATGCCGGATCGGCGAACGATTTATTGAAACAGAAGAAGTGCTTGAAGTGATTCGTCAATATATGCATCTCCCTGCGCAAGAAGCAGTCGAGTCAGTATATCGTCATTTTGAACGTTTACAGGATTTTCAGTTAAGAGATGATTTTACACTTATCTTCTTAAAAAAATAGTTTATCGTGAAAAGAAACAGGGAATGGTGAACCGTAAGCCAAAAACCAACATTATGACATGTCTTAACTATCATTCAATAGATGACAAATATGTATGACGAAAACTTACCAGAATGACGAGGAGGTAACCGTTTTGAACTTAAATATTGATCGAAATGATAATGGTGATACACAAGAGTTAAAATTAGCAGGGGAGATTGATGCTTATACCGCTCCTCAACTAAAGGAAGCTCTTTTACCATTAACCAAGGCGGAAGGAACGATGGTTGTTGTTGATTTAGAGGGTGTTAATTATATGGATAGTACGGGACTAGGAGTATTCATCAGTGCACTGAAGTCAACCAAAGAATATAATAGTGACTTACGATTAGTTGCCTTACAAGATCGTGTTAGACGATTATTTGACATTACTGGATTAGACAGCATTATTAATATTGACTCAACGGTACGAGGTGGGAAATAATATGGAATCCTTTGACTTCATTGAAATGAAAGTGCCAGCAAGGGCAGAATATGTAGGAGTAGTGAGGCTAAGTACATCAGGTATTGCCAATCGAATGGGTTTTAGCTACGAAGAGATTGAAGACTTAAAAGTAGCTATTTCAGAAGCATTGTCAAATGCTACCGAACATGCATATAAAACGGAAGATGATGGGGAGGTAACCATTGGTTTCGGTGTTTATCAAGATCGTTTAGAAGTGATGGTCGCTGACCGTGGAGGTAGTTTTGATCTGCAAAAAATCAAAAAAGATATAGGACCATATGAAAATAATCAATCCATTGAAGATTTGCGAGAAGGAGGCTTTGGCCTATTTCTTATTGAAGCTCTAATGGACAAGGTAGAGATCAAAAATGATTATGGTGTGATTGTTTTAATGACCAAATACCTCCATGAAAATGAGGTGGATATCAATGACGACCAAATCTCGACCACACAATAATCGTGAGGACGAAATATACCAGTGGATTCGTGCCTTTCAAGAAAACCCTGAGGATCAAGCGATACAAGAGAAAATTGTCTTAACATATGAAAAACTTGTAAAATCTCTGGCTCGAAAATATGCCAAAAATGAAACAATTTATGAGGATCTCGAGCAGGTTGGGATGTTAGGGCTATTAGCAGCTATTAGAAGATACGATCCAGATGTAGGTAAATCTTTTGAATCGTTTGCTATCCCTACGATTATTGGAGAAATTAAACGTTTTATTCGTGATAAAACATGGAGTGTACATGTTCCCAGAAGAATTAAAGAGTTAGGACCAAAGATCAAAAAAGCAACGGAAGCCTTAACAACTGACAATCAAAAATCACCTTCCATTAAAGAAATCGCTGAATATATAGAAGTAACAGAAGAAGAAGTGCTCGAAACGATGGAAATGAGCCAAAGTTACAACGCATTATCGGTTGATCGAAAAATTGAGGCGGATGCAGATGGTAGTGAAGTATCGATATTGGATTTAGTCGGCAACCAAGAGTCTGGATATGAAGATGTGGATCGTCAATTGTTGCTTGAAAAAATAATGCCTATTTTAAATGAACGAGAACAGGAAATTCTTCGATATACTTATTTTGAGAATAAAAGTCAGAAAGAAACTGGAGAATTATTAGGAATATCACAAATGCATGTATCAAGAATTCAACGTCATGCATTGAAAAAACTGCGTGAAGCACTACAAGCTGAGAATATGGAGGCCATTCGTTAATGCAAAGTAGTCATCAAGTAGAAGTGTCTGTTTTTCAAAAAGCTAAAAAAGGTAATTATTATTGTGGAGACAGCTATTTCTACCATGAGTCTGACGATAAGTTTATCTGTGCGCTAGCTGATGGTCTTGGCAGTGGTGAATTCGCAAAAGAATCATCGCAAATTGTGATGGAAGTGATTCGTGATAATAAAGATGATTCTGTTGCATCAATAATGAGAAAAAGTAATGAAAAGTTAGTGGGAAAACGCGGTGTCGTCTTAGGAATTCTACAAATTGACTTGCAATCGAAACATTATGCCTATTCTTCGATCGGAAACATAGGTTTAATGACGATAACTACTAATTCGATTAAAAAAAGAAATATTCCGCAGGCTGGCTACTTAAGTGGTTATGAAAGACCGTTCAAAGTGATGACAGACAAGCTAGAACAAGGGATGATTTTTGTCATGTTCTCTGATGGTATAACATCTAAAGAAATATCCAACTCGTATTTTCTTCACAAAGAAGTAGATCATATAACAGACACCTTTGCTTATCTATATCAACAAAAGCTAGATGATGATACTACCCTGATTGCCATGAAATACAATGAGGAATCCCGTTAAATAACGGGGTTCCTTTTTAGTTTATATAAATTATTTAATGGTGCAATATCATTCTTTTGGGGTGTAAAATCGGTGTTGCGGAGAAATGCTCTTTTCAGGTTTTATGTGAACTAACCAATTCTTTTTGTTAAAATAAAGTAGGATTAGTATGAAGGAGGAAACGCTTTGGTAAATAGTGAAGATTATATCCAATTAATTAATGCAGTTACGGATAGGACAAAAATTAATCAAAAAGCAGTAAAAAGTGTTATTCAATTATTAGAGGAAGGTAATACCGTCCCATTTATTGCGCGTTATCGAAAAGAGATGACAGGCTCCCTAGATGAAGTGCAAATTAAAGATATTCAAGATGCATGGAATTACGTCAATACATTAGCTGATCGTAAACAAGAGGTGATCAGACTAATCGATGAACAAGGAAAACTAACAGAAGACTTACAAAAGGAAATCGAACAAGCAACACAATTACAGAAAGTAGAAGACTTGTATCGTCCATATAAACAGAAGCGCCGGACAAGAGCAACGGTCGCCAAAGAAAAGGGCTTAGAGCCAGTAGCTGAAACTATCTATAACCAACAAAATATCGATTTGGCCCGAGCTTCTGACTTTTTATCAGAAGAACATGAATTACATACGATTGAAGATGTTCTTGCGGGTGTTCAAGATATCATTGCCGAATGGATAGCAGATGAACCGAAATACCGTGAACACATTCGTAAGCTAACACACCAAAAAGGACTCATTACTTCCAAAGCGAAGAAGCCAGAGTTGGATGAGAAAAAAATCTTTGAAATGTACTACGAGTATAGTGAAGCAGTTAGTAAAATTGTTTCACACCGAATCTTAGCACTTAATCGTGGTGAAAAAGAAGATGTGCTAAAGGTATCGATTGAACCGCCAATAGATGGTGTGCTTGAGTACCTTCAAAAACAAGTAATTCAAAAAGATGCAACTGCACAGATAAAAGAATTTATCATTCAAGTAATAGAAGATAGCTATAAGCGGTTAACACAACCATCAGTTGAAAGAGAAATTCGATCTGCTTTATCAGATGGAGCTGAAGAACAAGCAATCGATATTTTCTCTAAAAACTTGAAGAACTTATTATTACAACCGCCATTAAAAGGTAAATATGTTTTAGGAGTTGACCCGGCATTCCGAACAGGGTGTAAATTAGCGGTTGTTGATGATACAGGAAAGGTAAAAGCAATTGATGTGATGTACCCGACAGCACCAAAAAATGATACGGTAGGTGCAGAGAAAAAGGTTATCAAATTTTTAAAGGAATTCCCAGTGGAGTTAATTGCGATTGGTAATGGAACAGCGTCAAGAGAAACAGAACAGTTTATCGCAGGTGTGATTGATAAACATCAGTTGGACATTGCGTATATCATAGTTAATGAAGCGGGAGCAAGTGTATATTCCGCCTCCAAATTAGCACGTGAAGAATTTCCTGATTTACAGGTGGAAGAAAGAAGTGCAGTATCAATTGCCAGACGTATTCAAGATCCTTTGGCAGAGTTAGTAAAAATAGAACCGAAAGCAATCGGTGTTGGACAATATCAACATGATGTCAGTCAAAAAAGGCTAACAGAATCATTAACATTTGTTGTTGAAACTGCAGTTAACCAAGTTGGAGTCAATGTAAATACTGCTTCTTCATCTTTATTACAATATGTATCAGGATTAAATAAGACGGTGGCAAATAATATTGTGAAATATCGTGATGAACATGGAAAATTCACTAATCGAAAACAATTAAAAGACATACCTAGGCTAGGGAACAAAACATATGAACAAAGTATCGGATTCTTACGAGTAGTAGATGGCGAAGAACCATTAGATCGTACCCCGATTCACCCGGAATCATATGCAGCAGCAAAACAGATTCTTACAGAAGTTAATTGTTCGGTTAAAGACTTAGGTACAGAACAATTGAAGGAATTAGTTAATAGGTTAGACAAAAAAGCGTTAGCTAATTCATTAGAAATCGGCCTACCAACTTTAGAAGATATTTTGAAGGCACTAGCGAGTCCAAATCGAGATCCTCGTGATGATTTACCAAAACCACTATTAAAGAAAAATGTATTATCGATGGAAGATCTTCAAAGTGGTATGGAACTTCAAGGTACTGTCCGAAATGTAGTCGATTTTGGTGTGTTTGTCGATATCGGAGTAAAGCAAGATGGATTAGTTCATATTTCGAAAATGTCCAATGAGTTTGTAAAGCATCCCATGGACATTGCCTCTGTAGGAGATGTGATCACAGTATGGGTAGATCAAGTCGATCATGAAAAGCAACGGATTGCCCTAACTATGATTCCATCTTAAAGAAAATATGCTAACCATTTATATTTTCCTGGTGCCGTAAAAAAGAGAGTAAAGGGTACTTTTCCAGTGCCTTTTACTCCACTTTATTTTGCTCTTTGTCACAGTAGAAAAACCAGCATTGATTTAACAAACGAATTTGATACTTATTCTTATGAAGGAATGCGCCTGTTAATTGTCTTTTTAACCAATTAGGCATGTTTATCATCCTTTTATTAATGATGTTGTTTTATGTTATGTAATATGATAGATAGGTGTGAACGCATGGAAATGATGACACAAAATGAATTAGAGAAGCTTACAAAAGATATATCTAATGAAGTATTTAACAAACCATTTATTGATGAGGTACGTTTTAATAATCGATTAAGAACAACGGGTGGTCGTTATATACCAGCTAAACGAGTAATTGAATTAAACCCTAAGTATTATCAGGAATTAGGATATGATGAGTTTGTTGGTATTATTAAACATGAATTATGTCATTACCATCTTCATATAGAAGGAAAAGGATATCAACACCGTGATCCTGAGTTTAAACAACTTTTAAAAGTAACGAATTCTCCAAGACATTGTAATCCCTTGCCGTCTATGAATAATGATTTTAAATATCAATATCAATGTTCCTCTTGTTACCATGTATATAAACGACGAAAAAGAATCAATGTAAGAAGGTATCGTTGTGGGAAGTGTAGAGGTAAATTATCATTGCTTCAAAATAAATAAAAAAAATTGATAATTCTATTGACTAAGATGCAAACAATATGATAAATTATATTGGCGTCACTTTGAAAGGCGCTTGTCTTTGTTTCGTGACAGCAACTGAAAAAATAATAAAAAACAGTTGACAATTTGATGTGATTATTATATTATATTTAACGTCGTCAACATGAAGTGACTCATTATTCCACAGTAGCTCAGTGGTAGAGCAATCGGCTGTTAACCGATCGGTCGTAGGTTCGAATCCTACCTGTGGAGCCATGGAGAAGTACTCAAGTGGCTGAAGAGGCGCCCCTGCTAAGGGTGTAGGTCGCGTAAGCGGCGCGAGGGTTCAAATCCCTCCTTCTCCGCCATTAACACTTCAAATTAATGGCCCGTTGGTCAAGTGGTTAAGACACCGCCCTTTCACGGCGGTAACACGGGTTCGAATCCCGTACGGGTCATCCCATTTATATTAAAAAATTAATAGGTCCGGTAGTTCAGTTGGTTAGAATGCCTGCCTGTCACGCAGGAGGTCGCGGGTTCGAGTCCCGTCCGGACCGCCATGTTGGGCTATAGCCAAGCGGTAAGGCAACGGTTTTTGGTACCGTCATGCGCTGGTTCGAATCCAGCTAGCCCAGCCATTTTTTTGACTAAAAATAACTTTAATTATTCGTCACTATGACGAATATACTATTCCAACCACTTGATCGATTCTTCACAAAGTGGATCGGAATAAAATCAAATGAAGTAGATGTAGTTGAGGATGCTTCTACTGTTTCTCTGATTCTACTATATATGTAGTTTTTGAGGCAGAAAGTGAGCTACCCGTCGTGATTAGCATTGCATCAAGAGCCATTAGCTCAGTTGGTAGAGCATCTGACTTTTAATCAGAGGGTCGGAGGTTCGAATCCTCCATGGCTCACCATCTATATATTGAATTGCATGGATAACAAGCGGTCGTGGCGGAATGGCAGACGCGCTAGGTTGAGGGCCTAGTGGGAGGTAATCCCGTGGAGGTTCAAGTCCTCTCGACCGCATCAAAAAATAAATAAAAACTATTGACTTGGTCAAACGCATTGTGTTATATTAATAGATGTCGCTTTGATAAGCGCCCGTAGCTCAATTGGATAGAGCGTTTGACTACGGATCAAAAGGTTAGGGGTTCGACTCCTCTCGGGCGCGCCATGACCGGGAAGTAGCTCAGCTTGGTAGAGCACTTGGTTTGGGACCAAGGGGTCGCAGGTTCAAATCCTGTCTTCCCGACCAGTCGATCACATTATTAGATACTTCTTGATATAATACTTTATACCATGCGGGTGTAGTTTAGTGGTAAAACCTCAGCCTTCCAAGCTGATGTCGAGGGTTCGATTCCCTTCACCCGCTCCATCGTAAATGGGCCTGTAGCTCAGCTGGTTAGAGCGCACGCCTGATAAGCGTGAGGTCGGTGGTTCGAGTCCACTCAGGCCCACCATTTATAGCATTGATCTTTGAAAACTGAACAAAACAACCAGTATGATTTTAAACATGAAACAAGCTAGCTTATAGAAGCGAGCGCAAGTCAACTTTATTGAGAGTTTGATCTTGGCTCAGGACGAACGCTGGCGGCGTGCCTAATACATGCAAGTCGAGCGCGGGAAGCTTGTCTGATCCCTTCGGGGTGACGTGAGTGGAACGAGCGGCGGACGGGTGAGTAACACGTGGGCAACCTGCCTGTAAGACTGGGATAACTCCGGGAAACCGGGGCTAATACCGGATAATACATTG
>NZ_KB898665.1 GCF_000377765.1 Gracilibacillus lacisalsi DSM 19029 | reverse complement strand
CCGAAAGCATATTGTTTTCCAATTGGTTGAGCTAACCTGTGCTCCTCACCATTCCTATACCATCTCATCCAAGTTTTGATTTGTGTCTTATTTTTAATACCAAACTTCTCCATAATCTCTTTGTTCGTTAGTTCCCCAGAAAGTTTTAAGCGTATCACTTCTCTTTTAATTTCTTCAGGATAAACCATCTTCTTCCCCATAACAAAAAACACCTCCAAATGTCGATAAATAATTAATACGACTCTGGGGGTGTTTTTTCCTGTCTCATATTATTGGGTCACTCTAATATGCCTTTCAAGGTTTTTCTTTAGTGGTTTAGCAGGACCATCGACTGCAACATTCAAATTCTTTACAGAAGACATTGTAAACGATTGTTGATCCGAATGCTCGAATGGAAGATAAGGCAATGGCCTCCCTATTCACCTTTGTAAAACCAGCTAAGTTCTTGGATACAATTGGTGATGTGGCTAGGCCGGGGTTGAAGAAGTTTAAGAAAGATGGTAAGGATAGGGATAAAGATAGTAAATTTCTTAATGATTCGTTGTATCATGTGTTTCATCGAGAAATAAACAAAAGTTACAGATGCGATAAAATATGCTTATAATTAGTCCCGCAGATTAGAAAGAGAGGATCTAAATATGATTTATACAGATTTTGTTAAAAACCTGAATCCACATATTGAAGAAGAAGTGACCGTTGAAATTGAGGGAATTGAATTTACAGGGTTTGCATTTATCTGTTCTTATAAAATTGAATTAGGAAAAAGTTATCCAGTATCAATAGGCTTTACGATCTTAGATGATTTAATAATTCTTGAAATACAGGAAGAGACTAAGGAAATCGAGGGTATTGGTTCTGGATATGAATATTATATTAGAGGTTTGTTATATGAGGATACCCTTGATGCGGGGATAGTGTTTAATGATGAAGACCAATATTTTTTTGATTATCCTGAATTGATAGGAAAAAATGTAGAAATGAGAGTTGATAGAATCAGTATAGAATTTTTAAAGATACCCGTTGATAATAATTAAAAATGCACAAGAGAAAAACTAATCATATTATCTAATAAAGTGCATAAGAACAATTCAATAAATTACCTCCACCACTAGCCCGTTTCTAATTAGTCTGCTATAATGAGCATAATAAAAATTGGAAATGTGTTGATAAGAAATAGTACTTGCTAACTTGTTTTTAGAAAGTTGCTGGTTGATGGGAAGCAATAACAGGGAAGCAGGGAACTCGTCTTAGAGCAGACTTAGTGAAACCTAAACGATGTAGAGATTAGCTAAGGACGGAACCCCGCCGTTAAAAGGGAAGGATATAAGGCGTACCTGTCTGTATCTGGATAAGTGCATGATAATAGTTGATTATCATGAAATCGGGGTGGTACCGCGTAAGCATAAGTCTTTCGTCTCCATAGCAATTGCTGGAGATGAAGGGCTTTTTTTATATTCAAATTTAAGGGAGGAATGTACAATGTTTAATCATCAAAAATACGAAAAGCAATACTTTTTGCCGCCGACTCTTTCTTATGACTGGGTGAAGAAAGAAACGATAGAGAAAGCACCAACATGGTGCAGTGTGGATTTGCGGGATGGAAACCAGGCATTACCGATCCCGATGAATTTGGAAGAAAAGCTAGAGATGTTTCAACTGTTGGTAGATATCGGCTTTAAAGAAATAGAAGTTGCCTTTCCAGCTGCCTCTGATACAGAATTTAATCTAGTGCGGACACTGATTGACAACAATATGATCCCTGACGACGTGACGATTATGGTGATCACGCAGGCGAGAGAGCACATTATCCGTAAAACGTTTGAAGCGGTTCAAGGTGCACCCAATGCCATTATTCACCTATATAATTCGACTTCAGAAGCCCAACGCAGACAGGTATTCAAGAAAACCAAGGATGAGATCAAACAAATTGCTGTAGATGGAGCCGTTTTAGTAAAAGAGCTTGCAGAGAAAACAGAAGGCAATTTTTATTTCCAATACAGTCCAGAAAGTTTTCCAGGAACAGAAGTGGATTATGCATTAGATATTTGTAATAGTGTGTTAGATATTTGGAAGCCAACACCCGAACATCAAGCAATCATCAATATACCGACAACAGTCGAGAATGCAATGCCTCATATTTTTGCAAGTCAAATTGAATATATCCACAAAAACTTATCATATCGCGATGGTGTCAGGTTGTCGATTCATCCACATAATGACCGTGGTTGCGGAGTAAGTGATGCCGAATTTGGTGTTTTGGCGGGTGCAGAGAGAGTAGAAGGAACCTTGTTTGGCATAGGGGAACGTACGGGAAATGTCGATCTGATTACGTTGGCAATGAATATGTATTCTCATGGATATGATCCTAAATTGAATTTTAATAACTTAGGAGCGATTCGAAAACAGTATGAAGGACTGACAAGAACGGCAGTGTATGAACGCCAGCCTTATTCCGGTGATCTTGTTTTCACAGCATTTTCTGGGTCACATCAAGATGCTATCTCCAAAGGCATGAAATACCGGAAGGAAAACCAGGTGGAAAAATGGGATGTACCATATATTCCAGTGGACCCAATGGATTTGGGACGAAATTATCAAACAGATGTAATCCGTATAAACAGTCAGTCTGGCAAAGGCGGGATCGGTTATATCCTCGAAACAAATTATGGCATTAAACTCCCGTATAAAATGAATGAAGAAATGGGATATGCTACGAAAAGAGTATCGGATCAAACAAATCGAGAGCTGTCTTCCGAGGAAATCTACCATGTTTTTAAAGAGCAGTATCTTGATTATTGCCCGCATTTCCAGCTAGTTGATTACCGCTTTGAGAAAGGAGAACAGCAGGAAGTTACCTTGACATTAAAACAAGCCGATCAGTACATCGAGTTACAAGGAGAAGGTACTGGAAGCTTAGATGCAGTCAGTAATGCATTAAAAACGTCCTTTCAGCTTGATTATGAATTGGAAGTGTATGAGCAGCATTCCTTAGGAAAAGATTCTCTGGCAGAATCCTGTGCACAGATCGGAATTTCACATAACGGGCAAATGTATTGGGGAGCTGGAATTGATGAGGATATTATGAAGGCATCGGTGCAGGCTTTGGTGGTTGCGGTAAATAGACTAAAGGGGTTTGAGTAGATGAAAAGGAAGCTTGCATAAGTTAAATTTCTGGAAGTCTTTACTTCCCAATTATCTGTAATTGCCAATTACGGGTATCGAGGAAACGAAAAAGTAATGGCAATATATGCTGGCTTCATCATGCCTACTGGATTACTAGAATTATTATTGGAAATCGTACTACAAATTGATTTCAAGCATTGAACCTTATGACGAAAAAGTTCGTACATATAGGTTCAATGCCTGAAGAAAAGGGGAATCGAAATGAAAATCGAGGTGGGGGAATCATTGATGTTGTCGTGGCTTAGACATGTGGAGAAATGCCAATCTGTACAATTGAACTGGAAACCATCCATGAATCAATGGTCCTTAGAAAACGAGGAAGAAATTAAATCTATTATTAATAAAGTAGGTGATTTCTTTCGGGAAAATTATAATTATCAAATCTTTAAAAAAAGTAGTTCGCATAGACAAATAATGCTACAAGGGGAAATAGATGTGTTGGGATTACGCATTCATGATTCCTATGTGGAAGAAATATTTGCGATTGATGTTGCATTCCATGAATCTGGACTGCGCTATGGAAATAAAGTACAAACAGTAGAAAGTGTCTTGAAAAAATTAGTACGAACATCAATGATCTTATATGGATTCTTTAATATGAAAAAAGGCACAATTATTTTTACTTCCCCCAAAATACATAAAAGTACATTAGAACCATTAAAAGAAAGTTTAGAAGACCTAAAAGATTTGATGGAACAATTGAGCTTTCAATATAATTTTGAACTAATTACAAATGATGATTTTAATAAACAGGTTTTACAACCAGTAATGGGATTATCGTCAACAATAGCTGATACTTCAGAACTGTTTTTGCGGAGTATGCAGTTGAATTCTATGTTCAATGATTGGAAGACGGATTAATTTTAGTTTGTTGGATTAGTGGAAGAGGTGTTACAAGAATAAAAATAGCAGTTTGTTTAATGAAAGCATGTAATTACATGTGCAAGGGTAAGTACATGCTTTTTTATTAAAAAAATTATAACTGACATAAATAGCGCCATATTAGCCCCTATGATCAAGGTTGCATCATTTCCATTACGTTTTCAGGTTGATTCGTGAAAGAAGTGACTCACCACCTTGGTGTTGCATTGCTCGCTTTGATCGAGTCACTGATCAACAGAAAATAGACCTCCCTATTAACCAACCAAGTGAGTAGGAGAGGTCTATCACAATCGATAGCCGATCCCTCTAGGGGAACCGCTTATCCATAACCCGTAGTGACAGCTACGGGTTATTTAGTATATGCATTGCTCAATATAAGTATAACATAACCTAAAACAATATGTGAATAGAAGCAATGAGAATATGAAGCCTAAATGTAGTGATTATAAAGATGAAAATCCTTATAGGATTCCCACTTATCTAATTGAGCTGCCGCATAAATTTTCCTTCAATAATGAAAAAAGAAATCAGGTTTCGGAGTCATGCAACACTACCTTTAATTTTTACAATAAAATCTTTAATTTACTTAGTTTTTATATCAACTGTATTCTGCTAACATTTAATGAATAGAAAAGAAAGCGCTATCTATTAATCAACATGTTATGAGTGGAGGTATTAGAATGGGACAAACAAATAAATTAGCACATCGAATGGCGAATAAAACGATTAAACTCGTTGATGCACAAGGGAATCCTGTAGCAGGGAAGGAAGTGGAACTGAAACAGACCAATCATCAATTTTTATTTGGTTCTGGGATTTTTGATGTCATCGATGTAGCAAATAAGAATGTACCAGCAGACAGACTTGCATTTCAAGAAGAAAAACTAGATAAATTTTTAGATATATTTAACGCTGGTACATTACCTTTCTATTGGGGAAGGTTCGAACCCGAAAAAGGTAAACCCCAAACAAAAGAATTACAGGCAGCTGCTCAGTGGTTAAAAGAGAGAAATGTAACGGTGAAAGGACATCCACTTTGTTGGCACACCGTAACAGCTCCTTGGCTTCTCGATATGAGCAATGAAGAAATTTTGCAAGCACAGTTTGCTAGAATTGAACGGGACGTTACAGATTTCAAAGGCCTTATCGATATGTGGGATGTCATTAATGAAGTAGTCATTATGCCGATTTTTGACAAATATGATAATGGTATCACCAGAATAAGTAAAGATTTAGGGCGTGTTGGTATTATAAAAGAAATGTTTGCGAAGACACGTGAATATAACCCAGATGCGACCTTGTTATTAAATGACTTCAATACATCAATAAATTATGAAATATTAATTGATGGCTGCTTAAATGCAGGTATCCAAATTGATGCGATCGGTATTCAGTCCCATCAACATCAAGGATATTGGGGACGTGAGAAATTAGAAGAAGTATTAGATCGCTTTTCACATTTCGGTCTTCCAATTCACTTTACAGAAAATACATTAACATCTGGACACCTGATGCCACCTGAAATAGAGGATTTGAATGATTATCAGATTCCAGAATGGCCATCTACACCAGAATTCGAGGAACGTCAGGCGCAAGAAGTGGAAGAAATGTATTCTATTTTGTTTGAACATCCTCTTGTAGAGGCGATTACGACATGGTCCTTCAGTGATGATGGTGCATGGCTTGGGGCTCCAGCGGGATTTGTTCGGAAGGATAACAGTTTGAAGCCATCTTATGAGGTATTAAAGAAATTAATTAAAGGTGATTGGTATACGAATAAACAATCTAAAACAGATGACAACGGTATGGTATCATTGGAAGGATTCCTTGGAGATTATGACCTTTTATGTGATGGTAAAAAGGTAAGCTTTACATTAGATAAGAGTGAAGGAACTATGCAGTTGGTAGTGTGAATCGGGGACAGGTTTCTTGTCCCCTTTTATTCGTAAAAATGGTATGTAAAGAAAGCATCTAAAACGCAGTAATTTAATAAAAATAAGAAGAGCCATGAAATTGATTGAAAGTTTAGACCGGTTAAAAGCGGATCGCTTGGATATGGTTTTGTTCATGATGTTTCCCCTTATTTTCATGGAGATGAATTGTAAACGTATCATATTCATGTGTATATTCACAAATAATCTCAGTGGTTGCAAATTTACAATCCAGTTCTTCTAATATTTTGCGTTGTAATGCTCATGTGTAGTTTCACCTTATCCCTAGGGAACTCCCATTTATTAAGCATGTTCTTCGTATGTGAGCGCAAAGCACTTAGATTTATGGTTATCATTTTCAATACAGGCCGCAGCTACTTCTTTTGTTTTTTTCATCATGATCCTCCAATTTGTAAAGTTATTTGAGAAAAATCTATTTAATTGAGAATTATTATCACTTGCTGTATAGTAAATAGTAACAATACTATATTGGAGTTAAGGAGAATATATCATGCAAATATACTGGACGAAAATAAATAAAATCATAGAAGAAACACCTGAGGTTAAAACATACCTGCTTGACTGTCCGGAAGACTTTACATGGGAAGAAGGTTCCCACACCCACTTCGCATTGGAAGGCTTTAATGCTGGAGAGAAACCAAACCGTAGTCTGATTCGTCACATGTCCATTTCCACACTACCACATGAAAATTCAATCGGTATTACGACACGTATCAGAGAGCAGTGTTCTGAATTTAAATCGGTTTTAAGAAATATGGAGATTGGCAATGAAGTGGCCATATTTAAGACACATTCGAATGTACCACTTAAAAGAGAAGACAAAAATGTTTATTTGCTGTCATCAGGTGTCGGTCTAGCAACTTTCAGACCGCTTGTACTTGATTATTTCGAACGCGC
Source organism: Gracilibacillus lacisalsi DSM 19029 (assembly GCF_000377765.1). Classification (GTDB taxonomy): domain Bacteria; phylum Bacillota; class Bacilli; order Bacillales; family Amphibacillaceae; genus Gracilibacillus; species Gracilibacillus lacisalsi. The sequence continues at coordinate 353,648 of NZ_KB898665.1, read as the reverse complement.
TGACAACGTCAAGCAAATGCATTCTCTGAACATCGATTCATCAAAAGATTTTTTATTTACCAATATTTTTCAATCTGCACCTGACAAGAAGTTCACATCAAAGTTTGTTGATAACCGTAAAGACTACTATGGAGAAGTGAAAAATCTTGCTGATGACAAAGAAGGTCTCTTCTATGTTGTCGGCAGTGATGAATTCCTTGTTCAGAACATAGAAGTACTTCGTAAGCAGGGCATCAAGCCGGAACAAATTATGCTCGATAAGCATGAACAATCACGACCTGAGTTTTTAGCATTTTAAAAAGAAGATTATCTTTGTGAAAATCCAGAAGCCTAGTTCCTCTGTACAAATAAGGGGGAATTAGGCTTTTTTATGAAGTTAGCGCGTTAGATGCATACAAGTAAATGGGTATGAAGAACGTCTAGGTAAGTTGTATGAATCAAACGATCAGATAAGTTTATTGTTTTATTGTATAAGTATACTTTACTTTTTTAAAGAAAAAGTTTATAATTTCTGTAGAGGTGATGATAATGAAAGGGAATTTTGATGATTCGATATCCAATAAAGTGTATGAATATCGAGTCCTTGCCAGAATGTCTCAGCGAGAGCTGGCAGAGAAAGTTGGTGTTTCTAAACAAACCATTTTTGTAATGGAGAAAGGAAACTATGTTCCTACGTTACTATTAGCCTTTCGTATTGCTGATTTCTTTGAAGTTGATGTGAACGATATTTTTACTTATGAGAAAGGAAATGATTAAATTGAAAATTGAATCTATCTTTGATCCTTTAAGAACCTGGGCGGAACAATCACCTGGTAATTGGAATATCCTCCTTGGTAGCGGTTTTGTATTGCTTGTAGTTGGAATGATTCTAATATTTGTATTTACGAAGAAAATGGGTAAAGGTGACGAAAGAACGAATTTAATAAATTTGAAAAGTTGCCTCATTATGTTATGTGGAATAGTTTTATGTGATCTGATTTTCCCGAAAGAATATATGTGGCAAATTTTCTTCTTATTTAAATATGGTTTGGCATTCATCGCTTCGGGAATATATCTAGCTGTTCAATATAAGAGAGATTTTTTAAACTAACAGGATAACAAGAAGTAGTAAAAGTATATGAAATAGGAATAAGGCAAAGGATGTGTAAGGATCGATAGAAATGATTGGTACTTTCTTCATTTCATTGCTTGCTTTGATCGTATCGCTGATCAAACGAAAATAGACCTTCCTATTAACAAACCAGATTAGTAGGAGAGGTCTATTAACTTTTTGATAGCCGCCAATCTCTCTAGGAACCGCTAATTCATGATCGTAGTGCCCACTACCGTCATAATCATATCATAGGATCATCACCAACGCTGGGAAAACCAATTTCCTCTTCACACCATGTACCTGATTCATTGCTAATGTCCATTTTTCTACTTCGCGCTATATTCTGTCTTTAACCAATCCTTTGGACCCTGATTGATTTTGTTAGCTCCCACATATTCCTTAACCGTATCTACCACACTATTTAACGGAATGACATTATAAGTATAAGGAAGTTGCTCATCATATTTATACTCAAACGTAAAAGGTTCTGACGGTGGATTCATTTTATCCATATCTTCACTTCCGACAATATGTGAAGACCAGGCCCAGTTTCCGATGGTTGCTTTGTCATGCCATGTGAATCCAGTTGTAAATAGGTTTTCACCATTATTGTCCCAACTGCTTCCGGTATACGTTCCATATTGATTTGTTACTTTGGAGTTTACGATTAAATTTCGGTTATAGGCGTGCTGGAAAAGCTCCGCCCATTGGTCATCCATGTTCTTCGTATCTAACCCTTGAATCTCCGCACCGATAATTGGTTCGTTAATGTCATGGAATACAGAAGTATCGGTTGCGATCGAAGCTCCATTTCTTGCATTAAGTGCTCGAGAAAATTTACCTCTTCCGTGTTCCGCAATAGCAGTTACATTATCCAAGACATTCTGGTGTGTAGAATTATCAAGATATAAGTTGAATGCATGGCCTGCCCCTTGTCGGATCATCGGAACTCGTTGACCGACATTCGTGTATTGGTTATAAGCAAGAGTTAACCGGATTCTTTGATTACCATCTTTATAATTCATTCCGCTGCTACTTACATAATCCACATAATCTTTATCCCCTGAGCCAGTTAAGTGTACTTTGCTGTGATAGGCAGCATATGCCATAATTTGCTCTTTCGACGCACCATCACTACGCATGTTGTAGTATACACTGTCTGATTCTAGTTCATTTGCAGCGTATGCTTCTTCCATATATTGAATCGATTGATAGATATCGCTGTCTTTTGGTGGATGTTCACTAGCAGGTAAACCAAATTTAGACCAGGAGATGGTAATATTAGATCCACCATTTTCGGTATCAATTAGTCCATCTGAAGCAATCGAGAATTGACAATGGTCAATCCATACGTTGTTGGCACCATTCACTTTAATAAAAGTCCAGCCTACTTCCTTATGTCTCCCCGTATCATCCCATTGCCACATGCCGTCAAAATTCAAGTTTCGGATGACAATATCATTGGATGATCGTTGTAAATTGATTTCCGCGCTTCTGATGGTTTTCCCTTTTTTAGAAAAGATCGTTAATCCATCCACATTATTTACATCTAATTGCGAAACCCCTGAGGATGCTAACTTTGGATTGGTGAATCCGTTTGTAGGATCTCGGTATTCTCTTATAAAGCGATATTTCTTCGTTTCTTCTTCATTTAAACTTAATGCTTTCCATCCCAGATTAAGATCTCTTGCTATTTCAATTACTTTAACGTCTCCATTTCCGGCATCCAATAGCGCTTGTAAAAACTCTCTTTCTGTTTTGACTTTACGATAATAAGAAGTATCCATGTATTCACTTCGATCATGAACCCCTGATGATGCGTAGCCAGTTACGGATAGATAACTATTGTCATAGTCTTTGAAGTGTCGTTCTGTGTTTGGTATCGAATCGATTGCTGCTGCATTTGTTACATCATTACCAATGAATAGTAATGGCGAAATAAACAATGATAGAAATAATACCCAAATTAGTGGTCTTTTCGTAGCCATCAGATTTCCTCCTTCATAAAATATCCATCTAAGTTTGAATTGGGATGTCGTAATTTTGTTTACTCTATCATCACCTCTTTTTTAATTCGTGTAAGCCTTTTCAATTCGTTCGGTTAAAACATCCTGATATTTTCATTATAACTAACTTGATATTACATATTTCATCGTTTTATAGTGTTAATGATTACATTTTCTGTTTATATAGGGATCTGTCCAGATGATTTTAAAAAAAGATCATGATACAATATTTGATTCTATTATACGTGATTTATATTATATAAATGAATTAGAAGGTGAATCCACTGTAATCGCCTTTTTTGAAGCATGGATGCAATACGTACTACATGCCGCCCATACCCTTACAAACGCGAGATTACCATGATATAATAGAACATATAGAAAAAACCTTTCCAGAAAGGGATCGAAATTGTGATGACCTTAGCAGAACGTTTAGAGGGCAAAGGCAGAAGTGAAGGCTGGTTCACTTTTATAAAGGACGTTTGGATTCGAGAAAATGGAGGAAGAAGTAATACGCATCTATTTGATTACTACTTCTAAAATTAAATTCACCCTACAGACAACCTCTTCTTTTCAAGTCAGATAGGCGTGCTATTAAGCATCCATAAATGAATAAAGTAAAGAATAACGATGTGTACAGGGTAGAATATATAGAAAAAATACTTCGCTCCCTTTCCTCTATTTCCGTTGTAAAGCAATATTAAAGGAAGTGCAAAAATCATTAACCATTGAGTGTCGTCAAATGGAAATAAAATATTTGAAATGCCACCTCCTATTCCTCCTCTCCATTTTAGTGGGATTACAAAAATAATTAAACAGAACAGGAGATATCCAACGGCCAATACCCCTTTATTTTTGTTTGTTAAATAAAAAAGAATCCCTAATACGATAAAGAGAATCCCACCTTCTGTTAACAAAACATTACCAAAGATGGTACCAAAAAACATATAGGTCGCTGTTAAATCATTTAATGATAGCAAGCTATATTTTTCTACGAGAGTGATAGACAAGATAGTCGAGATTATTTGCCACACGAAAAAATAAAGAAGATATTTTGTTTGCCTTTGGTCTAATAACATAATCAATAGCCCAATTAAAAATAAGGGAGCTAAGAAATTATTTGTTAGATAATAATCAACATAAATGGCTTCTCTTCTTTCATAATAATGGACAATTTGATTGATAATCATATTCATAACACTCATCCCAAATGCGAATACGTATAAGCGGACAAGGTACTTTTTTATACTGGATGTATGTTTATAACCTATTATTATGCAGTATATAAATATAGGAGCTGCTAACCTTCCTAGCCAATGAAACCAATCTGGCATATCAGGGATGAAATAACCAATATGATCAATAACCATAGCAGTCAAGGCTATAATTTTTAATTTTGTATTGGACATAGTGCTCTCACCTTTTAATATGTAGATGATAAAATATAAAACGCCAAATGGATTACTTTGGCGTTTTATATTCTTTGTTTAACTATCTCACCTATAATATTTAGTTCAAAAAATCATTATATGTTACATATCAATGTAGCCATCAAAGTTACTAGGGGCGTGAAATAACAGATAATACTTTGCATTATGATCTAATCCAGAAGGATAGCCAAACCTATCACTACTTATATAGTACGTTTTTACTAAACTATCACTCCAGAATCCATCTTTCCACAATTCTACTTTTAAAGTGCTACTACTTTTGTTATTGAACCATATTTTATAAGAACTTGATCCTGTGAAGTATTTATTTGTCCATAAATTCGAAGTATTTGCTTTACCAGAAAAGGACATTCTACCTGATTTAGATATGTCATGTGTTTGTGAGGGAGGATAAACACCAAATGGAGTAATCTCCTCTTTTTTACCCTCTTCAGTTGGTGGTTTATTAGAAACTCCTACATTAGAGGTTGTGGATGCTTCTTGACTTCCTTTTCCTTCTAAGTTATCTGCAGAAACAACGTTGAACGATACCAATAAGATAGATACAAAAGCAACTAAATACACTATTTTTTTAACCATTTTTCTACCTCCTTTATTGAATCTATTTTAGTTTACCATAGAAATTAGGAATTTTATGTAAATTATTTGTAAATATTCAAATATTCACCTTGAAATGATATGCGTATCGGAGGAAGAGATCAGAACCCTACGTGAAGAGGACTGTTGGTAGGTTTTGTACATAGTATCTGCTTGGTTGTCTTACAGCTTTAGCGACTTGTATATTAAAATCGGTTATCATAGTCTTTATAAGAATAAAAGAGAAAGGAAATCACAATGAAAAATTTATTTTCAATTGGAGAAATGGCGAAACTTCATAACACCACTATGAAAACGCTAAGGTATTATGACCAGATTGGTTTACTGGAACCTATTCAAATTGATGTGAATAATGGCTATAGATATTATTCAACTGAACAATTTGAGCAATTAAATACTATTCAATATTTAAAAGGATTAGGTTTTTCTTTAAAGGATATAAAAAGCCATTTAGATCATAGAGATATAGATGATTTCGTGAATTTATTAGAAACGCAAAAGCGTCTAACAGAGAATAAAATCAAAGAGTTAGAGCGGGTTAACCGCAAATTTGAGAATCGAATAAAGGATATAAAATTGGCTCAAGGAATAGGGGAGTTGGGAGTCGTACGAATAGTCGAAATGGAAGAGCGGAACGTAATAAGGTTAATTGAAAATATCGGTTCAGAACCAGAGGTGGAACTTTCTTTGAGACAATTAGAGAATCTAGCGAATATGAATTCCTCTATATTTATTGGTGGTGTTGGATTTACGGTTAGGATCAAAAATTGTGAGGACAAAAAATTCGATGAATATAACTCTATTTTCATCATCATCGAAGAAGAAGATATAGATAGCCCTTTAGTTACATCTTTTCCAAAGGGAAAATATGCCTCTATTTATTATAATGGAGATCATACTGGATCTGCTCCATATTATAAGAAATTACTTCATTACATCGAAGAGAACGGTTATCAAATAGTAGGAGATGCTATAGAGAGGACCATCATTGACCACTATATCTCCAAATATAAAGAAGATTACCTTACAGAAATACAAATTCCCATTAACTATTGACCTTCCCCTTACAGGAAGGTTTATTATTTTTGTTGCTAATTGAAAAGAAGACTTCTTTTTTGATTACAACAAAATAATAAAATAGAGGTGTGAGAAAGTATGACTCATGTTAATAATAAGATGTGGTCACTGTCGTTCATTTTTGTAGTAATTTCCAATGCTTTAGTATTTATGATTTTTGAAATGCTATTACCTACGCTTCCTTTATTTGTAACAGCTATAGGAGGAGAAGCGAGCCAAGTTGGTTTAGTAACAGGTGTTTTTATGTTATCTGCTATTTTTATTCGTCCATTTGCTGGGATCCTAGCAACGAAATTTGATAAAAAAATGCTTTTAATTTTAGGTACATTAATCATAGCCCTGTCTACAGGAGCCTATTATTTATCAACTAATATCACCATGTTATTACTATTTCGACTCATTCACGGAGCTGGATTTGGGTTAGCCACTACTTACTTTACTACCGTTGCAGCTGAAATCATTCCTAGTGATCGACGAGGTGAGGGGATTGGTTACTTCGGGGCTGGAGAAACAATAGCGATCTCTGTAGGTCCAATGATTGGAATGATAACATTAGAATTATATGACTTCCAGCGATTATTCCTTGGAGGAATGGCTATTATGTTACTAGCTGTTATCATGGCAGTTTTTATAAAAAGAGGACCTAATAGCAAAGAGTTAGATAAAAGAGAAAATATAAAATTTAAACTATGGGAGAAGAAAGTGCTGTTTCCAGCAATGCTCGTATTTTTAATTGGTATTGCAGCAGGAGGAATTATGTCTTTCTTTTCTTTGTATGCGATAGAGAAAGATTTTAATAAAGTAGGTTTGTTTTTCTTATTAATCGCAGCAGCTAGTCTCGTCATTCGACTAATATCAGGAAGGCTATTTGATATATATGGACCGTCGGTTATTCTTATACCTGGATCGATTCTATCTATTATAGGTTTGATTCTACTTTATGTAGCAGTTAGTGATAGCACCTTCTTCATAGCAGCTATCTTTTATGGGTTTGGATTTGGTTCTATCTTCCCAGCTATTCAAACATGGTGTATGAACTTGGTAGACGAACACGAGCATGAAAGTGCAATGGCTTCCTTCTTTAACTTCTTTGATTTAGGTATCGGGGGAGGTTCCTTTATATTAGGATTAATGGCTACTGTTAGTTCTTATCAAGCAGTATATGGTGTAGCAACCATTGTATATGCTATATTTCTCCTGATCTATGTTATTTCTATTTCTATAAAAAGGCAATCAGAGAAGAATAGTGGGGAAAGTGACCAAGTGAGCAGCTTTTAACACACCGAGCTTGTTCTTAGCTGTGAAAAAACTAATGTGGAGGTCACGTTATATGTCCCATCGAATCTTCATGTATGCAGGCATGATCGCTGCAGAACACGGTGATACTTTGAAAAGAATGCTTTATAAAACAAAAGAGACGACTTTTCATTCCATGAACGAGAAAGTCGTCTCTTTTCCGTGGTTGACCTTTAATTGGAATGGCGAAGGATGAAACGGATTAACCAAGAAAGGAGATGATGTCACCTGAGCAAGGGTTATATTTTCACCTTACAATTCGCTTGAAAATAAACACGAACAAGATAACTACTAAAGAACAACCAAATATTCCTGCAGCTAACATTCCTATCCCAATTCCGTACCATGCATTAATCGTCATAGCTACTAAAATACTTGCAAACTAGGCCAATAATAATAAAAAGAGCTTGTTCCGTTTCAAAAATGTTATGCTCCCTTCGTATTTAGAGGGCAATCCCATGCTAAGATTATGGAACTGTGAAAATATTCTATGTTCACCAATAGCTAGTTTATATATGCTTCCACTAATTCATAACATCTTTCTTTTGTTTCGTTTGCAAGAACTGTTACATACTCTAATTGTTCCATTGTACCACCTTCATATTCTAGTGATGCTTCTTTCGCCGTTTCATCTCTATGTGTGATCCAATTCCGTTGTTCTTCTCTCAATTTGCTCATCTCTTCAGCAGATAATTGCGCTTCTAAAACACCATAGATCTCGTTTAATAAATCATCCCATGCCTCATATTGTTTATGTGCTACATCTTTTAAAGCATATGTAGAACTGTCTACAGCTTCCATACTTTCCGTTTTTTCATTTGTCTCGTTTAATTTGTTCAAGTACGTTTCTTTTTGGTTGGTAGTTGTATCATTAGCAGTTGTTTCTTCCTTTTCTTCTGGTAGTTGATCTGAAGTCTTTTCTGTTTCCTCTTTAGTATCCATCTCCTTATTCGACACAGTTTCTGTTACATTTTCCTCACTAGAGTCATGGATTTCCTCATCTGAAGTATGATCGGGTGATTGGTTGTTCCCATCATGATCCGATTTGGCAGATGAATTTTCGCATGCTGCTAGCAGTATGATTAATACGAAAATAAATATAGTTAATAGTGCTTTATTATTGTCTTTTCTCATAAAAATGATTTCCCCCTACATAAAGTTTATATTTATCTTATGTTAACATAATTTCCCTGTTAGGTTGCATAAATAATATCGTTTGTTATAGCTGCTCAGTCCTAACATCCTTCCAACCAAGTAAGATGAGTTTATCCCTTTATTTATAAATAAATTCAATTTATATATTAAAAAAATTAATATTTAGATTGAATATGTTAATTTAATAATTGATTTTTTATAAGTGTAATCGTATACTTAATGTAAAGGAGGTGAAAAAGTGGGATTACCAGTCATTACAGCTTGCCCAGTTTGTGGGGAGGGGTTAAATGTAACGAAACTAACGTGTGGACATTGTCATACAACAATTGAAAACACCTTTGAGTTCCCAAAGTTACTTTCATTAAAGAAAGAACAACTAGAATTTATCGAGACATTTATTTTGTGCCGTGGAAGCATTAAAGAAGTTGAGAAAGTTCTCGATATTTCTTATCCGACTGTACGAAATAAGTTGGAAGAAATTATTTCTGAATTGGGTGATCCGTATAAGGTGAAGCAGGCCAAAGAAGATGAGAAGAAGGATGTTATTGATAGGTTAAGCAATGGTGAACTAAGTGCAGAAGAAGCCATTAAGCTGTTAAAGAAAAAATAAAAAAACCTTCACTCCAAAAAGTGAAGGCAAGAAAAATTATTCGTATTTGTATTTTAACAAAAAGAAAAATGATTTGTCGAGAGATAAAAAAGCATAATTGATTAGTAATGATGACGACGAAAGACGAGATCCTTCTTTTAGATGATGTTTTTGAATGGGCAAACCAAAACAAAAAATTAAATAAGGAGTGGACAAAATTGGAAAACGAAATTATGAAAGTGTTGGAACTTGTTCAAGAAGGTAAGCTGAGTAATAGTGAGGCCGCAGAAATTATATCAACGTTAAAAGAAGAAGCAGCCCCACCTGCAGTAGAGAACGACAGTTACATGTCTAAAAGCTTAAAAGTCATCATCGATTCTGATGGTGATAAAGTTAATGTTAATTTACCATTAAAATTAGTGAAATCGTTACATGGTGCGATTGAAAATATTCCCGCTGTCCAAGAGTATTTAGGTGGAGCCGATATCAACTTAATTCTGGATGCCATTTCAAATAATGTCGAGGGACCTATTGTGGATGTGGATAGTGCAAAGGGTGAAATAGTAAAAATAGTGATTGAGTAGAGCCATGAAAATAAAGGTTGTAACAAATGAGTTGAAGTTTCCAATCCGTATCCTGTTCCCTAATAGTTTTTTGAGGTTATTCGTCTCAAAGCGAGTTTTAAAAAAGTTACTAAAACGTGTAGATAATGTAGAAGAGATTATTGATCAGATAGACTACAAAGCGCTAAAACAAGTGTTTAAAACGTGTAAAGAATTGAAAGGAACAGAACTTGTCAATGTCAAAGCGAAAGATGGAACAGAAGTGAAAATTACGCTATAGATATTTGCACAATGAACACTCCTATCCACATGTAAGTCCTTATCACCCAAAAAGGTGATAAGGACTAATTAAACCCTAAAATGGCTGTTTGACTAGTTATGTCCCTGCCTCCGCATATAATATCGTTACATTATAGGTGTCAAAATGTGCTCTTCCAAATAGCTTGCCAAACCACTTTTGTATTGCCCTTTTATCTTCTTCGGTTATGCTGAAACTTTCTGGTTTCATCAGATGTTCCCACAAAAACCAGCACTTATACCTCTCCAATATTAATCCCTGTTTATTGAATTCTCAGACCGCTGCACCTTCCCTTCTTGTATATTTTCCTAAAAAAGGTATTGAAGGTGTTCTGTGTTCCCTCCTTTTTGTATTCCTAAGCTGTAGCGAGTGTTGAGTATTTCCTATATCCCTTTTCCATTAATCGTTAGCACAGTTCGTGCCAATCTTTCAGTGGTTGCATCAATAGGCCTTTTTCTATTGGACATTCTGTACCATAGTAGAGACAAATATATTAAGACATCTACCTTTTTTTTAGTAGATTAAGGAACAAGTCCAATCTGTTAGCGTGGTTATCGATATATTAATAGTGAAAGGTACTGAAAGGAGGGAGTAGAAGTTGGAAGAAATGAACCAAGAATTAAAAAAGTTATCGAAGAGCTTAGCAGGAGTGACTGTTACAAGTGTGCTAAAAAAACACAAAATAACCAATGAGGAAACTATCACAAACCAATTATCACAGGATCAAAAACAAGAATTAAAAAATATTGCTGAAAATCTAGAATCACTAGTTGGCGATTTTACTGCTAAAAACAAACCAGAGAATTTTAAAAAAGAATTAGACTCCGTGGAAAGTCCAATACGGGAGTTAATGAAAAAAGTGAATAAAAAGGAGAGTGGTAAGTAATGGGTAAAAAAAGAAGACGAAAAGTGATCGATGAGTTTTATGGCTGTCGTTCCAATTGTAATAGCAATAGTACCCGTAATGTCAGCAATAACAGTAATGCGGCTATTCAAAATAATGCTACTCAGGATGCTGACATTTTTCAAGGATCCTTTGAAGTAATCGAAGTAAGAGATTCTTGTGGTGTTGATGTTACAACTACTGATACGCAAGTAGCTGTTTCTCTTCAAGCAGCCCTACAGGTTGCAATTGCGCTCGTTGTTAACATCACGATAGCAGATAGTAATCGAGCAGAGCTAGTTACACAGGAGTTGCTCCAACGTGCAGAAATTGACCAAGTGAATAGACAAAAAATCTTAATAGAAGGTTCAGATAATGTTAGTGTAACCACTACTGACACGGATGTTGCTATTTCTTTACAAGTACTAGTGCAAATTCTGTTAGCATTACTGATACAGCTTGATATTTTTTAAGCCCCTATAGCTAAACTGACACTCCTCTTATCGCCAACTCTATGAAGAGTTGGCTCTTTCCATAGTTCATTTTCACAACATCTCGTAAGTATTTAATTGCATGTACCTTTGAGGGACACTCTCGATAATAGGAGAAGGTATTAATAATAGATTTCTTCAAATCAACCTCTTCTAACGCTGGTCATATTTCCCCTCCTCAATCAATATATTTTAAATAGGTGTTGTACCTACTTTAAGTATTGTTAAAAATGGGGAGGAATAAGTATGAAATATGAAGCACCAAACCAACCAGGTTCTGTAGTGAACTTCAAAGAAAAATACGACAACTATATTGGCGGTGAGTGGACTCCGCCTGTAAAAGGACAATATTTTGAAAACGTGACACCCGTAACAGGAGAAGTTTTTTGTGAAATAGCTCGTTCTACTGCGGAGGATGTAGAGCTGGCACTAGATGCTGCCCACGAGGCTGCACCAACGTGGGGGAAAACATCTCCAGCAGAGCGTGCGAATATGTTAAATAAAATAGCAGATCGCATAGAAGAAAACTTGGAAATGCTAGCTGTCGCAGAATCTTGGGATAATGGAAAAGCGGTACGAGAAACGTTAGCTGCAGATTTGCCATTAGCTGTTGACCATTTCCGATATTTCGCAGCAACGATTCGAGCACAAGAAGGATCGATTAGTCAACTCGATGAAGATACAGTCGCTTATCACTTCCATGAACCGCTTGGTGTCGTTGGACAAATCATTCCTTGGAACTTCCCAATATTAATGGCAACATGGAAACTTGCCCCAGCCCTAGCTGCAGGTAATGCGGTTGTTATCAAGCCTGCAGAGCAAACGCCAGCATCGATTCATGTCTTGCTAGAACTAATTCATGATTTACTTCCACCTGGGGTACTCAACGTTGTAAATGGATTTGGTTTAGAAGCGGGTAAACCGTTAGCTTCAAGCAGTCGTATTGCTAAAATTGCCTTTACTGGTGAAACAACAACAGGGCGTCTCATTATGCAATATGCCTCTGAAAATATTATTCCAGTCACATTAGAGCTCGGAGGAAAATCGCCAAATATTTTCTTTAAAGATGTCATGGCTGAGGATGATGCCTTTTTAGATAAAGCAATTGAAGGTATGGTAATGTTTGCTTTAAACCAAGGAGAAGTTTGTACCTGTCCGTCTCGTGCGTTAATACATGAAGATATTTATGATGCGTTTATCGAGCGAGCTGTAGAACGTGTGAAAGCAATCAAAATTGGTCATCCATTAGACACGGAAACGATGATGGGTGCTCAAGCGTCAACAGAACAAATGGAAAAGATTTCGTCTTACTTAGATATCGGCAAGCAAGAGGGAGCAGAGGTACTAGTTGGTGGTGAACGAAATCAATTAGCAGGAGAGCTTTCCAAAGGCTTCTACGTTAAGCCAACTATTTTCAAGGGTCATAATAAGATGAGAATTTTCCAAGAAGAAATATTTGGTCCGGTACTTGCTGTTTCCACTTTTAAAGATGATGAAGAAGTGCTAGATATTGCGAATGACACGTTATATGGATTAGGTGCAGGTGTTTGGACACGGGATTTCCATAAGGCATACAGTTTCGGTCGAGGTATTCAAGCAGGACGTGTATGGACCAACACGTATCATGATTACCCTGCTCACGCTGCTTTTGGTGGTTATAAAAAATCAGGAATTGGAAGAGAAAATCATCTGATGATGTTATCTCATTATCAACAAACGAAGAACTTGCTCGTAAGTTATAGTAAGACGCCAAAAGGATTTTTCTAATTCTTAAAAAAGGAGGCGGGTGCATGGCACAACAAGAAAAAGTCTTAGCAACGGATGAGGCAGTGGCGTTAATGGATCTGTTACAAGAGAAGCATGGTCCTTTAATGTTCCATCAGTCTGGTGGTTGCTGTGACGGAAGCTCGCCGATGTGCTATCCAAGAGGGGAATTTCGAGTTGGAGACTCCGATATTTTATTAGGTTATGTACATGATAACCCTTTCTATATGTCGAAAGATCAATACGAATACTGGAAGCACACCCAATTGATTATTGATGTAGTGGAAGGTAGAGGGGGTATGTTCTCTCTGGAAAATCCAGAAGGGAAGCGGTTTTTGATTCGGTCTAGGGTATTTGAGTAATTTAATGAGATGACAAAGGCGAAGTTCGAGTAGGACTTCGCTTTTGATGTTAATAAAGATTTCAGGGTTGACTAATAGGGAATATTACTTTGCGTTAGTCATTATGTTAATCAATAATCAAACAATCAACACTCGAATGTGCTCTCCCAATTCAGTTTTTCCACTTTATGGAGCAAACTAAGCCTCAAGTCTTATTCTTTTTCATTCCCAAAGGGTTATAATATGAAATATACCCCATGGCAGAATAAGTATAGACATAATTTTAAAGCATCCTAGTTCTTATAAGGGGGATGAGTTTATACGAGGAGTGTTCGATATGGGAAAAAGATTGAGTATGGTGTTTTTAACAATGATACTAGCTATCATTTCATTATTATTAGCTGCAAAAAATCCTACAGGACCTAATACTGTTTCATTTGATGAGCCGATGGGTTTGTTGATGTCTGTTGGTATGTTAGTGGTCTTATTTTTGCCGCCGCTTTTTTTAGCATTTTTTAATCAGTTACCTCTAAAAATCATTTCAGCTATTTATCAAGGCTTTATCGTTTTAAGTTTTTTAGTTATGATTCCAATAGGCTTTTTTATTCCTAGTGTTTCGGTGATATTAGTCGCTGTTTTAGGTACCATCATTAGTATTTGTAGCGTGATTGTTACCATTTCAGCAGGAAGAGATAAAGTAGAAGCAGTAACTAACTAAAAAATTACTAGGTAGCAAGAAGGGATCAAAGGGAACAATTCTTGGGAGCTGATTATCGTTATTGCTATTTTCTAACACAATCATAAGTGACTGGTGTGAGTCCGGGATTCAATGCCATCTTCACACCAGTTTAAGAGAGAAGTCTCATTACATTTTTAAGATGGGTTTTATCGTAAGCCCATTTCCAGAATCAGCAAATGCTTGGTTAATTTCTTCTAAGTCATAGAATTTTACTAATTTATCAAAAGGAAACAGCCCTTTTTTATAATATTCGATAAGTTGTGGAATGAATAATTGAGGGATAGAATCTCCTTCAACTACTGCTATGATAGATCTTCCGTCATTTAATAAGTCTTCTTGAACGTTTAATGTCACTTCTCCGGTTGCTCCAACTACTGCAACAGTACCTAAACTTCGTAGTGATTGTATGGATTGAACAACTACTGATGAAACACCTGTAGTTTCAACTGCGTAATTTGTTCCTCCGTTGGTTATCTTTCTGATCTCTTCTACTGTATCCACTTCAGATCCATTGATAACATGTGTTGCGCCTAATTCTTTGGCTAATTCTAATCTACTGTCGTGTAAATCGATTGCAATGATTTTGGCACATCCTATTATTTTAGCGGCCATAATTGCGCTTAGTCCTACAGCACCACACCCAAATATTGCAAGTGTTGATCCAAATGCAGGTTGTAATTTATTAATGACGGTTCCAGCTCCAGTTTGGATCCCGCATCCTAACGGGCCAAGTAGATGAAGGTCGACATCTTTATCCACTTTCACTACGTTTCTTTCGTTCGAAACAGCATATGTGCCAAATGAAGACTGACCAAAGAAGGTTGACATTTCTTGATCGCCCTGGTGAATGCGGTGTGTACCATCTGGCATTCTGCCTCCGAAATTGAATTCATTTAAAAAAATACAAGAAGCTGGGTGACCTGTTAGACAGTTCTCACATTGTCCACAAGATGAAAAAGATAAAACAACATGATCACCTGGTTCCACTGTTTCAACACCCGAGCCGACCTTTTCTATAATACCTGCCCCTTCATGGCCGAGTACAGCAGGGAGTGGCACTGGAATCATCTGGTCGCGTGCAACTGCATCAGTGTGACAGACCCCCGCTGCAACTACTTTCACTAGCACTTCATTTTCTTTTGGTTCCGAAAGCTCTAAATTTTCAATTTTAAATTCCTGTCCTTTTTCATGGATAACTGCGCCTTTCATTTGCATCGTTCACTTACCTCCTATGATATGTAATCTATACATCATTATCTCCAATTTATAACAGGGCATACAGAAATGAACGATAACAAAATCCATACAATACGATGTGTGAACTAGAACGTCGAACAGTTAATGGTCAAGTCTATGTACAGACAATGGAAATTATATTTTAGATTGTAAATTTGAAAAAATATTAGATCCAGAGAAATTAAATAGGGATTTACAGTCTTTAGTAGGCGTAGTTGAAAACGGATTATTTATTAACATGACGCAGAAAGTTTTAATAAGTAATGTAGAGCAGGTCAAGCTAATGGAGAAGGGAGACAAAGAGCAAGGCAACCTCGATTCTTTTAGAATAACGTTCACTTCCTTCCGATCAAGGAAAGAAATGGTCCGTTTACTAGAGCATGTTGATCTCGTTCATCTCCCCCGAAAATGCCATATCAATGTCCATCTTCCAATTCGAAGATTTTATTGGTGATTAGATCTTGTTCTTTTTCCGCAACCTCATTGGAAATAATTTCTTCCCTTAACAAATGGCTAATTGCCTCGTATTGTGCATATAGTGAATGTTTCAATAGGGCCGTTTTCTGCTTTTCCTTCAGTTCAGGGTAGTTACGGAAGAGCTCTTCAATTTCGTTATGCAATGCCGTACGCTCTTTCTCATATTCATCAATAATTTCTTTGGAAACTAATTCTGATACAAATAAATTCTTTCTAACCTTGATGACTTTGTGAATACCTGTTTCTAATCGATGGGAGCGTGTAATAAGTGCTTCATACTCTTGATAGCTTTTTTCCTTCTTGTTCACACCTAGCCATGAAATAAGCGGTTTGATCGAAAGGCCTTGGGCAACAAGGGAAAACAATACGATACTAAAAGCCATGAGTAAAATTTCCTCCCGGCCTTCAAAGTCCCTTGGAAGACTAAGCACAAGCGCGATCGATAATGATCCCTTTAGACCACCCCAGTTTAGAATGTGTTTCCATGAGAGTGGGATGTTTTTGATAAGGAAAAGGCTACTATATACCGCAATACTTCTGGCAATTAGAACGATCAGAATGGCGATAAAAATGTATCCCCAGTTTTCTGCGACATTGATTCTTGTAATTTCTAGTCCGACCATTAAAAAGACGAGAGAATTGGCAAGTAATGTTACGACATCCCAAAAATTACTTATATTTAATTTAGTTGCAGGGCTCATGCCAATTCTTGAACCATAGTTTCCAAATGTAAGAGCAGCAACAACAACGGCTATTACCCCAGAAGCATGAATACTTTCAGCTATTAAGAACGCGCTGTAAAAGAGAATAATACTAAAGATGATCTCCAATGGGTAATCATCGAAGTATCTGGTTAGACGTGAGAATACATAGCCTAGTAAAGCCCCAGTTATCAAACCTAATGATACTACTTTTATAAATTCCCATAATCCATAACCTGCACCTAATAATCCTAAGTCAAGATAAGAGATTAAAGAAAAAGCTGATATATTAAATAAGACAACCGCTAACCCATCGTTAAATAAACTTTCTCCTTCAATAACAGTCGCAAGCCTTTTTTTAACACCTACACTTTTAAAAATAGACAAAACACTAACAGGGTCAGTGGCACTCATTAATGCTGCAAATACAAATGCTGCAGGAATAGAAAAGTGTAAAAGCCACATAGAAGAAAAACCGATAATAATAAAAGATACGAAGGTGCCACCAAATGCTAAAGCAAGAATTGGCTTTTTATTATCATTTAAATGTGAGAAGGGCAGTTTTAATGCTGCTTCCCCTAATAAAGCTGGTAAGAACAATGTAATAATGACAAAATTAAACACTTCCCCCTCCGTAATAAAGTCTTTCAATGGTTCCAATACGGGAATGTTGATAAGGCCGATAATTGCCCCAACAATGACTAATGCAATGGGGTAAGGCTGTTTAAATTTCTTGGCAATTGCGGTAATACCAGCTGCGATCATTACTAAAATAAGGCCGAGTTGAAAGATATGGTGTAAATCTAAGTCATGCATGATTCGTTCCTCCTTACTTGCCTTACGCTACTATTCATCTTACCCAATTGGAAAAAAATCATTACCTAGCCTAGTTCGCAAATGAAAATAGAAAGCATTTTTCATAGAATCTTCATTAAGAAGACAATTTTGATCATAATCAATACTTTCCATACATTTTTAATGGCAAGATCAATTTCCTTCATAACATTGTTTTTAATCATTAAATTATTGATCATTTCATCTCCTTAATAAATCCAATCTCTATAATTGAAAAGTCCCGCTTCCCCCCTTGACATCTTTTCAAAAGTAGTTATAATTAATTATATAAACGCTTACAAAAATAATATCTGTTTTTAGGATTGTTACTGATCAAGCAGGCAAAACCTAAGTTATTGAATAGTACATCGCCCGTAATTAGACGTGGGTAGTATGTTTTATTCAATAGCTTGGGTTTTTTTAATTACAAATGATTAAAAGCATTTTTCCTTTTGTCATAGTGCGGTAAAATAAGTTTAAACGTCCAAAAATATTGAATAAAAGGATGTCTGATATGAAGATAAATAAAGTGCTAAATAATAATGTCGTCGTCACTACTAACCAACATGGTCAAGAAATGGTTGTTATGGGGAAAGGTTTAGCATTTCAGAAAAAAGTGGGACAAAACATTGATGAGGAAAAAATCGAGAAGCATTTTGTCTTACAGGATACCGGTACAAGTGAAAAACTAAATCAGCTATTACAAAATACGTCGGATAAATATTTGGATATTGCTTCTGAAATTTATGAATATGCGCGGTCTATTTTACCTTATAAGTTAAATGATTATTTATATGTCGCATTAACAGATCATATTAGTTTTGCGATTACGAGAATGAAGGAAGGCATTCAGCTAAAAAACACATTGTTATTCGAGATCCGCAAATATTATAAAAAAGAATTCGAAATTGGTTTACACTCATTGGATATTATTGAAGATTATACTGGTATTAGAATGAATGAGGATGAAGCAGCCTCTATTGCTCTTCATTTGGTAAATAGTCAGTTATCTGGGGAAAACATGGAAATGGCTGTTCAAGTAACAGATGTTGTTAACAAGGTTTTAAATATCGTGAAATATCATTATAAAACAGAATTAGATGAAAACTCGATTAATTACGAACGATTTTTAACTCATTTACGTTTCTTTACAGTGCGATTTTTACGGAAAGAGAATATGGAAGAAACAATTGATGATTTCTTTTATGAGCAAGTACAAAATAAATATCATCAAGCATACAAATGCACGGAAAAAATAGCAACATTTTTAGAAAAGAATTATAGTTGGTTCCTAACCAAGGATGAAATGGTCTATTTAACGGTTCATATTCACCGTGTTACCTATCGACAAAAAGAGGACTAATTAAAAAAGGGAAAACGCTTTAGAATTTTTATTGACATCTGCATAAGAAGATGATAGATTAAATATAACAAAACCTATAGGAAAAGTAAGGAATGTTACCTTAATAGGGCATAACCTGAATGAGTTGGAAGCGCACAGCTATCACTATGCGTGTAGGGTCCAATTCGTTCAGGTTTTTTATTTGCCTTAAGTAAAACCCTTACATGCAAAAAATGAAAGCTTTCATAAAACATCAAACAGAGAGGTGAAAGAGCTATGAAATATCAACAGTTAGCAAAAGATATTATTCAACATGTCGGTGGCAAAGAAAACGTCAACAGTGTCGTTCATTGTATTACTCGACTACGTTTTAAATTAAAAGATGAAAGTAAAGCGAATACAGAAGCATTAAATAAAATGGATGGTGTGGTAACCGTTCGTAAAAGTGGCGGTCAATATCAAGTCGTTATTGGCAATCATGTAGCAGATGTTTATAAAGCGGTCGTTGCTGAAGGTGGATTTGAAGCAAAAGGTGAAGTAGATCAAGACGAGGAAAAAGGCAATTTGTTGAATCGTTTTATCGATATGATCTCTGGTATTTTCACACCTATTCTTGCGGTATTAGTAGCATCTGGTGTGTTAAAAGGTTTTAATGCACTGTTTGTAGCAGTTGGCTTATTAGATGAACAAGATGGAACCTATCAAATTTTAAATGCAATTGGCGATGGACTATTCTACTTCTTACCAATCATTTTAGGTTATACCGCAATGAAAAAATTTGGTGGAACCCCGTTCTTAGGTATGGTTATCGCGATGGCATTAGTCTATCCGGATTTAGAAGGGATACCAGAATCAGGTGATCCGTTGTATACGTTATTTGCAGGAACGATGTTTGAATCACCAGTATATATTGAATTCCTTGGTATTCCGGTGATTTTAATGACGTACTCGATGTCGGTCATTCCGATTATTGTTGCAACATTCTTTGCAGCTAAATTAGAAACATTTTTTGCGAAAGTAGTTCCAAATGTCTTAAAGATGTTCCTAGTACCGTTGTTAACGATGCTCATTATTATACCATTAACTTTTATTATTATTGGTCCGATTGCAACTTGGGCGAGTCAATTATTAGGGGCAGCAAGTGTTGGTATCTATGAATTAAGCCCAATAGTTGCCGGTATATTTATTGGTGGTTTCTGGTTAGTGTTTGTGATGTTTGGTCTACATTGGGGGCTTGTACCAATCGCAATTAATAACTTTGCAACAATTGGCCAAGATCCGATTTTAGCATTGATTTTTGCACACTCATTTGCATTAGTAGGTGCCTTAACTGCTGTAATCATTAGAACGAGAAACCAAAAAACAAAAGCATTAACGCCACCAGCGATTGTTTCAGCGATATTTGGTGTAACAGAGCCAGGTATGTATGGGGTTGCTTTACCACTTAAATGGCCATTTGTTTTTACCGTAGTAGCTTCAGCTGTTGGTGGTGCCATATTGGGTGCGTTTGGCACACTTGGTTACAATATGGCAGGACTAGGTGTCTTCCAGATGCCAAGTTTCATTCATCCTGAAGAAGGATTGAATTTATCCTTTGTAGCTTCCATTATTGCGATGATTGTCGCAGCGATATTGGCTTTTGTTCTAACGTACTTCTTTGGAGGTATTGGAAAACAAGAAACAGAACCTGAAGTAACAGAAGAACCAACAGATTCTACTGAAAACGAAACAGAAGTGAAAAGTGAGGTCATTACCAGTCCTTTAACAGGAGAAATGAGAAAGTTAGAAGAAATTGATGATACTGCATTCGCATCTGGAGCTCTTGGAAAAGGGGTTGCCATTGAACCAACAGAAGGTAAATTAGTGTCGCCTGTTTCAGGTGCGATTTCTGCTTTATTCCCGACAAAACACGCGATTGGAATTACTTCTGATAATGGTGCAGAGATCTTAATCCATGTTGGTTTAGATACAGTTCAACTGGAAGGAAAATATTTCGAAACATCCTTACAACAAGGAGAACGAATAGAAAAAGGTCAAGAACTGCTAACTTTTGATATAGATAAAATTCAAAAGGCTGGTTTTCAGATTACAACACCAGTAGTTGTAACGAACCATGACCAATATCAACTAAAAATAATCGAACAAGCAAATGTAACTTCAGAAAGTACTGTGCTTGAATTAACAACTAAATAAAGGGAAAGGGGCTGTCAAAGGCTCCTTTTTCACATAGTAATGGGGGGACTGAATGATGATAAATAAATTTCCAAAAGATTTTCTTTGGGGTGGAGCTGTAGCAGCTAATCAAGTAGAAGGTGCTTATTTAGAAGGCGGAAAAGGATTAACAACGGTTGATCTTTTACCAACAGGAGAAAATCGTTTTCCGATGATGTTAGGGAAAGTGGAAAGCTATAGACCAAAAGAAAATGAATTCTATCCGTCTCATGAGGCGATTGATTTCTATCATCGCTATAAAGAAGACATTGCCCTTTTTGCAGAAATGGGCTTTAAATCCTTTCGTCTATCTATTTCATGGGCACGTATTTTTCCAAATGGAAATGACGCAGAACCTAATGAAGCTGGATTACAATTTTACGATGATGTGTTTGATGAATTAAACAAATATGGTATTGAACCAGTGGTGACATTGGCCCATTTTGATGTGCCTGTTCACTTGGTAAAAGAATATGGCAGTTGGAAAAATAGAAAAGTAGTAGACTTTTTTGAGAAGTATGCCAGAACCGTTTTTACTAGGTACAAAGATAAAGTGAAGTATTGGTTAACCTTTAATGAAATTAATATGTTGTTGCACTTACCATATGTTGGGGCAGGTCTTATCTTTAAAGAAGGCGAGGACAAACAGCAAGTCATGTATCAAGCAGCTCATCATCAATTAGTTGCAAGTGCTTTAGCTGTTAAAGCAGGTCATGAGATCATTCCTGAAGCACAAATAGGTTGTATGTTGGCAGCTGGTATGACGTATCCGTATTCTTGTAACCCTGATGATATCCAAAAAGCGATGGATCAAGATCGAGAATCGTTCTTCTTTATTGATGTACAGTCTCGTGGTAAGTATCCAGGTTATGCGAAGCGCTTCTTTGCAGAAAATAATATTGAGCTTAAGATGGAAGCGGATGATGAGGAATTGTTAAGCAAATATACCGTCGATTATATTGGCTTTAGCTATTACAGTTCTCGTGCTACGAGTACAGATCCAGAAGTATTAAAAGATAAGACAGGTGGAAACGTATTTGATTCGATTACCAATCCATACTTGGAAGCTTCTGAATGGGGCTGGACAATTGACCCGAAAGGTTTCCGTATTACCGCTAACCAACTATATGATCGTTATCAAAAGCCGTTATTTGTTGTAGAAAATGGTTTAGGTGCGATTGATCAATTGGATGAAGATAATCAAATAAAAGATGATTACCGGATTGCTTATTTACGTGAGCATATCAAACAAATGGGGGAAGCATTGAAGGATGGTGTCGAAATCATTGGCTATACAAGTTGGGGACCGATTGATATTGTTAGTGCTTCAACAGGTGAAATGAAAAAACGTTATGGCTATATTTATGTAGACCGTGATAATGAAGGAAAAGGAACGTTGAACAGAACTAAGAAGCAAAGTTTTGATTGGTATAAGCAAGTGATTGAATCTAATGGAGAAAATCTAGATTAAGGAGGCAACATAATGACTAATAAAACCTATCCATTCCCTGAAAATTTCTTGTGGGGTGGAGCAACCGCCGCTAATCAAATCGAAGGTGGCTTTTATGAAGGTAATAAAGGATTAAATATTGCAGATGTCCTACCAGGTGGGAAAGGACGTTTAAATATTTTGAAAGAACCAGGCTTTAATTTTGAAATCGATAAGGAAAAATATACGTATCCTAACCATGAAGCAATCGACTTTTACCATCGCTACAAAGAAGATATTGCGTTATTTGCTGAAATGGGTTTTAAAGTATTCCGTATGTCGATTGCTTGGACTCGTATTTTTCCAAAAGGCGATGAAAAAGAACCAAATGAAGAAGGTCTTGCTTTCTATGATCGCGTATTTGATGAGTTGCACAAGCATGGGATTGAACCGGTTGTAACGATTTCGCACTATGAGATGCCAGTAAATTTAGTGAAGAATTATGGTGGTTGGAGAAGTCGTGAGGTGGTAACTTTCTTCGAGCGTTATGTACAAGCAATTTTTAATCGATATAAAGATAAAGTGAAATATTGGATGACCTTTAATGAGATCAATAGTGGGTTAGTGATGCCAATTATGGGCTTAGGTTTTTCTATTGAAAAGGAAGAAGATAAATATACACCAACATTCCAAGCCTTTCACCATCAATTTGTCGCAAGTAGTTTAGCGGTGAAAGCTTGTCATGAGATCATTCCAGATGCACAAATTGGCTGTATGATTATTTATGCACCGGTTTACTCTTATGACTCCAACCCTGAAAATGTGATGTACGCCTTAGAAGAAGAACGCTTGTTTAATTATTATTGTGCAGATGTTCAAGTTCGCGGTGAATACCCAGCATTTATCAATCGCTACTTTAAAGAAAATAATATTAAATTAGATATGAAAGAAGGCGATTTAGAATTAATCAAAGAACATACCGTCGATTATATTGGCTTTAGTTATTACATGTCTCGTACCGAAAAATTAGATAAATCGGATCAAGCGGGTGCGGACGGTAATATAATGTCAGGTGTTCGTAATCCTTTCTTGAAAGCTAGTGACTGGGGCTGGGAAATCGATCCGATCGGTTTACGAATTTCCTTAAACCAGTTATATGATCGTTATCGCGTACCACTGTTTGTTGTCGAAAATGGCTTAGGCGCCTATGACAAAGTAGAAGAAGATGGTTCGATTCAAGATGATTATCGCATTGAATACTTGCGTGACCATATCGCTGCGATGGCTGAAGCTATCGAAGACGGTGTCGATCTAATGGGCTACACTGCTTGGGGTTGTATTGATTTAGTAAGTGCCTCAACCGGTGAAATGTCTAAGCGTTATGGGTTTATCTATGTCGATAAAGATGATGAAGGGAATGGAACATTAGATAGAAGTCGGAAAAAATCGTTCTATTGGTATCAAGACGTGATTAAGAATAATGGGGCAAAATTATAAAGAGCGAAAGGCACCCTTGAAGAATAAGGGTGTCTTTTTCTTAAGGATAGAATGTATATAACCCTTGGTATTACAACTTTTTATAAATAAGTAACTAGGAAAAGATTGATTTGAAAAAACAGAGATAGCTACTGCAAGTCAACGGCTATAACTGACCATTTCGCTTTCTGAAACTTTAGGGGATGAATATAGTTTTAATTTAAGTACCAAAAATTAAACGTACAAAGTCAAAATGGTACTAAATAGTCAAATAAGTACCAAAAATAGAAATCATTTAACTAAAATGGTACTTAAAACAGGTTTTAGTACCAAAATGAAGCTTCCTGAACACTAAATTGGTACTAAATCATAAAACTCTCATCAAATTCCTATTTGATACTTCGAGTGCATGTGTATCTGTAAGAAGTTTCAGTTTGTGTTCGCTATTCATTAATGGAGCTGTGACATAAGTATTGATTTCTCTGGGGAAAATGGTTATATCCAAGGAATAGAAACAAGAATCCCAGGAAGCGAAGCACTTATTAAAGCAAGAGTTCAACATGCTTGTTCATCTTGTTGGGCTTCGATTAAATCATAGCCGTCTTGCATCATTTCATTTAGATCGCTAACCAAAATGTGATCAGGAGCAATTCATTTGGCTAATACTGCAATAGCAGGATAAATAAAATCTATATCGGAATTTGATTCATCTACATTACTCTTGCTCCCCATTTGCTAGATAATTCATCCCCTGATTTTTGAGCTTTAAACTAGTCAAGTTATCTTCTTAGGTTATCGGTGGGACAAGTTATTATGCCATGTCCTTTTTGGTGAAAAAACGATAAGTAGAGATTATCTCATAATATCCTCAAGTATATTCGGATTAGGTAAAAAGATTATAAACCCCTTTTGATAAATGCATAGGGTAATTAATCTGATAATATTATCCTAATTCATTAATAAATTTATTTTTTTAATAGATATTTATTGAGTAAGTAATATATTTATAGTAATCTTATTGGTGAATGGTTTTGTAAGCGATTTATAAATGTGTGACAAATAAAGGAGGGATGGCTGATTTAACATAGGTTAACCAAAAAGTGAAGAATAGCTACTAACAGAAATCATAAATTATCTTCATGCATTTAACTGAATGTTAGTAGTTCGCCAAAATTGCCCAGACTTTAATTAAATTCGAAAAAATGACTACGCTTACAAACGAGTTGACGAAAGGGGAAAACAATAATGATAAGTTTTGTGAAAAAAATATCAATGGTTGGTCTCTTATTGATGATCATCATACCGACAACCGTTCTTGGTGATGAGCAAGATGATTCTGAATCAATAAATTTTGACCGTGCTTCTGTACATGATCCATCTATTATTAAAGCGGACGATGGTACTTATTATGTGTTTGGTTCACATATTGCGGTTGCTAAATCAAATGATTTAAGTAACTGGAATTCTATAGTGGACCGAGAATATCAAACCCCGGAGAATAACCCTATCTATGGTGACTTATCTTCTAATCTAGCAGAGTCATTTGAATGGGCTGGGGAAGATGATGCTGATAGTTCTGGAGGCTATGCTGTATGGGCACCAGATATTTTCTGGAACAAAGACTATGTTTGGGAAGATGGTTCAACAGGTGCTTATATGCTATATTATAGTGTTTCTTCTACTTATATCCGCTCAGCTATTGGTATAGCGGTATCAAAAGATATTGAAGGTCCATATGAATATACGGACACTATTATGTATTCTGGTTTTACGAATTACGAGAGCTATGACAACAATAGTGATGTGAATAAACATTGGGAAAATACTAATCTCTCGGAGCTTATTGACGAGGGAATTATTGATGGAGTCAATCCAGATTATTTCACTGAAGAAGGTGACTTCAACAATGCGCTCTATACCAATGCGATCGATGCGAATATTCTCTATGATGAGAATGGTGACTTGTATATGACCTATGGTTCATGGTCTGGTGGAACGTTTATTTTAGAATTGGATAAAGAAACAGGTACGCCGATTTATCCTGGTGAAGATGGAGTAACTGAAGATGGTAGAATGATTGATAGATACTATGGTACAAAGATTGCTGGTGGTTATGGAAGATCAGGTGAGGGAACATATGCGGTTTATGATGAGGAAACTGGCTATTATTACCTCTATATTACTTATGGTGGACTAGCTTCTGATGGTGGCTATCAAATGCGACAGTTCAGATCAGAAAGTATTGACGGTCCTTATGTAGATGCAGCTGCTAACGAAGCCGTTTTTCCTGAAAGCTTTGATATCGGGGTAGGTAATTTCCCTGGTAATGATGACCATAAAGAAATTGGTAATAAAATGATGGGGAACTTCCTATTTAAGCGAGATTTTGGTGAAGAAGGTTCGGGAATCGGTACAGGATATATGGCGCCGGGTCACAATTCTTATTTAATTGATGATGAACTTGGAAAAGAGTTTATTGTGACACATACACGTTTTCCTCAAGAAGGAGAAACGCACCAAGTTCGAGTACACCAAACGTTTAAAAATAGTAATGACTGGCCAGTACCAACACCATATCACTATGCTGGCGAAGAAATCGAAGCGGTTTCAGAATCAGATGTGGTTGGTGACTATAAATATTTGAACCATGGTAAGGAAATTACGGGTGAGTTAACTGAATCAACTTGGGTCAAGTTAAATGAAGACCATACTGTCACTGGTGCTGTTACAGGTACATGGGAGCTCTATGATGATTACAGAGTGGAATTGACAGTTGATGACGAAACATACGATGGCGTGTTCATTCGTCAATATGATCCAACATCTGAGGAATGGGTTATGACGTTTAGTGCGATGTCAGGTGAGGGTGTTGTGATCTGGGGAAGTCATGTAGAAAGTAAAGACGATCAAGAAGTTGTAGATGGCGTAAAGCAAGAATTAAGTGATAGCCTCCCAGAACGCGCAGTATCAGATATTACTTTACCAACATTGGCAACACAAGGAACAGAAATCACATGGGAATCTTCTAATCCTGAAGTTATATCAACGGAAGGAGCGGTGAATAGACCAGCATTTGGTTCTGGTGATGCCGAGGTAGATTTGACCGCGACGATCACTTTAGGAGAGGTCGCGGAAACACTAACTGTAACGGTAACTGTTCCGGAAAAAGAGGAAGGCGGCTTATCAGCCTTTTATGATTTCAATGATGGATTATCAGATAGCTCTGGTAAAAAAGAAGATGCTACGGTTACTGGTGATCGTATTCATAATACAGGTGGAGAGATTACCTTTACGGACGGTATCGTTGGTCAGGCAGCACAATTCGATGGTGAATCAGGGTTGAAGTTGGCTGATGGTTTAATTGCTAGTGATCAATATTCTATTTCTCTATGGATGAAGCCAGAGGAAATAACAGAATTCACCACAACTTTTTTTGGCGCTAGAACAGAAAATAATTGGATCAGCCTTGTACCAAATGCACAGGGCGTTACCAAAGTATGGTCCCATAATGGCGATGATTGGTATGATGCAGTATCCGATTCGATTATCCCTGCAGGTGAGTGGACACACTTTGCTTTTACTGTAAATGAAGGAGAAGCAAAAGTATATATTAATGGGGAAGAGAAGTTCTCGGATGGCAATTTCCCTGATGTCTTTACTACTGTAGATGCACAATTTAGTTTAGGCGTGAACTTTTGGGATACACCGTTTAAAGGGTTAATGGATGAAGTTCGTGTTTATGATGGAATCGCACTCTCAGTAGGAGAAGTGCAGGATCTTTATGAAAACCCTGAAGGTGATGGATCATCTGACAATGAAGATGAGAATGGAGAAGATGGCTCATCGGACGAGGACACGGAAGACAATGTTATTAGTCAAGTAGACGATTTAGAGAAAGAAAATAACGTCTATCAAACGAATGTAGACACGAAGAAAACGATTATCAAAAAAGAAGTGGTGGATCAGCTAGAAGAAACAGCTTATATTGTATTACAAATGGATAATGTCCAAGTGAAAATTCCGGTATCGATTCTGAAGGATAAAGAGGATATAGAATTTGAATTGGAAGAAGTATCAGAAACGATTAAGTCGAAAAGTCTAAATGCGGTAAGTGACTTGTATGATTTCTCCTTAACATCTAATGGTGAAGCTATTAGCTTTGATTCACCAGTAACTTTAATATTTAGCGTCGACGCAGAAAAAGTTACAAATTGGGATAACTTAAGAGTTGTCTATATTGATGAGAATGGTGAACCACAAGAGGAAATCATTCCAGAAAGTGTTGACAGTTCTACTGCAGAAGTAATAGCAGAAGTATCTCATTTCAGTATCTATGGAGTTTTTGAAGTAGCAGATGATGGAACAAGCGGCGATGGTTCTTCTGGAGACGAAGATGGAACAAGTAGTGAGGATCCATCAGGTAATGAAACAGGTGATGATAGCAATGGTGACCAAGCAGAAGATGACGGAGAAACGCTACCAGAGACTGCGACGAATCAATATAATTGGTTGGCATTAGGTTTGTTATTAATTGCTGTAGGTTTAGGTGTATTTTTAACGGTAAGAGGAAGAAAAAATACTGCTAATTAATGAATGATGTGAACCCCTTGACTCGGTAGTCAAGGGGTTCTTTTAAATGGCAGAGGAGTGAGTAAGAAATTGGAGAAGAGGTCGACTTAACATGGTATAATTGATAAAAAATCCTTGAAGTGAGGATGATTTAAGTGACATTACTAAGAAAAGATCGAACATATACTTATGCTGATTACTTGTCCTGGTCTGAAGAAGAAAGAATGGAAATTATAGACGGAGTTCCTTATTTGCAAATAACACCATCAAGACTTCATCAGGAAATCTTATCGGAATTACATCGCCAAATTGCGAATTATTTAGTTGGCAAAAAGTGCAAAGTATATCCAGCCCCTTTTCATGTGGTACTAAATCTAGAACAAGAGAATCAGAAGGAAGAGGATAGTCAAAACGTGTTTGAGCCTGATATTACGATTGTTTGTGATTCAACAAAATTGGATGACCGTGGCTGTATAGGAAGCCCAGATTTAGTAATGGAAATTATTTCCACTTCAACAGCTAGAAAAGATAAAATTGAAAAATTTAATAAATACGAACAAGGAGGTGTGAAAGAATTTTGGTTAGTTGAACCACAAGAGAAAATAGTCAGCGTATTTATGCTCCAAGATAATCATAGGTTTGGTAGACCTGAATTATTTACAGATGAAGATCAAGTAACCATTTCCATCTTCAAAGGATTAACGATTGACTTAAAAATGGTTTTTTCTGAGTGATATTCCTGTTTTACGGTGACTATAAAGTTAATGAAATGGAAGATTTACTACTGTGTGAAGAGGTTATAAGGGGTTAGTGATAATTTAGGTGTTACTTACCGACACTGCCGAGTTGTTACAGAATTAAAGTACAGCTATAAAGTACAGGCGCAAATCCAAAATAGGATATGCGCTCATTTTCATAGGTAGTAAACATCAACAAGGTTGCGTCTAACTATTCTTTCTTTTGCTTATTATCTAAAATAGCTCGCAGCTCTTTAATATCATCTTCAGATAAATCCTCATCTTGCATAAATTGAACGAGCATCGATTTTAAAGTACCATCATAGAATCGTTTGACAAAAGACTCTGTTTTGGCGCGCTGGCATTCGTTCTGAGAATAAAGCGGATAGAATGTATAGACACGCTGATCCTTGTTAACACCGATGACTTCTTTTTTGGACAGTCGATCTAACAGGGTGCGTACGGTTTTCGGCTTCCAGTTCGTTTCTGCCGGCAAGGACGAAATGATTTCATTTGCAGTTTGCGGTGCTTTTTGCCAAAGCACTTTCAATACTTCCCATTCAGACTCTGAAATAGTGGGTATTTTATTCGTCACTTGTAATCCCTGCCTTTGCTTTTTTAATAAATTCCTTTTTCTTTTAAGATGGATTTGGTAATATCAGCAGCTATACTGCCTTGAGCATGATGGTCGTTTTCGATATTGGTTGCAAAGAAATAGGTGTTGCTTTTCGTTTCCACATATCCTATGAACCAGCCGTTTACATTTTTATCATTGACTGTTCCTGTACCGGTTTTGCCATATAGTGTTACATTGTCTTTCATCTCTAGCTTGATGGCATCTTTTATTAATTCAACGTTCTTCTCATTAAATCCAAATTGGTTGGTATAAAAGTCTTTGAGTGTCTGAACCTGTTCTATAGGTGAGATTTTTAAAGAAGATTCTAGCCAATAGTCTTCTATTCCACCAGACACATTTTGATTTCCGTAATGTATTTTTTGAAAATTTGCTTGGATTCTTTCTTTTCCTATTCTTTTGTCTAGCTTTTGAAAGTACCAAGTCACGGAATTCTCCATTGCAGTAAATAAATTTTGATTTTGGTTCCAGCTTTCGTGTGGGTAAGTATTTTCGTTCCACTCCAGAGAGGTATGTTGTTGTGTAATCACACCAGATTCCAAAGCGAATAACGCGCTGTATACTTTATACGTGGAATTCGGTGAAACTCGTAACACACTTTTGTCTTTATTATAGATAAGGTATTGCGCTTTCTGCAAATCATAGAGTACAAAGCTACCATCATATCCACTGAAAAATGTGCTTAAATCCTCATACACGGTCTGCTTATTATCAAAATTGATCCGATCCTCACCATAAGGCATTGCAGAAACAACTGGTACTTGACACACGACAATGCCCGCCAACAGTATAAAAATTACGATGCTTTTTAGTTTTAAAAGCTTTGATTCTGTTGTGAAAGTTGCAATCCCTTCAATCCTTCTTTTTAATTGCTTTTTGGGGCTAGTGAGCTGGCTAGCGATCGCGAACTTACCTTGAAGAAAGGATTTGTCAGCGAACTTTATAATTGTGTTACCGTATGTTGCATAATGATCTTGACCGAGCATTTTTAAAACGGCACTGTCACAGGCGATTTCACGGTCTATCCGCATTTCCCTGAAGCCAATCCAGATCAATGGGTTATACCAGTACAAGATCTGGAACAGGACAACTAAGTAGTTCGTAATAATGTCTTTGTTTTTATAGTGATTTAATTCATGCAGCAAAATGTTTTTCAAATCATCCTTGGACAGCCATGCTTCAGCATCATGCGGCAGAATAATGTAGGTTTTGAAAATACCGAATGTCAGTGGCGACTTAATAAGCGGTGAAATCACTAACACAAGTTTCTGTGAAATATCGAGTCTTTGTTTGCACTGTTCGAATAATCTCTGAATCTCTGGATTTTCTATGATGTTTGTGGATTTTTTTATTCGTTGCAGTTTCATCCATGCCTGAATCGTTAAAACAATCATTACCAGCATACCCGTCATCCATATAATGGTGATGAGTTGGTTTAATAATGTCAGGTCAAACCGGTTGACAGAAATTGATAAATCTTTCATCCAATTTCCTCCACTGTCTGTTACGAGATTTGCTGTTGAGGTCTTGGACAAGGACAGAATGCTGTTTTGGTTCCCATTCCAAGTTAGCTTGGTTCCAACATCCAATAAATCTGTTGGAAGTAATGGCATGGTTAAGGCAATCAGTAAAATGAACCATAAATTGTATTGCCATTTGGATGATAATTGGTTCTTAAATATCTTTCGGATCAGCATGATAACAATGACCACGAAAGAAGATAAAAACATGCTTACAGCTAAGTGGAGGACCGACATCTTATTTCATCTCCTTAAACGCGAAGTTGTTTAACTAATTATCTTAATTATACCACTAGGTCAATAGCCTGATGGATTAATGAGTCGATGGATGAGACGGATTAACAATTGGTGTGTGAACTATTAGAGTGCACGTACCAATCTGATCATAAGAGAAGTAAAGTAAAAGTCGAGTCACACATGTCAGTTTAGCTAGACATGTGTGCCCTTATTTTTATTTTACAGCATCAAATATGACTCCAGCAGCCTTTGCAACTAACTCATCATCATATTCTGCATCCTTAGTATCATGACGGGACATCACTGCAATAATGATTGGTTCTCTGTCAGGTGGCCAAACAATGCCAATGTCATTTCTTGTGCCGTAACTTGCGGCCCCGCTTTTGTCTCCAACGATCCATTCTTCAGGTAGGCCAGCACGTATTAGTTTATCACCTGTCGCATTACCTTTCATCCAATCCATAAGCAACTCGCGTTTATCATTAGGAAGGAAATCATCAAGTGCGATTTTCTTCAGATTGGTAGCCAAAACTTTCGGTGTGCTGGTATCACTTTTATTCCCTGGCATGAATTCATTCAATTCGGTTTCGTATCGTTCGGGTTCTGTAACGTCATCACCGAGGTCTTGTATTAAGGCTTGCCCGAATTCATCAGGTCCACCTAATGCTTCAAGTAATAGATTACCAGCAGTGTTGTCACTTTTTCTAATAGCTGCCTCACTAATTTCTAACAGTGTCATTCCGGTATCCACATGGTTCTCGGTAACCGGAGAATAAGTAACCAAGTCATCCTTACTGTAGGTAACGACTTCTTCAAGATCTTTGATTTCATTTTGCTTAAGCAAAATTGCTGCTGCTAGTACTTTAAAAGTGGATGCATAGGCGAAACGCTCATCGGGATTGTATTCAACGATTTGATTCTCACCCGTATCGATTGCATAGACGCCGAGTTGGGTTTCAAATTCATCCTCGAGCTGGGCAAACTCTTCATCTTTATGGATGGTTTGCTCGGTGTCGCTTTTATTGTCAGCATTTGTGCATGCGGTGAGTATGGTTAGAGTTAACAATACTATGTAACATAAGTACTTGACCATATTGGATTGGTAATTGGTTTTTCTCATATGATACCTTCTTTCCTTTAGAATAAATTTCATATATTGATCTTCTCCATTATTAGTCTTTAATTGTAAGTATGTATTCCACCTTTCCATTACAAAGATTACAACTGTAGTACAATATTACATCTGTAATCCGAGAAAAGTCAACCTTAAAATAATGAAAAAAGAACAACAGCTCATTGATTAGCTGTTGTTAATCTGCTTAGTAATGTATTTTACTTTTTAACTTGATAATGTAATTCAATAAATTGATTAAGAAAGGTTAATTGAATTAGAATAATGATAACTTCCCAATCCGATCGCACGCTTCACGTAAACGGTCAGGTTCATCTAATAACCCAATGCGGACATATCCTTCACCTGAAGCTCCAAAGCCATTTCCAGGGGCAACGACGACGTGTGCCTTTTCTAATAGAAGGTTTGCAAAGGATTCTGAGTTATATCCTTTTGGAGTTGGCATCCATACAAAGAATGATCCGTTTGCTGTACCGCCATGCCAACCAATTTTCTCCGCTTGTTGTAAGAAGGCATCTCTTCTTTGCTGATAGGTATGGTTTAATTCCGCTATGGCACTTTTGCCTTCGTCTAGTGCGGTTTTCGCAGCGGATTGAATAGCACCGAAAATACTGACATAATAGTGGTCCTGTATCAATTCAATTGCTTCAATAACTGAAGGATTTCCGACAGCAAAGGCTACCCGCCATCCAGCCATATTAAATGTTTTCGATAAGGTATACATCTCGATGCCAACCTCTTTTGCTCCTTCTGATTGTAAGAAGCTTTGTGGTTTATCCTCTTCAAATCCAATCGCTCCATATGCAAAATCATGAACGACACAAATCTGATTTTGTTTAGCCACCTCGATCGTATCGTCAAAGAAATTCTTCGTTGCAGTAGCAGCTGTTGGATTGTTCGGGTAATTTAAGAACATTAACTTTGCATCTGCTAAGTCTTCATCTGAAATCTGTTGATAATTAGGTAAAAATTGATTCTCTTCTTTTAAAGGCATATGGATAGGAATCGCATCAGTTAGTGCAATACCTGACATATAATCCGGATAGCCAGGATCAGGTACTAATACCTTCTCTTTAGGATTTAATAGACACTGGCTAATTTCTACCAGTCCGGTTTTAGAGCCGAACATGATCGCAACCTCTTTATTCGGATCAATATCTACTTGATACTCTCTTTGGTAAAAGTCAGCTACTGCTTCTTTTAAAAAAGGGTACCCTTGAAATGGAGAGTATTTATGAAACTTAGGATTTGTACTAGCTTCTTGTAGTGCCTCAACAATAAAATCAGGTGTTGGTAAATCAGGGTTACCTTGGCCAAGGTTAATCACATCATGCCCTTCTTTTATTAGTGCTTGTGTTGTTTTTACTAACTTTGCAAAGAATTGTTCCGGTAATCTTTTTAATGCATGGGATGGTTCGAACTTTAACATTTCATCACACTCCGCTTGGATTACTTTCGTTGAAACAACGTTATCTTGTAAATGGGAAACACGTCAGTATAAAATAACTTTATAAAATAGTAACACTAACGAATGGGTACTTGTATAAAAGTAGTGTTTGTGTGTAATTGTAACAAAAAAAGTAATTGGTTAGCTATTTTAAGTACTGATTGAGAAATTACTTGCATTTTTTCATTCCATATATTGGTTGTTGAAACCTTTTAAAATTACTACATTTAGTATAGAGTCATAATATTAAGTTTTAAGCTATAAAAAAGCATGATGATTAATTTTATAAAATTAATCATCATGCCTATATGCCGTGCTCAAATTCATATTGAATTGATAATATTCGTTGCTTTTATTTAGTTAGTCCTTTGAAATGAATTAATTATAATAATGTGTTTTGTGAATCTGAGTTACTGTATCTATAAGTTTTGTTCTATCAGAATCTTTGTAAATGTAAGTTACACTCTTCTCAGCGGCAATCGGTTTAAAATAAGTACCAGTCTCCGCAAACTTTCTATAAGTCTTAGTAGTAGTATAAACATCATCTCCGCGGAATATCTGATAAATTCCGTGACCAAATTGCACAGCTGATCTAGATTTCGTATATGGCTCTGGTATTGTAATAGTACCTAATACTGAACCAGCCAGAACTACTACCCGTTCAACTCTAGTACTACTTTTGGTTGTATGATGATATTTCCAGTCTGTTAATTCATAATCAGCTGCTTCTACTGTATTAGTAGAAAAAACACCTGATAGATCAGAAAATAATCCTAATGCAAGAATCAAAGCTAGTACCATACTTATTTTTTTGAAAAAATTGATAGAATCACTCCTTTTTTGTGTTGATTTCCATTTTAAAGGAATAAAAGGGAAAGTCAACCAAATTCCGCACTTCTACAAAATGGAATTGATTGGTAACATTAATAGGGAATCTATCAACTAGATTTAATTGATAATTGTGATTCAATTGTATATTTGAAAAAAATAATGATAAATTAATTTTTTTGGGCTTGCTCCCTCCGTTACGTCATGTGCTAATCTAAAATTATAATAATGATGGAGGGATCGTTCATGGGAAATAATGAACCTGCTTTTACAATTGGTGAATTTAGTAAACGAGCAAGGATAACGGTAAGAACATTACGGTTTTATGAGGAACTAGGATTATTAATACCAAAACAACAAAACAGCTCTGGTCATAGGCTGTATGGATTAGCGGAATTGGTGAAGTTGCAGCAAATTCAGTCGTTAAAATTATTAGGCTATTCTTTGCAGGAGATTAAGAACTTAATTGAAAATGATACGAATACATTTATTCAATTAGAGAAGTCGTTACCATGGCAACATAAGCTTCTGACAGAAAAAAGAGACGAATTAAATCGAGCCATCGAAGCAGTAGAGCGTGTACAATTCTTAATAAGAGAAGGAGCACCAATTACATGGACGGTATTAAGCTCTCTCCTTTTCCAAATCGAACATGAACAAGATCAAAGAGAGTGGATGAAAGAATATTTTTCAGAGGATATCGCTGATCAATTTTATTCTCTTCCTAAAGATCAGCGGCAACAGATAGATATGGAAATGTTAGACTGGCTAGCTAGTTTGAAAGAATTGATGAAACAAGGTGTCTCTCCTCAATCCCCTGAAGCCTTTGATCTGCTCGTGAAATTGACTGAATTAGCAACGAAACATGTCGATAATAAAGAAGAGTTGCAGGAGCAGCTTGAAAAAGCTCAAGAATTGATGGAACCTGATGAAATGGATTTTAAGTTTCCAACCATCTTAACTCCGGAAGAAGAGGCTTATATCGAGGAAATAGGGAAGTCGATGGAAGCATTGTATAAGGATAATGCAGAATAATTTCAAGTTGATAAAGCAGGAGTTTACAAAAAGTCCGTAAAAGATATTGAAAATGAGTGGCAAACTGTAACATTATAAGAAGAATGGAAAAGTATGCATTGGTATTAAGTGGATAAATCATTAAATGAGTAATCATTTAGCAGGCCGTAGAAAAGCAATTTCCTTCCAACCCTCTGAAAGAAAATAAGAACAAAATTACTTCTTTTGCACCATAAAATTTCACAAGAACCTAACTATTATTTAACATTCATTTGCTAGAATTTCATTAAGAAATAATAGAGAGGGAGAGGTAGAATTATGAGAAGGCTTGTTTTCGTTCTGTTATTCATGGTTGTAATGATGAGCTCTTTTATGACCAATGAGTTAAATCTTGAGGCAAAGGATAACTCTAGAAAAGCAACAATACTCTATTTTAATGATGCTCATGAAGTGAGTCCGGTTGTAAACGATTTCAGGGACCGAGGTGGAGTGGCGAGGCTAAAAACTGCTATTGACAAAGTACGAGAAGAGAATAAGCATACAGTTGTAGCCTTTGGTGGTGACTTAGGAGGAGGAACACTATTCGGTGGAGTATATCAAGGATTTCCTATTGTAGAAGCTTTCAAT
Source organism: Gracilibacillus lacisalsi DSM 19029 (assembly GCF_000377765.1). GTDB lineage: Bacteria > Bacillota > Bacilli > Bacillales > Amphibacillaceae > Gracilibacillus > Gracilibacillus lacisalsi. Next base: position 316,854 of record NZ_KB898665.1, on the reverse strand, counting down.
CGAATTAATATTGATATTGCCAATTTTGGTCAGCACGATTTTGATTTCGGTACTCAAGTAACAAAAGAATTAATGAAGGAATCAGAGTTTCCGTGGATTTCTTCTAACTTAACAGATCCAGAAGGTAAACCTTTTGGCGATGTGGCAACTTATCAAATTTTTAATAAGCGTGGAATTAAAATTGGAGTAATCGGACTAACTGATGATATGGATACGACAACAGTTGATGATCAAGTTGAACAGCAGGATATGATTCAGTCAGCCCAAACCGCTGTTGCAAAAATGCAGCGAGCGAAAAAAGTGGACGTTATTATTGCTTTAACACAGGAAAGCTTAGAAAAGGACAAGCAGTTATTGTCAGCTGTTCCTGAAATTGATGCTGTCTTTACAGAGGAAAAAGCGGAAAATCAATCTTTTATATATGAATTCGATAATCGTTATATCTTTGCTCCAGAAGGTAATATCGGTTCAATCATCCGATTGGATATTCATAAGAAGGGAAAGGATATAAGATTAAATCCAGAAGTTATAAAAGTTAATCACACCGTGCCTGAAGATCCAGAATTAAAGGCTTTTGCAGATTACTACGAAGAAAAGCTGGAGGAGGATTTAGGACAATCCATTGCACAGTTAGAAACACCACTCATCAACCAAGAGTCAAGATATCAAGAAACCAATATAGGTAATTTCGTTGCGGATAGTTATCGTTCTTATTTTAAAACGGATATCGGGTTGATGAATGGTGGCGGTATTCGAGCGAGTGTGCCAGCAGGTGAATTCACATTACGAGATGCCTATTCGATTCTGCCGTTTCGCAATAAAGTGATTATGGCTACTGTTACAGGAGATACTATTCGAGCGGCTTTAGAACACGGCGTATCCAATGTAGAAAATTTGAGCGGTGGTTTTTTACAAGTATCAGGTATAAAATATTCCTATCATCGAAATAAACCAGAAGGATTAAGAGTAGATCATATTTTGGTAAATAATGAACCGCTTGACTTACAAAAAAACTATACAGTAGCAATGCCAAATTATATTTTTAATGGTGGAGACGGATTTACAATGTTTAGTCGAAGTGAGCTAGTGGTTGATGAAACAAATGCTCGTACAGATGCAGAAGTGTTAATAGAGTATGCTAAAGATTTAGATGTCATTCATGAGACAATAGAAGGAAGGATTACGGTATTGCAAAACTAATTTGTTAACGGATGGTACTTTTCCTTTTATTCTAGACATACACGCCTCTCCCCTTTACTTAGTAAGTTCTGAAAGGGGAGAGGCTGTTCAATAGTATAGAATAGAACCATTAGTCAATCACTCGTGCAACTTCTCCATTACATTTTTTGCAATAACCCTTTAAGATAATAGTATGGTTAACAGAATCGACCTCATAATCAACAATTGTCGTTTCTCCACAATTGGAACAAAACACATTACTTTCTAGCTTTTTGCGAACGTCACCTGGTATAGCAAGCCATCTTTTTTTTGCTAATTCATCGTTTGGCATATTGATTCACTCCTTATTCGTTTTATAACCGTCAGTAGGATTTTCAATCATAGTCTCACTTTATCAAAATCATGCCTCATTTAACACTAAAGATACCACCCATGTGCAATCATCCTCTTTGACAAATTCCTTATTTCCAACGAATGATCCCCTATTTTCGCATATTTCCTTTATAGTACGTTAGCAAAACGAGTAGATTTCTTTCCAAAACATGAAGATTCCTATTCTAAGAATAAAATAGTTGCTGAAAATTACAAGATTTTAACGATGAAAAAACGAATCTACTAGCCTAATTATGACAAAATATTTGGGAATCTATTGATACTATATGAACTATTCATATTTTTAAAAAATAGGAGGATGAAAATGAAAACACCAAAAAAAGTTGTATCCATTTTATCTATTCCCATTCTAGTAGGTAGTCTGTTTTTCCCTTCAACAGTAAGTGCGCAAGTTAAAGGGTATAACCCAGATCCCGATGTGCAGGAAGTAGATCCAGATTTTCGATCGGAAACGGTAGAAGAGGTCTTAAGGGAGGGAAAGGTAGATTTTAGTGAGGCTGATGTAAGTGAAGAGGAATCGGCAGAAAGTGGACAAGCTAAGACATCTTCAACCGTTACGCCGGATGATATAGGCATTAGTAAACCATGGGTTACGGTTAATAATACATCCGGACAATATGTATTAACAGAATTTACTCTTAAAGGTGTCGGGGAATATGGAGAAGTATGGGTAGCGAACGACCTTGATTATCCTGAAGGAGATCCAAGGAATGCTGATGGAGTCACTACTATCACCGACGAACAAGTTACCTATCTTTTAAATGAGTTTGATGAGAATATATATGAACAAGAAGTTGAATTTTTCGATGCCCCTGATGAAAGAACAGGAGAACAGGCAATGTTTCCTGAATATCATCAAGACGAATCCGGGCGTGTTGTAATTTTAATAGATAATATTAAAGATGATAATTATTATGACCCGAATTATCCGAGTTATATTGCCGGATATTTTTCCCCTACGATTAGTGATTTTACCGATCGAAATGTAATGACAATTGATAGTTTCGATTGGGCAAACCGCACAGGTCCTGATGCTGAGAAACCTTTCTTGTATGAAGGAACATTTGCACATGAATTTCAACATTTACTTCATCATGACAGTGATCCAGCAGAAGAAAATTTCATCAACGAAGGGTTATCAGACTTTGCGCAATATCTTGTGGGATATGGTCATTCCACGTCACATGTTGATTTCTTTATGAATAACCTTAAAAACTCCTTAACACAGTGGGGGGATCAGTCTGACCTTCAAATTTTAGGTGACTATGGAGTCTCCTATCTATTCCAACTGTATTTATATGAACAATACGGACAAGAATTTCTCCAGAAAGAGTTTAAAAGTCAATTACAAGGTATTGATAGTATTAATGCGATTCTAGAAGAAATGGGAAGCGATAGAGATTTTGAAGCAGTTTATCAAGATTTTATGGTAGCTTTATTGTTAAATGGGAAATATCAAGGTGATAGTGAAACCTATCAGTTTGACTCGATAGACTTAAACCCAAATCTAGAAGCTGCTTCAGAGTTAGAAGCTATTGCGCCAGCATGGGGAACGGATATGAAATTTATTACACCTGACAAGAAGCTAGACAATCTATATTTCAAAGGTATCGATTTCCTTGGCACCAACTGGACAACAGTAAGTGACCCGGATAAGGGTGAGGTTCTCTGGGGGAATGAAGGAGACCAGGCAGATAACTTCTTAATAAAAGAGCTTGATTTAACAGGTGAAACAAATCCAGTTCTATCGTTTGAAACCAAATATGATATAGAAGAAGATTGGGATTTTGGTGTTGTCCAAGTATCTACAGATAATGGACAGACATGGACTTCCTTAGTAAACGAAAACACAAGTAGTGATATAGTAGAGGATGGCTATCCATCGATCAAAGAAAATTTACCAGGATTCACAGGAAGCTCAAATGGCTGGACCACTGAGAGTTTCGACCTTTCTCCATATGCTGGTCAAAAGGTTCATCTGGCATTTCGTTACATGACAGACTGGGGTTATAATGAAGAAGGTTGGTACGTATCAAACCTTCAAATAAATAACGAGCTAATTGATGCTGCGGAAACTACTGATGGTTTTATGAGTTTAGAACAAGTAACAGAGGATTATGTTGATTATCAGGTTCAGTTTATTGGATTTAAGAAAGGGAAAGCTAAAGGGAAAGACAATCATGTCAAAGTCATTCAATTCCCAGATCTAATCAATATGAGTGAAAGTGATAAGGTAGATCTTCGTGATATGCTACGAAGCTCTCAATACGCTCAAGTATTAATGATGGTTACTTATGCACCTGATCCTGGTAAGGGTGGAAGTGCGGCGTATGATTATGAAGTTGTTACGAAGGGTAAGAAAAAGTAACGGAAGATTCTATAAATCAAGCTGCCTCCATGATTTGGGGCAGCTTGTCTTTTGGATATGAGAAAGTGCTAAATCGAAATGTCCTTTCTATTTTCCAATCTTCGGTACATAAGCGCAAGCAACATCGCAGGAATCGTACATAAAATCATTCCAATAAAGGACAATCTCGGCTCTATCTCGTATAAATAGCCACCTAAAATAGTGAATATAGCGGTACTCCAGCTAAGTGCTAACGCAGAGTAGATACCTTGTGCTTTTGCTATCTGTAGATGTGGAATGTTTTGGATTAAGTATTTCATAAAAGCGTAATGTGCCATCGCAAACGATAATGCGTGTAACGTTTGCGCGATACAGAAAACAATTACATTCGGAAAAGCAAAAACTAATATCCAACGCGCAGATGAACCAATTGCCGCAATAGTAAGTAAAGCTCCGATAGAGAATTTATCGAATTTCTTATCTGCAAGGGAAAAGAAGATGATTTCTGCAATCACAGCAATATTAATAATAAAACCAATCAGGTATGTTGGTGCTTGAATTTCTTGTAAGAATATATAGCCATAGTTGTAATAGGTTGCATGTGCCGCTTGCAATAAAATAACGATAATAAGTACCAAAGGGAAGTGTTTGATACGGAATAATTGTAGGATGCCTTCTTTTTTTGTTTGGTTTTTTGGTGGCTTTTCCGCTAAGATATCTGGTGTTTGCATAAATTGAAGAGACATGAATCCGATTATGCCAAGTAATAGTGCCCACAAGATGATTTCATCGCCAAACCATCCGGTAAAAATGGTCAAAACCATCCCAACGGAAACAAAACCAATAGAGCCCCATTGACGACTTCTTCCATAATGCTGTAATTGTTTGCTTTGAACCAAGACACCTGCCACACTGTCTAACGCAGGCATCAAAATAGGATAAAATAGATGCAAAATAATGGTTGCTATTAACAAACTGACAAACGAGTTCGACGGTATATAATAGACAATAGCAACTAGTGTACCAATTGCCATGATGTTTAATAACCTCTTACTGCTTACCTTCGCTGATAAATAAGGAAAGGCAAATAGAGTTGAAAGCCCTCTTGCAACCAAGCCTAAGCTCATGATCAAACTAGCTTCAGAAACAGATATCCCTTTTGTTTGAATCATCCAACCTGACCAATAAGGTAGAAAAATCCCCCATGTTAAAAAGAAACTAAAAAAATGCAAGCTCATCCAGCGTTGTGTATTCATTATATATCCTCCTCATGAAATGCATGATATCATGGAGGTATAAAGAAATAATAGGAGATATCTCTTATTTTGAGGTGAATAGATGAAAAAATATAAAGGGAAGAAAAAGCAGGTTTATTTAGAAGAGCACTCTATTGCGCATTTATTTTCCTTTTCAGTGGAGGACTTTATCGAAGTACATGAATATCAACGTAATGATTGGATTATTCAAGAAAGCATGAGACCAGATTTTCTTTTCTATGTAATCGAGGGGAAAGCAAAGATTTACATAACCCATCAAAATGGAAAGGTATCATTAATAAATTTTATCAATGCCAATGAATACATTGGGGAAATGGAGTTATTACATGATGTCTATTATACAAAAGGGATTCAAGCTTCAACGAAGACGATTTGTTTTGCACTTCCGATCTATTACTATCGCAAACAATTGCTCGAAGATGCGAAATTTCTACGTGAATTAACCAAGTTTTTAAGTGTAAAGGCAACAGAGATGGCGGCTAAGTATACACAAAGCTTAGCATTCCCATTGGAAAACAGGCTGGCTGATTTTATTTTGCAAACCGCCGATCAAGGGGTTTATAAGGAAAGACATGTTACAGTTTGTGATTATTTAGGAGTATCCTACAGACACCTGCAGCATGTGCTGAGACAATTTTGTGATAAAGGATACTTAAATAAAGAAGGAAGGAACTATCAAATTAGACAGTACCATTCTTTAAAAGAACTTGCCCAAGTTTTGCACAATTAGAGAAGAGGAAATACGCAAACCTTAGTAAGAATGATACATAGTGGAGATACAAGTATATATCTCCACTAAATGCAAAACGATAAATGAATTAATGCTCGATCTTCTCTGTTAATCGCATAAATTCTTCAGCATCCTTCGCCATTAATTGAATACCAGCTGCCCAAAAATCTTCTTTCGTAATATCCGCACCAAGATGTTTCTTTGCAAGGTCTTCCACCTTCCTTGACCCAGTATCACGTAATAAGGCAATATATCTATCTTCGAAGCCTTCAGGGGATTCTAAGTATTTCGCATAGATGCCTAAGCTGAATAAGAATCCGAATGTATAGGGGAAGTTGTAGAATGGTATATCATCAATAAAGAAGTGCAACTTACTACTCCAGAAGTGTGGATGGTAGTTAGCTAAGCTATCCCCATATGCTTCCTTCTGTGCTTCTACCATTAATTCATTTAATCGTTTTTCCGACACAACACCGTTGGCGCGTTCTTGATAAAAGGCGTTTTCAAATAAGAAACGAGCATGAATGTTCATGAACATGGCTGTAGCATTTTCTAGTTTCGTGTTTAATAATGCGATCTTTTCTTCCTCAGTCTTTGCGTTTTTAATCGTTGCGTTATTAATAATTGTTTCTGCAAACGTACTAGCTGTTTCTGCGACGTTCATGGCATAGTTTCGATTCAATGCTGGCAGATCTTTCATCACATAGCTATGGAATGCATGACCTAATTCATGTGCTAAAGTACTTGTATCAGAGGATGAACCAGTAAATGTCATAAAAATACGTGATTCATTGAACTCTGGCAGACTCGTACAATATCCACCCGGTCGCTTATTTGGTCTATTCTCGGCCTCGACCCAACGATTTTCTAATGCATGCTTGGCGAAATCAGCAAGTTTTGGACCAAAGGAGGCAAAGTTATCAATGACAAAGTCACAAGCTTGATCATATGTAAAATCGGTTGGCTTCACATCACCTAAAGCAATTGGAGCATCAACATCCTGCCAACCTAGTTTCTCCATACCTAATAGCTTTGCCTTTTGACTGATAAAATCAAGGAATGGCTGCTTATTATTGGCAACAGCTGACCACATCGCATTTAGAGAATCTTCGGTCATCCGATTATATTCTAAAGGCTCTTCTAAGTGGTGTTGATATTGATGTTTGTTTTGTAATGTAATCCGATAGCCATCTAAATGATTTAAAATATCAGCAAAAATGGGACCATTCTTCGACCAGGCCGTTTCCCAATTTTCAAATATTTGCTTCCTCACTTTAGGATCTGGATCAGCATACATTCTATTCATTGCTTGGCCTACAGATAGTTCGGTAGTGTTCCCTTTATAATCCGTAAATGGAATCGTCATAATCGAAACGACTGTATCATATAAATCGCTCCATGCTGCCAAACCATCTTTATTCAGCTCTGCAATTAGCTCTTCTTCGTCTTCAGATAGTAGACGTTTTCCTTTATTCCGTATTTCATTTAAGGCAAAAGCAACTTCACTTAAATCTTTATCTTCTAATAGTTGCTGCCAATCATCCTCTGCAATTTCAACTATTTGTTTCGTAAAGGTGTTGGTAGCCTTTTGTACCTCACTATACAGCTCCATAATTTGTCCTTTTACAACATTGGCATGTTCATCATTCATATAAGCATCATGCCACATTTGTACAAAGGTCGCAGCTTGGGATAATCCATTTTCAATAGTCTCTTGTTTATCTAAGATTGTTTTAAATGTATCTACTGTTTTTGGGCGATGATTCCATTTAGTTAATAGTGATTGGTATTCATTTATATGTTTATGTATATCGGTTAATTTCGTTTGTAGTTCCTGGGATTTCGTACCGCCAGTGAAAATTGTTTCTAGGTTCCAGGTATTCATATATTTCATTTACTATCACTCTCCCTCTCCCTTTTGCAATTATTGTATCCATTTTGTTAATAATAGTAAACTTAGAGCATTTAGTGAATCTAACCGTGTTATTCACTATCACCACTTTCTTTAATAGTATTTCTTTATAAAGTAAAATATGAGAAAACGTTATACCTACTCCTACTTCAATATTAGAGGATATGCCAGTATATCTAACTCTCTCTGAGGATATCTGCAAAATCTACCATATAAATCATCATAACTGACTAAACATGAACATATCATGATAAACAAATATTATTGTAATTTGGATCTATCTAAATATATCGATAAAATAGATAGAGTCGTTTGATAACAAATAATTTTTGTGGGAGGCTTATTCTTGATGAATAAACAAAAGAAGGACACATTTGCTAATAAAATCGTCATGATTGCTTTAGTTGGTATTATTGCATTTGCATTAGCAGGGTGTGGAACAGGTGACGAAGATAATAGTAACGCTTCGGATGAAGCAAAAGAAGAGATTACCGTTGCTGTGGTGCAAGACTATCCACCATTTGAATATAAAGTAGATGATGAATTAACTGGTTTTGACGTAGAGCTAGTGGAGGCGATTGCTGAGAAGGCAGATTTGGCTGTTAACTGGGAGATCATGAAATTTGATGGTATTATCCCAGCACTTCAAGCGAATCAAGTCGACGCAGCCGTATCAGCTATCGGAATTAGAGAGGATCGTTTAGAAGTTGTCCATTTCTCCGATCCATATTTTGAATCTGGTTTATCTTTAATTACGTTAGAAGATAGTGATATTGAAGAAGAAGCAGATTTAGAAGGCAAAACCATTGTAGCAAAACAAGGGACATCCAGTTTAGAATTAGCCAACGAACTGGCTGAAGAATATAACGGTGAGGTAACGAAACTGCAAGACGATGCGACCATGTATATGGAATTAGAAAACGGTAATGCCGATGCGGTCATTAATGATTATCCTAGTGTTGCCTATAAAATCAACCAGGATGGCGAAGATTCAGAACTTCGCTTAGTTGGTGATAAGTATCCAAGTGAGGACTATGGAGTAGCCATTTCTAAAGGAAGTGAAGAACTAGTAGAAAAAATCAACACAGGTCTTCAAGAGCTCAAAGATAGTGGTGAGTTTGACGAGCTTTATAGCGAATATTTTTCTGAATAATCATTAACGTAAAAATTATGATTCAATAAAAAGGTGTGGCGCTTCTTGTCACACCTTTTCTAAAAGAAAGTATAAAATTAGCGTAGATGTCTAGCTCCGAGCGCCCAGAAACTAGGCGACTTCACGAATCGCCCTACGATAAAGAAGACTTGCCGATTGGTGAAACCAGAGGCTTAGTCGCACTTATACCTTTAGGTGAAAGTCATCATCGCGTCACTTGCTCACCGTGATTCCTTTATCTCAGTTGATTCACTCCAGTCACTACGTTTCTAAATGGACGCTCTGCGCTTTTCTAAAAGAAAGAGGGATACCAGTTATTATGGAAACTATAGAGGTTATTCTTGAGGGATTACCCACTCTATTAAGAGGGATGGGTGTAACAATAGAAATTACAGTTATATCACTTATTCTTGCCATGTTTATTGGATTGATATTAGGTGTATGTAGTATAACAAAGAGTAGAATCTTAAGGGGATTTTCCACTGCTTTTGTAGATATCATTCGTGGAACACCATTACTCGTCCAAATATTATTTATTTATTTTGGTTTACCAAGTGTAATCGATATTGATTTAACAGCGTTTTCCGCAGGTGTGATTGCGATAACGGTCAATGCTGCAGCCTATTTAGTCGAAATTTTCCGTGCTGGAATAAATTCTATCGATAAAGGACAAATGGAAGCCGGAAGAACAATTGGCTTTTCTTATGCACAAACGATGCGTTTAATCATCTTACCTCAAGCAATAAAGCGCATGATCCCCGCAATTGTCAACCAATTTATTGTAAGTATTAAAGATACTTCACTCCTTTCTGCCATTGGGTTAGCCGAGCTTACTTTATCTGGCCAATCGATTTATGCAGCTAATTACCGTGCTTTCGAAATATTATTCGCAGTTGGAGTACTATATTTTGTCATTATTTATTCATTAAGCCTATTCGCTCGTTGGCTTGAAAGGAGATTAGATGTCGCATGAGAATGATTGAAGTACAAAATCTTAAGAAATCATTTGGTAAGTTAGAGGTTCTGAAAGATATAAATATCGATGTTCAATCACAAGAAGTAGTGTGTGTTATCGGTCCTTCAGGTTCAGGGAAAAGTACACTTTTACGTTGCATGAACCTGTTAGAGGAACCAACAGGTGGCGATATTTTGATCGAAGGGGACAACCTTACTGCTCCCAAAACTAATATTAATGAGTTGCGCCAAAGAATGGGAATGGTGTTCCAACAATTCAATTTGTTCCCACATATGACGGTAATGGAAAACATTACGTTGGGACCAAAAAAATTAAAAGGCAAAACAGAATCAGAAGCAAATGAATTAGGAACACAGTTACTTGATAAAGTTGGATTGGTAGACAAAGCCGAGGTATATCCTGATAACTTGTCTGGCGGGCAAAAACAACGGGTAGCTATTGCTCGTGCTTTAGCTATGGAACCGCACATTATGTTGTTTGACGAGCCTACTTCGGCTCTAGACCCTGAAATGGTCGGAGAAGTCCTTCAGGTTATGAAAGATTTGGCTGAAGAAGGTATGACGATGATTATTGTGACACATGAAATGGGATTCGCCAAGGAAGTTGCCGATCGTGTCATCTTTATGGACGAAGGTTTTATCGTCGAACAAGGAACACCAGATGAATTATTTAATCATCCGCAAAACGAAAGAACTCAAGCGTTTTTGTCGAAAGTGTTGTAAAATTAAATAGGACAGTTAACAAATCGCATAGAGGGCATACCTCTATGCATTTTTAAACGTAAAATACACTCAAGCAATTTATATCAAAAACAAATTACTACGTTTGAAGTTGCATAGATGAAGTAGTTAGTGAAACGCATATGGAGAATAAGATAAAATAAACAATTCAAAATTTAATATTGAAATCCCTTTCTTTCCATGCTATTATAATTTACGTAAACGTTTACGGGGTTTAGAAGGAGTATCGAACATGACAATTACAATTAAGGATGTAGCCAAAAAAGCAAATGTATCTATTGCAACCGTTTCAAGGATTGTAAATAATAAACCAGGCTATTCGAAAGAGACAGAACAAAAAGTTCTACAAGTTATACAAGAACTTGGTTATCATCCGAACGGGTTAGCTCGAGGATTAATTAGTAAACGTACTCATACAATAGGAGTATTAGTTCCAGAGATTTCTAGTATGCTAATGTCCGAGTTCATTAGTGGGATTGAACATGTTACCCATGATTATGGTTCTAGTGTCATCGTTTGTCACACGGAATCCCAAGGGCAAAAAACGAGGCAATACTTACAAGTATTAAAAGAAAAGCAGATCGATGGTATCGTCTTTACGAGTGAAGTGCTTAAGAAAGACTATTATCAAATCATTAAGGATATGGATATACCGATGGTACTGCTATCTACTGAATCCTTTGATTTCCCTGTACCATATGTCAAAGTAAGTGACCGTCGTGCTGCATACAGCGCAACAGAATATCTAATTAAAAAAGGTCATCGAAAAATTGGCATGATTAGTGGGAGAAGAGGGGACATCATAGCTGGTCAACCAAGGATTGATGGGTTTATGGCAGCAATGAAAGCGTATGAATTATCAGTAAAAGATGAATGGATTGTAACAGAAGGCTTTAATTTTGAGGATGGCGTAAATGGTTTTCATAAACTGATTGACCAGTTTCCGGAAATGACGGCTGTTTTTGCAGCCAGTGATGAAGTGGCATTAGGTATCCTTTCAGCTGCTTATAAAATGAACATCCATGTACCTGATCAGTTGTCGGTAATTGGCTATGATAATCTCAGAATAGCAGAAATGAGTACACCACCTTTAACAACTGTCGCACAGCCTTTAGTAGAAATGGGAAAGAAATCAGCTGAACTCGTATTTGAAATGATGGAATCAAATAGATCTGTAGAAAGTCGTATATTTCCTCATGAAATAGTAGAAAGACAAAGTGTGAAGGAACTATCGTGATAACGTGTTCCTTTACACATAACGTAAACGTTTACTCACGCATTTAACGTAAACGTTTACGTTAAAGATCATAATATATGGAGGGTTAAGAATGAGAAAAATAACAAAAGGATTAGTTGCACTTGGATTAGGTACGTTTTTATTATTAACTGGTTGTGGCTCTGATGGAGGAAGTGGAGATGGAGAAGTAACATTAGAGCTTTTTTCCAATAAATCTGAAAGTATTGATACTTATAACGGGTTAATTGAAGAATTTGAGGAACAGAATCCAAATATCAATATCGAGTTAGAAGCACCGCCAGAAGCGGAAACCGTCATAAAAACGAGATTAACGAAGAATGATTTGCCAGATATTATGTCTTTAGGCGGAAATGCCACTTATGGTGAATTAGCTCGTGCTGGTGTATTCCATGACTTTACTGATTCAGAGGTTCTTGGAGAAGTGCAATCTTCTTATGTAGATATGCTTGGCCAGTTAGTAGGATCTGAGGAAGAAGGAGCATATGGAATCCCTTATGCAACAAACGCCAATACGGTTATCTATAACAAAGAAAAAGCAGAAGAATTAGGGATAGATATTCCAAAAACTTGGGATGAGTTTATTGCAGCATTAGAGACAGCAAAAGAAGCTGGTGAAACGCCAATTTACTTTACACTACAAGAAGCATGGACAGCGATGCCAATATGGAATGGTGTTGCAGGTAACCTAGTTGCTGACGACTTTGCAGAGCGAAAAAATGCAGGACAAGTAACAATGGTAGAAGAATATAATGTTGTTGCTGATAGAATGTTAGAGTTACTAGATTATGGACATGCGGATAACTTTGGAATTGGCTATAGTGACGGTAACACGGCATTCGCTAATGGTGAAGGGGTCTTTTATATTCAAGGGAACTGGGCAATTCCTGAGATTGTAAAAGCAAATCCTGATGTGGAGTTAGGAACATTTGCACTACCTTCCAATAATGAAGCAGAAGAAAACGACTTAGTGTCTGGTGTCGATGTAGTGTTAACTGTTAATGAGGATACAGATCATAAAGAAGAAGCATTGCAGTTTATTGAGTTTATGGCTAGTCAAGAAACAGCACAGCGCTATATTGAAGAACAAAAAGCATTCTCAGCCATTCAGGGAGTATTCCAAGAAGATCCAGTGTTTGATGGAATTAAAGTGAATTTTGAAGAAGACCGTTTAACTAGCTTTCCTGATCATTACTATCCAGCTGGCATGGGAGCGGAAAACCTGGTACAAGACTTTCTTATTAAAAAGGATAAGGAAGCAGCACTAGAAACTTTAGATGCTGAGTGGGATAAAGTAATAAATCGCTAAAGGTTTGGGGGCCTTTTCTAAAAAAGCCCCTACCTTATTTTTAAAAGGAGAGATCATTTCATGGTGAAAAAAAATTATACCTATCTAATAATGGTTATTCCTGCATTTGTCATCTTTTTCACCTTTCACACATATCCAGCACTACAAGGGATATTTTATAGTTTTACTGACTATAAAGGATATGGTAATTGGGATTTCGTAGGATTAAAAAACTATTTCAATGTGTTTCAGGATGGTCGTGCTTTAAGTGCATATGGTTTTACTTTTCAGTTTGCTATAACCGCAACAATTCTTGTAAATATTGTTAGTTTACTGATTGCCATGGGACTTAATGCAAATATTAAGTTTCGAAAAACATTACGCGCGACCTATTTCTTACCCTTTATTCTAAGTGTTTTAATTGTCGGTTATATTTTCAAGTTTATGTTTACACATTTATTACCTGACATGGGTAAAGCACTAGGGATTGAAATGCTATCATCGAATATATTAGGGAATCCGGACTTAGCATGGATAGGCGTTGTAATTCTTGCGGTATGGCAGTCTGCGGCATTTAACACACTGCTTTACTTAGCAGGACTATCTACGATTGAAAATGAGTTATACGAAGCAGCAGATATTGATGGGGCTGGATCGTGGAAGAAGTTTTGGAAAATAACGTTCCCGCTTATTGCACCGTTTTTCACTATTAATATGGTTGTTGCCATGAAAAACTTTTTAATGGCATTTGATCAAATTGTTGCTTTAACTGGTGGTGGGCCAGGTCAAGCGACTGAATCTATCTCGTTACTAATCTATCGCGGTGGTTTCGAGGGTGGAGAATTCGCCTACCAATCAGCCAATGCAGTTGTTTACTTTATTGTAATTGTCGTAATTTCTCTTATCCAATTACGTGTTCTTGAACGAAGAGAGGTGAAGTAACATGACAGGGAAAAAGAATTGGAAAGTAACAGCGTTATTAATTCTTGGTTCACTATTTATTTTCTTTCCATTGTATTTAACGATAACAATCGCGTTTAAAACACCTCAAGAAATGTCACGGAACTTATTAGCGTTACCAGAATCTTGGTCGATTTCAAACTTTATTACCGCTATTGAGATGACCAATTTCTTTAGAGCATTAGGTAACAGTGTTTTCGTAACCGTGATCACAGTAGTGTTGGTGTTGCTAACACATTCGCTTGTGGCATATGCCATTGCTAGAAATATGCATAAAAAGTTTTATAAGTTTCTATATTTCTATTTTATTAGCGCTATGTTTATCCCATTTCCCATTATCATGTTACCAATTGTAAAACAAACAAGTATGTGGGGGATGGATAACTTAATCGGACTTGCCTTTTTAAATGTTGTCATGCAATTAGCCTTTAATGTATTCGTGTATGTTGGTTTTCTAAAATCAATTCCCGTGCAATTAGAGGAAGCAGCCATTATTGATGGGGCAACTACCTGGCAGTTATTCTGGAAGATTATTTTCCCGATTATGAAGCCAATGCACGCAACAGTTGCAATCTTAACCGCATTGTTTGCTTGGAATGACTTCATGTTACCACTCGTTATTTTAAGTGATTCAAGCCAATATACATTACCGTTAGTGCAATATGCATTTCAAGGACAGTTTAGTACGGATTATAACTTAGCCTTTGCATCTTATTTAATGGCGATGTTGCCAATGATTATTATCTATATCTTTGCACAAAAATGGATTATTGGCGGTGTGATGAGAGGATCACTGAAATAATAGATAGTTAATAGAGAAAAATAGAATTATTAAAGTACGGTAGCAAGACAATATAGACGAATGCTGCCAAATAGGGGGAATCTGTATGAAAAAAGCATGGTGGAAAGAAAGTGTGGTCTATCAAATTTATCCGCGAAGTTTCAATGACAGTAATGGAGACGGAGTTGGCGATATTCAAGGCATTATCGAAAAGTTAGATTACTTAAAAAATCTTGGTGTGGATGTTATCTGGTTATCTCCAGTTTACAAGTCACCAAATGATGACAATGGCTATGATATTTCCGATTATCAAGCAATTATGGATGAATTTGGAACAATGCAAGACTGGGAAAACTTATTAGATGAAATGCACAAACGTGAAATGAAATTAATCATGGACCTTGTGGTTAATCATTCATCAGATGAACATCGATGGTTCCAAGAATCAAAGAAATCGAAAGATAACCCATATCGTGATTACTATATTTGGCGCCCTGGTAAAGATGGGAAAGAACCGAATAACTGGGAATCTGCTTTCAGTGGGTCTGCCTGGAATTATGATGAGGCGACGGATGAGTATTACTTGCACCTTTTTAGTAAGAAACAGCCTGATTTAAACTGGGAAAATCCAAAACTTCGTCAGGAAATATATGACATGATGAAGTGGTGGTTAGATAAAGGGATTGATGGTTTCCGTATGGATGTAATCAACTTCATCTCGAAAGTACCTGAGCTTCCTGATGCAGCAAATCCTGAAGAAAAAAAATACGTTGGTGGTGGCGAATACTACATGAACGGGCCACGTATTCATGAATTCTTACACGAGATGAATCACGAGGTTCTTTCGAATTATGATGTAATGACAGTAGGGGAAATGCCTGGTGTAGATGTAGAGGAAGCAAAAAAATACACCGACCCTGAGCGTAAAGAATTACAAATGGTATTTCAGTTTGAACATATGGATTTAGACTCTGGTCCTAATGGCAAATGGGATCTTAAACCATTAAAATTAACCGATTTAAAGGATAATATTACAAAGTGGCAAACTGGACTACAAGGAGTGGGTTGGAATAGTCTATACCTAAACAATCATGACCAACCACGAATTGTCTCACGTTTTGGAAATGATAAAGAATTCCGTGTGGAGTCAGCGAAAATGTTAGGAACATTCCTGCATATGCTGCAAGGTACGCCATATATTTATCAAGGTGAAGAAATCGGCATGACGAATGTTCGTTTCGATTCGATCGACGATTATAAAGATATTGAAATATTAAACATGTACAAAGAAAAAGTCATAGAAGGTGATGAGGATCCTGACAAAGTAATGGAATCTATCTATGTCAAAGGAAGGGATAATGCAAGAACACCTTTTCAATGGAATAATTCTAAGCATGGAGGATTTACTGATGGTGAGCCATGGATTAAGCTAAATAGTAATTATACAACTGTAAATGCAGAGCAAGCTGTTCACGATGAGGACTCTATCTATCACTATTATCGTCAGTTGATTCAGCTTAGAAAGACTCATCCGATTATTGTCTATGGAGATTATCAATTGATTTTGCCGGATCATGATAAGATTTATGCATATCTTCGCAACTATGAAAATGAAAAATTATTAGTCGTAACTAACTTTAGTGATAAGAACGTGAAATTTGAGTTACCAGAGGATGTTTCCTTTGAAGCTGAAGAAAAATTAATTGGTAATTATGATGCGTCTGAAGCAGACACTTTTACTTCCTTTACATTAAAACCATATGAAGCAAGAGTCTATAAAGGAAAATAACAGACTTGTAATAGCAGGGTTTTGAACAGAGTAGATGAGGTTAAGCTGTGTAGGAAGAGAGTCGTATTGACTCTCTCTTACACAGCTTTTTTATATCCCTGTACTTCCTTTACATAGAGAATTAGGGAGTAAATTTCTAATTGATTAAGCAACGCTTTGTAAGTCTGCTTCAATTCGTTCTGCTTTATTTAGGTTTGCCTTCCTGAAGAACCAAGCTGCAAAAATCGTGGTTAGGATGATGCCACCGATATGAGCTATTGGAAGGGGCAGATTAAAGCCGATCGATGCATTTAGAATATAGACTAACACCATGTCGGTAATGAACAGTGCAGGAATGAGTGAAATCCAATAGTTTTTACCTTTCAAAAGCAGGTACATGGTAGCAATCCATAAGGCAAGTGCAGCAGTAGACTGGTTTGCCCATGAGAAATACCGCCATAAAATGTTAAAGTCAATTTGCGTCAAAATGATAGACACGGCAAATAAAGGTACTGCAATCACTAAACGATTTATTACTTTCTTTTGATTTAACTTCATATAATCCGCAATAACGGATCTTGCAGCACGGAAAGCGGTGTCACCAGACGTGATCGGAAGTACAATAACACCTAACACGGCAATAGTCCCTCCAATTGCGCCAAGTAGAGTTGTCGATGCTTCATTTACGACAGCAGAGGCGGTACCGGCATTAATCAGGTCATTTAATTCTTGCCCGTGGAACAGACTCATGGACGCCGCTGCCCAAATCATCGCGATAATCCCTTCAGCAACCATCATTCCATAGAAAATATAACGACCTTGTGATTCTTTTTGCACGGTACGGGAAATAAGTGGAGACTGTGTCGCATGAAATCCTGACAAGGCACCACACGTAATCGTTAAAAATAGCATTGGGAATATGGCTAGATTTTCTGGATGCATGTTTTTAAATGACAATTCCGGAATAGCTGAACCATTTCCTGACGTAAACATCGCAATACCAACACCAACTGTCCCGATTAACAAGATAGCACCAAGGACAGGATAAATGTTACCAATAATCTTATCGATAGGTAGCATCGTTGATAACACGAAATAGAGAAAGATAACACCTAAAATAATCCATAATGCTACATGACCATTTAGTAAAATATGAAGTAGTGATCCAGATGTGGTAGCAAATACCGTTCCGACTAGAAGAAGGAGCAACAATGCAAAGGCATTGACCAAATGCCGAGGGATTTTCCCTAAAAACTTTCCGGCAAGTTCAGGAATATGCGCCCCTTTGTTGCGAATCGATATCATGCCAGTCAAATAATCATGAACGGCCCCAGCAAAAATCGAACCAAGTACAATCCAAATAAATGCTACTGGACCAAAAAGGGCACCCATAATTGGACCATATATCGGACCTGTTCCAGCAATATTAAGTAATTGAATCATCGCATTCTTTTGTTTTTTCATCGGAACAAAATCAACACCATCTTGGTTTGCAATAGCAGGTGTTTTACGTGAATGTTCTACTCCGAAGGTCTTTTCAACAAATTTACCGTATGTAAAATAGGCAACAATTAACAATCCAATGGAAATGAAAAACGTTATCATCTTTCTCTCCCCCTATGCAAATGTTCTTTTGTAAACGCTGACAAAACGAATTATATATTACTCATTGGAAAAGCACAATCACTTTCCAAAAAATGATAGATTTAGACCAAATAAAGGTAGTAGATTCGTGATACTTTTTAATTAAATTATGCAAGGGCTGTCTCAAGTGTTGCAACATAGGCATTTTCGCTAAGTGACCGATAAATGTATGAAAGTGACTGATAAATAGCTAAAAGTGACCAATAACTAGCTAAAAATGGCCGATAAATGGAAAAATTATATATTGCTGCGGTTCAGTGACAAAAAAGTACGTTACCTCAAAAGGTAACGCACTCTCATATTGCTTACAATTCTTCCTTGTTGATACCAATACAATGTTCCATTACCATCATCATCTTGGTCATCGATAACATTTGAACATTTCAGATGCAGACATACTGATTATGCATAAGAACGTACTGTGAAAAAGTATATTTTCTAAACTGAATCATGTATCTTATTTCTGGGAAATATTCATTTTGTCTCAGCTTTATCTTGTATGAGATTCTTACGAGTGAATCAAACTGTCTTTCATGTAATCTTTCAATTTATCAGAGGTTGCTTTTAATTCGTTTACTTGATTAATAAATTCATGGACAAGTTCTGCTTCTTTTTGAGATGTATTAGAAATTTCTTGGTAATCGCTTTGCAATTCGGTTAAGGAATTGGTGATATTCTGTAGTGTTTCTTCAATTTGCCCAGTAGCAGACTTAGAATTATTCGAAAGTTTTCGAATTTCTTCCGCTACTACACCAAATCCTGCCCCAGCATTGCCGACCCGAGCTGCCTCAATGGATGCATTTAGTCCAAGTAAGTTTGTTTGTTCACTAATATTGTTTATAGTGCCAGCAATATCTTTAATGTTGCTAGAATATTCTACTGTATTGCTCGTTTGCTCTTGCATAGTTGCTGTTTTATCCGTTAAACTTTCTGCGTTGTGAGCAATGTCATTTACTCTTTCTGTTAAAGAATCGGCAATTTTTTCGACGGATTCAATAATACTATGTAAAACCTCTTTCTTTTTGGTACTCACGGCGGCATTAATTGCACCTATCATGTCACCATCATTATTTTTGACCGGAATGGAAATGCTATCAAAAGGTGTTCCGAATTCTTCTGCAGGGACAGGTACAACCGTGGTACCTTCTTTGTTGACCATTGCATAATTTAAGTAACCTTCTGGTAATGGGTCGCCTGGCTTGTGTCCGAAATCCAATTCTGAGCTAGGTGAGTAGTACAAATATTTCTCATGATCAAAAACGGTGATCATGACTTCTTCTCGCATGATTGATTTAATATAAGGTATCGATGTTATAAAAGCTTCTATCTGATTCATGTAGTACTCCTTTTAAATATATTATCATGGTGCTAACGTCTATAAGATCTCAATGGCGAATAAAGTAGGGTTAACAGACGCTAACACCCTATCATCATCTCAATTTACTTTGTATTGGTAAATCCGCCATCAATGCGAATTACTTCACCATTAATATACTGTGCTTTGGACGTTAGTAAGAACGTAACTAGTTCCGCTACTTCCTCAGGTGTACCAAGACGCTTTTGAGGAATACCGCCCGTTGCATTTTCTTTCATTTTAGGGTTTGCTTCATAAAATTCTTTGACCATCGGTGTTTCTGTTGGACCTGGAGCAATTGCGTTTACGCGTAATCCATCTTTTGCATATTCGGCAACCATACTTTTGGTTAGACCGACAATACCGTGCTTCGTTGCAGAATAGGTAACAACAGAATCTTGACCAGTCACACCTGCACTTGAAGAAGTGTTAACAATCGAACCTCCACCATTTTTAAGCATGATCTCAGCTACATATCGTACACCATATAGAGCTCCTAGTAGATTGATCCCGACAATCTGTTCGATTTCTGAAACCTCTGTATTTAGGAAGTATTCACCACTTCCAGAGATGCCAGCATTGTTGAAGAAATAATCAATTGTACCGAAATGTTCAACCGTTTGATCTACATATCGCTTTACATCTTCTGCTTTAGAAACATCTGCTTTAACAAAGATCGCATCTACGCCGATTTCTTTTAATTTTTCAACGGTTTCGTTACCACCTTGTTCATCTACATCAGCTATTGTAATATTTACACTTTCTTGTGCTAATCGATATGCGGTAGATTGTCCTAATCCACTACCGCCACCGGTTATAATCGCAACTTTACTCATGGATATCCACTCCTTTTTTAGTCCTTAATAACTATACTCGCTATAAATGATAATATCTCACTTGTTAGATTGACAATAAATTTAGCTTGGTATGCAAAAGTTTGCATCCATAGAACTAGGATATGAGCTAATAATTGACATCTGCTACTCAAGATGGTTTCCATTCCAGTTTAGAATTGCCACAATATTGTGAATTATACAGCTTAGGTGCATAGTGTTTTCCCTTTAATAAGAATAGGAGTATCATATTATTTAGAGAGACGAAATAAATAGAAGAAGGGATTATTATTTTAAATCAAGAGCAACTAGCAAAGCGTAATCTGTCCATTATGTGGTTTGCAAACTTTTTTATTGCAGCAAGTATGACGATGGTGATCCCATTTCTTTCTTTATATATTGGAACATTAGGCAATTATTCCGATGACTATGTGCAAAAATGGTCTGGTTGGGTATTTGCTATCACTTTTTTGATAGCATTTATTGTATCACCAATATGGGGAAGATTTGGTGATAAACATGGTCGTAAAACATTTTTAGTGATAGCAGGTTTTGGTTTAGGAATCTGTGTGTTACTTATGGGATTTGTAACAAATGTCCCACAGTTATTTATCTTACGCATGTTTATGGGGTTTTTTACTGGTTTTATTTCGATGTCACAAGCATTTATTTCTACTCAAACACCGAAGCATATTGCTGGTAAGGTGTTAGGAACATTGCAAACAGGTAATGTAACAGGAAGCTTATTAGGACCGTTGTTTGGAGGGGTGTTAGCAGATACGATCGGCTATGCCGCAACTTTCCAACTAACATCTGTTACATTATTTATTGCTGCTTTCTTTGTCGTGTTTGGTGTGAAAGAGGTCAAATTGGAAACAACGAAGGCAGAAAGCATAAATTATTCAGCTTTGGAAGTCCTTAAACATATTATGAGTAATCCTGTGCTTGTGATGGTTATGGTTGTATCGATGTTTGTGCAAGTTGCAAACTTTAGTATTCAGCCAATTTTATCGTTATATGTTGATGAAATACATGGAGCGAACAGTATTGCTTTCTTTTCAGGGCTTGCATTTTCCGCAGCAGGACTTGGAAATCTTTTTATGTCTCGGAATTGGGGCAAATTAGGAGACCGAATTGGTTATGAAAAGGTCTTAATCATTTTATTAATGTTGTCTGCGTTATTCTTCATACCAGGAGCTTTAGTTGATAATATCTGGCAATTAGTGATTGTTCGATTCTTATTAGGTATAGCAATTGGTGGTGTGATTCCGATTAGAACGGCATATATCCGCCAAGTAACACCATTGAATATTCAAGGTGAAGTGTTAGGGTACAATACTAGTGTTCGTTTCTTAGGAAACATTATTGGGCCGATTATTGGTGGCTGGATCGCTGGCTTGTATACTATTTCTACTGTCTTTTATTTCAGTAGTTCACTGTTATTAGTTGGTGGATTAGCCTTATTATATACCGTTAAACATGAAACAAAAGCAAGTGTGGAGCACTATCCTGCACATTCATAGAATCAGAATATTTTCCTTGGTCATACTAAAAATGGTACTATATCCATCTCAGACTGAATGACTCTGAATATAAAAAAAGAGGTGAATTATCATGGAAACAAGAGCCGTGATTATTAATAAATATGGCAGTAAAGATGTATTAGAAGAAGGCCAAGTCACTTTACCGGAACTAGGGGAACATCAGGTATTAGTACGTGTGAAAGCAACGTCGATTAATCCGATTGATTGGAAACTTCGTGAAGGATATTTAAAACAAATGTTTGATTGGGAGTTTCCAATTATTCTAGGTTGGGATGTTGCAGGTGTTATTGAAGCTGTTGGATCAGCAGTAACTGATTGGCAGGAAGGCGATGAAGTATTTGCCCGTCCAGAAACAACACGCTTTGGTACTTATGCAGAGTATACCGTTGTTGACGATCATTTATTAGCGAAGAAACCAGCTAATATATCTTTTGAAGAGGCAGCAGCAGTACCACTGGCCGGAATGACAGCCTATCAAGGCTTATTTGATCATGGCCACCTAAAAGAAGGAGAGAAAGTGTTAGTTCATGCTGGTGCAGGTGGAGTTGGAACATATGCAATCCAACTAGCTAAAGAAGCAGGAGCGTATGTATATACGACAGCAAGTGAAAAGAATCATGAACTACTTCAATCACTTGGTGCAGATGAGGTCATTGATTATCGCACTACTGATTTTAGAGATGTCGTACAAGAAATAGATCTTGTGTTAGATACAATGGGTGGTGAGGTGCAGCTTAACAGTTTTGATGTCCTGAAAGAAAATAGTGGACGACTCATAACCGTGGTAGGCGCACCAGATCAAGAAAAAGCAAAAGAGAAAAATGTGGAGACCATCGGAATTTGGTTGCAACCCGAAGGTAAACAACTTAGTAAGTTAGCTGATCTACTACAAGCGAAAAAAATGAAAAGCATTGTGGGTAGTACTTTCCCATTAACACAGCAAGGCGTTTATGATGCTCATGCATTAAGCGAAACGCATCACGCTGTAGGAAAGATTGTTATTACGGTTGATTAATAGGATGAAGTGAGAAGAGGCTGGGACATAACTAAATAGATGGAACGAGAATCCGAACAATCTGAACTAAGCGTAGGCAAAATACGCAGACTCCTGTGGGAACAGCACGAGCCGAAGTTTTTTGCCGAAAGCGGTATGTGTACTCAGACTTTATTGTTCGGATTTTTCCTATCTAAATATTCTTTTGTCCCAGCCTCTTTTTACATATGTTCGAAATCATATTCTTTATCGTACCCATTGCGTGAGGATCTTCTATCCTATAAAAACGCATCAAAGCCTAAAGAAAGAAAAAGAAATAAAGTCATCACACATCCAGCTACAATTCCTTTCACTCTGTGTTTAGGTCCTGAAGATTTAAGTGCATATTTGAAATACAGAAAGGAACCAATAGCAATAAGGAGGAATTCCACTAGAATACTTGCAGGCATAGACTGCCATAGTCCTAAACCAAGAAGCGGAAAATTACCTGCATTTCCTGGGAAAATAGGTATATCCGGCCGATGAACAAGCAAATCTAAAATCCAGTGACTAAATATAACAGCACCTATAATCACTCCAGATTTTTTACCCCAAAATTTTGAACCAAGTAATCCGAAGAGAAGTGAAAGCAACAGTGCTCCCACTAAAGAGTGAGTGTAGAATGCATAAATCATCATATTAGCATAGCCACCCTCACCGATAGGCTCCATATATTCTAATCCTGCTAAATTAAACGGAATAAATGCGATATCAAGTAATTGTGTACTAACTAATAGTGACCAAAGCGGTAATTCTGGCGCTTTACTTTTTACTGCAGCGGCAACTCCGAAATGACCTGCGAACATATTAAACACCACCTCAAGCATGGAGAATAGTTCATATCATCCAATTTTACTTACAATTGTAACGTGTTTTCGTGCTGTTAAATGTAAAATTTTGATTAAATCGTACTTATGTTAATTGTTTATGTGGAATAATAAATAAACCATCGTTTTCAAGCCATTCAGCGAAAAGCACGTCTTCCACTCTGCTTATGTTATGGGCTAATAACTGGTTCTGTAACCATGGTACGTCTTTGTTTATTTCTGTTAAATGTTCTTTCAAAATTTCGCCATCCTTAATTACTGTTATAGGCAGATAAATAGGTTGTGGAGGCATATTGAAGTCTTGCTGAGTAGTTTTTTTATATTGTGCTTTTTTTAATACACTTATGGAGCCATTAGGTTCGATAAGTGCAAATGCTACCTCACGAATAGAAAAAATTTCACTTTGCCGAAGTAGACTTTGTAATTGGTTAAGATTCATCCGACTTTTCTTTAACTCGTCAAAGTCGATTTGACCATCTCGGATAACGGTGGCAGGCTTCCCTTCGAACTTTCCTCTATAAAAAAGAGATTTCTGAGCAATGTATTCTACTAAAAACAATAAAGATCCCCATATAAGTAAGGTAAAGAAGATATAGCTAATGGGAACCTTCTCTTCATAAATGGCATTTCCCAACAATTCACTTAACACAACAGCTGATATAAAATGAAAAGGAGTAAACTGGTCTATTAATTTTGATCCTATAATTCTAACTAACAGAAATAGTAAAAAGAAACCTATCACTAATTTTGTCAATATTTGGATTAATTCCACTACTTATTCCTCCTGCAAACTCTGATAATCTATAAAATTAATACACTATTATTCTTTCCAAAGTTTATTGGATAAATTCATATGGGGAGGATTAAAAAATCGGTGAAAATAACACCAAATTCGTTTTCATAAATGGGGTTAGTACTCAAATGAGTCGGAAATTGATAAAGGCCTAAAATCAGGTTAAACAAACCCTCCAATACATCTGCAAAAAAACGCCGATTACGTATGTGGTAACAATAGAATGCGATGATAACTGTCTCTTGCAAAGCACAATGATCATCCAAAGGGTAATCACTCCCAAATTAATCAGCGACCGAGAGTGGGACATGGCATCATCTGAAAAAAGAATACCCATATAAGCAAGTGGAAAGTTACTTATATGAGTATTCTTACTGCACTAAGAGCGCACTAGCCTTAAATTATTCTATTATTTGTAGTTCTTTGGGGAATTTGGTCAATGTTTCATAACCATCTGCTGTAACTAGTACATCGTCTTCTATTCTTACACCACCGATTCCTGGAATGTATATCCCTGGTTCAATCGTATAAATCATTCCTTTTGTAAGAATGCCATCATTTAGATGACTTATCGAAGGAAACTCATGAACATTGATGCCCATACCATGTCCAATCCGATGTGGGAAGTAGTCTCCGTATCCAGCATCGGTGATAATATTTCGAGCAGCGTTGTCTAAATCTCCGATACGATTACCTGGTTTGCTTTTTTCTAAGGAAGCTTGTTGTGCTTTTAATACGGTTTGGTAAATTTCTTTTTGTTTGTCTGAGACTGTTTTAAATGCTACGGTTCGTGTAATGTCTGAGCAATAGCCATCCAGTACAACTCCTAAATCAAAGAGAACCATATCACCGGCTTTTAATGTTCGATCACCGGGATTTCCGTGAGGGTCTCCAGTTTTTTCACCAAATAGTACCATGGTTGAAAAGGACATTTCTCTTATTCCTTTTCTTTTCAATTCATATTCGATTTTTGCTAATACTTCCATTTCGCTAATACCTTCTTCGAGTGCATCAATACCTACTTGAACTCCATAATCAGCCATGTTTGCAGCGCGCCGAATGATCGTGATTTCTGCCTCATCCTTCACAACACGCATGTCATTTAATTTTTCTTCTATAGATATGACTTTTGCCTCTGGGAAGAAGGATAGAAACTCTTCACTCCGTTTGTAAGTGAGAACTTCTTTTTCAATAGCAACTGCTTCCACTTTTTCTAATTGCTTTTTTTCTAATGTAGTTTGCATAAGTTGCCATGGATCTTCGTGATCAGAATATCCAATAATGTCGTATTTCCATCCTGTATTCTTTAATTGACCTGCTTCCATTTCAGGTAGGACAAATACTGGTTGTGCTTGTTTAAATACAAGGATTCCCATCAAACGTTCATGTGGGTCTGTATAAAAATTGGATAAATAAAAGACATTTTCAGTTGAGTTCAGGAAAGATACTTCAATATTCTTCTCGTTCATCCATTCCGTTACTTTTGTTAATCGTTCTTGCATGTTGGACACTCCTATCAGGAATTATTCGTTGTTTTCTTCTGCGTAGTTAATGATACAACTATTAATACAATAACCGCAGCAGGAACTGAAATAACAACACTATTTAAGTCAAATGGTTTACCGAGGATAATTTCCCATACTAATGTTGTTACAACACCTACGATCATGGAAGAAATACCACCGATTGCATTGACGCGTTTCCAGAAGAATACCGCTAAAATTGCTGGTGTGATACCTGCACCATAAACGGTATAAGCATACATTTGGACTTCTAACACCGTTGGGAAAAAGCTAATCAATAAATAGGCAAATACACCAAGAATGACGATAAAAACTTTGGTCATCCTTAATTGTTTTTGATCTGATGCATCTTTATTAATATATTTTCCGTAAATATCATACGTCATATTGGTAGCTGCAGAAAGCAAATAGGAGTTACCTGTTGTAATGATAAAAGCAGCGGCTGCCGCAAGTAAAACTCCTCCAATTGCTATCGGCATTGCGAGCGTTGTCGCCATTAAGGCCATTCCTGGATCTATATCAGGGAATAACGAACGAGATGCAAAGGCAATTAGGGAAATGGCTGGAGAAATAATTAACATAATAAGAAGCCAGCCGATTTGAGCCTTTCTTGATGAGGCATCTCCTTTTGATGATGCTAAACGTTGATACATGTTTTGGTCACCAAGTAAAAGGAATAAGGACGGTAATAGGTAGCCAATCAATTGGATGTTTGTTAGTCCGCCCGTTGCAGTCAGGTGTGAATCGGGGACATTTTCAACGATCGAATCCCAACCACCGGCAACAGCGAAAATCGTTGGTACGGTAATCACTAGACCACCAACCATTAAGAAACCACTGATTGCATCTGTTTGAGATACGGATTTAAGACCTCCAATCATCGCAAGAAAAATGATTAAAACAGCTGCTATAATCGTACCGGTCTCTACACTCATTCCTGTTGTAAGATTAAGAATAAATCCGAATCCTTTCATTTGATAGGAAACGATCCCTACATAAGCTAAAAGAACAATAATACTGGCAAGATTGCGAGCAGAGACTCCATATTTTTCTTCAAGAATACCGGAAATCGTATATTTTCCAAATGCTCTGATTTTAGGCGCCGCTATGTAAAGAGTAAAAATCCCGGTTAAAGTGGGTATCATTAACATCAGGGAAGGGAGAATACCAAAACTATAAGCAACAGATGTTTCTCCACCTGATATACTACCACTTCCTGTCCAGGTAGCTAGCAAAGTACCCATTAATACGAGAGGTCCTAAACTTTTTCCAGCTAGGATAAAGTCTGTGCTATTGGACACTTTCTTGGACATATAAATGCCTAGTCCGATCATTATGACAGCATAGATCCCAATGAACCATAATAATTGGGGATTTGCTTCAAGTTCCATTACATCATTCACTCCTGTTTTTTATATATAGTCTTTATCTAAAGGTGCTTACTCATTATATATGGTGCATAAATCCCTATCAAATTATTTACTGTTGATCATATTAAAAATGAATGATAAAAAACGTCGCCATAACTGTTGTGGTGAACGGAATCACTGAATCGGATAGAATATAAATAATATGATTTTTCCTGCTATATTTAATTTAAAATTGTGTCAAAAATATCCAGTTATGGAAGTCTCGTTATCTTACAATGATTTGGAAGATTTTCTAACATAACGATAGAAATACTCCCTTTTAAATTATATACTGTCAGTATTTTCGCTGATTGGTCATATTGTAATAGGAAATAATGATCAAATAGTAACTATAGAGGGGGAGTTCAAGATGAAGATAGCATCAATTTTAAAATGGATAAGTGTGATCTATCTTATTTTCGCAGTGGCCATTGGTTATACACTGTTTAAAATGAATGAAAGTCAACAGGAACAAAGGCTTGCCTATGACAGACAATCAGAATTCAAGCAATTAGGCATTGATTTAGCGGACGCATCCGATTACTTAACTGATCAAGCACGTCGTTATGTGCAATTTGGAGAAACGGAGTATTATGAAAATTACTGGAGAGAAGTGAATGAAATACAAACACGGGATAAAGTTGTGCAACGTTTGAAAGAGATGGATGCTCCAGAAGAAGAACTTGCACTGATTGAAGAAGCGAAAAGTAATTCTGATGCTTTAGTCGAAACAGAAGAAGCTGCAATGACTGCTGTGGAGGAAGGGGATTTTGAAAGAGCCCGTCAATTAATGTTTGATGAAAAGTATGATCAAAACAAAGCGATCATTATGGAGCCGATTGAAGAATTTCAACAAATGATGAATCAACGAGCACAAAACGAAACAACGAGCTCGGAACAAATATTGAATATTTACTTATATGTGACATATAGTCTAATTTTTCTCATGTTTTTATTAGTAATTGCGACGTTTTTTATTTTATTCAAAAAAATACGTCCGTTAACCGAAATTTCTCATTATATGCAACGTTTAGCTAGTAATGAAGGAGACTTAACGGTAAGGTTACCAGTGAAAAGTAAAGATGAAATAGGCATTATATCACGTTCTTTTAATCAAATGATGGAGAATATGCAATCGCTAATAATAAGCATAAATCGAACAATACAGGATACTACAAATGAGTCTCTTGTATTAAATGATAAGACGCGAGAAGTAACAAATAGTACTGCTGAGATCTCATCAGCGATCCAACAAGTAGCTGAAGGATCACAGACCCAGGAAGAAAGTGCAGAGCAAACAGCGAAAGCAACAGAGGAAATGTCAATTGGGGTACAAGATATAGCAAATAGCATGCAATCAGTGAAGGAGTCGTCTAATGTTACAACGGAAGCTGCTATGAGTGGTAACCAATTGATCACTCAAGCGAATCAACAAATGAACGCCATTAATGATATGGTCATCGAATCAACGAAAGTAACCAATTCACTGGGTGAGAGATCACAAGAAATTAGCAATATCATTAATCTTATTCAAGAGATAGCTGAACAAACCAATTTATTAGCATTAAATGCAGCAATTGAGGCTGCAAGAGCTGGAGAACATGGAAAAGGTTTTGCTGTAGTGGCAGATGAGGTAAGAAAATTGGCGGAGCAAACGAATGAGGCAACATTAAATGTTACGTCATTAATTACATCTATTCAAAAAGATTCCCAATCATCTGTTCAATCAATGAATACCATTGAGAAAGAAGTGTCTGAAGGATTGCACGTCATGGAACAAACAGGAGCTTCTTTCCAAGATATTTTAGAAGCTATAAAAGGTGTTTCAAAGCAAGTTGAGGAAGTTTATTCTACTTCAGAGCAAATTTCTGCTAGTACAGAAGAAGTATCAGCATCAGCAGAAGAGATGGCGGGCATTGTTAGTGAATCAGCTAATTATGCAAATAAAGTGTCAGAACAATCGGTAAAACAGCAAGACGTAGTAGAAGAAATGAAGCAAGCGATCCAATCGCAGACTAGTCAATTATCCAATTTAAAACAGCAAATAGCTCAATTTAGAGTTTAGACATTTTCTAATTGGCTAATCGATTGGATTTAGATCACATAGGAGTTGAATCCTGACATAACACAAAATAATCAGCTATTATCGATTTAATGATAATAGCTGATTGATACTCTTAGTCTTTCCAAAGTATATAAAGAAGAAAAAACATGACAATATCTAATCTTGCTTCAAATGCGAATTCAAGTAGCCCTGCTTGTAACACAGGAACCTTCGTAAGGAAAAGTGCAGCGACTATAATGACTAATAGTGGAATAGCTGCCTTTTTTACATAATAATTAAAAACGAATAATACCCCACATATTAATTCTGTAATACCTACAATTAAAACCGCTGCTTGAGGGTACGGTACACCGTAATTAGAAAATGGACCGGTAAAATCAGCAACTACTAATTTCATTAAAGCAGAAGCGATAAATACATAGCCAACAACATATCTAATAAGTTGATAGGATGAAATATTTCTTGGCATAAAAAGCCTCCTTAGTCGTTGATAATCTATATATATGCATGAAAGGAGACAAGCTATGCAAAGAAATTCTTAGGGCAATTTATCAGGATTCACGGTGAGATATATTTCATGAACCTTGTTGTTACTAATATAAAAACTCATGATACTCTGAAGTGCTCCATTCATATAAATCACAATTGCCGGCTGACCATTAACATTCTTAATATCGAGATAAAAGTCTTCTGGAGCTTTTTTGGTTATGCCGTATAATAATGCCAATACGTTGGATAGTGATACAACGGGACGAATAGCAGCATGGACTTTGCCTCCTCCATCAGAATATAGCGTAACATCTTCCGAGATCAGTTCTAATAAGGTATCCATATTCTCTGTTTGAAATGCTTGGATAAAACGGGTGATAATAGATTTGTTTTTCTCATAGTTTAGGCTTTCATCTTCTATGAGTGAGATTTTTTGCTTTGCTCGACTGAAAATTTTCCTGCAGTTTGCTTCCTTCTTTGCAATAACGTTTGCAATTTCTGCGTACGGAAAGCCAAATATTTCTTTTAGAAGAAGGACAGCTCTTTCATCTGGTGTTAAATGTTCCATCATTCGTAAATAAGCAATACTTAACCCTTCTTTTTGTAGCACTACTTCTGTTGGATCAAAGTCAGATGATGGCTCTAGCAATAGAGGCTCGGGGTTCCATGGCCCCACGTATTGCTCTCGTTTATACCGGGCAGATTTCAGTAGATCAAGACAGCGGTTCGTCATCATTTTGCAGAGATATGCTTTCTTATTTTCTATCTCCTGTTCTGTTATTTCGAACGCTTTTAAAAAAGTTTCTTGCACTATATCTTCAGTTTCTGATACGGAACCTAATAATCGATACCCTAATGAAAATAATAATGGTTTAAATTGTTGATAATCTTCATTACTAATTTGCATTATATCATCCCATTTTCTTTTTTTATTATTTCATCAGCTGCTTGTTTCCCACTGCTGATTGCTCCTTCTGACAAAATCGAGTTAGCAGAAGCCCAATCTCCTGCAATGTACAAGCCAGGGATATCCGTTTCAGAACGTTTAAGCTTTTGTTCATCCCCTACCTGAGGTAAGCGTTGGTTTACTGTAATGTTAGGGAGAATGCGTTTGGTTTTCACATATTGCTGCCACCCAGGCTGTAGTTGTTCTAAAAATTGTTCCAGCTCGTTTTTTACCTCTTTCCCATCTATATGCACATTAGGAGAGTGATATTTAAACACATGAAGAATCGTACTTTTTCCATCATCAGAGAGTTGAGCATCATTTGAATGTACAGAATAATAGAGAGGGTTAGTGACTCCCATAGCGAACGATAACTTTGGATTAGGAAGCTGGGTTAAAGCGACATCTAAAGTTGCTCCCTTTACAGGTGTTATTTGGGTAAAAAAACGATGCTGAAGATGATCATCTAGCATGTTATGAAGTTCTTGAGGGTGAGTGGTACAAATCACCTTGTTTGCGAGTATTTCCTCATCATTAGACAAGATTAATGTATGATGATCAACTGATGGGACGATATGTTTTACCACAGAGTTTGACTGTACCTGAATACCTGAAATAACCGCTTGATTGTGGAGCTGATCAATCATCGTCTGCCAACCACCATCTAGATATAGTACGCCGCTCATGCCCACTTTTAAATGGGATACGATTAATTTAGCGCTCACTTTATCAGGTGCATGACAATAAGTCGTAAGTCTCGCTAATAAATAAAGTAATGACACTACTTTTTGCGATGATGTTATTTGTTTAACCCATTGTTGGAATGTGAGGTCTGCTAAATGTTCGGTATTCACTCTATTTACTTTCATCAAAGCGCTGATCCATTCCAAACGATCTTTCCAATTAAGAAATTTTGTAGAAAATAGCCCTGAAGGTGTCAAAGGTGCAACATATTCCGTATTATTTTCGATTATAAAGCCAGTTAATTTCGGTGATTTACCATTAAGACTAATACCTAATTCTTCGAGAATAGGTTTCGCTTTTCCTTTTTTATAAAGAGCATGGGGGCCAAGATTAAAATATTGGCGTTTTACCTTATCTGTTTTTGCCCTTCCACCAACATGCTTACCTCTTTCTAATAGTAATATCGACAAATTCTTTTTAGCTAGATAATTAGCTGCAACATAACCTGCTAACCCCGCACCAATAATGACTACATCCCATTTTTTAGTCATAAGATAGCCTCCTTTTGTTATTTCATAACTCAAGACGAGGGATGTAGCTTATTTGTGACAGAACATCAATGAAAAAAATAGTTGGATGAAATAAACAGATCCATTTCACCAAACAGGGAAATGGATCTGTCTATACGATGCTGTATTGTTTTAAATCGATTTAATCGCTTCTTCAACGGGAGTATTACCTGTCACAACTTGAAATCTCTTGCCGATCGTTGAGTCATTGTTCAAGCTAGCTACAATTACTCTGGCAATGTCTTCTCGCGGAACTTGTCCTCTTTCTACTTTTTCAGCTAGTTGTACTTGGTTTTTGCCCGGCTCATTAGTTAGTCCACCAGGGTGAATGATTGTATAATCTAAATCAGTGGCAGTCAGCCATTCATCCGCATAATGTTTTGCCACTACGTATGGCGCAAAACCTTCTGGAGCTGATTGGATTGCTTCACGACTCGTATCGAAAGAACTGATCATAACATATCGTTTCACATTAGCTTGTTTTGCTGCTTCAATTGTTTTAACAGCACCATCTAGATCGATCATAAGGGTTTTGTCTTTGCCAGTATGTGGGCCAGATCCTGCTGTAAATACAATCGCATCTACTCCTTCAGCAGCCTTAGCGATTACATCAATATCATCTTCCAGATCTACAATCGTCACTTCAGCACCTAAATCTTGAAAGTAAGCGGCTTGTTCTTCTTTTCGAATCACTGCTTTTGCTTCCAAATTGTCATCTTCTTGTATGAATTTTACAAGATGTTTTCCTATCTGACCATTTGCACCTACAACTAATACTTTCATGTACTTCACCCTTTCCAACTTTTCTATATTTTCCATTTTAAAGGTTAAAGGAAGAAAAGTTAAATAATTGATTTATGCCCCTCTGGACACCTCCTGTTTCTAGTATGGATTACTTATTACAAATTCATTAGTGCTATAGACAAGACGTTTATGACATTATTCTTACTTTTTTTCCAACCTTAAATAGTTTATAATTAATAGAAGATAGTAGATATTTAAATAATTTTAATATACTGGCAATAGTTGGATTGGGAAGAAAAGGTTTATTCCTGAATAATGCCTTACTTTTTGTTATATCAAAGCAGGAGAGCCTACTCTTTTTTTTGCAGATAAGAAAGGAAGGTTTTAATGAGCGACATACAGAAAAAATCAGATGTTATCTTAATTGGTGCCGGAGTTATGAGCGCGACTTTAGGATCAATTCTGAAAGAGTTAGCACCAGACTGGGATATTAAAGTATTTGAGAAGCTCGATAAAGCAGGTGAAGAAAGCTCTAACGAATGGAATAACGCGGGTACAGGTCATGCCGCATTGTGCGAGCTTAACTATACAAAGGAAAAGGCAGATGGGTCAATCGACACTACTAAAGCTGTAAAAGTGAATGAACAGTTTCAAGTATCGAGACAGTTTTGGTCTTATCTAGTTAAAAGTAATCTGATTGAGAACCCACAAGATTTTATCATGCCAATTCCTCATATGAGTTTAGTTCAAGGGGAAGAGAATGTGGCCTTTTTGCAAAAACGTTTTGAAGCGTTATCAAATATTCCACTCTTTCAAGATATGGAATATTCTGATGACCCAGAAAAACTGAAGAAATGGATTCCACTTATAATGGAAGACCGTACACAAGATCAACCAATTGCAGCAACCAAAATTGACTCAGGAACGGACGTTAATTTCGGTGCTTTAACACGTAAATTGTTCGATCACTTAGAAGAAACGGACGTGGAAGTGAATTATAAGCATAGTGTGAAAGATATTAAACGAACCAGTGATGGCTCCTGGGAAGTAAAAGTGCATGATCTGGATAACGATAAACTAGAATTTCATACTGCAAAATTCATTTTTATTGGTGGTGGGGGCGGAAGTCTACCTTTACTACAAAAAACTGGCATTCCCGAGTCCAAAAATATTGGAGGATTCCCGGTAAGCGGTCTGTTTATGGTATGTAACAATCCTGAAATCGTAGAAAAGCATCATGGAAAAGTATATGGCAAAGCTAAAGTTGGTGCTCCGCCCATGTCTGTCCCACATCTTGATACCAGGTTTATCGATAACAAAAAATCATTACTGTTCGGACCATATGCCGGTTTCTCACCAAAATTTCTAAAAACCGGTTCCAATTTCGACTTGTTTGGTTCAGTCAAACCGAGTAATGTCTTAACCATGTTATCGGCAGGGGCAAAAGAGCTGGCATTAACGAAATATCTGATCCAACAAGTGTTGTCATCGAAAGAACAGCGCATGGCAGAATTGCGTGAATTTATTCCGAATGCTAAAAGCGAGGACTGGGACATAGTTGTAGCTGGTCAACGTGTGCAAGTTATTAAAGACACCGAAGCAGGCGGTAAAGGAACACTACAATTTGGAACAGAAGTTGTTAGTGCTCAAGATGGATCGATAGCCGCATTGCTCGGTGCATCTCCAGGAGCTTCTACCGCAGTACAAGTTATGCTAGAAGTGTTGGAGAGATGTTTCCCGCAACATACAAAAGAATGGGAACCGAAAATAAAAGAAATGGTTCCATCTTATGGTGTGTCGTTAGCAGAAAATCCTGAAATGTTCCGGAAAATTCATACGGAAACCGAAGAGACACTTGGGTTAACCGTCAATGGCCCGATTAGCGGTGCAAAATCAAAAAGTAGTTAATTGAACATATTGAATGCCGGCTTCTTATGGAGATCACCGGCATTTTTCTTTTGCATAAATAAATTCGTAAAAGTTGCCAGAGAACTAGCCGAAGTTGCCAGTAAATCACAAAACTTGCCAGAAAACTTAGCGGACTACGCGAATAAATCAAAGGGGACTGATGCTATAGCATCAGTCCCTCATTTCATTTACGCTTTTCTTCTCTTATTATAGATGAGGAAGGCTCCACCAACGAATAGGATAATGAATCCCGCTAATAAATAATTAAATGTGCTAGTAGCGGTATCAGGCAATTCATTTCCTTCATATTCCCCAGATTTTTCATTGTTCCCGTTAGTCTCCTCTTCTTCTTCTATCTCAAATACGGCAAATGTACTGAAGTGATCCGTTTCGGCTGTCACTATCCCATCTTTGTATTCTCCACCGATGAGTTCCCATTCTTCCGTATCGGGGTTCCAGTAGAACAATTTTACTTTGTTAGGATCTTTTACTTTGTCCTGATTAACTTTTAATGAAAGGGTAACCTTCGAATCAAACTGACTTATTTCTTCGTCACCTTGGAAAATGGTAAAGTCATAGACTGCACTTAACGCATCTTCTATATCTTTCATTTTTTTAATTTCTAAATCTACAGCTTGATCTCCATTATTAAATATGGAGGCTGGCAATTGGATGGTTACATCTTTCATGTTAATAGTGATGATAGTATTTTGTTGCTTTAACTGTTTCACTTGTTCACTAGTAAATGAAACAGTGATGGAAGAGTCATGATTTCTTAGGTTGATGACTAATTCATCTTCTTGTTTTAATTTGTTAATATCGTCATCTTTAATCGTTGCTTGTTTATCTTCGACTATTGGTTTGGTTACGATTTGTTTTGGTTTTTCAGGTTTTGGATCATCTGAACCTGGATTTTCCGGATCACCTGGTTCTTCTGGTTGCGGTTCCTCTGGATCAGGTGTAGATCCTCTTGAATCTTCTAGTGTTAAAATACCGAACACGGATGTATCCTGATATCCGGCTCCAGTTGTGTCGTTCCATGTTGCAGCACTTTCTCGCGCACCATCTCTTGCATCATTAATTTGTACGTCAAAACCAATGTCTGTATTGTCAGAAGGAGAAATTGTTTTAAACGGTATTTTTACTTCTACCGTGTAGCCATTATCAGAAACATTAGTTGCAGATTCAAATCCGTCAGCAATACTTTCTGGATTGAAGGAGGTTTCATTGTTAAAGTTGACTCGATATTGTCCGTCATCATCTTGATAAAATGATGTCTTTGCGTTGTTTTCGTCAACGAATACTTCAATGGAGTCTTGCTCCCATGCATTTTCGTTTGTATCGTCAAGGTTCGAGTCACTAACTTGAATTAATACATACAGGTTTTCGTCATCCCATAATGTCTTAGCTGTTCCGTTTGCTCCTTGCCAAGCCATTTGATAGCGATTAACTGGTAACTCTGTTGCATCGCTCCAAACCTCGTCTATAGAACCATCGATTTCAGGAGTTCCAAATGAAGCTGTGGACTGCTTTGCTTCTGTCTCCTCAAGCTCATGTTCCTCAATAAATGTATCAGGGTCGATGACAGCATAGTATGCTGGTTTTGCTTGCAAGTCTTTATGAAACAATAATGGGCTTTGTTCAGCTCTCCAGCTTGTCGCATCGTTCAGCCCCCAGAATGTAACACGTGAGATATGTTCAGCATGTTCTTTATAAATTTGGAACAATTGTGCATATAGATAACCTTGGGCAATGGCTTGTTGCTCAGTTAGCTCATTGTCGCTGCCAGCTGTAATATCAAGCTCTGTCACACCAACTTCCACACCAAGAGAGATAAACTTCTCCATGGAGCGTCTTACATTTTCCGGATTAGTATTTAAATTGTAGTGCCCTTGCATGCCAACACCATCAATAAGTAGTTCGCCATCATTTTCTGCAGCATATTCCTCATTAATTTCTTTCACCATCTGGTAAATGGCTTCTGCTTTGTTTTGGTTATCATCATTGTAATCATTGTAATAAAGCTTGATATCCCAGCCATTTTCATCGATGACTTCTTTTGCTGCACGGAAGGATTGTTCTACGTAATCCTCTCCAATCGCATGATACCAACCTGATTGACGTAAAGATGCTTTCCAATCAGATGGGTTTGGCGGATTATCAATCATTGCTTCATTGACAACGTCCCAAGAAATAACGTCATCCCCGAAGTGTTCCACTGTTGTTTGGACATGGTTTCTTAAATTTTCAAGTGCTTCTTCACGACTTAGTGGATCACCATCTTCATCGGAATGTAACCATTCTTCTGATTGTTGGTGCCAGACAAGCACGTGACCATGTACATCAAAGCCTTCTTCTAATGCTCTTCCTACAAGTGCATCTTCTGCTTCGAAGTCAAATTCTCGATCATCGTTATAAGCATAACCTGGTTTCATGGCATTTTCTGCTGTAACGAGATTATGATGCATTTGCAGCAGTTCAAGTCTAGTGCCTTCGAATTCTCCGGAAGAAACCGCATTTCCAATTAAGAAATCATCTTCGTATACATCTTTAATTGGCGTTAAGTCTTTTTCCACTTCTACATCGTCAGAACCTGTTGGCTCAAATGTTATATCATCGATGTAGAATGAAGCTGAACTATTGTTGGAACTTTCTATATAGATGGATAAAAATTCATCCCCAATACTATCATAGCGATAAGTTCCTTCTAAGTGCACCCAGCCGTCTTCTGTTGTAATTGTTTCGCCGTGTAGGTTGTTGTAATTCGCTCCATCTCCCTCACCAACTTGAGTAGACAATTGTAACTGAGAGCTATCCGGTGAGATCAACTTAACCCAAGCAGAAATTCGGTATTCTTTACCTTGGTCTACAAACTCTTCTACACGTAAGGAAGGGCCATGCCAATTTTCAGATCGGTTTTCCACTTTTAACGCGAAAGCTCCGTCATCCGTATGGTTCGCTTCATCGGTTACGGTTAGAACTTCTTCTCCACCTCTAGCTTCAAAACCGCCAGTAGTCTCGTCTTCAAATGTAATAGGTGTGAACTCTTTGGCAGGTGGTCTATCTGCATCTGGCTCATCATTATCATCTGATGATTGTTCCGTAATAACAATTTCACCAACATAAAACGGAACAGTCGCACCATCAGCATTAGATTGAACTCTTAAGCTTGTATCTGCTTCAGTATTAACCGTGAATTGTTCATTCAATGTGAAGCTTTCCCCGGCAACGAAATCAATATTGGATAGCCAAGTATAACTATCGACAGTAGAAAGAACTGCTTGTGCCCCGTCAGGAATAGCTTCGTCACGATCAACATAACCAGTGACAGTAGCTGTATATGTCTTGCCATCTTCTAAACCAAGTTCGTCAAAAGTAAAGTCTACTGCATCGTAATCATTACTACGGTTGCTTACGTATAAAGCAGTACCATCATCATTGCCCTCAAATGCTTTATCTGTCACGGTAGTAAGACTAGCTCCGCCAGATTGTTTTGCTAGACCTTGTCCATCTGCAAAGGATTCCTGGTAAACAATTTCTTCTGGCTGTTCGTCTGATTCTTCAGCAGGGGCTAGTGGCGGACCACCAATCCAATTAGCAATTTCCTCTAAAGTCGTATCCATCATGACATAATGACGCCCCATTGCATAATCTCCATCATTAGGATAGCCTACTTTAAATGCATACTTCATGCCTTGTTCTTCATTTGCTTTTTTTGCCTTGTCGTTATAGCTACCATATGGATAAGCCATAAGTGTCGGATCTTGACCGGTAATACTTTTTAGGTAAATGTTAGCTTCAGCAATTTGATGTTCAGCATCTTCTGTTGTGATCGTACTGTTACTACCAACACCATTTCCCCATAGAGCATCACTGTGATCCAAGGTATGGTTTTGAATACTCACATTAGGTTTATCCACTAAACTAAGTAATTGCTCTTCAGACATGCTGTAGTCGCCATCGATCCAATCGGAGACAACAAATAGAACCGAATTCATATTAAAACTGTCTAGGATGGGAAGTGCGTTGGTGATAAAATCTGGAGTTGCATCATCAAAGGTTAATAAAATGGGATTTGCAGGAGCATCCTCTTCTCCTTCCATGATGCGAACATATTGCTCTGCGGTGAGTGTATTATAACCGTTGTCATGGAGATATCTCATCGTCTGTTCAAACTTATCAATGCTAGTGTCCGTCCATTCTTTAGTAGGATTTTCAACGACACGGTGATAGAGAAGAACTGGAATATCCTCAGTCGTTGCCGCTTCTGTAACCGGTGTAATCCAACCAGATGGAATGACCAAAATCGTTACGAGAAATAATGAAATAAATCTTTTAAAATTCCTGTTCATATTTTGAATTCCTCCATATTTAAAAATTTGTCTCAAAAATAAAACGCTTACAAAACAGTAGTCAACCTCCTTTCCAATTCATATTGTAACTGGATAATGGAAAACCTTTAACCACAAAAGTTAAAGGAAATACTTTAAAAATTAAACATCTTTTTATGGGATTTAGTAGAATTTTCCCATAAATATCATGGGAAAATTGGAAATAATTAATAATATTGTTGTTCTCCGTAAAACCTTTGGTATACTAATAGAAAAGTACCATTTATAGGTAGTTTATATTACCAGAAAGTACTAATGATATATACCATATTGTGAGCAGAAGGAATAATAATAGTTTAAGAGAGGGGGGATCAATGGTGGCTAGCGAAAAGATTTTAATAGTTGATGATGATGCGGATATGCGTAACATATTGGAATTGTATTTGACAGAAAACGGCTACCAAGTGTTATCTGCAGAAGACGGTTTGGAAGCTTTGGCAATGGTTAAGCGAGAAACACCAGATTTAATAATTTTAGACGTAATGATGCCTAAATTAGACGGATATGAGCTTTGCCAGGAAATAAAGAAAATAATAGATATACCTATTATTTTCCTTAGCTCCAAACAAGATGATATGGATAAAATTTTAGGATTAGGTGTTGGCGGTGATGATTTTATTGAGAAAACAACCAGTTCACCAGTTTTAATCGCTAAAATAAAGGCGCATTTACGCCGGTATCGGAAGCTGGCCCATTCTGATAAACAAAATGAAACCATGGAAAAAAAATCTAATATAATTGAGTACCCAGGCTTAGAGATTAATCTTGACAGCGCTGTTGTGAAGTTAACTAACAAAACATTGCGGTTATCGGCAAAGGAGTTTCAGATTTTATGTTTGTTAGCGCAAAATCCTGAAAGAGTATTTAGTGTAGAAAAAATATTTGAGTTAATCTGGGATGAAACCAGTTTAGGAGATTATCGGACAGTTATGGTACATATTAGTAATCTAAGAAAGAAGTTAGAAACGAATACTAATCAACCTAAGTATATTGAAACAGTCCGCGGAATTGGTTATAAATTTAATCGAATCGAAGAACACCACGATATTAAATCGCCTTAATCGGACATCTTCTTTTCTTTTAAGAATTGTTGGACCTGTTGTACAGTATATCCCTTTTGTTTGGCGAAAATAAGTAATACCAACCATTCCTTATCTAACTCCTGTTTATTCTGATGATTTTTTGTCTTTGTATTTTGCAAATGTATTCCCCCTTTCTTACTCGTCATCCAAATTATAAGGATCGAGTTTAAAAAAGAGCTAAAGTCTGGTTAAAATTAACTTAAAATTTTGAAAATAGGATGATAGATGATGAAGAAATTATCGAGTTATCAACTGCAGGATACGGTTATTGCTTCAAAGTCATGGTTTTTATATAAAGCAGTTTCAAGTCTCAATGAGGAACAAGTTTTGATCAAGATTATCCCTAATAAAGTAGATCCCCAATCAAAAGCTGAATTAATTCATGAGTATTATACGCTATCTGATTCAGAGCTTTATGGAGTTCTTAAACCAGTAGCCTTAGAGAAAAGTAAGGAACAACCTTATGTGGTGATGGAGTATTTTGAAGGACAACCTTTAACAGAATGGTTAAGAAATAATCAAATATTTGATATCAGCACATTTCTAAAGATCGCGATTAAATTAACGACTATTCTTGGATCTGTTCATCAAAACAATATTATTCATAAATCGATTCAACCAGATCATATTTTATACGACCCAGATAGCGATCAATTAAAATTAACAGGCTTTCACCAATCGACTATGCTCACTAAAGAAATGCCCCAAGCTGACATAACACCATATCAGATCGAAAAAGTTAGTTATGTATCTCCAGAGCAAACAGGTAGAATGAATCGACCAATTGATTACCGTTCCGATTTATATTCGTTAGGTATTTTGTTCTATCAAATAGCAACCGGTCGTGTTCCATTTCAAGCGAAGGACCCGGTAGAAGTGATTCATGCACATCTGGCGCAAGCGGCGCTCCACCCTCACGAAGTAAATCCTACAATACCTGAAATCATCTCTCAGATCATCATGAAGCTACTTGCTAAAATGCCGGAACAGAGGTATCAAAGTACTTACGGATTAAAAAAAGATTTAGAAAAATGTTCTCATGCTTTTTATTCAAATAATCACTTAGGGTTATTTTCATTAGGAGAGCATGATGCTAGTCCGATGCTGGAGAAGCCAAATAAACTTTATGGCAGAGATCGTGAACTGGAGGAGTTGATCAGCAAGTTTGAGCATGTTCAGCATGGAAAGCCTGCACTAGTATTACTCCCAGGTCCATCTGGAATAGGCAAGACGGCCTTGGTTCATAAACTTCATCGACCATTATTAAACAAACAAGGATATTTTATTTCGGGTAAGTTTGTTCAATATCAGAAGCATATTCCTTATGCACCGATTATTGAAGCTTTTCGGTCGTTAATAAGGCAAATCTTATCGGAGGATGCGGAAAGTATTCAAAGGTGGAGAGCTAAACTGGATCATTCATTGGCTAATAATGCTTGGGTAATCGCGAATTTTATCCCGGAAATTGAATGGTTGATAGGGAAGCAGGAAGAAGGATCTGAACTACCACCGCAAGGCGTCCATAACCGTTTTATGTTAGCGGTCAGAAAGTTTGTTGAGGTGTTTGCTACTGATAAACATCCACTTGTATTGTTTATTGATGATTTACAATGGGCAGATAGTGCGACGATTGATTTAATGAAGCATCTTCTAACAAATCCAGACAGAAGAAATTTACTGATTATTGGTGCTTATCGTGATAATGAAGTGTCAGTTGGGCATCCTTTTGAAGTGTTTATCAATCAAATCAATCAAACAGAAGTACATGTATCTACAATTCCTGTTCATCCCTTAGCAAAGGTCCATATCGAACAATGGATAGAGGAAATCCTTTCACTTGAAGCAATAGATGCGGAACCATTGGTTGAGTTAATTCATCGTGTTACAAAAGGAAATCCTTTTTTTATCATTCAGTTATTACAATTGCTAAATCAAGAAAAAATGATTCATTTTGATTTAAGTACAGCGACTTGGCAGATTAACCTTACCACATTGAAAGAGATTCCGATGACCGATTCCATGATTGATTTTATTATGAAGCAGATCAATACGTTACGAGCGGAAACGAAAAAGCTATTACAATTGGCTGCTTGTATAGGAAGTCAGTTTAATCTTAAATTCTTGGCAACTATCGCTAGGGAAAGTTATGTAACAACCGCAAATCAATTATGGAATGGTTTAGAAGAAGGGGTTATCCTCCCGCTAGATTCCCGTTATAAATGGGTCTATCCTAATGAGAATGAACAGCTATTAGATGAAAACCCTCCAAACTATCGGTTTTTACACGATAAGATTCAACAAGCATTTTATACATCGATGTCTACAGAAGAGCGCGAGCAAAGTCATTTATTGATTGCAGAAGAATTAATTAGTCATTTGACAACGGATGAAATGGAGGAGCACATTTTTTCGATTGTGAACCATTTGAATCTCTGTCAA
This sequence comes from Gracilibacillus lacisalsi DSM 19029, assembly GCF_000377765.1. Taxonomy (GTDB): domain Bacteria; phylum Bacillota; class Bacilli; order Bacillales; family Amphibacillaceae; genus Gracilibacillus; species Gracilibacillus lacisalsi. The sequence continues at coordinate 273,818 of NZ_KB898665.1, read as the reverse complement.
TCTCGGCTAACTAAAGGTCAACAAAGCGATTTAATCAAATGGAATCGAATAGCTGGCGAACAAGCAAAGCGTGCAGCAGCATTTAAATCAGCATTAACATTTTATCAGAATGCTTTTCAATTATTATCTCAGGATAAGTGGGAAAGTGATTATCAGGAGACATATGCTGTTATGGTGGGATACGGTGAATCGTTATATCTTAACCAATTTTTTGAAGAAGCAGAAGACGTTTTTGAAGAAACATTACTAAAAACAAAAACCTCACAAGAAAAATTGTATATTTACAATTTGAAAATAACATTGTACACCCATATACATGAGGTGAAACAAGCGACAAATTCAGGGCTTGATGGTTTGCGGTTATATGGTATTGAAATAAAGGATAACCCGAATAAAGCGCTAGTAGCAAAAGAATATTTGTTAACAAAGCTTGCTTTAGCAAACAAACGGGAAGAAGATTTACTCAAGCTCCCAGCTGTAAAAGATGAAGATCGAAAGTTGATTATGCGAACTCTCATTAATTCCAATGCGCCGGCATATCATTTTGATCAAAATTTAGCCACAATTTTGATGCTAAGGGCACTCCGGTTAATCTTGAAATATGGTGATATGGATTTAGCTGCACTTGTTTACAACAATTATGCATTGACATTAAGCGCTGGATTTAGTGATTACGAAGGAAGCTATCGATTTGGAAGACTTGCGATTCGACATGTAGAAAAGTCTGGAGATAGTGCATTACAAGCACGAGTTTACTTTGTATTTGGCTCTTTTGTTAACCATTGGGTAAAGCCTATCCGCTATAGCTTAGAATATTTAGAGAAATCACAGCAGCTTTGTATCGAATCAGGTAATTTACATTTAGCGGGTGCTACTGGTGCATTCATTGGTCTGACACAGTATCTAAAGGGAGATAATTTAGAACAGGTTAAGGAAGGAATCGAAAGACAGTTAACATTTGCAAAGAAACATGAATATGCGATTTCCAATGATTATTTAAGTGAGTTAGTGGATTGGATTGATGTACTTTCCTCACCGGAAAAACAGCCAACATGGGAGTTTTCCGATTTCACAGATGATAAATCAGCTGCAATTATTCATAAGACGACTCGCTTGCAAATGGCCTATTTATTTAACCACCGTTCTAAAGCAATTTCATTGATTGAGGAGCTAGAACCACTCGTGGATAATACCATGGTTTTAATCGTTGCACCAGACTACTTTTTGTACCATTCACTATGGATTATAAAGTTAATAGAAGAAAAAGAGATCACGAGAAGAAGAGGTTTAAGTAAGTTAAAGGCTAATTTGAAGAAATTACAAAAGTGGGCAAAACAATCTCCAGCTAATTATTTGCATAAGTATTTACTGATTCTCGCTGAATATCAAAAACTGGTTGGTCAAGGTAACCAGGCGATCGTGAATTATCATCAAGCAATAGAAAATGCAGAAGAGAATGGATTCCTCCAAGATGTTGCAATTGCCAATCACTGTGCGGCAAATTTTTATCTAGCAAAGCAATCCCCCAAAACCGCCAAGTCCTTTGTGACAGAGGCCTATAACGGTTATATTAATTGGGGAGCCGTGCATGTCGCGGAACAAGTCAAGCAAACTTATCCAGATTTGTTACTACAAATCAACACGAGTTTCGCAACTAACTATCACATGAAGGAAAGCTTAGATACAAAAGCAGTTTTTGAAGCGGCTCGCGTCATTTCAAGCGAAGTGGTATTAAATCAATTAATTAGCCGATTAATGGAAATAGTTTTAACTTACGCAGGAGCAGAGCATGCATCCTTTCTGTTGCCTAAAGAAAACAAGCTGGAATTGGTAGCCTATAAGCATATGGATGGAGACGTAAAGATATATGATCACCCCCAACCACTGGAGGATCACTCTCGTGTATCTACAGCTATCGTTCATTTTGTAGTGAATAGTAGGGAAGCGGTTGTATTAGACCATGCGGCAGAACAAGGACCTTTTATCGAAAATCATTATATTCAAGAGACACAAGTAAAATCGCTTTTGTGTCTCCCGATTGTCAATCAAGACAGACTTGTAGCTGTTTTATATATGGAAAACAATAAATCTACACATGTTTTTACCTATGAGCGATTAAGTTTATTAACATTTATTACATCCCAAGCGGCAGTATCGATTGTTAATGCTTATCTTTATGCCGATTTAGAAGAAAAGGTGCGTAAACGAACGGCATTATTAAATGAAACCAATCAACAATTAACAGAGGTTAACCAGCAATTGAACAATTCAAAAGAGAAAATGAAACACTTACTCTCAAATGTGTCGCATGATCTTCAGTCACCAGTTGCGGTAGTTCAAGGCTATGTCAGTGCTTTATTAGATGGATTGGTGGATGATCCTGTAAAACAAAAGGAATACTTACACATCATAAAAAATAGAATGGGCGGTTTGGATAAGCTTATTAAAGACTTATTCGACTTATCCAAACTAGAATCAGGAAACATGAACTTTTCGATGGAAGCGATTCCTGTCGACCAATTGTATAAGCATTTCTGTCATATGTTCGAGTTAGAAATCAAGCAGGCTGGTCTTGATTTTAGCCAGCGAATCGTGGCTGATTGTATGGGTGAGTATCCGTTAGTGGAAGTTGATGTGATGCGACTGGAGCAAGTGATGGCGAATTTAGTTTCCAATGCTATTAAACATACCGAAATAGGTACGATTGAAATAACGTTAACCATTTCTGAATCGAATGAAGTAATTTTCGCTGTGAAAGATGAAGGAACCGGTATTTCCCAATCAGATATTCCCTATGTATTTGACCGGTATTATACAAAGAGTAGGGGGCAAGGTAATGGACTAGGTCTTGCTATTAGCGAAGAAATTATTCTTTGCCATAATGGTCGCCTATGGGTGGAAAGTAAGGAGCAGAAAGGGACAACTTTTTATTTTGCTTTACCTGTTTATTCACATCAAGTATTTCAATCACTAGAGAAAGAGGAGACAAGATCATAAAGCAGTACGTTAATTCCTTCAACTATGAGTAATTCTAAGCTTTTTGCAAAAAGTATAAGAAGTACTATGAATAGGGAGGAATGGAACATGCCGATACAAAACGGACATGAAATTGAGCAACTTTCTAAGGTTTCTTATGACTTGGAGGAAGCTACTCGTGATGCGAGAAATTCAGCTGATATCGAAGTAATTAAAGAACTACAACAACAGCTACGAGAAGTACAGGAACAAATTCAAGAGGCACGTGGCAAAGCGATCAATGGAAGTGGTACTTCGACGGAGCCACTATTTAATGCTCAACTACGCGTGGAAGAATGTCAACACGAATTAAAAAGAGTAGTTACAAATCTTGAAACTTTTGAAGATAATGTATCACCATAACATTACTAATGGTATTTCTATCGTTTTTGAAAACAGATGTTAAATAGCATCGAAAAAGATCACTTTAATGAAAAATGTGGTCTTTTTCGTTTATCATCATGTTCGGTCTTTTCATTTTTCTTTACATAAACATTTCAGTTTACAAGTGTACGAATTGTAAACAATAAGTATACAAACACGTTTACTTGTTTACGAAGTTGTTTACAAGTTGATGTAACAATGTGTGTACTTGTATGTAAACAACGTAAACAATTTTGTATACACATTACGACTTATTTCATTGAAATTACAGTTATATATCTTTTTACTCCAACTCATTGATGACAGCAATCATCTGCAATATCCTTTTTAGAAGAATAGATTTTAATAAAAGGATGATTATGAAATGAGCCAATCAAGAATTGCAGCAGTTGATGTAGGAAATGATTCAGTGAAAGCGATATTTGGTGAGTTGGATCAGGAATTCAACATACCGAATATTATTGCCAGAGATATAGAAGACCGTCCTGTCATAGGTATAGAAGAATTAGATCAAAAAGATCCTTTGGAAGGCATACATATTCGCGTGCACTCCCCTGCTCTCCAGGAAAACAATGCGATTTACCGTGTAGGGCACTTAGCGTCCAAATCAAGTAATTCGACAGAGCTTGACCCAGGAAGCAGTAAATCACAGGAAGATCAGACGTTAATTATGCTTTTTGCCTCAATAGCGTTAGATGCAGCGAAAGGAAATAAACAAGGTTCTAATCAAGTGATTGATGCGAATTATATATTAGGAACAGGATTACCACTTCGAGAAGTGAAGGAAGGAAAAGATGCAGGGTATCGTTCGAAACTGCTTGGATCAGTTCACCAGGTAGAATTTTTAGTGACACCGAAATATCAAGGGATTAAAGTAAATATTAAATTTGATGAGGTTAAGGTGTATCCAGAAGGTTTTGCTGCTTATATCAATCTGGTAATGGATCATGATTTAAAAATCATTAATAAGGATTTAATCGATAAACGAATTCTTATTCAAGATATCGGCGGTTTGTCTACTGATATAGCAGTAATCAAGAATCGAACGGTTGACGATGATAAAGCACAAGGCTTTAATCTAGGAGTGTCCGAATCGCTTGAAAATATTCGCGAGGAAATTTTCAGTAACCATGGAGTTGAACTGGACAGTCGTCGCGATGTCGTTGAAATAATTACTCGAAATAACGATCGCAACCATATTATGGTCAAAGGAAGCCGGACAAGTGTACACGATATTACCGACCGAATTTTATTGGAATTAGCAAAAAAGCAATATCGCTTATTAAGAAACGTCTGGCAAAAAAATTCTCAAACCGAAATCTGTTACTTCGTTGGCGGTGGTTCCAACGTTTTGAAGGAGTATCTCAAAACACTTAACAATAATTTAGATGGCTATAACATTGAATTTTTTGAGGATGAAAAGGAAAGTATTTGGATGATGGCAAATGCGTATTATAAGCTTATTTCTGAATTCACAAAAAAAGCTGAGAAGCCAAAGGAAGAGAAAAAGCCAGCGAAAAAGTCTTAAGGTGATGACATGAAAAAATCAACAAACCAAATTAAAAGAGGCCAGACCATTTCATTTCGAATCCCTTCAGATACACCAGATTATCTTTTGAAGGAAATCCAACAACTGAAGGAAACGGAACGACGGAATTTTTCAAGCAAAATGGCTGAATTGGTGTTAAAAGGGATTAATGAAACAAGCTCCAAGGAAAGGGAAACCATTACGATTCCGCTTCCGGGCAGTTTGAACAAGGCACAACGAAATTGGTTGAAGCATGAACATTCAGAAGCACTGTTAGGCAGTATTGTTTACCAGCTCTTAAATGATCCGGTAAGAGCTACTGCTTTATTGGCTTCACTTAATAGTAGTTCTACAGATATTGATGAAGCACTATATTTACAAGAGGAATTGCCGGAAGAAACGAACAATGAAGATGGATTACAGGATGTTAGTGAGACAGAAAAGGAACATGATCCATTAGATGATGATTTAGATTCGTTTGACTGGGAAGAAGCTGTAAAAGAGAATCGAGAATTGGAGGAAGAGGAAAAAGAGTCAGAAGAAGCAGATCTTGATGATTTGCTTGGAGATTTCTTAAATAAAATGAATAAATAATTTGGCGAAATCGTCTAGCTCTTATAACACGGATTGTTATAAGAGCTTTTTTGTTAAGAAAAGAAAGTCTAAAGTTTGCGGCAAGCAATTCTGCTACAGTTTTTTTAACTTTCTAAAATCAGTCTCTCTTGATATTTCTAGCCATGGGCAAGCTAGTAACTGAATAGTATTCGATAGAGGATAGCTTTTCGTTTTCTTCAATACATAAGTGGAAGTTAATTACTAATAAGTTAAATATTATATAAAAACAACTACCGATATGATAAAGTAAATAGGAAGGATAGGATATAGTTTCAGTTATAAAAAAGCACATACATTATTGGGGTGAAATGATGATTGTTTCAAAGAAAAAATGCATTTGTCTGTTCATTGTACTGATTATCCTGTTACAGGCATGTGGTACATCTGATCAAAATGAAGTTCAAAGTGATATTAATCCAAGTTCTTCCGGTGAACAAAATCAAACAGAAGACGAAACGTTTGTCCCGAATGAAACAGATGTTATCTTTCAAAACAACCAGTTAAAAAATAAAGAAGTTCTGGAAACATTTATGGAAACAGCTGGTACGAAAGGCAATGACAATACTTCTGAAATACGGGTAGTGAAATATTTCAGTTCTGATAATTTTATCATTTATGACTTAAAATCAAGATACTCAGAAGAGGCCGATCAGAGATGGATCGAAGTGAATCCAGACACCACTTATTATGATGAAAACAGCAATACACAGGACGTTTTCAATAATGCGCCACAGCAATGTGGAAGGTTGGAAAAAGACACGACTAATCCTAAAGATGCCTATTACAAGTTTTTTGAATGTCGTACAAACTGGGAGTATCGCTTTCTTCCGGCCCAGCGCTAGCAGGAAATAAAGATAATCGAAGTTTGAACTGGTCATATTTTTGAAATATCGTTAGCTTCACACATCTTACCACATTATCGGACTACTATTTTTCATGATCGATATCTCTTTTTAGACTTGGCTGTTCTACCTTTATAAAAAACGTTGCATAAATATACATAGAAATGATATATTATACTTATTCAAAAAAATAATAGAAACAACAAAGAAAAAAATGGAGAGAACATCATGAAATCAGAACAACAACAATTCACAGCAAGTCAATATATGAAATTCTGGCTACCATCCCTGATTGGGGTGTTATTATTCCTCGTCCCGATTTCAGTAGGTGGTAAAGTTACAATTGGGTTAGGTGTGTTAGCAGATGGTTTGCAAGCACTGTTAGCAGATTATATTCCGCTCATTATGACAATTATTTTATGTTTGTCTGCTATTGGTAGTTTAATAGTAAAATGTATAAATTTGCAGATGATAAAGAACAATTCTTTTTTGGATAGTTTATTTAATATCCTGCCACTATGGATAGCTTTACGATTTATCGGTGCCATATTCGCCATCATGACATTAGCAGAAATCGGCCCTGCATTTATTTGGTCGATGGCGACAGGCGGAACAGTATTATTTGATCTGATTCCGGTGTTAATGGTCTGGTTCCTATTTGCATGTCTCTTTATGCCACTGTTGTTACAGTTTGGTTTAATGGATTTTATCGGTACCATCGTAAGAAAAATTATGCACCCTTTATTCAAGCTACCAGGTCGTTCGTCGATTGATGCTTTAGCATCATGGATGGGGAGTGGAACAGTAGGGGTATTATTAACGACACAGCAATACGAATCTGGCTATTATACGAAACGAGAAGCAGCAGTAGTTGCAACTAACTTCTCGATTGCATCGATTGCATTCAGCTTGGTTATTGCTAGATTTTTAAGCATTGATCATATGTTTGTTCAGTTTTATATAACCGTCATAGTTGCAGGTGTTGTTGCGGCAATTATTGTACCGCGAATCCCACCTTTATCTTTAAAAAAAGATACCTATTATGAAGCAGCAGGTAAACAAATAAATGAAGTCGTGCCAGAAGGTGTGTCCAGTTTTAAATGGGGTGTACAAAAAGCAGTAGAAAAAGCGGATCAAGTGAAAAGTTATCGTGGTGTTATCAAAAGCGGTGTATTGAATGTAGTTGATATTTGGTTTGCTTTAATTCCATTGGTGATGGCGTTAGGTACTATCGCACTGATTATTGCCGAGAAGACACCTATTTTTAACTATTTATCTTATCCGTTTATTCCGTTCTTGCAATTATTGCAACTACCAGAGGCAGAGGCTGCTGCTCCTGCAATGATTGTTGGTTTTGCGGATATGTTCTTGCCTGCAGTAGTTGGTAGTGGGATTGAGTCTGAATTAACCCGTTTTGTGATTGGAGTTATGTCACTTGCTCAATTAATTTACATGTCGGAAATAGGTATTTTGTTATTAAAATCAAAAATTCCGATTTCGTTTTTTCAATTATTTATTATTTTCTTACAAAGAACGATTATTACGTTGCCAGTCGCGGCATTAATGGCACACCTTTTATTCTTTTAAATAATCGGTCATAATATAAATAAGAAGCATTGGTGCTTACCAATGCTTCTTATTGTCTCAAGGAAAGGTGAATGATCATCGTGAATGTCGAAAATTTTTATTCAGAAAACATAAAGAATGCATTAAAAAACGACCCACCAGGTGAATGGATGCCGAATATACCAGACAATTGTATTCGGCTTAGTTCAGGGTTTCCAGCACCTGACCTTGTACCCGTTAATGAAGTGAAAGAGGCAGTTGTTCAATTACTGAAACAAGAAAAGGATTTACCACTGCATTATCTTGGTACGCCGAAGATGGATACACTAAAGGAGCAAATTCAAGCTAGGTTGTCAGATCGTGGTATGCGAGTTGCAGATGAAGCACTTCTAGTTACAGCTGGTGCATGTCAGGCAATTGATTTAATTGCTCGAGTATTTGTGGATGAGCAAACCGTTGTGGTAGTTGAAGCACCGACATATATGGAAGCACTAGAAGTATTTCAAAATTATACGAGTCAATTTATTAGTATTCCAATCGATGAACAGGGACTTCAGACAAAAGAACTAGAAAGAGTATTGGCAGAAAGGAAAGAGCAAGGTCTCCCGCTACCTAAAATAGTATATACGATCCCGACTTTTCAAAATCCAACCGGAACAACGATGACAGCAGAACGTCGCAAGCATATTTTGGAGCTAGCTTCTCAATATGACTTCCTTATTTTAGAGGATGATGCCTATGGTGAACTATATTTTGATAAACCGCCTGTAACGTTAAAAGCAATGGATCATGAAAATCGTGTCCTACATGTTGGTTCTTTATCCAAAGTGGTAGCGCCAGGTTTACGAATTGGCTGGGTAGCTGCAACAGAGGAAATAATCACTTCCCTATATTGGTTTAAAAAAGATTTAGATCATCCCTTTGCACAAGCGATTATGGCTACATATCTGGGGAATAATAATTTTGATAATAGACTTAACACGTTACGAATATCCTATCAAGAGAGGTGCGATGCGTTACTTGCTGCATTAAAAAAATATATGCCAAAATTCGTTACCTGGTATGTGCCGGAGGGAGGTTACTTCGTTTGGGTTGAGGTGGCTGGTGTTGATACTGCAAGATTATTACAACAAGCACAAGATCAAGGTGTGTCCTTTTTGCCAGGTAAATATTTCTTCTTAAATGAACAAGATGGTAAAGAATGGCTCCGTCTATCGTTTAGTTATAGTGATAAGAAGGAAATAACGAAAGGGATCGAGATGTTGGGGGAAGTTATTAATAAATAGCCTGTTATGGAGAAACAATGATCAATAAAAAATAACGAAAATAGGTGATAGTATGGAAGATACTTATATTAATGAAACCCTTGCTGTGAAAGTTGGCCATGTATTCCCACCCGATACGAATAATCACGGAACACTTTTTGGTGGGAAATTAATGAGTTATATTGATGATATTGCATCGATTTCTGCAATGAGACATTCGAGGAGTCCTGTCGTAACTGCTTCAACTGACTCTGTCGACTTTTTGGCACCTATTCGCACAGGTGAGTCTGTTTGTTTAGAGTCGATTGTTACTTGGACAGGAACAAGCTCTATGGAGGTGTTTGTCAAAGTTTTGGCAGAAAACCTGATTACAGGGGATCGTAAAATTGCTGCGAATGCTTTTTTAACTTTTGTTGCCGTGGATGAAGAAGGTAAACCAGTTCCTGTTCCCAATGTTATTCCAGTAACAGAGGAAGAGAAATATTTGCACGAAACAGCGAAAGAACGAGTGGAAGCTAGAAAAAAACGAAGGGCTGCTAGCAAAGAGTTAGCGCATGTTATTCAAAAGGGCAAACCGTGGAAATAGAAAAAATTTCGACGGAAGTTTTCTAAGCCATAAGTGAAGGACACTAATATACTTACCTGAGACCATTGGCGAATAACCGAATTGTTAGCCAATGGTTATTTTTCTTTCTTCCCCTATCTATTTTGGTATTTGCTGACATGTAATATAATTAGAATAGCAACTATATAGGGGAGGAAGTACGCAAATGAAAGATATCTTATTCAAGTACATGAGTAAGTTTACAAACCTTACACAAGCAGAACAACAAGTTATTATGGAAGATCTTGTGATCGAGGAATGCAAAAAAGGAACCGTTCTCCTAAGACAAGGAGAGATTCCTACAAGGTGTTATTTCGTCTTGAAGGGATGTATCAGGGAATATGCAATTGATGAAGATGGCAATGAAGTCACATCTAACTTCTATACAGAAGAACAAGCAATTGTCCCTAAAGCGGATCATCCATCTGCATACAGTTTTACATGTTTGGAAGATTGCTTACTTGTTAATGGTGATTTTGATATAGAGAATGACATGTTTGACAAGTATACACAATTAGAATCCATGACACGCAAGATGACAGAAGAAAACTTCATTCAGCTAAAAGATGATTTTGCGGAATTTATTGCTTCTACACCGGAAGAGCGGTTCAAAGCACTTCTACAGAAACGACCAGCTCTAATCAATCGCGTCCCCCAACATCAGTTAGCAAGTTACCTTGGTATTACTCCAGAATCATTAAGCAGAATTAAAAAGCGGGTGATAGATAAGCAGTAGAGATCAAACCTTTATCTTGGTTTTAATTAGTAGCCAAATACCAAATCCTAATTCTCCTACAATCATAGGTAATAGAAATACCAACTCAAGTACCGTGATGACACTTTCGTATTGAGGAAGAAATGTAATCAAAAGGTGATTAACTATATACCCAACAGAGGCTATCAACAACAAAATGCTAATGAATTTAGGTATGCTGTCTGATTTAAACGTAATATATCCGACAACTAAGAGATGCCCGCCAAAAATAACTAACCCCATCGACCAAATCATATGAAATGCATCTAAAAACAACATCACTTTTCCTTGGAGCTGATCGATATGAAACAAAGCTACATAATCAGCGCTATTCGTAAGGAGCATTACCATTATTAGATTAAACACGGCGATGGCTAATATTGCCGTATACATAAGACGAAGCCAAGCACCAAGTAAAGAAAGATTGTTATTAAGTGGTTTCAAGAATATATAGAATCCCCAAGTAACTAATATGTCCGTTATCAAGATGATTAGCCAACCAAAGACCCCGGCTGTGAAAAGTATTTGTGAGTTATTGATGTTGTGAAAAGTAGTACCCGCATCCCCTTGTACGACGAGACTTTCATAGACAAATCCAGAAGAAAAAAATGCAGCAATTGTCATAATAATTAATGAAATACCAGCAGTCAGAGCAGCATTTCGTTGACTTATAGAATTAACCATCTTATCATCCTCCCAAGTTATTGCATTAATAGCATTATATAAGTAAATAAGTTTTGGTTCATTGACTTAAGTCAATGAACAATATCATAAATATTGATATAAACAGATTGACAATATAATGCGCACTTCAAAGAAATAACGAAATAAGGAGGGATTATGTTGAAGGCAATCATGTATAAAAAATATGGTTCTCCTGATGTGCTTAAATTACAAAATATCAACAAGCCAAAACCCACTGACAATCAAGTCTTGGTAAGGATACATGCAGCGTCAGTGAACTATGGTAATTTAGTAGTTCTAAAAGGAAAGCCATTCTTATCTCGTTTTGCATTTGGATTATTTAAGCCTAAATACACGATACCTGGAGGAGATATTGCAGGTCAGGTTGAAGCGGTTGGTAAAAACGTGCAGCAATTTCAATCCGGAGATAAAGTATTTGGAGACCTAGAACCTTTTGGATGGGGTGGGTATGCAGAATATGTTGCTGTTCCGGAGGAAGCTTTAGTGCCAATGCCAGATAATATATCATTCGAAGAAGCGGCTGCAGTCCCGATGGCAGCAGTTACTGCTCTACAAGCACTTAGGGATAAAGGGAACATTCAGTCAGGTCAAAAAGTTCTGATTTACGGCGCATCTGGCGGTGTGGGCACTTTTGCAGTACAAATTGCCAAATACTTTGGCGCAGAGGTAACGGGGGTATGTAGTACGAGAAATATAGAGATTTTACGATCGATCGGAGCTGATCATATAATAGACTATACAAAGGAAGATTTCACCCAAAAAACAAACAAGTATGATCTAATCTTGGCTGTTAATGGTTATCGATCTATTTTTGATTATAAACGGGCATTGAATCCGAATGGAACGTATGTCATGGTCGGTGGTAAAGGTGTGCAAATGGCACAAGCAATGGTGTTCGGACCGTTGCTAACCTTAACAGGAAAGAAGAAAATGAGCTCTTTTTTACAAAGGGCAAATCATGGGGATTTAATCTTTCTCCAAGAACTACTTGAACAAGGCTTGATTAAGCCTGTTTTAGATAGAAGGTTTAAACTAGAAGAGGTTCCTGAGGCCTTTAGGTATTTTGAAGAAGGCCGTGCGAAAGGAAAAATTGTGATTACTGTTTCATGACTATTGGCGGCATGATGTAATCCGTCAGAATTATTTATTTGTTATTTTTGTCGAAAAGTATTGGTTTAAATCAAACCCAATAGGAAATACAATATACTTGAGGTGATCAAATGGAAATAACTATCAATATATTTGTATTTGTTATTGTGATGTTTATTTTATACGTCGTAATCGAAACAGCTGTCAGAAGAGGAATAAATTCATCAGTAATAGGTAAGTATGTAGAACAAAAGCATTCACTGGTTATGAAGCCTGTTAAGAAAGATTTAGATGATTAATGGTAAGTTCTTTTTGTAATCCATACTTATAATCCTGAAGGAGGCTGTCCTTATGCGTTCTAACATGCATATCATTATCCGTTTGGAAATTGAAAAGGCTAAGGCAAATATCGGTCAAATCGCAACACTTATTCATGAAAATGATGCTGATCTGGTAGCAATTGATGTCAAAAAAGAGACACCTGAAAAAACGATTAGGGATATTACGATAAAAGTGAATGATGAACCAGGGCAATTAAGAGTGATTAAAGCTTTAAATGATAGTGACGGAGTATATGTGAAGCACATTTCCGATCGAACGTTCCTTGTCCATTTAGGTGGGAAGATTGATATTAAACCTAAATTGGATTTGAAAAACAGAGAACAACTTTCCCATGTTTATACGCCTGAAGTAGCAAGGGTCTGTAATGCGATCAATACTAACCCTTTATTAGCCTATAACTTAACGATCAAGAGTAATTCTGTTGCGGTTGTGTCAGATGGCACAGCTGTCCTAGGGTTAGGGAAAATAAGTCCGGAAGCAGCAATGCCTGTAATGGAAGGAAAGGCGATGCTGTTTAAACGATTTGCTGATATTAATGCCTATCCCATTTGCCTTGATACGACGGATAAGGATGAAATTATTCAAACCATTAAAGCGATCAGTCCAGGGTTTGGTGGAATTAACCTAGAAGACATTGGATCTCCTCAATGCTTTGAAATAGAAGAAACACTAAAACAGGAGTTAGATATCCCTGTTTTTCACGATGATCAGCATGGAACTGCAATTGTTGTATTAGCAGGTATTTTGAATGCCTTAAAGCTGACAAAGAAAAGCTTGAAAGAGTGTAAAATTGTCGTCTGTGGAATCGGAGCAGCAGGTATTGCCATCACCAAAATGCTTTTAGCGGCAGGTGCCGAAAATATTATTGGGGTAGATAAGGAAGGCAGTATTACCCGTGATCATCAATATGACAATAAGATGTGGGAATGGTATGCGAATCATACTAATCCTGAGAAAGTGGATGCTTCCCTTTCTGAATCGATGACAAATGCGGATATTTTTATCGGTGTTTCTAGAGGAGATATTTTAAAAGAAGAGGATTTGAAGAATATGGCGAAAGATCCGATCGTTTTTGCTTTAGCCAATCCAATTCCAGAGATTTCACCTGACATTGCCCGTGATCATGTTAGAGTCATGGCAACAGGAAGGTCTGATTATCCGAATCAAGTCAACAACCTCCTTTGTTTCCCGGGCATTTTTAGAGGAGCATTGGATGCCAGAGCCTCTTCGATAAATGAACAGATGAAAGTAGCCGCAGCAGAAGCGATCGCAGCTACCATTGGATCAGATGAGTTAAGTGAGGATTACATTATCCCGGGTGTGTTTAATGAAAAAGTCGTAGAACGTGTAAGAGAAGCAGTTGTTCAAGCAGCCATTGATAGTGGTGTGTCAAGAAAAATATAATTTCAGCCGGAAAAACTACTTATCAGCTATGAAGCGGTAAGTAGCTTTTTTGTAATTAAATAAATTTGTTGACGATATATGCGTCCATTGATGAAAGAGGTGATAATATCTCGCCTTGATATCGTTGCAAACAACTTTTTAACAAAACTTAACATTTCTTTTATGGTACTAAGTTATCATTGAATGTAAGATAAAAATCACTTCTATAAGGGGAGGTATAAACAATTGCCAGCAGATATCGAATCAAAAATATTAGATGATCTAATGAAAAAAATAATCGATGAAAAATTTCATGAGAACGAGAAACTTCCTTCAGAAAATGAACTAGCTGAACAATATCGAGTTCCTAGGGCTACTGTTCGAAAGTCATTGGCTAAGCTAGAAGAACGAGGGTTTATTTATTCCCAGCAAGGAGTTGGCAGATATGTGAAAAATGAGTCATTCCGAGTGGAGTTAAACTTAAATGGAAAGGCCAGTTTCACAGAAAAAATGAAACAATCAGGTCACCAACTGATTACCGAGAATCTTGGTTGTGAACAGATTGAATTTGATCAGAAAATCTATGACCGCCTATCAGCAGATCCAGAAGACAATATTTATAAAATTAAAAGACTACGAGTAATTAAAAATGAACCAATTGCGATTCATATTTCTTATCTTAATCAAAAATTGTTTCCAGATATTGAGCAAGATGGTTCATCTATTCAATCAATATTTGCCTACTACAAAGAACGAGGGTATACAGAATTGATCAATGGATATAGCTTGCTTAGTGTTACTTTTCCCACACTTAAAGAACAACAATTACTGGCATGCAAAAGTATGGAACCATTGATTATGGTGGAGAGTAACTGTTTAGACGCCTCATCTGACAAAGTATTAGAACATACAAAGGTTTTATATCGAAGTAATAAATTTAAATATAACATTAGTTGGGATAACTGATCGATTTACAAAATCTTAACAAGACAGCAACTTGGCAACAAGATATGCTGAAGGTGTAAGGAGGTAGAAGACAAATGAAACGAAAACAGCGAACAGAGATATTAATCCAAGATGGAGGCGTTCTTGCGAAGGAATTAGCAGAGATGGTTACGCAAAGCTATAAATTTCGTGAAATAGAAGAACCTCACTATGGTTTGACGATGATCAAAATGAGAGAAACAGCAAAAAAATCTCTGTTTTATCTTGGAGAGGCCTTAGTAACAGAAGCAAAGGTTGAGGTTCATCAATCGATCGGGATCGGAATCGTGATTGGAATGGAAGAGGAACTTGCTAAGCATTTAGCAATCATTGATGCAGCCTATCGTGCAGAATTACCAGAGACTATGGAATGGGAAGAGAAATTAGAAGTAGCGGCAGAAAAAATCTTTCAGCAAAAAGAAAGACAACAAGCAGAAATCTTAAAGACGAAAGTAAATTTTGAAACGATGGAAGTTTAATATAAGTGCCTGAGGTGATCAGAATGGTAGTTGATCAAATTCATGATTTGCAACAAGTTTACCGAAAAATTCTTCACAGTATGTCTAGACCAGGGAACATTTCAAAGTTAAATAGCATTACAGAAAAAATGAATGAAGAATTCCCGTGTAATCATGCTTTTCTTTTGTCTGCCTTAACGTTTATAGATGCCGAAGTAACCTTTCATGTTATCGCAAATCAAGAGAAAAAAGCAAGATTAACAGAGATTATTTCCTCTTATACCATGGCGAAAACAGAAGCGATTGACAAAGCAGATTTTATTTTGATGCTACAGGATGCACCAGAATACCAAATAGAGAAAGCTTTCATAGAATGTAAGACTGGTAATCTTCATGATCCACAATTATCGGCAACATGGATAGTTGAATGTGATCTGTTGTCTAATAGTACTGGTCTGTCTTTGAACGGTCCAGGGATAAACGGTGCTCAACAACTACAGACCGGACTTCATCATTCATTTTGGCAAAAACGAAATGAGAAAGTAAACGAGTATCCGTTGGGTATAGATGTTATATTAGCAGACTTTTCAAGCCAGGTAGCCTGTATACCAAGAACAACATCTGTCACGATAACGGAGGTGAGCTAATGGGATATGTTGCAGTTAAAGGTGGAACAGAAGCAATCGAAGCGTCTTTGGACCGATTGAAATATGATCGATTAAAAGGCGAAGAAATAGTTGAAATCAAGACTATTTTAGCAACAATGCGTCCTTTAG
Source organism: Gracilibacillus lacisalsi DSM 19029 (assembly GCF_000377765.1). Lineage (GTDB taxonomy): Bacteria > Bacillota > Bacilli > Bacillales > Amphibacillaceae > Gracilibacillus > Gracilibacillus lacisalsi. The sequence goes on along the minus strand of NZ_KB898665.1, from coordinate 257,508 downwards.
TGGATCAGGTAATGTCGGAGGCAAGCTTGTATGCTCCTTTTTTGGCAGCTCTTGCCATCAAGCAAGCCGGCGGAAGCATGGAAGAAGCTGTATTCTTACTACGAGCTCATCGTTCCACTCTGCCACGTTATTACTATAGTGAAACAGTAGATACAGAGGATATGTTTGTTGAGCGAAGGATCTCTGCTAGTTTCAAGGATATTCCTGGAGGTCAGCTGTTAGGATCAACGAATGATTATACACATCGTTTGTTAGATTTTAATCTGGTAAACGAGAAGAAGGAAGAGAATCAAGCTTGGTTACAAGAATTTCAGGAGCGAATGTGTGATGATGTTGCAGATAAAGAGCTTCAGTTTTTTCCGAAAGTAGTGGATTATCTTCGTGAGGAAGGTCTATTTGAAAGATATCCACTAGATGATACGCCTCCGAAAGATATTACAAAGCAAAGTATACAATTTCCAACTGGACGAAGTGAAAGATTGCAGGTTTTAACGAGAGGTCAAACTGGTGCTGTTACTTCTTTAGGATATGCATCACTACGTGGCTATGGACAGGTGCATCCAACGATTGGGGAAGTAAGAGTGGGTAATGTACCGATTCATGTTCAACATCCATACGAGGAAGAGAGTGATCCAGACGATTTATTTTATATTGGTGACGTGAAATTGACGGAAGTAGAATCATTTGTGCCGGTAAATGTGAAGAAACAAAATCAAAAGGAAGAGCTCGAATTTGAAATAGGTTATGGCATTAGCTTCGGGCAAAATGAAACAAAAGCTATCGCAATGAGTATATTGGATCAATGTTTAGAAAATCCTCACGGTGAATTTCCGACTCATGATGAAGAGTTTGTCTTGTTACATATTGATTCCGTTGAGTCGACTGGCTTTATTTCTCACTTGAAATTGCCACATTACGTTACATTCCAATCCAAATTGGATAGTGCGAGACAAGTGAAGAAAGGAGGAAACAACAAATGATCACGAAACCCCATTTTGCCTTCTTTGATGAAGGATCAAAGAAGGAAATTAGAAGAGCTACATTAAAAGCAGTTGCCATACCTGGTTATCAGGTTCCATTTGCATCAAGAGAGATGCCGATAGCGAGAGGCTGGGGGACGGGTGGTTTACAGTTAACCCTTTCTCTGATTGGGAAAGACGATGTGCTAAAAGTGATCGATCAAGGTGCTGACGAATCTGTCAATGCTGTAAGTATCAAAAAATTGGTCCGGCATACGACGGGTGTTTCAGTAACGGAAGACACAGGAGAAGCTAATATCATTCAATCAAGGCATCGAATCCCTGAAAAACAGTTAAGAGAAGATCAAATTCTCGTTTTACAAGTTCCGAATCCCGAACCACTCCGTAAAGTAGAGGCGAGAGAATATCTGACCAAAAGAATGCATGCGGAGGATGATTACAGCGGTGCCTGGTTGCTTCTGTTTGAGCAGATTATGAAATATGGACGGATGTCTACCGGTGCTGAACATCCTGTATATGTGAATGGACGATATATGATGACACCAAGCCCGATTCCGAGGTTCGATAACCCGAAAATGCATCAATCCAAAGCACTTATTTTACTAGGTGCAGGAAGAGAGAAGAAAATTTTTGCTGTGCCTCCTTATACGGATGTCAAATCATTGGCGTTTGATGACTATCCTTTTGCTGTTGAATCATTTGAAGGAAAGGCATGTAAGCTTTGCGGATCAACCGATGTATTTCTTGATGAAATCATTGATCCTGATACAGGAGAGAGAAGCTATCAATGCAACGATACTAGCTTTTGTATGGAGCATTTGAATGCGAAAGAGAAGGAAGAGGTGGAGAATAGTTATGTCTGAAACCCCAATATTGCAAGTGAAACATTTACAAAAGCAATTTGGAACAGGCTGTCCTCATTGTCTTGATAAAGAAAGTGTTTATGTAGAGAAGAATTATTGCACGTCTTGTGGTACCGTGCATGCTGTTCGAGATGTCTCCTTTGATTTGTATCCAGGAGAAGTACTCGGAATTGTTGGGGAGAGCGGTAGTGGCAAATCAACTATGCTTCAGGGCCTTTATTTTGATAGTGATATGACTGCTGGAGAAGTGTATATTAATCAACCAGGACTAGCAGGTCACAACGTATTAAATCTTTCATCTCAACAAAAACGATATATTCGTAATCATGTTTATGGAATGGTATATCAAAATCCTGTACACGGATTAAAAATGAATTTCTCATCAATTGGCAATATTGCTGAAAAAATGATTGCGGCGGGAAATCGTCATGTTGGTAGCATGGAAAAGCGAGGAGAAGAATTACTGGAAAATGTCCATATTCCGTTAAGAAGAAGGAAAGAAGAACCACAAAATTTTTCGGGTGGGATGCAACAGCGCGTGCAAATTGCAAAGGCACTTTCGAATAATCCACCTATTTTGTTTTTAGATGAAGTTACTACAGGCTTGGATTTATCTGTTCAAGCGAGTGTTTTAGATTTGATTAAGCAAATTCAACGTGAGCTACATATAAGTATGGTCGTTGTTTCCCATGATCTGGCTGTAATTCGCATGCTAGCTGATCGTTCTATTGTTATGTTGAATGGGGAAATTATTGAAAAAGGTTTAACAGATCAAATTCTGGAAGATCCACAACACGAATATACGCAACAGCTTGTTTATTCATTATTATAGGAGGTCGATAAGATTGTACATTATTCATAATGGAAAGGTCATTACAGAGGACTCTATATTAGAAAACCATGCCGTGATAGTGGTAGATGATGTTATTGATGCAATCATTCCTGAAGCAGAAGTGAGTAATTATAAGAATGCAGATTTCATTAACGCGAATGGTGGTTATATTTCACCAGGATTTATTGATATTCATTCTGATTATATTGAGACAGTAGTAGCTCCGAGACCTTCTAGTATGATGGATTTTCAACTTAGTTTGCGAGAAACAGAGAAGATATTGCTTGGTCACGGTATCACCACGATGTTTCATTCTCTTTCTTTTTATCAAGAAGGGAAAATTACCCGTAAACATATTCGTCATCCGGAAAACATGCAACGAATGGTTGATACGATTCACCAAGCACACAACCAACAGCATATGATTCGTCATCGATTACATGCGCGGTTTGAATTGGATAATATTCAAGGAATTGATCAACTGGTAGACAACATCAAAGAAGGGAAGGTTCATTTATTATCCTTTATGGATCATACACCTGGTCAAGGCCAATATCGCAATTTAGAAATATACCGGAATAATATCAAAGTCCACCGTAATCTTTCAGACGAAGAAGTAAGTGTTTTGATTGCGGAAAGAACAAGTACAGAATTATTAACGATGGAAAAAATAACAGAAGTAGCAGCATTAGCACAGTCTAAAGGTATTGCCGTTGCTTCTCATGATGATGATAATGTCCAAAAGTTAGAGTTAGTTAAATCATACGGTACATCGATAAGTGAATTTCCAATTACACTTGATGTAGCACGAGAAGCTAAGCAGCATGGCCTTTATACGATTGTCGGGGCGCCAAATGTTTTAATGGGCGGTTCTCATTCTGGTAATTTATCTGCTGCAGAAGCGATAGAACATGGTTATGCGGATATTTTGTGTAGTGATTATTACCCTGCAGCATTACTGCATGCGATTTTTCAGTTGCATGACAAAGGTGAGAATTTACACCAGATGTTTAGGATGGTGACGTTGAATCCCGCTCGATCTGTTCATATGGATCACGAGATTGGCTCGATTAAGCCGGGTAAAAAAGCAGATTTGCTCGTAATAGATCGTTTGGCTGATGGCTATCCAACGCTTACTCATACAATGGTAAATGGTGAGTTAATGACAACAATGAACTATCGTATGAATGAGAAAGGGGTATAATAATGACTATGTTAGAAGTAAATGGGCTATGTAAAGCTTTTACCATTCATCACTTAAATAAAACGATTCCTGCGGTTGACGAGATTCAATTTTCTGTTCATGCGGGTGAATTTCTTGGGATCATAGGGAAGAGTGGCAGTGGTAAATCTACTATTTTAAAAAGTATTTATCGTACTTATCTTTCCAATGCAGGTCAGATAATATATGATTCGAAACAATTTGGCAAAATCGATTTAATACAAGCATCAGAGCGTGAAATAATTTTTTTACGCAAAAATGAAATTGGTTATGTATCACAATTTTTAAATGTCATGCCTCGAACAACGTGTCGGGAGCTTGTCCAAAACGCATTATTGGAGATGGGGGAAACAAAAGAAACTGCTCGAATAGAAACAGAAAAAGCACTAAGCTATTTTGAAATGGATGAGGGATTGTGGGATAGTTATCCGAATACCTTTTCAGGTGGAGAGAAATTGCGATTGAATATTGCGATGGCCACTGTTAAAAAGCCAAGGTTACTACTACTAGATGAACCAACAGCAAGCTTGGATCAGCAATCAAAATGGAAGGTTCGTGAAATGATTGAAAAATTAAAACAACAAGGTACAACATTAGTTGGGATTTTCCATGACATTGAATTTATGGAAGGTTTGTGTGATAAGGTCTTTGACATGAAAAGCAATGAAATGTCAGTAGTGCTAGAAGGTGTACCACATGAAAGCTGATTTACATGTACATAGTCATTATTCTGATGGTTCAGATTCTGTGGAAGAATTGATAAAGCAAGCGGTAAAGGCAAATGTCACACATGTGAGTATTGTAGATCATGATACTGTTGCAGGATGGCCAGAAGTGGAAGAAATGGGAGAATTATATGGAGTGGAAGTGATTCCGGGGGTGGAGATTTCTGCTTATGATTATAAACGCAATAGGAAAGTACACGTGTTAGGCTATCTTTATCGGAGAGATGCACCACATATTAAGGAGTTATGCACGCCACTACTACAACGAAGACAGAAAAACTCACTTTGGCAAATAGAGCAAATTCGTTCATTAGGTTATCCACTTGATCAAAGTGAAATCTTAGAGACAGCGAAACCATCACAAACAATCTATAAACAACATATTATGCGTCATATCATAAATAAACCATACAGTTCTGCTGATTATCGACATCTATACCGATCGCTTTTTAAAGGAGATGGTGTTGCCAATAGGGATATAACTTACGTCGATGTTTATGATGCGGTAGAAGCAATTATCTTAGATGGTGGTATCGCAGTCGTTGCGCATCCAGGTCAACTAAATTCTTATGATCTCATTCCCGAATTAGTCGAAATCGGCTTAGGTGGAATTGAGTTAACACATCCTGATCATACCAAGGCAGATCATCAACGAATAATAGAGTTAGCTAAACAATATGACCTTCTTATGACAGGTGGGACAGATTATCACGGGAAATTTGGAATAGAAATAGATGTAGGAGATTTAACAAGTCCGGAGATACCGTTTGTTCATAATAGGCTTGTTCGGGGCTAGTAGTTTACTAGGTTATCATAGACAAATCGCAGTCAGTAAAAGATTTGTTATCAAAACAAAGAAAAACAACAAATCTAAGTTTCCTCACAGAGATTTGTTGTTTATAGCATCTTATTTAAAAGCCTCTGGGATCATAGTAAACCCATCAATTACAGTATCTTCTTCTACTTCAATCATCAGGTAACGTCTACCGTCTAATGTTACCTGTCTAACGTGACGTAGTTCCTCGGGGCTGACGGCAATATTAGCGACTTTAGTATTGATTTTAATTGACTTTGATGAGTATTTTGGTACGATATTACGCGCTTTTAACTCATAGCTCGTATCATCGATGACGTTTTTAAAAGCAGCTTCCATTTTTTCTGTATCGACATCTTCTACACCACTGGACTTTAATACTTGTTCGACATCTTTATAATCTAATGTTGGTGTTTCTTCTTCCTCATTATCTTCTGTCATACGATGAATTTCTTCATATACGTTTGCGAGAGTGGATGTATTAATTTGATGACCGACAGCATCACGAACAACCTCTTCAAACACAATTTTATCCTCTTTTGCTGTCATCGTTTCTTCCGCATTTAAGACGTCTTCAACAAATAACTCATCTGGTTCATTGGCTTTCCCAGCCGCATAAAGCACATGGTTCACATCTGCCGCATTATCGGTGAAGCAAGGGAATAAAAAACCTCCGATTGGTGCGTTTAAATTTATCACGGGATCTACTACGACATTGTATTTAAATTCCTTTTCTATATAATCAAAATGCAATTCCTTCTTCGGATCTTGTGTTTTATTGATACTACAAAGAATAAAGGAATGAGAATATACCGAATCCCGATCACTTTCTTCTGTTTCTTCATTGCTACGTTTCATCGGTTTCAAGTATTCACCACGGATAAAGGTAACGACAATATCCATCTCGTATTGTCTATCCTGTAGCATCTTTTCAACGATTTGTAACATCTGGTCCTTCCAGTCTTCACTTTCTGCGGTTAATAATCCTTTATGTAGGATCAGTTGTGTTGGATTATCAACATCAGATTGAAATTTCAATTCAAAGAGCTTTTCATCCAATTGGCCAGTTAATACTTTTTTAAAGTTTGTCATAAATAACTCTTTTTCATCTTCGTCGAGCATATCGAAAATTTGACTTTGCGAATGATAGATATCACTTGATTCTTTCATAATATAAACATTAAAAATCTCATGAATTTTCATTAAGTCATTATCTATTTTGAACTGTTTACGAATATTAGCGATGTCTTTTTTGTTCATTTCTTTGTCTCCCTTACATCAATTCTTCCCATACATCACTATATCACTTTTCCCTTTCTCTTGATACTCTAATAAATTTCATTTTCTGAAAGTTTATAAGAATAATTTTAAATATAAATCTCTATGAAACCGCTTTATAATTTAAGGTGTGAAGTTTGTAAAGAAGGAGGAAATGCATTTGTTTAAAAAAGTAGGAATGTTATGTTTAGCTTTGTTGCTGATCGTCAGTACATTTCCGGTCGGTGGAAATACAAGTACGCAAGCAGCAGCACAGGAAAATCTATTAACAAACGGCGGCTTTGAAACGGATTTGTTTGTCGACAAATCTTGGACGATTGAGGAGATTGACTGGGATTTAGTCTCGGTAGATTCCGCTCATACAGAAGCATATGAAGGAAATCATTCGTTTAATTATTGGATAGACGAGGCGGGAAGTGAGGCGCAGTCTTTCACAATAACGCAGGCTATCTCAGATCTTCCGGCAGGCAATTATGCATTATCCGTTCAATCCATGGGTGGAACGGATGGAGAGGCGGGGGTAGTAGAATTATTTGCTGGTGATCATACTTCCGAAGCTGTTGCCACTACCGGTTGGGACAATTGGGAGGAGCACATCTTAAATTTTGAGATCGAAGAAAATGCTGCTGACTTACAAGTGGGAGCTACTATAACCGGAAAACCATCTGCCTGGGGATATTTAGATAGCTTTCGCTTAGTATCTTTAGATGATAGTGATGAGGAAGTCCCAGAACCAGTGGAAGCAGATATATTTGTGGAGAGAGTCGATGGCTTAGGTGAAGACTTTATCAAAGGTGTTGATGTCTCTAGCATCCTAGCTTTAGAAGATAGTGGGGTTACATTCTATAATGAAGCAGGAGAAGAGCAGGATATATTTACTACACTTGCCGAAGCGGGTGTCAATTATGTGCGTGTTCGCGTATGGAATGATCCTTATGATGGTGATGGTAACGGCTATGGGGGAGGAAATAATGATGTAGACAATGCGGTTGAAATAGGAAAAAGGGCGACAGAAAATGGAATGAAGCTGTTGGTAGACTTTCATTATTCTGACTTTTGGGCAGACCCAGCTAAACAGCAAGCACCAAAAGCATGGGAAGACTTAAACATAGAAGAAAAGAAAACAGCATTATATAACTATACAAAAGATAGTTTGCAAGAAATGATAGATGCTGGCGTAGATATCGGGATGGTACAAATCGGCAATGAAACAAATAATGCTATGGCTGGAGAATATGATTGGGATAATATTACTCAACTTTTTAACGAAGGAAGTAAGGCGGTACGTGAGATTAATTCAGAGATTCTAGTAGCGTTACATTTTACCAATCCAGAATCAGCGGGGCGGTATGATAATCTTGCTTCTATATTAGAAGAAAATGAAGTTGATTATGACGTTTTTGCAAGTTCTTATTATCCTTTCTGGCACGGTACATTGGAAAATTTAACTGCAGAGCTGACTAATATAGCGGACAATTATGATAAACAGGTCATGGTTGCAGAAACATCTTATACGTATACAAGGGAAGACGGGGATGGTCATGGTAATACTGCACCGCAAGACTCTGGACAGACGATTAATTACCCAGTATCTGTACAAGGACAAGCTACAGCCGTACGAGATGTGTTTGAAGCGGTAGCAAATGTCGGAGATGCAGGAATTGGAGTGTTTTATTGGGAGCCGGCGTGGATTCCGGTAGGTGACCCGGATAATATCGACTGGGAACACAATCTGGAACTATGGGAAGAGCATGGTTCTGGCTGGGCAACTAGCTATGCGGCAGAATATGATCCAGAGGATGCTGGTGAATGGTATGGGGGAAGTGCAGTAGATAATCAGGCGTTATTTGACTTTCATGGCCATCCATTATCATCGTTAAATGTGTTCAACTACGTAGATACTGGTGCTGTAGCGCCATTACAAATGGATCAAGTAAAGGACGTATCAGTGACGGTAGCTTTGGGTGAAGAAGTGCTGCTGCCTGACACAGTAACAGCTATTTATAATGATGGAAGTGAGCAGTCTGTAACTGTTACTTGGAATCAGGAACAAATAGATCAAGCTGTCGCAAGCGGCGAAGGCTCCTATACCATAGATGGCGAGATTAATGGAGAATATACTGTGCAAGCAAACTTAACCATTGAACCTGACAATTTTGTATCCAATCCAAGTTTTGAGGAAAAGGACACTAGTATTTGGGAAATTCGTTTTCCTGAAGGTGTAGAACCCCATGCATCTGTAAAAGAGAATCGCTCGAACTCGCGAACTGGTGATTACTCGCTTGATTTCTGGTCAGATGATCCAGTAGATTTTGAAGTAACACAAACGATTACCGATCTGGAGCCTGGATATTATCATTTATCGATGTTTATCCAAGGTGGAGATGCAGGGAAATCTGATATGCAGCTATTTGCAGTTACTTCAGATCAATCATATCAGACGGAAACGCATGTAGATGGTTGGACCAACTGGGTTCAGTCAGAAATTGACGAAATTCTTATTACTGATGGTTCCATCACAATTGGAGCTAGTATTAAAGCTAGTGCTGAAGCATGGGGCACGTTGGATGATTTCAACTTGAAACGAGTTGGAGATTATCAGCAACCAGATCCTGAAGAAGAAGTTGATCAGAAACCGAAACCTGAAAATCCTCAACCTAAAGATCCTAAACCGAAACCAAAGCCTGATTCAGATGACGCAGTAGTATCTGATATAAAGGATTTAGAGAAAGTATCAGAAGACGTCTATGCAGTAAGTAACGATCAAAGAAGTATTGAGATAGCACAGGCACTAATCGAGCAACTAAATGATAATGCGGAAATCGAATTAACCTTTAAAGGTGTAAAAGTAAGACTTCCTGTTGCGATTTTAAAAGGAAAAGGAGATATTGAATTTGAATTTGCAGCAGTACCAAAAGAAATAAAAGATCAGCATCCTGATAGTCTAAGTGAACTGATCGATTTCAGACTAACTGCAGATGGCGAGGAAATAAACTTTGATCAGCCGGTGACGTTACTCTTCACGGTTGATCCGTATAAGGTAACCAATTGGGATGATTTGAAGGTATTCTTAATTGATGAAGATGGCGTGAAGCAAGAAGAAATAGAAGTTATCAGTTATAATGCTGAAACAGGAGAAGTAACAGCTAGTGTAGATCATTTCAGTATTTATGGTGTATTTGAAGTTGCGGATCCAGACACTGACCCAGAAGGAGATAAATTACCAGACACAGCAACAAACGTATCTAACTGGCTAGTACTAGGTATCGGCTTCATCTTAATAGGACTTAGCACCATACTTGTAACCCGAAAAAGAAGATCATATTAATCCCAAAATACCCTTTAGTCTAATGGCTGAAGGGTATTTTTTATTTATAAGGAAAGTATAAAATTTGCGCAGATGTCTAGCTCCGAGCGCCCAAAAACTAGGCTCCTTCACGAATTGCCCTACGATAAGTCATCATCGGTTCGTAAACTCACCGTGATTCCTTTATCTCAGTTGATGCGCTCCAACCGCTACGTTTTTAAGCAGGCGCTCTGCGTTTTTCTCATGGTATGAGAATAATCAAAATACAATCAGAAGCGATTTTTCTCTTTTTGTAAGAAATGATAACAAATGAAAGATTGTATCTGTGCTTGTTAGAAAAGGGTTTATCAGAAAAGAACAAATTCGCTTTGTAATAAATGTCTAAATAACAGGCCTAATTTATTTACAATGACCAATGACACCTATCATGATTTCCCTTAAGATAACCGTAATAATAAATAACGCATAGTGTTAGTTTTTGTAACAATTATCTAATGATTCCTAGGATAATGAATCGAAAGAAATAAATGAATAGGAATATGTAATATTTTATAACAATATGTGTTTTCGAATGAACATGAGTGAACCACTATTGATTATTATTCTATATTTCAAAAAACAGGGGTTGTTCGTATGCAAACTGATCGATATCATGGCGAAGCTTTTGAAAAAAGATTCTTGGCAAGGCTCTCAACAGAGGAAGTGAAACAACTACCGAAAGATGACGCATTAATAGTATTACCTATTGGAGCGGTGGAACAACATGGTCCGCATATGCCGATTTATACAGATACATTAATTGCTGAAGGGGTATTAATGGAAGCATTTGAACATTTTGCAGAGGTAGATAATATCTGGCTGCTTCCACCACTCCCATATGGAAAAAGTACTGAACACTTAGGGATGGCTGGAACAATTACACTTTCTGCTGCAACGTTGCAATCCGTAGTGATGGATATTGCCAAAAGTGTCAGTGATAGTGGTTTTAAAAGATTGGTTCTATTCAATTCCCATGGTGGTAATCATGATTTATTAAACATGATTTCTAGAGAGGTCAGGATAGAAACAGGGATGATGGTCTTCAGATTAAACTCTTCTGATGGGAATTTGCTAACGGATTTGATCCCGGAAAAAGAATGGGTTTTTGGGATACATGGAGGAGATGTTGAAACTTCGATGGTATTAGATATCAAAGGTAATTGGGTGAACATGGAACAAAGTCCTGTGGATTTTGTTTCCTTACCGGAGGATGTCCAGTATTTGTACTTAAAAGGGAGTTGTTATTTTGCGTGGGTGATTAACGATATATCTGCCACGGGGATGGCTGGAGATGCTACCCGAGCTACTGTAGAAAAAGGAAAGGAAATTAATCAGAGAGCAGGTAAATATATTGCGGAAGCATTAAAGGAAATGAGTAGATTTAATATAGACGAATTACAAAAGGGAGGGGAGGATCATGATGACAACTACTGAATTGGAAGAAATGGTAGAAAGGAAAACAGGTCAACATGTTGTAAAAATGAAAGGTGTAAGTAAGATTTTCCCGAATGGGAATGTGGCGGTGGACAACGTAGACATTGATATTGCAGACGGAGAATTTATATCTTTTGTAGGACCATCTGGCTGTGGTAAATCCACCATATTCAAAATGATATCCGGGTTAGTAGAAAATACAACAGGTGAGATTGAAATCTTAGGTTCGCAGGTGCAAACAGCACAACAAAAACGTACGGATGTTGGCTTTGTCTTTCAGGATGCCACTCTCTTGCCTTGGAGGTCTGTGTTGGAAAATGTCATGTTACCTTTAGAATTTCAACGAATGTCAAAAGTGGAAAAACGAGAAGAAGCTGAACGAGCTTTAAAGTTAGTAGGGTTAAAGGATTATGCAAAATCTTTGCCACGTCAATTATCTGGGGGCATGAAAATGCGTGTGTCCATTGCAAGAGCGTTAGTGGCAAAGCCAAAACTGTTGCTCATGGACGAACCTTTTGGTGCTTTGGATGAAATAACAAGACAGAGTCTGCAGTCGGAGTTATTAAGAATATGGGAATCACAAAAGATGACGGTATTGTTTATTACACACAATGTATTTGAAGCAGTGTACTTATCTACCAAAGTAGCAGTGATGACCCCTAGTCCTGGTAAGATTGCTTCTACTGTAAATGTCTCGCTACCATTTCCTCGTGATGATGAAATCAGAACGACACACCAGTTTAGTGATATTGTTGCTAGAGTTTCACGCGATCTTAAATTTTAATGAGGTGATCAAATTGTGGAAAGAACGAATGATGGAACTGATAGGTGAAGAGAATGTAATCGTCAAAGATTCAGCAATTGATCGGCTATCGAAGGATTTTTACTGGTACTCCCCCATTTTGTTTGAGGAATTGAAGGATAAGGTTGCTGACTGTGCTGTGGTCCCCAAGACTATCGATGAATTAACAAAGATAATCCGCTTTGCAGTAAAAAATCGTGTTCCCCTCACACCGCGAGGAGCGGGGACAGGAAATTATGGTCAAGGAATTCCTTTAAACGGCGGGATTATTCTTGATTTAACAAAACTGAATCAAATTGTGCAAATAAATGAAAAGGATGTTCGCGTACAAGCTGGTGTTAAGTTGGGATTATTAGAGAAAACGTTACGAAAGGAGGGGAAGGAGCTTCGTATTTACCCAAGTACCTTTATGAAATCGACCGTCGGCGGCTTTCTATGTGGTGGATCTGGTGGAATTGGGTCAATTCGTTGGGGGAATTTGTGGGATGGTAATGTTCTTGAGGTTACGATTTTGACGGTTGAAGAAAAGCCCCAACTGTTAACCATTAAGGATGAAGAAGTATTGGATTATATTCATAATTACGGTACGACTGGAATTCTGGTTGAAGCTGTATTGCCAATAGAATCAAGAACAGAATGGTCTCAGTACATTATGTCGTTTGATACTTTTCATGAAGCAGTTATGTTCAGTGATGAACTTTCGCGTGATGAAGCTATTACAAAACGTTTAGTTTCTGTTTGTGAATGGCCGATTCCTTCCCACTTTCAGCAGTTAAAAAAATATTTGGTAGAGGATAAATCGATTGTGATGCTTGAAATAGCTGAGGATGCAGAAGGGAAGATGAAGGAATTGTCCGAGAAATATGGAGGCGAGCAATCCTTTTATATTCCGGCATCAAAGTATCACAAAGGGCTAAAAGTTTCTGATTTTGCTTGGAACCATGCAACACTATGGGCTCACAAACACGGTGAGAACATGACTTATTTACAAGCGAGATTTGATACAGAAAAAGTACTTGAACAAATGCGAAGGATAAGAGAGGGGTTCGGGTACGAAGTTCAATTCCACTTCGAATATATCAAAATTGAAGGAAATGTCACCCCGACTTCCTTACCGGTTGTGATCTATAAATCTAAAGAAAGACTCTATGAAATTATCGAGTTTTTTGAAGAGGTTGGTGTAACTGTCAATAATCCTCATACGTATTTACTTGGCTTTGGAGGTTATAACTTACGGATGGAAAAGATCACATCCTTAAAAGAAAAGAATGACCCGTATGATCTTTTGAATAGAGGAAAGATTCCTAAAGAAGAGAATGTGAAACTTGCAAAGTGAGGAGGATGGAAATGGGAAATGTACAGACGGAAAAACTGGAAGTAAACAATGAAATGGCAAATCGGAAGAAAGTAAACTGGAAATTCCTTCATAGCTGGGTTCCGCCGCTTATAGCGTTTCTGATTGTTATGTTGGCTTGGCAATTTGGAACGGCAATGTTACAGATTCCGCCTTATATTTTGCCTAAGCCAACAGATGTCTTTATGGCAACGGTTGACAATTGGAGTCGACTATGGGATTCAGCTTCTACTACTATACTAGAGTCAGTGATCGGATTTTTCTTTAGTGTTGTTATTGGTGTATCTGGTGCAATTATTATGGCTAGCTCGAAAATATTAGAGAGAAGTTTATACCCATATGCGATATTGCTCCAAACGATTCCGATCGTAGCTATAGCTCCCATTATTGTAATTTGGTTCGGTTCGGGGATGAACGCGATTGTCATTATTGCTTTTACAATCGGTTTTTTCCCGATGTTATCCAATACGTTGATAGGATTGAATGCAACTGACAGGGGAATGCTTGATTTGCTAAGTCTTTATCAAGCTTCCAAATGGCAAATTATGTGGAAAATTAGAATTCCGGCTGCTTTACCTTATATTATTGCGGGTTTAAAGATATCTTGTACTTTAGCGATCATTGGTGCCATTGTAGGTGAATATATAGCTGGTATTGGAGGAGGTGATGGCGGTTTAGGCTATGCGATCACCGTGGCATCCACAACTATGGAAATTCCTTATTTATTTGCCTGTGGGATAGCTGCATCAATATTAGGAATTGTATTTTTCTTATTAGTTAGTTTATTGTCTAAGGTCTTATTAGGATCTTGGCATGAATCTGAAATGAAGAAAGATTAACAGTCTTGAGGGGGGAATAAGGATGAAGGGTTCTAGTTGGAATAAGAGAATGTTGGCACTAGTTGCAATGATGTTTTTACTGTTACTTGCAGCGTGTGGAGGCGATAGTAGTTCGGGGGCAGAAGCGGAAAGTGGCGAAGAAACCGATGTGGAGACGTCGGAAAGTGAGGGGGCGACAGATGTTGATGTAGAAGAAGTGGCCGATTTAGGTGAAGCTACATTGGTTACTAACTGGTTTGCCCAGCCTGAACATGGTGGGAATTACGCTGCCTTAGATGAAGGCTATTACGAGGAAGTAGGAATCGATATGACGATTGAGCCTGGTGGACCGCAAATATCTGCTACCCAATTAGTTGCATCCGGAAAGATGGATTTCGGTTATACGTCCGGTGAGGATATTCTTAATTCACGTGATAAAGGTATTCCATTAGTAGCCATCGGGGCCATCTTCCAAGTGAGTCCATATGTATTAATTTCCCATGCCGATGCAGGAGTTGAAAATTTCGAGGACTTAAATGGAATGACCAGTATTACAGCCCCTGGTGTTGGTTATTGGGAATATATAAAAGAAGCGTATGAATTGGGTGATATGAATGAGCTCTCTTATACTGGTCAATTAAGTACGTTTATTGATGATCCAAATGCTGTTACCCAAGGTTACATTACTTCAGAACCTTATGTGCTAGACCAGCAGGGAGTGGAGAATAGTTACTTGCGTATCCATGATTCGGGTTTCCAACCGTACTCTAACGTGCTTTTCACTACGGAGGAAATCATCGAGGAAAAACCAGAATTAGTTGCAGCATTCATGGAAGCGACTGTTAAAGGCTGGGAAGCATACAGAGAAGATCCTGCGAATTATCAAGATATTTTACTGGAGTACAACCCTGATTTAACGGAAGGATTAATGGAATTTGGCGCAGAAGAACAAGAAGAATTAATCTTTGGTGGAGATGCAGAAGAATATGGCTTTGGTTATATGACGGAGGAGCGTTGGTCGACATTACAAGATCAAATGCTAGATCTAGGTATTATTAGCAATGATGAAGATCCCAACAATTACTTTACGACGGAATTCTTGCCTTCGGAGGAATAGATATGGCCCAAACACTAACTTTATATAATGTACAACTGCCGCTGATAGACAAAAGTAAACGGTACAAAATAACGATAAAAGAGGGTAAATATCGATCAATCGATATGCAGCCAGAACATATTGACCAAACGTTGACTCCGTTTAAACAAGCGTTGCAAGACTTACCTAATTGCTCGCAAATAGACCTTGAGGGAAGAATTGTTCTTCCCTCTTTTGTTGATATTCATACCCATCTCGATAAAGCTTTTTCCTTACAAGCAGTGCCTAATAAAACCGGGACATTATTCGAAGCGATTCGCAATTATAGTGAACGCGCACATTTATTTACAAAAGAAGAAATAAAGCAACGAGTGCGACGAGAGGCGATTCAGTCGCTTTCGTTTGGAACAACACATATCCGATCACATGTTAATTTTGAAATGGATACCAGTGTGCAATTGGCAATCGACAATCTCCAAGCGGTAATCGAGGTGAAAGAAGAATTAAAAGATTTTATTGATATACAAATTGTGCCGATGTTTTCTAAACTTATTCAACGAACAGATCAAGAGTTTGCGGTAATCGAAGAAGCAATTCAATTGGGGGTTGATGGTATTGGTGGAGCGCCCCATTTAATAGACTTCCCAGCGGAAAATATTGAGATTGCTATGCAGTTAGCGATAAAGCATGGAAAGTTTGTTGATTTACATGTTGATGAAAATGATGATCCAGCCGTTTGTACGATTGAAGAGCTGATAAGCAAAACTGCTAAATACCAACTTGAAGGATATGTTACGGCTGGACATTTATGTTCGTTAGCTGCTATGGAACAAATGAAGGCTGATCATATCATGGAAGGGATAAGGAGACATCAGATTCATGCTGTCACACTCCCTGGTGCCAATATGTATCTACAAGGCAGACAGGATTCGGGGATTATTCGTAGAGGTGTAACAAGAATAAAAGAGTTAATCGACCATGGTGTCTCGATTGCTACTGCTTCTGATAATGTTAATGACCCTTTTCACCCTTTTGGATGTGGAGATATGGTACAAATCGGTCTTTTAACCGCTTATGCTGCACATTTAGCAAGTGAGGAAGAACTGTTACATGTCTTGAAAATGATGACAACAATCCCCGGGCGCATTTATGGATTGGAGCATCACAATACCAAAGAAAATGCCCCTGCAAATTTTGTGATGACGGATGCGAAGGATATCTATGAACTATTTGGAACCATTGCACCAACCCGATATGTATTTACCAAAAATCGTTGGTTAAATGGTGTAAAGACGGAAATGATGATGTCAGATAAAAAACTAGAAGCACTATGGAATAAGACGACTGAAGATAGTTCACTTCCTATATAAAAAGAGGGTGTTAGCATGTATGATATTACAGTGAAAAATGTGAAATTGTTGGAGGGTGAAATGCGAGTCCATATCGGAATTAACAATGGTAAGTTTGTTTCCATTACGGATCAGGAAATTGCTGGTCATACAGAATGGGATGGGAAAGGTAATTATTTATTACCGCCATTTGTTGAAACACATACGCACATGGACACGGTGTTAACAGCTGGTTTTCCGCGTTACAACCAGTCTGGAACACTATTTGAAGCGATTGATATTTGGCAATCAAGAAAAGATGATTTAACAGTAGATGATGTTGTTAAACGTGCCTCAAAGGCAATAAAACTATTAATCTCATATGGGGTTCTTTTTATTAGGGCGGCAGTTGATATTTCGGATCCAAATTTAACCGCTTTGAAAGCGTTGCTCGAGGTAAGAAAACAATTTAAAGGGAAAGTAGAACTACAAATTATTGCTTTTCCTCAAAGTGGCTTAGTGTCTTGTGTAGAGAATATAGTCAGGATGCGCAAAGCAATAGAATTGGGAGCGGATGCGGTTAGCGCAGTTCCGCATCTGGAGCACACGAGAGAGAAAGGGATAGAATCTTTAGTTTTTTGCTTTCAGATGGCGAAAGAGTATGATACGTTCATTCATGTTTTTTGTGATGAAGTAGATGATGAACATTCTAGGTATCTTGAAGTAGTAGCAAACCTGGTAATCGATTATGATTATCATGGAAAAGTAACAGTGAGTCATGTGAATGCATTAGCCTATTATTCTGATGTATATGCGAACAAGGTAATTCAACTGGTGAAACAAGCAGGAATTACAGTTGTGGCTTGTCCTTTAGTTAACAGTGCCATGCAGGGCAGGTATGACCCACATCCAAAGGGGAGGGGGATTACGAGGGTAAAGCAATTGGAAGAAGCAGGAGTGAATGTTTGCATCGCTCACGATGATATAAGAACTCCTTTTTACCCTCTAGGGGTCGGCAACATGCTGCAGGCAGCTCATCTTGGACTGCATCTTGCGCATATGACAGGAAGGGCTGACTTTTATTCAGTTATCGATATGATCACCAAAAATGGTGCGACCTGCTTTCGGGCTAGTCACCAATATGGAATTGAAGTTGGCAAACCGGCAAATTTCATCATTCTACCGGTAGATAATCTGGAAGACATGCTTAGTGTGCAGCCAAAACCAATCTATGTGGTGCGAGATGGAGAGATGATCGCTGCAACAGAGCCTTCTCAAACACGTTATTTTGAAAAGATCAAAACATAACAAAACGCCTGAAAAATTTACTTTCAGGCGTTTAATAGTTGGTTTTGATTAGTTGATTTTGAGTGTTGAGGTGTTTCTCCAATAAATTCCACTTCATCATATTGAAAAAATGCTTCCAATAACTCTTTTTGATTATCTAGAAACAGCTGATCAGCTACTGCTGAGGCGAGTTTAGGTATAGCAAAACGCAATCCGGAAATAGCGGATGCAGAAAGACCACAGCTAATCAAAGCAGAATAATTAAATGAATATAATCCGTGTAACAACCTTTTTCCTTTTTGTGCTTTACTTTGAAATGCAAAACCAGGACTTAAATAGGGGTGTGCATCTAATAATGGGTTAGCAATATTATTAGGTGCTTGGTAATAATCACGCCATCTAAAAATATATGGTTCCACCATTCGTAGTTCTGGTCGTAGTGCTGGGTCAGTTTTAAGCCCTGTGCTCACAATAATAAAGTCAAAAATGTATTCCTCTCGTTCTGTGATGATCTTTACTTTATCATCCACCTGTTGAACGTCTAACCAAGGTTCGCCAGTGTGTAAACAAAACCCTGGCCAAGCGCTTGCTTTACGGAAGGTGTCATTTGTTGGAGGTTGATTATGATAAAAGAAATGACTCATAATTTTATACTTTGTTGCATCGGCGAAAGAATGAAAGCGATCAATCATCCCAGATTGTTCCATGTGGCGGATAGGATTAATCTTCGGTATATTCTTGCGACGTATAAATACATGTGCTTCTGATATGCCTTGTGATAGTGAGTAATTTGCATTATCAAATGCTGATGCGCCACCTCCTAGGATGGCGATATGCTTATTTTTAAGATTCGTGAAATCTATATTTTCAGAGGTGTGCGCATATAGGTTTTTAGGTAGTTTGTCTTTGATGAAAGGGGGTACATGCCATTCTCCGCCTCCTTGAATTCCGGTAGCTAGTATTACCTTTCGCGACAGTAGCGACTTGCTGGTAGCAGACTCTAAATGTAAACGATAAACCATTCCGTTTTCGACAGGTTCGATTAATGTCAATTTTGTATTGTTCTGCATCGGGAGTGACAGAACTTCACGGAACCATCGAAGGTAATTCATCCATTCTTCTTTCGGAATTTTGTCTAATTCTTCCCATCCTTTTTCTCCGAATTGAGCCTCCCACCAGGCTCGAAAGGTTAAAGATGGTATGCCGGTGTCGATGGCCGTTAGATGCTTAGGTGTGCGCAATGTTGTCATACGTGCATACGTATCCCAAGGGCCCTCCAGACCTTCAGAGTTCTCATCAATAATAAGTATATTAGTGACTTTTTCTCGGATTAATCCTAATGCTGCGCCTAAGCCACTCTGTCCACCTCCGATAATAATAGCATCGTATATATGCTTGCCGTCCAGTTCGCGAGAGGGTACCCAGGTTTTTTCGGGTATATTAAGATATGCGAGATCTTTTTTGACCTGTTTATTAAGTGTTTCGATTGTCATTCTTCTTCCTCCTCTCAAAATATCTGTAAGTTTATTTAACATATAATGTAATTTATTACATGTTATCATGTATGATTAAGTTAAGGTATGTATGAATTGACTAAAAAGATC
This sequence comes from Gracilibacillus lacisalsi DSM 19029, assembly GCF_000377765.1. Lineage (GTDB taxonomy): Bacteria > Bacillota > Bacilli > Bacillales > Amphibacillaceae > Gracilibacillus > Gracilibacillus lacisalsi. The sequence continues at coordinate 237,725 of NZ_KB898665.1, read as the reverse complement.
CCACATTATTGGTGGAATTAGCTATTAAAATGGAGGTTGTTCATCAAACTTGAAAGATTTTCTTACTAAAAACCCCTTGGATTTGGTGAAAACAGATAAGAAGTCAGCCTTTTTTGATGGATTATAACCAATGACATCTATTCTTTCATTTTATAGAATACCTATATACGTTACGTGAATTGTTATATAAATTAACATGAAAGTTGGATCGTCAAAGGAGGAGGGGGAAACATGGATGATATTCATGAGGTATTAACCTCACTTACGAATCAACAAGTAGGATCTATACTCGCGACGATTGTAGATGTGAAAGGATCAGCGTATAAAAAAGAAGGCGCCATGATGTTATTTAAACCAGATGGTTCACAAATAGGTATGTTGAGTGCCGGATGTCTTGAGGTGGATTTGGTTGAACGGATTACTCGTCTAGGGATCGGAAAAGAGCCAGAATTGATAACTTATGATATGCGAGCTGATAATGACTTGTTGTGGGGACAGGGTTCAGGTTGTAACGGGGTGATTCAAGTATTGGTGGAACCTGTCGATCATGTATTGCTACAACATTTATATCGGATCAAAAAAGCATTGGATAACGGTCAAAAAGTACTAATCTATAAGGAGCTTCCAACAGAAAATAAAGCTATGAACTATTGGTTTCAGACGAACGGTGCTCAGTTTGGGAAAGTAAATGAAAATTCTACTTTGAATCAACTGATGCAAAGCAGCAATTCCTTTACAAGAGGTACGCAAAAAATGACTCATTCACAACAGGCGATTTACTTTGATTGTTATCAACCTAAACCTCGACTAATAGTAATTGGAGCGGGTGATGATGCGAAACCTATCGTTCGTTTAGCTTCAGAAACGGGATTTCGAGTGGAAATTGCTGATTGGCGGGAAGAGTTGTGTAATACGATCAATTTTCCAGAAGCTAATAAACATTACCTTGGTTTTCCAAAAGAACTACAACAACAGATATCCTTCCACACAACGGATTATGTAATTTTACTAACCCACAACTTTCAACGCGATAAAGAATTATTATCCTTTTTAATAGAAGAACCATTAAGGTATTTGGGAGTGTTAGGTTCTGCTAGAAGAACTAAAAGATTATTAGCAGGACAACGACCTCCAAAAAATTTGTTTTCTCCAATCGGGATAAATATTAATGCAGAGAGCGCGAACGAAATAGCAGTAAGTGTGATGGCGGAATTAATTCAGGAAAAGAAAAAGATGTTAAAAAGTGAAGAAGTCGTCGATGAAATATGCTAAGGTAGCTGGCATCATGCTTGCTGCCGGAAACAGCCAGAGGATGGGAGAAGACAAATTATCTTTAGCTATTGGTGATACTACTATTGGGAGTGCTTCTTTGCGGAATGCACTAGCCTCTCAGTTAGATCAAGTGTTTATCGTCGTGCAGGAGAATGATCCACTACATTGGATGACGGAAGAGGTGAAGTGGCAAAAAGCTAAATATCAGGTTGTTCGAAATGCACAAGCTTATCAAGGACAATCCTACTCAATCAGAGCGGGGGTTGAGCAAGTGCAAAAATCCTCATTTGATGGAGCTTTGATAATGTTAGCTGATCAACCATTTCTTCAAGTATCTATTATTAATGAATTAATCCATATCTATAATGAAGAAATCCCGTTTATAGCTGCTCAGTATGCAGGTGTTACTCAGCCACCTATTTTATTTAACTCGTTCTTGTTTGAACGTCTCTTGACTCTTCAGGGAGATCAAGGAGCTAAAGCAATAGTAAAAAGTATGAAGAATAATGGTTATATCATGAAGTGTGATGATAGGAAAAGTTTTTATGATATTGATACGAAGGATGATTATCGATGGGCAAAGAAATGGCAGGAGCAACTGTAAAGAAAATGGACGTCGAGAAAGTATGGGAGGCAGCAAGTATTCAAGAAGCAATGAAATGGAAGAAGCAGTTCCAAGAAGACTCGACCTATATTGCGGGCGGGACACTGTTGCAATTAAAAAGAGAACAAGGGACTTCCCTTCCATCAAACTTAATTCGTTTAGATCAGATACCGAAATTGAATGAAGTTACACAAGATGATGGCATGATACACATAGGCGCGTATGTTTCATTAGCAGAATGCGAAGTAAATCTAATAATACGTAAATTTGCTCCATTACTTTCAGAAGCAGTGAAAGATGTTGCTTCTCCTGCGGTAAGAAACAGGGGAAGTATTGGCGGAAATATAGCTTATCGGATTGGGGATACGATACCTGCATTATTAGTATTAGATGCTGATATTTCCTGGGTAATAGAAGATCAATTGCGTACGGCAAAGCTATGGGAATATTTACAGCAAGAAGCAGATCCTAATGCGGTACTTACAACCATTCATATTAAAAAACAAAGCAGCAAGAAACAAATGCAGTATTATCAAAAAGTTGGCCGGAGGGAATCTTTCATCCCTTCACTTGTTACCGTAGCTATCTTCTGTAATTGGAATGAATGGGATGAAGTGGGAGATGTTCGGTTGGCTGTAGCTGGAGGAACTACTACACCAGTAAGGTTAAAAGAATGTGAAGCATATTTGAGTGGTAAGCAATTAACAGAAGTACACATCCGGGAGCTTGTTGAATTAGTCTTGGCAGAATTTCATCCGACGTCTGAACCGTTCGTAACAAAACACTACAAACAACAAGTTGCTACTAATTTAATTGCTTCCAAGTTTATGAAATATCTAGGAGGCTGAGATCGTGTATCAAAATCGTGATAGAGTCAGACCAGATGGAAAAGAAAAAGTAACTGGTTCCTTAAAATATTTGACGGATATATCACTTCCAAACATGCTGTATGGGAAAGTGTTAAGGAGTGAGCATCCACATGCTAGAATTGTATCGATATCAACTAAACAGGCAGAACAATTACCTGGTGTAAAAGCAGTTATCACGCATCAAGATGTTCCCGGTTTAAACCGCTTCGGTATTGTGACACCAGATCAACCTGTCTTATGTGAAGGTGTTGTCCGTTATGTTGGTGATGCGGTCGCAGCGGTTGCTGCAGAATCGATTGAAATAGCTAATCGGGCACTTGATTTGATCGAGGTAAACTATGAGCCTTTACCAATTTTGGATACACCAGAAAAATCCCTCATGCCAGATGCACCTCAACTTCACGCGGATGGCAATATTTTGCATCGAGCAAGCTTTCATTCGGGCGATATCGATGAAGGTTTTGCTAAATCTAATACTATTGTAGAAGAAACCTATCAATTACCAAGGCAAATGCATACTTATATGGAAACAGAAGGTGGTGTGATGGAACCTGATGAACATGGTGGTGTAACAGTCTGTGTAGGAACACAACATGGTTATAAGGATCGTTTCCAATTGTCAAGGATTCTCGATATTCCAGAAGAGAAAATTCGGATCATATCAAGTCCGATGGGGGGATCATTCGGAGGGAAAGATGAATTAAATATTCAGCCATATGGTGTTCTATTAGCATTGAAGTCAGGTTTGCCAGTGAAAATTCACCAAACAAGAAAAGAATCGGTCATTTCCGGATTAAAACGTCATCCTATGAAAATTACAATGAAAACAGGGGCAAATCAACAAGGAAAAATAGTGGCACACAAGGTGGATATAGTCGCTGATACAGGTGCTTATGCCACGTTAGGACCTGCCATTCTTGAATTTGCTGTTGAGCATTCGGTTGGACCATACATGATAGAGCATGTCGCAGTTGAGGGTATTTCCGTTTTTACTAATAACGGAGTAGCGGGAGAATTTAGAGGGTTTGGAGGTAATCAAGTTACTTTTGCTTTAGAAGGGCAGTTAGATCGAATAGCCGAAAAAATGAACATCGATCCAATTGAACTAAGAAGAAGGAATATCCGAAAAACGAATGATACTGGTCCAATGAAACATAGAATTGCGGCTACTAATGGTGCATCACAAGTACTAGAACACATTTACCAGCATCAAAAGAATTTAGTAAAACAAGAAGGTGCAGAAGACAATAAGGTGAGAGGAATGGGTGTTGCCATATCGATGCATGGAGGTGGCTTAGGATATGGTAGATTAGATCCTGCCGGAGGCCAATTGTCTATAACGAAGGATGGTAAGATCGAAATTGCCTTTGGTTTTGAAGAAGCCGGACAAGGGATCTTGAATGTGATCGAGACCATTGTAACGGAAGAATTGAATATTTGCTCTAATGATTTGCAAGTAGTAATCGGTGATACCAAAAAAGTACCTTCTTCCGGCTCGACAACAGCATCGCGAGGAACAAGCATGGTATGGCATGCTGTCAATCGAATGAAGAACGATTTTCAGAAGAAAATATTACAGATTGCGTCGACAATTACCGGACTATCTGTTGATGTATTACGTTTGGGACCAGGTGGCGTGTATCAGTTGAGCCAAGCTAGTAAACTGGTGATAACGTATCGAGAAATTGCTAGGAAATCATCACAGAAACCGATTATTACTTCTACTCAATTTGATTTTCCTACCACTCCCGACGAAGTAGATGGTGGCCACTTTTTATATACATTTTCTGCAGTATTTGCCCAAGTGGAGATTGATCTTTTAACAGGAAAGGTCACCGTCATTGACTTAGATCAAACCATTGCAGCTGGCCCTGTTGTCAGCTTGAAAGGGTATGTTGGACAAATAGAAGGTGGTGGCGTCATGTCATTAGGCTATACATTAATGGAGGAAGCTATGATGAAAGAGAGTAGGTACGTAACAGAGAATCTGGACGGCTATTTAATTCCAAGTATCAAGGATGTACCTACAACTATGCATGTTACGCCAATTGAAGATCTAGACGAGGGTGATGTATATGGTCCACGTGGTGTTGGTGAAATTGGGACGGTAGCTGTTGCCCCAGCTATTGCGAAGGCAATTCATAATGCGATCGGATATATGCCTGCCAAACTGCCAATTTCTTCAGAAGAAATATTAACAGCATTAACCGAGAGGGGGAAGCATACATGGCAGAGAGCAAAGCAACCACAGTAACCAAGAAGACAACAATCAGCTTCACGATTAATAATACCCCTGTAACGATTCAAGTAAATCCAACAGCAAGACTCGTTGATATTATTCGGAATGAACTGGATTATACAGGAACGAAAATATCCTGTGGTATCGGTAGGTGTGGAGCTTGCTCGATTTTGATAAATGGAACCTTAGCAAACTCCTGCTTAGTAATGGCTTATCAAGTAAATGGATCCAGTATAACGACAATTGAAGGAATATTTGATGAAGAAACACTTCACCCTATCCAACAAGCTTTTCTCGAAGAAGGTGGCTTTCAATGCGGTTATTGTACGCCAGGAATGATAATGGCAACAAAAGCATTGCTAGATAAAGAATCCGATCCATCAGATGCCCAAATTAAAACAGCATTATCCGGTAACCTCTGCCGCTGTACAGGATATGGAGGGATTATTAGAGCAGTAAAAAAAGCAGCAATTGATTATCAATAAAAAGGATGCAATTCATTGCGTCCTTTTTTGTTTGGCGAGTTGCCAGTAAACTCAAAAAGTTGATAATAAATAAACAACATTTCACTTTCGCCCTTTATGTAGCCAAAACTAGCATAAAAATTTGTCGCTCATCCTCTGCCTTTCAATTTATGTGTAATAGTTTATCGCCACTTTTTAGGTTTTTAATGGTAAAATACAAATAAATTAATCATAAACTGAAAAGGAAGAGGAAAAATGAATTATTTAATAAGTTTTGTATTATCAGTTGTACTCACAGCTTTATCCTATTTTTTTGGCTCTCAGTTACTCAAGAATGATCTAGCTATCTGGCAAGCCCTTATCATCGGATTTTCAGTAGTTTCTTTAGGTGCACTTACCGAAGCTTTAGGCGCACCTATATGGTTAATTGTGCTAATACCATTTCCAGTAGGTATGCTGTTACTCTATCTATTCTTAAACCAACCATTTCTTACTTGGCTTCTTACATATGTAACGATATTAGCTCTCTATACCGTTATTCACCTCATCATGAGTTACTTTTTTCAATTTCATTCTTTAATTCCAGCCTGGAGATTATCATAAATAAAAATGAATCCTATTATTCTATAAACAGCTACGAGAGTTTTTTGTTCATCGATAAAAATTTTATTTGATCAGGGAGGAGACGGAGGTGAAAGTTGCATTTTTTGACAGAGATGGCACCATCATTGAGGATTATCCGGACCATGAATGGACTAGAATTAAGAATCCAGTTTTTAAAGTGGGAGCAATAAATACTCTAAAAGAAGTTTTAAAGAAGGGTTACCAAATAATAATTATTACCAATCAATACATTATTCATGAAGGGCATATTACGATCGACCAGTATCACGATATAACCAATCAAATGATAAATGGATTAAAATATCAAAATATAGAAATACTTGATATTTTCTATTGCCCACATAGTAAAAGAGAGGGGTGCCATTGTATTAAACCAAATACTGGAATGATTGAGCAGGCAATTCAAAAATACCCGAAAATTAATTTAGAGGATTCTTTTATGATCGGGGATTCAGCTGATGATGTAAATTTAGCTATTAATATCGGAATAAAAGGCTTTGGAATAGGTATTGGTTCTAATGATAACAAAGGAAATATATATCAATTGAATAATATAAAAGATTTAATATCTTTTATCTAGTTAAAGTCTTAATGTTACCTAATCTGTAAAAATAGGAGGTTTTATAGATGAAAATATCAAAAGAATCATTCGACAAGTCGAGTGCCTGGATCAAACGAAATGCCAGACCGTTAGAAGCTGCCAGATGGAGCTATCTTTTTGAAGGAGTAACCAGAGATAAGGTTATTCATTATTTATCTGCTTTTCAAAATAAAGACGGAGGATTTGGTCATGGCATTGAACCTGATTTTTGGACACCGGATTCATCTCCAATGGCTACATGGACAGCAGGTCAAATATTAATGGAAATAGAAGCAAGCGCAAATGAAAAAATTGTACAATCTATGCTTACGTATTTAGTAGACACCTATAATGAAAATATAGGAATGTGGGCGTCCGTGCTGCCTGAAAATAATCAATATCCACACGCACCATGGTGGCATTGGAAAGAGGGAGTTCAGGATAACTGGATGTTTAACCCTAGTGCTGAATTAGCAGGCTTCCTCATTCATTGGTCACCAGACAATAGTGAAGCATCACAGTTAGGGTGGACGGTGATGAAAAAGGCAATAGACCATTTGATGAATAGCAATAAAATGGATAGCCATGAGATCAATAATTACCAGCGATTATTCCAAGTTCTCAAGATGCATGCTGATGAGCCGTTATTAAACGATATCTCGAATAAAATAAATACACTAATTGAACAGACTGTCGATAAAAATGTGCCAGACTGGGCAACGGGATACAAACCTCTACCACTTGATTTTATTGATAGCCCTGATCATCCACTTTATGAAAATATGAGCGATTTAGTAGAGCAAAACTTAAGTTTTTATGTAGACCAATTATCTGAGGAAGGTACTTGGGATATTTCCTGGGAATGGGGGAGTTATCCAGAAGAATTTGTTGTTGCTAGAAGGTATTGGACTGGGGTTTTGCTAGTTAATAGGTACAAAATATTGAAGAAATTTGAGATAATTAAATTTTAATAGAACGGCTTTTGAATATGATATTTTTAATTAAAGTATGAAATAGCACTTTCGTGAAAGTGAGTGATTTAAATGTTAGGTGTTAATAAAGGAGAAGTAAAGCTAGTGAATCACTCGACTGATTGGAAAAACTTATTTCTTGAAGAGAAGAAATTATTGCAATCTATTATTGGGGAAAACATAATAGATATTCAACATTTCGGAAGTACAGCAATTGAAGGTATTAAAGCCAAACCTGTTGTTGATATACTGGTTGGTGTGAAAACTTTAGAAGATGTTAGAAAATTTGATAGAAAAAGATTAAAAGAAATAGGCTATTATCATTTATCGAAAGTGCAACTTGATGGAAAAGTAGTTTTTGCCAGATTTTCTGATCTAGAAAACCTAACCAAAACTCATAATATGCATATAGTTGAATACAATGGCGGTTGGTGGAAAGAACATATTTATTTTAGAGATTATCTGAATGGCAATCTGAAAAAGGCGAACGAATTCGATGTATTAAAACAGAACTTAGCAATGAGATACCCAAAAGATGAAAAATTATACAAAGGAAAAGAAGAGATTTGTAGATGATATTTTAAAGAATAGATAAGATTAGTAATTTTCATAGAAATAAGTTTTCATATTTTCTAAACAATGTTGCATGCTAGATTGATTGGATGCAACTATATATTAGCATCGCGACAGTTCATTGAAAAAAGGGGGATAAACTCTTGAATATCATCATTGAAAAAGCTAGAGAAGAACATGCAGAAGCAATTGCTAATATCTGTTCCACAGGTTGGAAACAAACGGTAGCGGGAAAGCTAAGCGAGGAATATCAAAAGAAAAATATCGCATTTTGGTATAATCATGAGCGTGTTAAAAAGGATATTACACAAGGAACTTATACTCATGTTGCATTAGATAATTCAAAAGTTGTTGGCGTTATCGGCGGCGCTAAGACAAAACCAGACACAGGAGAAGTATTTGTGCTTTATGTAGATGAAAGCTATCGGTATAAAGGCATCGGAAAACAACTACTTACGGCGCTCACCAAGCAGCAAATAGAAAAAGGTGTATCGGAACAATGGGTATCAGTGCAAGAAGATAATTATAGAGCTATTCCGTTTTATGAAGCGACAGGATTTGTCTACAGGGAGAAAAGGACTACAACTACTGAAACCGGGGAAAACCAAGTATCAATTAGGTATTCAAGAATAGTGAAGTAAAAATCAGATTTCAAGGTGGAATTTATTGGGGGTAATATGAAAATTATCGAGTTGCAAGAAAGGAATAATCTTTTTGAGAAAGCACTTCACTTTTGTTATGAATTTAATGACCTCTTATTCAACTAACGCACCCGTTAATTTAAGTACAATCCTTCACAAACTTACAATGGATTAAACAAGAGATTGGCATTATCACCGTACCATTTGTTTAGTATAGGTTGAAAAAGGACAACGAAGAAGAAATTGTGACCATTTATGTTGAAACTCAGGATCATCAGGTTCAAATCCAGTGATCATACTAGTTACTTTACTATACAGGAGTGGATAAATAGTCAGACTAGAAATCATTACAGTAATTAAGGATGGATCCAGTTCTTTTGGCACTAACCGCCTCTCCTGTTTCGCCCTCATATCCTCAACGTAAGATTAAGAATCTTCTTTCTATGTTACCTGAAAGTAGAATTATTAATAGAAGAGGTCGTTCATCACAAACGCCCTCTTCTTTTATATTATATCTAAATATTCTCATTTAAACCAAGAATATTGGAACTCCAGCTCCATAGCTCTTTAGCACGGCCAATGTCATAAGATTCCTTTGAAGAAGGCATTTCTTTTGGTCCATCAAAGTATTGTCCACTACTTGAAAAACGCTGATTCAATATTAAATTTGCAAGATCAGTTCCAGATTGTTGCGTGGTCCGTATACTGGAACGAAAGAAACGCATTAGGGGTAGTACATTATTCCACATGAATTTAAGTATAGGATTGTAATCTCTAGATAAACTAGATCCCCTTCCAGGCATCATTCCTGGATTAAATGCTTTTACAGTAATTAATCGATTGGCTTTCTCAATACGTCGAGCTAGTTCGTAGCTAAAATAGAGATTACATAACTTCGAGGTTGTATAACGCGTTTGCCCCCTACTAAGAGATGAAAGATTTGCTAATGATTCATCCGATTTTTGTGGATTAGCCATAATACTAGGGTGGAGATAAATTGGTGCAGGCATACCTGTTTTCATAAGTGGATCATGGGTATCACTGCTTACAACAACTATAGAGCCACGATCTTGAATCTGGTTAAGTAATAATCTTACAAGTAAAAAATGACCAAGATGATTAACTCCAAATGTCCCTTCTATTCCATCAACAGTAGCTTGAGTTCCTTGTACAAATTGAACACCTGCATTACAAATAATGGAATGCAAAGGTGGAAGATCAGCTTCATTGAATTGATGAACAAAATGATGTATGGATGAGAACGAGGCTAAATCCACTACCATTCCTGAGATATGTTGATTCCCTGTTGTTTGAATCAATTCTTGGGCAGCAGTATTTACCCTTTCTTTATTACGCGAAGCCAAAATTATGTGCCAATCATTATTAGCTTTTGCAATCACTTTAGCACATTCATACCCTAATCCAGTATTCCCTCCAGTTATAATCACAGTCTTTTTTTCTTTACTCATAAAATTTTCCTCCTTATTAATACTTATATATAATACGATACAGTATCGTATCGTATTATGTCAATAAAATAACCTCGCTTTAAATGCAAGGTTAAAATTATTTTTCTTTTATCCCGTTCAAAATCATATCAATTCCAGCCCTTAAATGAGGTTGTAAATCTGTTGTAGATGGCTTGAGTAAAAGTTGATAAATAATAAAACCAATTAAAAATTCGGAAACTAGATCTAAATTTACTTCTTTACGAATATTCTCTTCCTCAAGATATTTTTGAAGCAAATTTGAAATTTCCTTTGTTTTAGGCAGTGAATGGTTTTCCCAATAAGATTCGGAAATCTGTGAATTACTTGATAATGTTGACATTAGTAGGGAGAGCATTTGTTTACCAAGAGGGTTATTCATTTGCTCTGTGAAGTTTCGTGAGAGTTCAAATAAGACATCCTCTAACTTCCCTTTTATAGAGATATTAAATTCTGGTTTCAACTGTTCCAGTGCAGCAAGAATTAACTCATCTTTATTTTTCCATCTCCGATAAATAGAACTCTTACCTACTCCAGCTTTCGTAGCAATAGTTTCCATACTAATTTTTTCAACACCAACTTCTGCAAGAAGAGTTAGTGTTGCATCAAGAATACGTTTATCAACATCACTACTTCTTGGTCTTCCCCGTTGGAATGTGTTTTCAGAATTACCACTATTAGAATTCAATGGTACTTACCTTCTTTCGTAATGCATAATGACACATTATACCATAAGTTACTTATAGATACATTCTTAGCGATATTCTTTTAACTTCAAGATTAATATTGTTTCTTCAACTAACCTGCCCCGTTAGATGAAGAACTTAACTTTCTGAACTATATTTAACGTTTTAACATAAAATTTCCAAATATTCTTCGTATATTCTGTATGAATGAATTCGTTGCATTATCATTCACATTCACCATTAGCGCAGCACATATGTCATAGCAGTAAATAATAAAAGACCAAATCATATGTGATTTGGGCTGCTAAATAGACTGTTTTTTGTAATTTTGTAATCCAAAACCGAACCCGTTACCAAGTAGGTGGGGAGCTATTTAGCAAGAAGTTGTTCTTACTTTCGACTCATCAAAAACAACATTACCCCGATTGTATGTCCTCAACACACTACAAGGAAAACAATGATCCTCATATAAGCTGTGTTTATGTTTCGCATAATAATTATATGGTGAGACGACGGTCTCTTTATCTAAAGAAATAATCGCAAAATCAGCGTCATAACCAATGTCAATTTTCCCTTTTCCATCTAATGAGAATCTTTTTGCTGGATTTAAAGCGGTCCAATCCGCGATTATTTCCAAGGAAATATTGTGTTTTTTGACAAGCTCCAACATGGAAAGTAACGTGAATTGGCCACCACTAATTCCTCCCCAAGCACTAAAAATATCGTGAGTGACAGGATCCTTCAGCGCAAAAGGGGCTGGGGAATGATCAGATGCAATGATGTCAAATTCGTTGTCACATAACAGTTGGATTAGCTGTTTTCGTTCTTTTTCCAAGCGTAACGGTGGTGAACATTTAGCAACAGCACCTTTTGTTTGTAAGGCCGAATGGGAATATAATAAATAATGAGGACAGGTCTCAACGGTTACATCGATCCCTTTTCGTTTTGCTTCACGAATTTTTTCGACAGCCTGTGGACTACTGATATGAACAAAATGTAAAGGACAGCCTGTTACTTCTGCATAAGTAAGTGCTTTATGTACAGCTTCTACTTCTGCAACTATTGGTCTTGATGTTAAATAGTCATCTGCGGATAACTTTTGTTGAGCGATCTTTTCAGCAGTCAGGAAATTTGTGATCGTTCTACTTTCGGCGTGAAGTGCCAGTATTTTATCTAAGCGAGCTATTTCTTTCATGCCTTGAATAAGCGTATCATCATCTACAGCTGAAAATTCTTCGTTTCCAGAATCAGAAATAAAAGCTTTAAACCCTACTACCCCTGCTGAGGCAAGGTTGGATAAATCTTCTATGTTACCGGGAACAAGACCTCCCCATAGGTAGTGATCTATAACTGATTTCTTTTTGGCTAGCTCATTTTTTTCTTGAAAGGCACGAAGGTTAGTCGTTGATGGTATTCCGTTTAATGGCATATCGAAATAGGAAGTATAGCCACCAGCGGCTAACATATAAGAACCAGTTGTGAATCCTTCCCAATCCTCACGTCCGGGCTCATTGAAATGTACATGAACATCGATTGCTCCGGGAAATATATACAGACCTTGGGCATTATCCACTTGCGTAGCAGGTAGATTGATTTGATCATCAATCGCGGTAATTTTTCCAGCTTTTACTCCTATATCTTTCGTTTTTACACCATCAGGGAAGACAACTTTTCCATTTTTGATCACTAAATCTAAATGATTGCTCATAGAAACTCCTCACTTTTCGAAAAAATTAGACAACTGATACAGACGGTTGGATATTTTGTGTGTAAAAATCTAATGCAGCTGTTGTTGCTTTGCCAGGCTTGATATCTGCATGATGATATAATAGAGTAGCTTCCAATGCACCGAGAACAAATAAAACATTTTCTTTACGACAACTATAGCCCATCGTACCAATCCGCCATATTTTACCTTCTAACGGTCCAAAAGATTTGGCGATTTCGATACCGAACTGCTGCAAAAGCATGGAGCGAACCAATTCAGAATCTATCCCAGTTGGAACCTTAATACATGTAACAGTAGGCAGTTTCGCTGATCGATCTCCGAATAATTCCAATCCCATAGCTTCAATGCCAGTAATTAATGCTTGCTCATGAAATAGATGTCTATTAAATCGTTGTTCCAATCCTTCTTCAAGGATAATACGCAAACCTTCACGGAGGGCATATAACATCGAGGTTGCTTCGGTATGATGATTTAACCTGCGTGGGCTCCAGTAATCCTGTAACATACTAATATCTAGATAATTACTTTGTATAAAAGACAGACTTCTATTAAGTTCTCGTTGTTTATCTTCATTGGTTGAAATCCCTAACTCTACTTTTTTTCGTTGCTGAACAATGTCTTCCACTCGATCATTATACGTAATTGGAGCCATTCCAGCAGGTACTGATAAACATTTCTGAGTACCACCAATGACTGCATCGATCATCCATTCATCTACTTTAATGTTGACCCCGCCAATTGATGCGACCGCGTCTACAATCATAAGCGTACCCGCTTCTCGGCAAGCTGGACCAATTTTATCAAGAGGTTGCATACAACCTGTCGAGGTCTCGCCATGTACAAGTGCTAGAATTTTCGGTTCCACTTTATTTATCTCATCAATAATGTCCTGTTGATCAAATACTTCTCCCCATGCACATTCAATTGTGTGAACATCAGCACCATATCGTTCGCAGATTTCTGTCAGCAAGTATCCGAACCTGCCGAAAATTGGGATCAAAACCTTATCACCTTTCTCAATGATACTGCATAATAATGCTTCAATCCCTGATCTTGAGGTTCCATCAACTGGAAAGGCCCATTTGTTGTTCGTTTGGAAAACTTCGCGCAGCATTTCCATTACTTCATTCATGATATTCGTAAAGGCTGGGTCAAATTGACCGACAATAGGAGTACTCATGGCACGTAATACTCTAGGATCAACTTCGACAGGTCCTGGAGTCATAATCGTTCGCATTGGTGTGTTTAAGTCCGTATACTTCATATTGCAACCCTCCCTTAGGTGTAGGCTAATTCATATAAGTAATTGATTAATACATGGACACCATTCTCTAAGTCCTCTTTTTTGGTAAATTCCATAGGTGAATGGCTGATTCCTTTTTGACTTGGTACAAAAAGTAAAGCAGTTGGGCAAAATTCTCCAAACACTTGCGCATCATGTCCTGCACCACTCACAAGAGAACGAACAGAAATATTATGTTGGATTGCAACTTTCTTGGATAATAGGGTCAGCTTTGGATCCATCGCTACTGGTTTGACATTCATCCAAGGATGGATGTCAATGGGCATATCAAGTTCTTCGGAAATGGACGTAAAGTATTGGATTAGATCGTCACAATATTGATCTAACAACGGATCGTTATAATGGCGAACATCGAGTGAAAATTCAACTTCACCAGCAATGACATTTGGTACATTTGGTTTCGCATTTATTTTTCCAACTGTAACAACAAGGTCTTTATCTAGACGTTTCGCTTTCTCTGTCAGATAATAAATATATTGAGATGCTAGACTTATAGCATCTTTCCGGTATGGCATAGGGGTTGTTCCTGCATGATTGCTTTCACCTTTGATACAAATGGAAAACCTTCTTTGACCAACAATGTAGTCGACAGCCCCTATCGATGTGTTACTGTAATCTAATACCAACCCTTGTTCTATATGCATTTCAATAAATGCATCAATATCCTTTCTTTGAGGTGAGCGGTATGTAGCGGGGTCAAAACCTGCTTTTTTCATGGCTGTCGCTAAGGAAATCCCCTCCGTATCTTTTATACTTAATGCATCCTTCAAGGTATACTTTCCTGTTATATTTCCTGACCCCCAAAATGTAAGTGGAAATCGGCTGCCTTCTTCTTCGCATAAGGAAACAATTTCAATAGTTTTATGTGGGCGACCATATTTTTGATACAATATTTTGGTAGCTAAAAAACTAGCGATAATTCCAAAAACACCGTCATATTTTCCACCGTCTATTACTGTATCAATATGAGAACCAGTTAATATCGTCTTATCTTTTTGCTTTGTTCCTTCTAATCTTCCAAATAGATTACCGACACTGTCAAAGTATGCAGTAAAGCCATTAGCCTTCATCATATTCTTTAATGCCAGTTGAGCTTCAAGCCAGGCTTCTGAGTAAAGTAAACGATTGGCACCACCAATATCGGATTGACCGAATGAAGCTAACCAGTTTACTAATGTTTCCACATCTCGTATTTGAAATGGATCAGTTTTTGTTTCTGTTATCAAATCCATGCACCTCAATCCTACTTTGCGTTATCCGTTTAAGTTATACCTAAGTTTACCAATTGCATTCCAAGTGTTCATTAGCAATATTGTCATATTTATTAACAGTTGTTGTGCAAATCCACTAAAGGTCGTGTCATAATTATTCCAAACATCTAAAATAAAAAAGAAGGGAAGAGTTTTACATGAGAGTGTCTGAGTTAATTAATGTACCGTCCTTAGAAGGATGTAAAATAATTGCTGGAGATGAAGGATTGGATCGCGAAGTGCAATATGTCAACATGATGGATGCACCGGATATTGCAAAATTCTTGAAACCGAACGAATTGCTAGTAACTACGGCGTATCACATGAAAGATCATCCAGAATTATTAGGAAAATTAGTGAAGCAAATGCACGAACAGGGATGTGCAGCATTAGGCATCAAAACAAAGAGATTCTTATCAGAAATTCCTCAACAAGTACTTCAATTAGCAAAAGCTTTTTCATTTCCGATTATCGAAATTCCCGTTCAAAGTTCTCTTGGTGATATTGTCAACCAAACATTAAGCAAAATATTGGATAAACGAACTAACGAATTGATATCCGCTATTGATATTCACCGACAATTTTCCAACCACATGATGAGTGGGAAAGGAATTGAAAGTCTATTGAAAAATTTATCGAAAATGGTTCAATATCCTGTTATTCTATTAGATCCATACTTAAAGCCGATTGCTTCTTCCATTTATAACAGGCAAGCAGCCAATATTGTAGAAAAACTCTATGTTAAAGATATTGTGTCATATTTTCCAGATATCAAATTTTTTAGTTTCTCGACTATTCACGATCAACAATCGTATTCTGTCTTTGCAGTATATACTCATAATCGGAAGGCTGGTTATCTTGTAATACTGGGAGAAATAATACCAAGTGATCATGCGACAACATTAACAATAGAACAGGCAACTAATGTTATTTCCTTCGAATTGGTTAAAGAGAATGCGTTAACACAGTATTCTAGACGGGTAAAGAATGAGTTCTTTTATAATTTTACGGAAGGAATGTTTACTTCAGATGAAGAAGTCATCAACCGAGCAAAAGAGTTTTCGATCGAAAATAATAATAATTATATCTGTGCCACAGGTAAATTGGAACAAAGGAACAGAATGATTGGCAGTTATACACAAAGTCAACGAGAAATTGATGAAATGTATGAATATATTGAGGATGAACTGATCAGTTTTTCGTTATCTACTCATTTATTTACGAGAGGTGATAAATGTATTTTTTTATTTGAGAAGGCTCATTATGATGAGGAAGTCCATAACTATATTATTTCATCTTTAGAACTGATTCAAGAAAAGGTGCAATCTAAATTTGCTTGTACTATTTCATTTGGTGTAGGAAATCTTGCTAGAAATTTTCTGAACGTAAAAAATAGTTTTAAAGAAGCAATGGATGCCTTAGAGACTGGACGTATGGCAGGGAAAGTTGGATTTATTCAGAGTTATAAGACAAAAGATGTTATAGAGTTGCTTCGAATTATTCCGGAGGAGGATTTACTGGAGTTCTATCAAAATATATTACATCCATTAGTCCGAATGGAAGAAGATGATGATACATTGCTTCAAACAGTATTTGTGTATCTAGAAACACATAGCCAGATCTCAGAAACAGCTAAACGTCTATTCGTACACAGAAATACAGTAGTTTATCGATTAGAAAAATGTGAGGAGATTCTTGGTCGAAGCCTGAGTGATCCAGACGTAACGATTCAAATTAGACTTGCACTCAGAATTAAGAAGGTGTTAGATCTTTAACCGTATACCGTGATTAATAATCTTGCTCAGAATTATCGAAAATGCTAATTATATAGGAACTTTTTGTATATCTTGCATCATGACATGTTCAGTCTTTCACTTTACAATAAAAGTAATTACTGTAATGAGGGGGCGTCGTGATGAGAATAGAAGATTTGAATGCCATGAGTAAGGAAGAGTTTGTAGAAACCTTAGGTTCAGTTTTTGAACAATCCCCTTGGATAGCTATCAAAGCAGTAGAAGACAGACCATATGATTCGGTAGAGGATTTACATCAACGAATGGTCGAAATCGTACGTGACTCGACGAGAGAAGAAAAGCTGGAGTTGATTCGATCACACCCTAATTTAGGAGAACGTTTAAAAATGAGTGATGATTCTGTAAAAGAGCAGCAAGGAGCAGGTCTGCAAAATTTAGATGAACTAGAATACAAAAAATTCCAAACGCTTAATTACCAATATAGTACGAAGTTTGAGTTTCCCTTTATCATAGCTGTAAAAGGGAGGACAAAGGAAGAAATTTTTAATTATATGTGTGAGCGAATCTTAAAAGATCCAGCCATTGAATTTGAGCAGGCGTTAAAAGAGATATATCAAATTGCCCGGTTCCGCTTAGAGGAACAAATTATAATGTAAAGGAGTTATAAAAAAGATGGCGATAACTACTCATGTTTTAGATTTAACCTATGGAAAACCGGGAAGTCATATAAAAATTGATCTGTATCAGATAACTAAAAATGGAAAGGAGTACTTGAAAACAGTGGTGACCAACCAGGATGGCAGAATTGATGAGGCAATGCTTACGAGAGAAGAAGTAACAACAGGAGAATACGAATTCCTGTTTCATATTGGAGAGTATTTTCGTGTTCAAGGCATAGAACAACAAGAGCCCTATTTTCTCGAATTTGTCCCTGTACGATTCGGAGTACAAAATCTAGAATCCCACTATCATATACCATTACTTATTTCCCCATGGGGTTATCAAGTATATAGAGGAAGTTAGAGAAGACTAGAGCAAAAGTGCTTTAGTCCATTTTTTTGAGGATTTCTCGAACAACTTGATGAGCTAAATATCTAAAATAATCGGGTGAATTATTAACTAATCAATAAATTTTGGAGGGGTGTGGCTGGAGATGCCATATAAGACAAAGACCTTATGTATCTTGAATGTTTTATCTTTTATTATCAGGGGAAGAGGTTTTCTGTAAAGGGTTCTCATCAATTCCACAAGGAGGATTTAAAGTGAAGAGTGATAACAATAAGCAGGAACAGTTAGAACAATTCACAAGAGATGACCGTGGCAAAAAGATGACAACAAATCAAGGTGTAAAAGTTCATGACGATGAATTCTCCATTAAGGCTGGTGAACGTGGTCCAACCTTAATGGAGGATTTTCATTTCAGGGAGAAAATGACACACTTTGACCATGAACGAATTCCCGAAAGAATCGTACATGCAAGAGGGTTTGCTGCTCATGGGGAATTCCAGGTGTATGACTCTATGAAAGAATTTACAAAAGCTGATTTTTTACAGGATCCTTCCAAAAAAACTCCTGTATTTGTAAGGTTTTCAACTGTAGCAGGTAGTAAAGGATCGGGAGAATTAGCGCGTGATGCACGAGGATTTGCGACTAAATTTTATACAGAAGAGGGAAACTATGATTTGGTCGGAAACAACATACCTGTTTTTTTCATTCAAGATGCGATGAAGTTTCCAGATTTAATACATGCCGTAAAGCCTGAACCACATAATGAAATGCCACAAGCAGCTTCTGCTCACGATACATTCTGGGATTTTGTGGCTAATAACCAAGAATCAGCTCATATGGTAATGTGGACAATGTCAGATCGGGCGATTCCAAGAAGCTTCCGAATGATGGAGGGTTTTGGTGTGCATACATTCCGCTTTGTCAATAAAGAGGGAAGATCCCATTTTGTTAAATTTCACTGGAAACCAGTATTAGGTACGCATTCTGTAGTCTGGGATGAAGCGCAAAAAATAAACGGTAAAGATCCAGACTTTCATCGACGTGATCTATGGGAATCCATTGAAAATGGAGACTACCCTGAATATGAGTTAGGGGTTCAAATGATACCGGAAGAAGATGAGTTTAATTTTGACTATGATATATTAGATCCAACCAAGTTGTGGCCGGAAGAAGACGTGCCCGTAAAGATTATCGGGAAAATGACATTGAATCGAAATGTTGATAATGTATTTGCTGAAACGGAACAAGTCGCATTTCATCCTGGTCATGTTGTTCCGGGAATTGATTTTACCAATGATCCATTGTTACAAGGGCGTTTGTTTTCTTATACAGATACACAATTGATTCGTTTAGGTGGCCCAAATTTCCACGAAATCCCAATTAACCGCCCGGTATGTCCGTTTCATAATAACCAACGCGATGGATATGGTAGACAAACAATTAATCAGGGATCAGTCAGCTACCACAACAACTCATTGGCTCGGAATACACCAGAAACATCAACAGAGCTAGAAGGTGGCTATAAGCATTACGAAGAAAAAGTAGATGGATATAAAATACGCGCCCGAAGCAAGAGCTTTAAGGATCATTTTTCACAAGCAACTTTATTTTGGAATAGTATGAGTGACGCTGAAAAACAACATATGATTGATGCGTTTAGTTTTGAATTAGGGAAAGTAGAAAGTAAATCTGTTCAGAAGCAGGTTGTCGAGATGTTTTCCAATGTAAGTACAGAACTATCACAGAATGTTGCAAAAGCAATAGGTGTTAAACTTCCTGAGCTGAAAGAGACTAATCTAAAGAAATCTTCACCAGCTCTTAGCCAAGAAAGTACTGTAAAATCAGTGGCAACAAGAAAAGTAGCTGTGATTATTGGTGAAGGATTTGATGAAACAGAATTAAAGGAAATACTTGGTAAACTAAAAAAACAGAAGATTAAAATAGAATTTATTAGTAATCAGTTAGGATCCATAAAAGGTAAAAATGGTGAAACAATTGAAGTTCATCATACTTTTTTAACAGCAGATTCAGTATTATTTGATGCTGTTTTAATCGCTGGAGGTACCAAAGAAAAGAAAGATTTTTATAAGAAAGCAACTTTATTTGTACATGAAGCTTACTCTCATTTCAAACCGATTGGTGCTATCAAAATCGGAGAGAATCTTTTAGGTGTCGATGATATGAAAGATAGTCCAGGAGTTGTTCTAAGTAAGCATTCATCTGACTTTTCCAAGGATTTGATCAATGCTATAGCAGCACACAGACATTGGAACAGAGACGTGGTTTGAAATTATAAAGTGAAAGCCCAAGGTAGCATTCAATTTACCTTGGGCTTTGTGTGATGGTACTTTTTTATGTCTATACTTTTGATTTTAATCTTTCAAATAAGCCTATTTTTCCACTTCCTTGACATGTTGAGCAAGCCATTTCTCCTTCACCAGCACAAGTTTCGCATTTGTGAATACCATAATCAATTCCTTCACCTGAACATTCCGGACAACGAATTAGCCCTTCACCATTACAACTTTTACACCTCATACAGAATTCCTCCTTAATTTTTTTGGAGCAATAACTATTTAGGGTAGTTGATACTGGTTGTGAGATGCTTCTTATTAAGCTCCACTCGCATAAATAATAACATATTCCATAATGACTGTGTGTAAGATGTGAGGATTATTTGCTCGAATCAGATCAAATCCTCATTAGATCATCTTACAAATTCATCTTATGAATATCTTAATTATTAAATACCACTGAATCTTGGTTTTAATCATGATAAAGGAATTTTTAACCTTTTGTAATGAAACTGTAATATGATGAAAAAAGAAAGCTGAAACACTATCTTTTGTGTTTCAGCTCACAAATAAATCATTCTTCAACTAAGTTAGTAACATCCACTTCAAAGAGTCCTTCTGAACTTTTGGTATATCTCACTAGAGCCTTTTGCGTTTCATCATTGACATCCTCAATATAAACATATTTACCATTATGGACGACATCTTTCATAACCGGATCATCTTTAATTTCTTTTGCTCTCATTACATTCATGGAATATAACCTCCTTTAAAGTTTAGTTGCCTCTATTTGGCGATAACCTTTAGAAACCTTAACTAAACATAAATGGTGAATTTGAAAACTGATTGTAATGTCTATATTGATCAATGGAAAAAGATGTGTTTTAATTAGGTCTTGAGTCAGAGGGGTGTTTTGCTGGAAAGTTTGTAGGTATTGTTAGGCAGTCTTCCAAAAAATCTTAACTATTTGAAAATAATGGGTGAATAGTCCTAATAATCTGTGTATAATAGAATTAACTGGGGTATGACAAAGGTGGGTAAAGAATGGTGGGCACTAGACCGACACGCTTAAATAATAAGCTGTGGACAAAGAAAATCCTTTATATCTATTGGTTAATGGTGATAATGGCATTTTTAGGACAAATAATGGGCTTATGTGTAACCATTTATTATCACCCTGATTATATCAGTTATTTTATTATACATAGAATGATCATCCCTTCCTCTATTCAAGTTGGGATTTTATGGACTATGCATTATTTAATGAATCATAAACAAATATACAGTTCAAAACTATTAACGATTTCCGGAACAGTTGTAGCACTCGTAACCATTGTTAGCCATCCTGAAGTGAATGGATTACAAATTCTTTTTTTATTATCGATGGCAGTTGTTTTAATTTACTTTGACAAAAACAAACTTCGCTTTAGTTTAATGATTAATTTAGTCGCTTTAACCTCTCTAATTGCAATACCATCCATAAGAGAATCAATTACTTTCTATGAGTATTTCTCCTATCATTTCGTATTATTGGCTGGCTACATGACCTATCTCATCATTATTGAAAGAGGAAATGAAGTGTTCCAATTCCTACAGCGGGCAGCAGAAAAAGAAAAAGAATTAATTGTAAAAAGTGCTATGATGGAGAGATTATCAAAGGTTGATGCGTTAACAGGTCTTTATAATCATAAGACATTCCATGAATATTTAGATTTTTTGTATGAACAGAGTGTTTCCCAAGGAATGCCACTACAACTAGCTTTACTTGATATTGATAATTTCAAAATGATAAATGATTTTTATGGTCATAGTAATGGCGATTTAGTGTTGAAACGAGTGGCAGATGCAATATCAGAACAGGTGACGGAAGATGATATTGTGGCACGTTATGGTGGGGAGGAGTTTGCCATTCTTCTTACAAATAAAGGCTTAGAACAAGCATATGAAATGGTTGAAAGTCTTCGCTTGTACATAGCTAATCAATACCATGAAGAATTAGATGAAAATATTACTGTAAGTATCGGGTTGAAAAATTTAACAGCGGATATTTCAAAAGAGCTCTTCTTTCAACAAGCAGATGAATTACTGTACAAGGCAAAACGAAATGGCAAAAATCAAGTCATGTATGAACAAGAGGAACAGCAGTTAGTTGTACAAAAGAATTAAAAGATGTCTATGTCGGCTTTTAGGCCGGAACCATCAACAAAAGCCCACTATGTCATGTGGGCTTTTAATGTTGAATGGGAGGTATCTCGTTAAACTGATCTTCATAAGTCGAAATTTCAATCTCATTTAAGAGGTTTATGGAAGCAAAAAACACATCTTTTGGGTTTGTTATACCTTTGTTTCGGAGTTCTGCCTGCAGCCACTCTTCATTAAGGTTTCTTGCTTCTAACACTTTACTATGAACGACTCCCTCCACTATCACTGGATAGGAAATTTTAGAAGTTGGTTGGTTAATTTGTAAATCTTCAGCAGTTACAGGATTTTTCTCAGGTTTTTTTAACACACTTAATGAACCATTTGCCTCGATAATCGCAATTTCAACCTCATTGACATCAAAAACACCTTTATCTCTTAGCATTTGTAATATGTTATCGATGGAAAAGCCGGTATCCTTTAGATTTCGTTGAAGAAATGTACCATCATATACCACGATGGTTGGTTCAAATGTTATTAATCTGCCAACCTGTCTGTTCGCAAGTTTGACATAGGATACGATTTTTTGTAAAAGGCCAATCAAAATCACAGCGATGATAGTTGGGAAATGATCAATGTTTGGATCGGCAATGTCTGCTCCGACAACAGAGGCTAATGTAATGATTACAAGGAAATCGAATACGGGAAGCTCTCCAATTGCCCTTTTTCCCATGAAGAGAGTGACGATGAGTAGTAAAGGGAGAATGGTAAGCACTCTGCCAACGATAATCAGAAGATCAGACATATACAAACACCTCAAATAAGTAAGATTTAAGGTTATCTTTTCCATGCTTTATCAATAAATACATGTTGTGGGATGCAAAAACAGAGTAAACACCAAATAAGTGCTTACTCTGTTAGATCAGAATTGATTGGATGTTTAGCTTATTTTTGTTTGTCTGCGAATTCGGTCATAGCTTCGCTCATAAATTGAGCTAGACCTTCACCAAATTGATCGATATTTTTGGTGAAACGTTCATCTTGAACATACATCTGGCCCAAAACTTCAAAAGCTTCAGGTGTATAGGTAGTGAAATGGTCATTTAAGAAATCATACCACTTCTTAATAGTTTGCTGTGCTTCTTTTGAAGTGGGATCTAAATGGCGGATGTCCGCTAAGTCTTTGTAGATCTGATTCATTTCATCTTGCAGTTCCTTCGTCATAGTTTTTACTTGTTGATTTGCTTCATCTACCTTTTTATCTCCCCAGCGTTTTCTTGCCTCTTCTTTATAGGGATTGTAGCTGAAATCAAAGCCTTGAAATTTTTCCTCTTGACTCATGTGGTAAACTCCTTTCTCATTTTCAATCGTTTTTTCAATGGTTTCGAGCATAGTCGTAATATTTTTTTGTTTATCCAATAACATATTTCGTTGCATTTCTAGTGCTTCTAATCGGTTATAATGAGAACTAGACATGATTTCTTTGATTTTCTTTAATGGAAAATCTAATGCTCGAAAAAATAAAATTTGTTGAAGGGTTGCCAGATCTTCATCGGAATAGATCCGATAGCCATTTTCCGCGGATTTAGTTGGCGATAATAGTCCGATTTCATCATAATGATGTAAGGTGCGCACACTTACACCAGTTAATGCAGCGACTTCTTTCACTTGCATACTGATCACCCTTTCAAATAAAGCTTAAGCTATAACGTAACGTGAGGGTCAAGAGGTTTTTGAAACTTTTTGAGCATCTGTGCGTATGAATGACTAAGAATAAAAATGGAGAGATGCGACATGAATCAATATGAACAACAAGCATACCAAGAAATGCTTGATTGGGAATTAAAAATTTTAAAGAAAAAAAGTACCTTTCAACAATTATCGAAAAAAGCCCAAAATAAAATCAACAGTTATATACCGGAGAAAGCACATCAAATCATGACAGAAGCGATTAAGCATATGGTTCAAACAACATTGGTTGGTTCTGATTTTACCACAAGAAAGAGCCAGGATTCTGGGATTTTGTTAGAGGATAAGGAAAAATTAATGCAACAGAAACTAGAGAACTACCGTAAGACCGCTATGATTGAAGGTGCTGGAACTGGAGCAGGTGGTATCTTTTTAGGTTTGGCAGATTTTCCACTATTACTATCCATTAAGATGAAATTTTTATTTGAAGTAGCGACAATTTATGGCTTTGATACATCGAATTATGAGGAAAGGCTGTTTATCTTACATGTATTTCAACTAGCTTTTTCCAATGATGATAAAAGGAGAGAGGTATATCATTTGATTAAGCATTGGGAGGAAGAGAAAGACCGTTTGGCAGATATGGATTGGCGTGTCTTTCAGCAGGAATACCGAGACTACATCGACCTCGTTAAATTGCTGCAAATGGTACCAGGTTTAGGAGCCATCGTTGGGGCTTACGCCAATTATAATCTTCTCGATCAACTCGGGCAAACCGCTAAAAATAGTTATCGGCTGAGAGTGTTGGATGGAACTGGGGTAGAGGAGATATAATCAACTCTACCTTTTTATATTTTTTGCAGGAATTTGCAAGATTACCTCGAATAATATATGTGTGCATAAAAATATCAAAAGAGAGGATTGATGAAATGCCTGATAAAAATGAAAAAGATGGCATCCAGTTTTCACAATCGCGAGCAAGGACTGTTAAGTTCCGGCATAACAAAGGAATGTCAGAAGAACTTCGGGGAGAATTACTAACGAATGTTTATCTGAAGTTTGTGAAATACGCGTATGAAAAATATTTGCCAGACCTTATCCCAGCTTTCGAAGAATTTGCTAATGATTATCATGTCCCCTTCCATAAGCAAGATCCTATTATAGAAAATTTATTTTGGTGGCGCCTCGCCTATGAAGTAAAGTTAAATCCTTCCTTTAATTGTATCCAAGACTTTGTCAATGAAAATAAGCGATACTTTCAAAAATGGCCCATTTTAAGATCTTGGTTTCAGGAGTGGCGAACGGTAATGCCAAAATATTACTTTATCGGTAATCAATTTGGTGCAAATGCCTTTGTTGCAGTCGATATTGAGACAGAGAAAACATTAGAAATTTTCCTTCCACTACCCACATTTCCTGCTCCAAAGCCAGGTTCCATCGCAGTTAGTACGTTACTACCCTTTTGTGATTCTTTATATTTCCCGATTGGATTGTTTTATCAATTTGATATGAGTGCTAGAGAAGATGTTGCCCAACATTTAAGACATTACCAGGAACAACTCCATGATGAAGAAGATCGTTATGAGGTCTTTATGCGGATATTCTCTTCGTTGCTTCAGGTAGAAGAAATATCTTTGTACAACAGGCAATGAGAAAAAAGCATGCCATCTTATATTGCGAGCATGCTTGGATGAAAAACAGATAGCTAACCTTGTCTCTCTGACCTTCTTCTATATTTCCACATCATGTACCGGTAACGGATCGTACACCCAATACAGTATCCAGCAAGGGCGAGCCCAGATGCTATAGCAACCATTATGCTGGAGGTGTAAGCTAGCCAGTTGATCTGCAAGATGAAGAATACTAGCGACAAGCCGATACAAACTGTAGCAATCCACTGATTGAAAAGTTGTTGTGCTTTATCTTCAGGTGGATAAGAACTGGCTGGCTTCTTTAAAAAGTTTTTTCCTATTCGTATTATTGGATTGTTTTTCGTTATTAATGTAAGGACACCGGTGATAAAGGGCAGTATGAGAATGACTGGGTGAACGAACAACCCTAACAAAACAGTGGTCAGTATAAATACTTGATTCATTTGGACGAGTGGTTTTGGGATAGACATTTGAATCCCTCCTTACGATAACTCTTATTATACATTAATTGGACTTAAGTTGAATACACAAAAAAAGCATGTAATCCTTTCAGATAACATGCTTTCCGTATTATGCGTGTCCTTCTAGAGCATTTGTACGATTCATATAAAGATAATAAATACCTAGAGCAAGGACGGATAAAATGATTCCAGATACGTATGGCATAAAAATCGCAATGCCGTACAACATTCCGCCAAGTGGTGGTCCAATAATTCGACCTAAAGAATCGAAGGACGATAATAGACCAGTAACTTGCCCATAGCCAGATGTTGCTTTTTTTGTTAATAAGGAAGATACACTTGGGCGAATCAATCCATTTCCTAAACCGAAAACTGTTAGGAATATTGCTGCGGTAAGGAAATCCTGTACAAATAAAATAAGGGTGAAACCGACAGCAGAGCCTATAATACCGATTTGAATAACCTTTCCTTCGCCTAATCTTTTCGTCATTTGACCAACTAAACCGCCTTGAACAATTGCGCCTGCCAAACCCATAATCATAAAGATATAGCCAAGTTCCACAGTGCCAAGACCGGCGCGGTCATATGCGAAGTAGGCAAATGTCGCTTCAAGCCCTGCTAGCGATACGGATACAAACCACTGCAAAATAAAAAGATTCGCATTTGGTGATTTGAATGCTTCCAGTAAGGATGGACGCTTTTTCTCCTGAGAAGCGCCTTTTTCCGTTAAGGATTCTTTTAACACAACTGCAACTAGTAAAAAGGTGATTAAGGAAGATATCCCGGATAAATAAAACGGAATAGCTAAATTGCCAGAAGAAAAGACTCCTCCGATTGCAGGTCCGAAGATGAAACCAAGCCCTACAGCTGCACCGATAATTCCCATTCCTTTTCCACGATCTTCTTCACTAGTTATATCTGCCACATATGCTGTTACTGTCGGCATGTTGGCAGCGGATAATAAGCCACCAATAATACGAGCAGCAAATAACATCCATAATTGAGTTGCTAAAGCAAGTAAGAAAAAGGACAAGCCTAAACCGGCGATTCCAATCATTAATACCGGCTTGCGCCCAATTTTATCAGAAATTCTCCCCCACATCGGGGCAAACAAAAATTGCATGACAGAATAAGTTGCCATTAATAAACCTAACTCAAATGGTGATGCGCCAAGTTCCTCTGCATAGAAAGGCAAGACAGGAATAATAATCCCAAATCCAACCATCACAAAGAACATGACGGCAAACAATATACCTAATACTTTTTTTGAATTCAACAATCTCACTCCAAAAATGAAAGCCACCAATCATGATGTTTCACGATATTTTACACGCTTTTAATTTTGCCACTCACTGGCAATTGTTAAAATGTCATCTGGCCTTTCCACGATATAATCAGGCTTTATATCCTGTTGTGGTACATTTCGTTTTCGATGGTTCATCCAAACGGTTTTCCACCCTGCTCGTTTTGCGCCATAGATGTCATTTTCAAATGAATCGCCAATATACAGTGTTTTTTGTTTATTTAAATGTAGTTTTCTTTCAATATGTTCAAAAACTTCAATACTCGGTTTCGAGTGCCCGATATCTCCTGAGACAAAAATATGTTCAGCAGGAATCCAGTTGGTGAGTTGCAGTTGCTTGACTTTCATCATCTGGTGATTAAGCTCACCATTGGTTAAAACTGCTAACTGTTTATCTTGCTCGCACAATTGTTCTAACAGTTGTCTCATGGGCTCCAATAATTGTATGTTTCTCTGTTCCGCCAAATAAACCTCTTGAAACCGAACCGCTTGCTCATAACTAAGGTTTATTCCAAAATCTTCACATGCTTTCGTAATGCGATAGGTTTGTAATTCAAGTACAGTGATTTCACCGTTCATATATGGTTCAAAGACCTCATCACTATACATTCTACTAGCTTTATATAAAGGTCCGATTTCGGACTCTGTGAAAGATGTGCTTAATTGTTGATAAACAGCATTACGAAAAGACTGTAACTGGTCGTATAATGTGTCATCGACATCAAAGATAATTGTCTGCATGTTATCATTCCTAGCGTTTTTTCTCCTTTAGCCATTTTATCACACTTTTCAAACGGAAACTGTTACGATTTTCTTACTTATTTTTTGATAAGAGCATTAGCGAAGTATTATTTTGAAAATTTACGAAAAATTTAATTGAAAAATTGTGTGAATATTGTTATAATTTTCACAAAGTTAAAGGCTGCGTGTAACTGGCGAGGGTGCGGATCAACCGCAAGGGAGCACGTAGTATCGATAGCCGCTCGCCTGGGCAAAGGTAAGGAATTATTCCTTACCTCTTTCTATTTAATTTTAATTAGGAGTGTGGTTAAAGATGAAACGAGTACACAATTTCTCAGCAGGGCCTTCCATGTTACCATTAGAAGTTTTAGAAAAAGCTCAAGCAGAATTGCCAAATTACAAAGACTCTGGCATGTCTGTGATGGAATTAAGTCACCGGTCAGGTCTTTTTACCGATATTATTACCGAAGCAGAGAAGCTTTTGCGTGAATTAATGAATATCCCTGACAATTACAAAGTACTGTTTGTCCAAGGTGGTGCTTCTCAGCAATTTGCTGCAGTTCCATTGAATTTAAAGAAAAATGGTAAGGCAGATTATGTGAATACTGGTTCTTGGTCTAAAAAAGCAATGAAAGAAGCGAAGAAATTTATTGAAGTAAATGAGATTGCCTCTTCTGAGGACGAGAACTTCACTTATATTCCTGAAGTTAGTACAAGCACCATTGATCCAGAAGCGGATTATGTGCATATTACAACCAATAACACGATTGAAGGTACAGCATTCTGCGAGATTCCTAATACTGGTAATGTGCCATTAGTTGCGGATATGTCTTCTAATATTTTATCTGAAGAGATCGATGTTTCTAAATTTAGTGTAATCTATGCTGGTGCACAAAAAAATATCGGTCCTGCTGGTTTGACTGTCGTGATCATTCGTGATGATTTAATCGGCAACGCTTCTGAACAGTGTCCAACTATGCTGGATTATCAGACACATAGTGAGAGTGGCTCACTTTATAATACACCACCTACATTTGGCGTTTATATAGCAAAGCTTGTTTTCGAATGGTTGAAAGAACTAGGTGGGTTAAAAGAAATGCAAGCTCGTAACGAAAAGAAAGCGGGATTACTTTATGATTATCTTGCCCAATCTGATTTTTACCGTTCACCAGTAAAAGAAGATAGTCGTTCACTTATGAACATTCCTTTTGTCATTCCAGATCATGACCTAGATGCTGCATTTATTAAAGCAGCACAAGCTGAGGGGCTAGAAACGTTGAAAGGCCACCGTTCTGTAGGTGGTATGCGTGCTAGTATTTACAATGCGATGCCTGTACAAGGGGTAGAAGATTTGATTACTTTTATGCAAAAATTTGAAAAAGAACATCAGTAAAAGTAAATTGCTATAGCGTAGTAGAGATTCCTCCAAGAATTAGATGGTAATGGTCAGATTGGCAATTCCCATAAGTTCTGCTATAATGCTTCTTTAGACTAATTTAAGCAGTTCGCAACCATCCTGCTTTAACAAAACTAGGAGGAATCTAAATGTCAGAGAATTATTACTTACCAAGGTCAGGTCCAATGCCTAGACCAAGTAGCGTCGAAGAAGGAAAAGAAGTTTTAAAACAAGAAGCATTTGATGCACCAAATGTACAAAATATAACGTTTCGCGCCTTAGAATTTACTGCCGTTTGTCCGAAGACAGGTCAGCCAGATTTCGGAAAAGTAGAAATTTCCTATACACCACGTCACAAGTGTATAGAGTCAAAATCGATGAAATTTTATTTGTGGTCTTTCCGTGATCACGGTGCTTTTTGTGAATCATTAGCAGCTCAAATAGCGGATGATATAGTGTGGGCAATCGAACCTGCCTCCCTAAAAGTTACCGTTTATCAGACAGCGCGCGGTGGAATTGAGTTAACAACAGAAGCACATAGAGAATATACAGAATAAATATAAAACAAGCACTTAAGATAGGTCTTAAGTGCTTGTTTTATTAGTTACTTTCTTCTTTGGTAGGCCCCATTACACCTGGCACCTTTAATCCTGCTTGACGAAGCAGTACCGTCATTTGCCCGCGATGGTGTGTTTGATGATCAATTAACGTACGCAGCATAGCGCCACGAGTCGTTTTATTGCCGAAGCTTTCGATTTCTTCGGCTAATTGCTCATCTGTTAAAAGTTCAGCTTCTTTTTGTACATCATCTACAATTGTTTTATACGCTTGGACAATCGTTTCAGCTTTTGTTGGAACTTCACTTGGGTTACCGGAAGTTTTCACGTTTAAACCGACAATTCCCGCGAAAAAGGCAGGTGCGGTTGCTAAATGCCAGCCTATCCAGCCAAGTGTACTGTGTCCCTCTACAATGGCTTGGTCCAGTTTCTCATCTGTTAATGATTCGAGTACTTGGATAGTACCTTGTGCCCCATTGTTCCAATCAGTAATAAAATCATCTACTTTACGATACACCGTTCATCAACTCCTATTTAATAGTACGTACTATATTAAAAATAACAAATTATCTCCCATTTTTCATTAAATGACGATTAAGATTTCATTAAAAGATAGACGAAATAACTGCCACCTATTAGAGAAACGATTAACCCAACAGGTATTTCAGAAGGTGCAAGGATATTTCGACCTAATGTATCCGCTACGAGTAATACCAGTGCCCCTAATAATGCAGAAGTAATAAGCATATATTTATGTTGAGCTCCGACTAATTTTCGTGCCAGATGTGGAATGACTAAACCGAGAAATGCGATTGCTCCTCCTACAGCAACACTTGCACCGGCAAGCGCTACAGCAATAAAAAGTAGCAGTAACCTTTCTCTCTCCACATGTGTTCCAAGACCTTGTGCGGTTTCATCACCAAGGTGTAACGTATCTAATGTTCCTGATTTATAAAAGGTAACCGGCAGAAGAATTAAAATCCATGGTAATAAAGCCAGAGTATATGTCCAATCCGTTCCTGCGATATTACCCGATAGCCAAATCTGTGCCTGCGTAAAATTATTCGGGTCCATTTTCAATTGAAAGACAATAATTAAAGCCGAAAAAGCAGCATTAATACCAATACCAACTAATATTAATCGAATTGGAGAGACGCCATTTTTCCAGGATATCAAATAAATTAATATCGCAGCCAGCACCGCTCCTGCAAGTGCAGCTAATGGAAGTATAAATACTTGGGAGGTTGTACTTCCTTGTGATAAATAGATAAATAATACAACAGCAAACCCTGCCCCACTATTAATGCCTAAAATACCCGGATCGGCTAATTCATTATGGGTTACTCCTTGTAGAATCGCTCCGGATATTGCCATGCCAGCCCCAATTAGAAGTGCAATCACCATTCGTGGCAAACGAAAATCAAATAAGACAAGTTCATTCTGGTCACTGCCTTGCCCTATTAATGTTTTCCATACATCTAAAGGGCCGATTGTCATTGTTCCGGTGTTAAGTGAAATTAATAGGGTTACCATAATCGCAAGGAGAAGCCCGCTCACTAATAATACTGTTTTTCTTTTTGGTGATACCATTACAATCCTCTCCCTTCACGTCTAGCAAGATAGAGGAAGAAGGGAACCCCTACTAATGCCGTCATTGTTCCTACTGGTGTTTCGAATGGAGGATTGACCATGCGTGAAGCAGTGTCAGCAAGGACAAGTAATAGAGCTCCTAAGACAGCTGCTGCCGGAATAATCCAGCGATAATTGACTCCGACAAGAAAACGGGTAATGTGTGGAATGACAAGCCCGATAAATCCAATCGTTCCTGCGACAGCAACAGCGGCTCCTGTTAATAACAGCACAACCATCATTGCCGTAATCTTTAGAATAGCCGTTCGTTGTCCAAGCCCTTTCGCAACATCTTCCCCTAAATTTAATACAGTAATCGATTTGGCTAGTAGAAGAGCGATAATCAGTCCGATCATAACAATTGGTGCCAGTAATTTAACATGAATCCATTGAACACTAGCCACACCACCTGCATACCAGAAGCTCATATCCTTCGCAATATTAAAATGAATTGCAATTCCTGAAGAAAGTGCACTTAACATCGATGTCACAGCAGTCCCAGCCAATGCTAGTTTTACAGGGGTAAGCCCGCTTTTTGAAATAGAACCTACACCAAAGACAATACCAGCACCTAATCCAGCACCGGCAAATGCCCAAATCATCATGGCTAAGGAGGTAACTTGTGGCGTGATCGCCATGGCGACAGCGATCATAAAACTAGCTCCAGCGGTAACTCCCATAATAGATGGGGATGCTAAGGCATTCCTAGTCATTCCTTGCATAATCGCACCTGAGACTGCAAGTGCTGCACCAATTAGGGCAGCAGCTAATCCACGTGGGATACGTAAATTACGGATAATTTGATGTGCCGTTTCATTTGGATCAAATTGCGTTAATGCTTCCCAAGTTGTTGGTAGATCGACTTCTGCCGCACCATATATAATGGAAAGCACTAATGAGAGTAGTAGTATAATGAAACCACCGATTATGACGGAAGATGCCATTAGTGGTCGGGACGTTCGTGTGTTGTTTCCTGAAAAAGACATGCGTAAGATGCTCCTTAATAAACTTGAGAACTATTATCATTCTAGTATAAGGGAAAAAACAAGAGATTGGTAGTATCGTTATTTTTATTTGCCAAAAAATAATACTTGTAAGTGAAAATGAAAATTGTTATCATTTAAAAGAATAAATCGTGTTACATAGCATAAGGAGGAAATGGTCAGTGAAAGCATATAGAAAAAGTTGGTTAATATGTTTAGCTGCTGCATTTTTGTTTCTGTTAGCGGCTTGTGGTAATAGTGAAGATACAGAATCTTCTGAACAAGAAGGGGAAGCAGCAGATAATCAAAATACTGATGATACGCAATCAGCTGAGGAAGATACAAGAACTGTAACAGATGCAATGGGGCATGAAGTAGAGGTTCCAGCAAATCCGGAACGAGTGATCGGATCTTATCTAGAAGATTATTTAGTCGCTTTAGGTATAGAGCCAGTTGCACAATGGTCTGTTCGCGATGGTGAGGATATTCAAGAGTATTTGCAGGATGATTTAGACGGCATCCCTACCATTCCCAGTGAGTTACCATATGAAGCAGTTACTTCATTTGAACCAGACTTGTTATTAATGGATTCTGCCGGAATGGTGGAAGATAATAAATATGATCAATATAATAAAATAGCGCCAACTTTTGTTGTTGGAACAGAAGAAATCAACGACTGGCGAGAAAAATTTCAAATTATAGCTGAAGTCTTTGGCATGGAAGAGAAAGCAGATGAAGTATTAGCGGAATATGATGCAAAAGCAGAGGATGCCAAAGAGCAAATTCAAGAAGCTATTGGTGATGAATCGGTTGCTGCTTTATGGCTATTTGCCGATACTTTTTATATTGTAAGTGAGAATTTGTCGAGTGGCGATTTATTATATAATGAGTTAGGATTAACAGCACCAAGTGTTGTATCGGAAATTTCAGAAACATCAGCACAAAACTGGACAGAAATCTCCATGGAGAAACTAGCAGAGTTAGAAGCGGATCATATCATCTTAGTCAATAGTGATGGTGAATCAAGTGCATTAGAAGATTCGATCTGGCAAAACATTCCGGCTGTCCAAAATGATAATATTTATGAATTTGGTCAGGATTCCAGCTGGTTGTACACAGGTCCGATTGCGAACAGTCAAATGATTGATGATGCGTTGGAGAGTTTTGTTGAATAAGAATGCGAAGAGGCGCTGGGTAATTACTCAGCGTCTTTTCTTATTCCATTTGAGGATCAATCATCGAAAGACTTCGGTAAGTTACGGATCCACATTTTATTTGAATGATGCTGCATGATTGAAAATAAAATGAACATAAGTGGCCTCATAAATTTTATCTCAATATAAGTAGAATTTATAAGGTAGTATATAAAATCGAATACCCAAGATGCAAACATTCCCAAAAAGATAACACCGAATAATTGGAACATGATAATAAAGACTTTTTTAATTTTAGATTGCAAGACAATCGTTTCTTTTAACGATAAACCGAGGTTTATCAAATATAAATAAAGCATCACGGAAATCATAAAGGGTTGATGATTCCAAAAATGAAATGTGAAGTTTGAATGGGTGAATTGAAAGTAAATTTGATTTAATAAGGTCACTAAAAGCATGTGCAATATTAATTGAATAAATCGTAGCGTAATTTTGGCTTTATAAAAATTAAAAGCGTCTGCATACTTTGACCAAAAAACTTGTGCGTAAGGTTTTGGTAAGCGTACGGGATGTATACATAATAACGCAGGATAAACATATAAAAGGAAATATATCATTAGCGAATCCGTTCTTAAGATAAAGAAATACAGCGAGAGTACAATTGCCCCCACAAAACCTATGATGTATGACCTTTTTTCATTTTTCCATTCCTTCTTTAATATATCAGCATAAGACATAAAAAAACTCCTTTTTAACGTATAATCTAATTGCTTACATGTTTTCTGATTGGTCGATGAATGTTTTGACAAAGTAATAGTTTAAAATAACCAATATAATATTCAAAAAAGTCCCCAATAAGGTAAAGGAAGCAGTTGTATCAAATATGATATCAGTTATCTTTGATACTATCATTGTCAGAATAATTGGGGCTATTAAACGGAGCAACCCTAGCGAGAGTTTTTGGATTCTCTTTAGCGAAAGTTTAGCTTGCCGAATGGATGTACTTGCACCAACAGTAAAGCCGTATAAAAGAAAGGTAGCAAGATAAATTTGAAGTCCCCAAAAATTGCTCGTAAAATCAGATTCAAAAACAAAAATATGTGCTTGATTCAGTATATTTAGAAATAACATATGTACTAAAGCGTGTACCATTCGAAAGAGAAATAGGATTCTAAAGTATATTAGTGTATGATTAGCATATTTTGACCAATAAACTTTTGCTGCATCCTCTGAAGCAGCAAAATGTATGAATGTATCACACAATGGTATCATCCATAAAAAATAATATAACAAATATAATTCCGGTTCAGACGGTCGAATCAGAAAAAAAGAAGAAGCAATTATTGCACCAGCAAAACCACTCCCATACAATTTAAATTCTGTTTTTAATTGATTTTTTATCATTAGTTTGTAGATAATAAGCACTCCTAAAACATTTAACTTTTGTTAATGAGTTAATAATATTTTCCAGGTTTTTGATATGATTTGTTTAATAAGAGAGACACCTCTTCGGATTAGTATCAGTCTATTATCTATTTTTGAGAGTCTCTTTTGTTTTTTTCATTTTCATGAATTCTTCTTCTAATTACTCCCCTTCTGACCATGTGATACCCGATGTTCTATTAATATAGGAACTCCCCCTATTACCGTTATCCTGTACTTTTTGAGTTTATTCTATGAGTCGTAATTTTTGATTAAGATAGATATATATTAAAAAGCTTCTTAATTGTCATAGTATTTTTATGTACAAGAAATAAAAAAGTAAAAATTAATGTTTAATAGAGCTGAAGTTGTAAAATGAATTAAAAAAATATTATAAAATGTGACCAAAATAAAACATGCTGAGGATAAAAGCATGTTAAGGCTACTTTTTAATTGGTGATATGTAAGAAGATTCATGTAGTGATTATAAGACAAATTATCTGCTGTGCTCTCTCGAATTCTTCTTTACTTTAACTTTATTCCGTTAGTATTTCGAGAAATGATTTTTTTAAATGCATGCAAGTCATCATTCGAATTGAAAAACCTTTTAGGTATAATGATAGCCTTATTTTTAGAAACGTAGATAAGGAACATATCGTCAAGTTCATACCCCTTTAAAATATAGTCCCATTCCAGATAATTATTAACCCTCTTTGATATTTGTTGAGTAATTCCATTTTCGTTTATTATGTATCTGATTTCACTTTTGATAAAGGGATCACTATTAAATTCTCTACGAGCTCGAATGCGAACAGCAGTAGTTATAATTAAAGTAGCAAGCCCTGTTACTATGATAGAAAAAATCATAAAAAGAGGAAGTATAAGAAATAAAAGTTCATCGATATTATACAGCACCAAAAATAAACTAAAGAGAACGCCGAAAATAAAGAATCCGCTTCTTCCCTTTTTTGTATGATAGAGGTTATATTTCTTGAAATCTTGATAAGTTATAGTTCCCTTTATATATACATCATTTGGTTCGATATCCATCATGTGGTAAAACCCTCCTGAAATTATCATAACACCTTTCATCTTGCATTATATAGTCTTTATTTAAATCAACAAATAGGAAAGAATAATCCCAATCACACCAAACACAAAAGAATAGCTCAAATTATAATAGGTAATATAATAAGGGCTTTGCTTCAAACTCATTGATGTGATCGTGACGACAAGTCCATATGTCCCAATTGGTACAGTGGAGACCCCACCAATAATTAAACTCACAGCAAGACTTAACGGGCTTAAAATTTCCATTAACATCGGGCTGATCCCGCTTAAAATTCCCATTGTTGCAACAGGGTGAACACCAAACATACTCAATACGACGAAAAGCAATTGAATCATGATTAAAATTAAAATTGGATAATCAGCAACTAATAACATCGGATCCTGTAACATCAATAGGGCAGGTGATTCATTTAATGTATTAGTAAATAGTGCTAAAGTGACAAATAACACAATAAAATTATCCATATTATTCATACTGTTCTTCCAGCGATTCCAGCCGATTGTCCAAAAGCTTTTCCACCTGCCGATCGCAAGTGCCCATAAACAGGCGAAAGGAAATACTAATAACGTTACAGTCAAGATAAATTCTAAGTTAAATACATTACCAATCATGATTACTAATAGGAGAAAAGAACATAGTGCAATCACCAATTGAATGATTTTTGACCGATTTTGATTGTTTTGTTGGTGAAGGGCAGTATGATTGTCTTCGGGATAAGGATATTGCTTAAAATATAATCGCCCCCACAAGCTATCGAGACCATACATGAGAACGGTGATAAGAATCATCCACGGTAATAATGTCGCGTAATTGACTCCGGTAATAAAAATCCCCATAGCCAGTAACACTTCTAAAGGACTCCAAGGTAATGCCAGCGAATACCCTCTCAACGTTGCCATCATAATAATTTTATTAGCAATTTTCTTTTGAATCGGCTTTAAATTATCGACTAAAACATCCTGGGCAATCGTTGCAGAAGATACATTTAAAAAAGCTGTTAATGACATCATCGCTGTAGTGCTTCGTTGATACAATTGGCCCAAATTACGCACATTTCCTTTTAACAAATGCTGCATTAGTTTATCAAAACGTCCCGCTGCAACGGCACTATTCATCCAAGGTAATACGGCTAGCAATGTTAATAAAGATAAGTTCCCCGCAAGCATAGGAACAACTTCCCAAACTGTTAAATTAGTAGAGAAAAATAACATTATCCCCACAATAGAAAAGCCTAAACCTAAAATTTGAAACAAGCGAGAGGCTCTTCCATAACTGATAGCAAGCATGGCGATGGACAGAGTTCCTAATACGTATGATAGATAAGGGTTTGGATAAAATACCGAAAAGATGTGTAAGAGAAAAATAAAAGCAAAAAAGATGTAAAGATTCTTCATGAGATGAACCTTCTTTCTTATGTACTGTACTCATCATAACATATGGTGCAATAGAGGTAGTGACTGTTATTGATTGTTTATGATCAAAAGTGATTGACAATGATTGTTTATGGTTGTAAAATGATTGTAAGCGATTAACCTATTAATAGGAGAAGTGACTTATGTTGACGATTGAACGGCAAGAAATCATATTATCTTTATTAAGAGAAAAAGATGTCGTAACAGTGAAAGAAATGTGTGAAGTTACCAATGCTTCGGAATCAACTATTCGTAGAGATTTAACAGAGCTAGAAAAGCTTCAATATATTAAACGCGTTCATGGCGGCGCATCATTATTAAAGAAAAAACGAGAAGAACCAACACTACTCGAAAAGTCGACGATCAATCAACAAGAAAAAAGCGTGATTGCGCAAAAAGCTGCCTCTTTTATAGAAGAAGGTGACTCCATTTATTTGGATGCTGGTTCATCCACTATAGAATTAATTCCTTTTTTAAAGGATAAATCGGTCATGGTTGTTACCAATGGAATCCCTCATGTGCAATTCCTTATTGAATATGGGGTTGAAACGTATTGTATTTCCGGGAAGGCTAAAAAGGGGACTGCTGCGCTTGTAGGAACGAAAGCTGTCGAAGCCATCAAAGAATATCGACTTGATAAATGCTTTCTAGGTATTAACGGTATCCATCCTGAACAAGGCTTAACAACACCGGATCCGGAAGAGGCAAGTGTCAAACAAGCAGCATTGTCACAATCCCAATCAAAATATGTATTAGCAGATCCATCTAAGTTTGGAGAAGTATCTTTCACTAATGTAGCCGATTTAGCAAGTGTTCATATCATTACGACAAACGGTTTATCAGACGAACAACAAGAAATGATTAGTAAGCAAACAACTTTGGAGGTGGTGCCGTTATGATTTATACCGTGACATTCAATCCAGCCATTGATTATGTAGTTAGTCTTGATGCCTTCCATCCGGGAGAAGTGAATCGAAGTCAGTCAGACTATAAGGAAGCTGGTGGTAAAGGGATCAACGTTTCTCGTGTCTTGGATCGCTTTGGTGTTCAATCGACAGCATTAGGTTTTGTTGGTGGTTTTACTGGGAAATTTATTACGGATTATTTAACAGAGATGAAGATTAAACATGATTTTGTTTCCCTAAAACAAGATACAAGAATAAATGTAAAACTTAAAGCTGATGGGGAAGAATCGGAAGTAAATGGTGTCTCTCCAACGATAGATGAGGAAGCATACAAGCAATTTCTCACTAAGTTTGACCTATTACGAAGTGGGGACATCGTGGTATTGGCAGGAAGTTTACCAAGTTCGTTATCAACAAGCGTATACAAAGAAATTGTCGCGATGCTGAAACAAAAAGGAGTTATGACAATCTTAGATACGAGTGGAGCACCTTTAGAAGAAGCAATTCATGCAAGTCCTGCATTTATTAAGCCGAACCATCATGAATTAGCGGAACTATTTGATACAGAGGTAAAGGATGATCAAGATGTAGTTCAATTAGCTAGCAGGCTTCATCAAGAGCAGCAGATTGATCATGTGTTAGTATCGATGGCGAAAGAAGGAGCTATTTATGTTGGTAAAGAAGGTGTAATGAAATTAAGTGCACCAAAAGGAACAGCCATACACTCAGTTGGTGCTGGTGACTCTGCAGTTGCTGGATTTATTTACAGTTGGCAAAAATCAGATAATGCTGAAGAAGCCGCTAAATATGCAGTTGCGGCAGGGAGTGCTACCGCATTTTCTAAAACATTGTGTACGAAAGAAGAAGTAGAATTATTGCTCTCACAGGTTCAGGTAACACATCTATAAATATAAAAAGAAGGGAAGAGGGGCTATGAAAATAACGGAACTTTTGAAGCGTGACATTATTATTTTAGAAGCAAACGCTCAGTCAAAAGAAGAAATCATAGATGAAATGACAAATAAATTAGCAGAAGGCAATTATGTTCATGATAAAAAACAATTTACCAAAGCGATTTGGGACCGCGAGAATCAAAGCAGTACAGGAGTAGGAGAGAACGTAGCGATTCCACATGCGAAAACAAGTGCTGTCTCCACTCCGGCTATTTGTTTCGCAAGATCAAAAGAAGGTGTAGACTATGATTCGTTAGATGGTCAGCTGGCACATTTATTTTTCATGATTGCTGCCAGTGAAGGTGCGAACAATGATCATTTACAAACACTGTCAAGATTATCGACATTGTTGATGGATGAAGACTTTCGCAACCAATTAATGAAGGCGAATTCCGATACAGAAATTTTAAATATTATTGATGCAAAAGAGCAGGATAAACTGGGACAAGCAGAGGAAGAAGAAAAAGGAAACAACCAAGCTTCAGGACCGGAAATTTTAGCTGTAACAGGTTGTCCAACAGGTATCGCCCATACTTATATGGCAGCAGATGCTTTAAAGGATAAGGCTAAAGAATTAGGTGTATCCATTAAAGTGGAAACAAACGGTTCAGATGGCGTGAAAAACCGTTTAACTGATGAAGAAATTAAAAATGCTAAAGCAATTATTGTTGCGGCAGACACAAAGGTAGAGTTAGACCGATTTGCAGGTAAGCAAGTGTTGCGCCGCGGGGTAACAGATGGTATTCGTAAGCCTGAAGAGTTAATCAATACAGCATTAAGTGGTAACGCACCACTTTATGAAAGTGATGGTAGTGGTGAAGGGTCTAGTTCAAGTGGGGGACGTACAGGATTCTATAAACACTTAATGAATGGTGTATCCAATATGTTGCCATTTGTTGTAGGTGGCGGAGTTTTAATCGCTATTTCATTCTTTTTTGGGATTAACTCTGCAGATCCTGAAAGTGCAGATTATAATGAATTTGCTGCAGCATTAATGAATATTGGTGGGGATCATGCCTTTGGTCTAATGGTTGCGGTATTAGCAGGTTTCATTGGAATGAGTATCGCTGATCGACCAGGTTTTGCACCTGCGATGATTGGTGGCTTTATGGCTTCTACTGGTGGAGCAGGTTTTCTTGGTGGTTTAATAGCAGGTTTCTTAGGTGGTTATGTTGCAGTTGGTGTAAAGAAACTCTTAGCAGGTTTACCGAAAGCGTTTGATGGTATTAAGACAATCTTATTTTATCCGGTTATTAACATATTTGTTACTGGTCTTGTCATGTATGTAATCATCGAACCGATCTCTACGATTATGTCAGGTCTGGAATCATGGCTCGGTGGTTTGACTGGAACTAACGCATTATTATTAGGACTTATTTTAGGCGGTATGATGGCAGTTGATATGGGAGGTCCTATTAATAAAACAGCCTTCACATTTGGTATTGCGATGATCGAGGCTGGAAATTTAGGACCACATGCAGCAGTAATGGCAGGAGGTATGGTGCCACCATTAGCGTTGGCACTTGCTACTACATTCTTCCGTAATAAGTTTACGAGAGAAGAGCGTGATGCAGGTAAGACAAACTATGCTTTGGGGGCATTCTTTATTACAGAAGGTGCGATTCCATTTGCAGCAGCTGACCCTGGTCGTGTTATTCCTTCGATTGTTGTCGGTTCTGCGGTAGCAGGAGGACTCTCATTCTTATTCGGTGTTGGTTTACCAGCACCACATGGTGGGGTATTTGTTATTCCAACGGTTGAAGGAAGCTGGTTGATGTATCTCGTCTCCATTTTTATTGGTGCCATTATTTCGGCATTAATGATTGGTTTTTGGAAGAAACCGTTGGATAAAAAATAACTAGAAGCTAAACAGCTATTTCGCTAATGAGTGGAATAGCTGTTTTTAGTATGTGTATGGATGATGAGTTCTTGGAAAAAAGCGGGGGTGACTCTTCCGTGGAAGGGAGGCAATTATCTCCGGAAGAGCCCGCTTTCTTCCGGGGAAAAGGCATTCTCTACCGAGGATAATCGATGATATCCATGGAAGAGAGGCAAATATCCCCGGAAGAGCCCATCTTCTTTCGGGGAAAAGTCATTCCCTTCCGAGGATAACTGATGATATCCATGGAAGAGAGGCAAATATCCCCGGAAGAGCCCATCTCCTTCCGGGGAAAGTCACTCTCTTTCAAGGATAACCGATGATATCCATGGAAGAGAGGCAAATATCCCCGAAAGAGCCAACCTACTTCCGGGGAAAGGTCATTCTCATCCGAGGATAACCGATGTTATTTTTGCCCTCACTTTTTGTTGTCAAATTAGTTATTCATAAATCGCAGCTTGAATCTCATCATCATCGATATTATCCGCATCATACCAGAAGAACCCGGTGTCAATGTTTTCGGGTACTTCTTCACCGTTTAATGCATCTACAGCAGCTTTGACAGTTTCACATCCGATGCCCTCTGGATTTTGCGTGATCGCACCAGCCATTATACCTTCATTTATTGCATCGATTTGTTGTTTACCAGAGTCAAAACCAACTACAGTAACTTCTCCTTCTTTACCTAACTCTCTGACAGCATTGACGACACCGATCGCTGATCCTTCATTGGATCCATAAATTCCGGCGATATCAGGATGTGCTTGCATCATTGTTTTTGCGAGGTTAGTAGATTCTAAATGGTCCCCACCGCCGTACTGTGTATCTACAATTTCAATATCAGGATATTTTTCTTCTATTGTTTCCACAAAGCCATCACGGCGTTGTACACCAGTAACTGATACTTGATCATGTATAACTAATGCCACTTTCCCTTCTTCCCCAATTAATTCAGCCATTTTATCTGCAGCTAAAGCAGCTGCTTCATAGTTGTTCGTTGATGCAGTTGTAAGTGGAATATCACTATCAACCCCAGAGTCAAATGCGATAACAGGAATATCTGATTCTTCAGCGTTTTCGAGAAGTGGTGATGCTGCTTGCGAATCTAATGCTGCAAAACCAATCGCGTCAGGATTTTTATCAAGAGCTGCTTGTAACATTTCTATTTGCTTATCTACTTGTGATTCGTTTTCCGGGCCTTCAAACGTTATTTCTACATCAAATTCTTCTGCTGCTTGTTCAGCCCCTCTTTGGACAGCTTGCCAGAACTGATGCTGAAAACCTTTAGAAACAATCGCTACATAAGGTTTATCGCCAGATACTTCGTCATTTGCAGGTGTCTCTTCTGTACCAGATACTTCTGCATCACCACTGTCAGATGCTTCTTCAGATTCGCTACCACAGGCCGACAAGACAAATAAAACGGAGACAAAGACAACTAAAAATGCTAACCATTTTTTCTTCATTGATAACTCCCCTTTAAAAAATTTAATTTTTCACAGTGCTAATCGTCGGCAAATCCCCACTTCAAGGTGTGAGAGCATGGACGTTAACACCCTGATAAGTTTTGCTAACCATTAGTAGGGGTTACCCCACTGATGGAAATTTCACTTTATGAAATAACTTACATGAGTTACATCCAAGAGAAAAAGAAATTAACTATCTTTTTTGCGTAACATATCAAAATAAACTGCTAGTAATATAACAAAACCTATAACAACTGTTTGCCACTCTTGGGGGATGGACATAATCCGCAGCCCATTCGTAAGGACACTCATAATTAATGCACCAATCATCGTCCCGATAAGCGATCCTTTACCGCCACTTAAAGAAGTACCACCGATTACAACTGCTGCAATCGCTTCCAATTCATATCCCATACCTAAGGCAGGCTGAGCAGAATTTAATCGTGATGCCATAATGACTCCTGCTACACCGGTAAAACATCCAGCGATGGTGTAGATGATCATCTTCCATTTTTTTACGTTGATCCCTGATAGCCTGGTTGCTTCTTCATTACTCCCGATTGAAAAAGTGTAGCGGCCAACAATCGTTTTAGATAACAAGATCCATCCAATTAAAACCATGATAAAGAAAATAACCACTGCATTGGGGATTGCTCCAGGAAATATCGAACCTAGGGCAATGTTATTAAACCCTTCTACATCACTAAAATAAATAGGTGATGCACCTGATATGACCAGGGATAAACCTTCGGCGATCATCATCATTGCTAGAGTTGCAATGAATGGTGGGATTCTTAAGATGGATACCGAAAATCCAGAGATAAAACCAATTAATGCACCTGTAACAATTCCACCGATAATACCTACAAGGACTGGTAAACCAAGAAATACGATAAATACCCCTGTCATAACTGAAGTAAGTGTCATCCCTGTACCAATAGATAAGTCGATTCCGCCTGTAATGATCACAAATGTAGTCCCTAAGGCAAGAATACCAATAACGGTAGTGGATAATAATATACCTTCAATATTAGACCATTGTAAAAAGTTCTCTGAAGCAATCGAGAAAAAAATAACTAAAATAATAAGGCTGGCAAATGCTAATATTTGTTGCAGCGCCCCAGAACTTACAAGTCTTTTCTTTTGATCGCTTGCTGATGGATTGCTTGTTAATGTCGACATCTTTTTCTCACTCCTTTAAACACTTTAGTTATGCTGTGTAGCAAGCTCCATTATGTTCTCTTGATTAGCATCCTGATTTAATAACTCTCCAGTGACTCGTCCCTCGTTCATTACCATAATACGGTCACTAAGCCTTAATATCTCGGTTAATTCTGA
This sequence comes from Gracilibacillus lacisalsi DSM 19029, assembly GCF_000377765.1. Lineage (GTDB taxonomy): Bacteria > Bacillota > Bacilli > Bacillales > Amphibacillaceae > Gracilibacillus > Gracilibacillus lacisalsi. Next base: position 193,226 of record NZ_KB898665.1, on the reverse strand, counting down.
AGAAATCATGATAATTGATTTGCCTTGATTAGCTAACATTTCTAATAAATCGTAAATTTCTTGTTTTGCCCCCACATCAATACCTCTGGTAGGTTCGTCGAAGATTAAAATATCGCAATCCTTGAGTAACCATTTAGCAATGACGATCTTTTGTTGATTACCACCAGATAATAGTTTTACTCGTTGATTAACACTAGGTGTCTTTACTTTTAATCTGCGAGCATATTCCTCAGCATCTGTTTTAATGTTTGTAGGTTTAACAAAAGCAGCTGTTGAATAATTAGCTAAAGAGGAAATGATAATGTTTTCCTTTACTGTCATTTCGAGCATAAGACCAAAGCGTTTACGATCTTCAGATAAATAACCTATCCCATGCTTAACGGCATCAACTGGCTGTTTAATTGTGACGGTTTTTCCGTTTACTTTAATTTCACCTGAAAAGGGATCTGCTCCGAAGATTGCCCTTGCTACTTCTGTTCTTCCAGCACCAACTAACCCGGCAAATCCCAATATTTCACCCTTTTTGAGGTGAAATGAAACATCTTTTATATAGTGATTAGTTAAATGGTTTACTTCAAGGACCGTATCAGTAAATTTGTTTGGGTCAGATACTTTCTGTTCGATTGTTACTTCTCTGCCTACCATTAATGAAACAACTTGGCGTATTTCCGTTGTTTCGGTGGGCAGTGTAGCAACGTATTCGCCGTCTCTCATAACAGTGATGCGATCAGAGATGCGTTTTAATTCTTCCATTCGGTGTGAGATATAGATAATAGCAACACCTTCATTTTTTAGCCAAGTAATAATATCAAATAATGTATTGATTTCTTTATCTGTTAAAGCTGCAGTGGGTTCGTCCATAATAAGTATTTTTGCGTTAAATGATAGTGCCTTGGCGATTTCCACCATCTGTTGTTTGGCAACAGTTAGTTTGGAAATTTTGGTGCGCGGATTTAATGTAATATTTAACTTTTGAAACAATTCGTCTGCTTGTTGATTTAATTCTTTATTTTTTAGAAAGAATTTCAGCTTATCTCTAGGCTCACGACCAATGAATATATTTTCGGCAACAGTTAAATCTGGCATCAGGTTTAGTTCCTGATGAATAATGTTGATCCCGAGTTCCTGGGCTTCTTTTGTATTAGAAGGTGCTATTTCTTTTCCATCATAAATAATACTGCCTTCATCCTTCTGATAGATACCGGTGAGTATCTTCATCAATGTTGATTTGCCAGCACCGTTTTCACCGATCAATGCTAAAACTTCACCACGGTGTAAGTCCAATTGCACATCAGATAATGCCTTGACACCGGGAAATGACTTGTTAATGTTTTGCATCTCAAGTATTTTATTGGACATCTGCTTGCTCCTTCCCTTTTGATACCGATAACATAGAATAAAGTTAGAGATATTTTATAAATTACATAAAAAGAAAATGTTCCGGTTGCTTACGATGGATATATAAGATTTGTTTATGCAGAGTCTTGAGGAAAGAGTACAATAAAAACCAAGTATCAAAGCTATAAGAAGAGGTAACTTGAGCAATCACGACTTCTATTTTTGAGATATTATAAATGGTAGCGCTTTCGGTTACCGGTAACATAAAATTATCACAAGGGTTAAAACATGTCAATAATTATTTTTGACATGTTTTATTTGCTGTTATCTTGTAATTGTAGAATAATACAATAGATTCAAAGGGTTTGGCAACTTGTGAATAATAAATGTTTAATCATACAATAAAAAACTCTTGCATTAAATAAATGATACCGGTATCATTATAAAAAACAAAGCTATAAAAAGAGGTATGCAATTATGGTAACAATCTATGATATCGCAAAAAAAGCAAATGTTTCTCCGATGACAGTTTCCAGAGTCATTAATAATTCTGGCAATATTCGATTGACAACAAGGGAAAAAGTGGAAAAAGCAATAAAAGAATTAGGATATGTACCTAACTCTGCAGCTAGAAGTCTAACATCCAATCAAACGAAAACATTGGGTTTGATCTTAACAGATATATCTAACCCTTTTTTCTCTAAAATTGCAAGAGGTGCAGAAGATGCTGCTGTAGAAGTGGGTTACCGGGTATTAATGAGTAATACGGATGAAGATAGTGAAAAGGAGATCAATTACATTGATATGATGCTCTCGGCAAGAGTTGATGGTGTCTTAATTGCTCCGACAAGTGATAAATCATTAGATCAAATTAAACGGCTAAGAGACCATAATATTCCGGCTGTTTTAATTGACAGAACGATTGAAGGGTTTATGGGAGACTATGTCTTAGGTGATAGTTATGAAGGTAGTCGTAAGCTTGTAGAACATTTAATTGATTATGGTCACCGAAACATTGCACTTATCAATGGTCCATCCAATGTTTCAACAGCAAGAGAACGACAGAGAGGTTATTTGGAGACACTGAAGCTTAATGATTTACCTGTACACGAAAACTATATTTCTGAAATTGATTTTAAAAGTGTTCAAGCTGGAAATACACAAAGTATTGTAGAACAGCTTATGCAATTAAATGAAAAGAAGCGACCAACCGCGATCTTCGCTGCGAACAACTTTATTGCAATCAGTGTGATGAAAGCATTGAAAGAATTAGGGTTACATGTGCCGGAAGATATTTCGGTGGTGTGTTTTGATGAGGTAGAGCCAGTTGTGTATTTTGATCCATTTTTCACTGTTGCTGCTCAACCAGCGTCTGAACTTGGCCGAATTGGAATTCAATTTCTAATTGAAAGGGTCGAACAGAAGAATGTAGATCAAGAAAGGAAGATAATATTGCCTCCCGATATTCATATCAGGAAGTCAACAAGGAGGATGAAATAAAAATAATAGACAGGAGGGGTATGCATGTTAAAAGGAATACCCAATATCTTGTCACCTGACTTATTGAAAACGCTTCACGAGATGGGGCATGGTGATGAGATCGTGATAGGTGATGGCAACTTTCCAGCTGCAAATTATGCTAATCGGCTAATCCGTTGTGATGGACATCAGGTTCCAGACTTATTAGAGGCTATTTTGGAATTATTCCCACTTGATACTTTCGTGGATAAGCCGGTTACGTTGATGCAAGTAGTCGATAAACAAAAGGAGCCAACACCAGAGATTTGGCAAACATACAAAGCTATTTTAAGCAAACATCAAGTGGGAAAAAGGCAAATTGGTCATGAAGAACGGTTTGCTTTTTATGAAAGATCAAAGCGAGCATATACCATTATAGCAACAACTGAGCAAGCTTTGTATGCCAACATTATTTTAAAAAAAGGTGTTATTTCTTAATTTCCGTATAGGAGGGTTGTTCCATGCTAAAGGTTAAACAACAATTGGGAGAGTATGCGAAGAAATTAGTTCACTCAGGGTTAGTAGTAGGTGCTGGTGGTAATTTAAGTATGCGAGACGGAGAATACATGTATATTTCGCCAAGTGGTTTTGATTTGCAGGAAATTGAAGAAGAGCAATGGGTGAAAGTGCATATTGAAACAGGTGAGGTACTAACCAATTTGAAACCATCTTCAGAATTATTGATGCACCTCGAGTGTTTTAGGAAAAGATCCGATATTGATTCAGTATTACATGCTCATCCAAGTTATTCTGTCGCTGTTTCGTCTGCTGATAAAGATATACCGAGCATGTTCCCTGATTTTCCAGCAATGATTAGAAATGTGAAGTATTTAGATTACATGATTCCAACAACACATGTATTAGCAGATGCTGTAGGTGAGGTAATTGAAGAAACAGATGTGGTGGTTATGCGAAACCATGGGGTGTTAACCGTGGGGAAATCCATGAAAGAAGCCTACTTTTTTATGCAGCTAATAGAGGAAGCAGCAAAAGTTTATACGCTTTCAAGTATGGTCGGTAGTCCAAAATTGTTAACAGAAAAAGAATGCCAAGATTTGCGCAATTTATCCAGTGAAAAATATCGCGCAAAATTATTAGAAGATTCGTAAGGGAGGAGTTGGATGAAGAAAGTCTGGGCATTTGATATAGGTGCCTCTAATGGAAGGTTAATGTTAAATAGCTTTGATGGAGAGAAGATGTATTTAGAAGAAATATATCGATTTCCAAACCATCCTATCCACGTAATTAATCATTATTACTGGAATATTTTAAGTATTTTTTCTGAAATGAAGAAGGGCATACAAGTAAGTGTTCAACAAGGTCATGACAAAGTCGAAAGTCTGGGAATTGACACTTGGGGAGTTGATTTCGGCTTACTATCAAAAACAGGAGAACTACTAGCAAATCCCTATAGTTATCGGAATCCTCAGAATGCAAAAGGGATGGAGGATGCCTTACAACTTATTACATCAGAAGAGTTATTTAGACAGACTGGTGTGGAGACAGCGCCAATTAATACCGTCTTCCAATTATATACGATAAAACAGCAGAATCCGGCGTTATTAGAAACTGCAGACACGTTACTATTAACACCGAATCTATTAGCCTATTTATTTTGTGGGGAAAAAAATAATGAATTTACCATTAGTTCTACCACCCAAATGCTGAGAACAGGAACAACAGAGTGGGAAACGGATATTTTAAAGAGATTAGGCATATCCAGTAATTTATTGGCACCTGTTAAACAGCCGCTAACGATTGCTGGTGATACATTGCCATCCATTCATAAAGAATTACAAATCGAACCTGTAAAAGTAATCAATGTAGCAGGTCATGATACTGCAAGTGCATTAGCAGCACTTCCGTTAGAAGACGATCAGTCCGTGTTTATGAGCTGTGGTACATGGGTGTTAATCGGTGTTCCAGTTAATCAGCCAGTGACAGAAGATAAGGCAATGCAATGGGGTTTTACCAATGAAGGGACGATAGAAGGGAAGTATCGATTGCAAAAAAATAATATGGGCATGTGGTTATTGCAACAGTGTCGTGCCATATGGGAACGAGAAGGGATCGATACAGATTTTGAAAAAGAAAACTATCTGTTTGAAGAAGCAGAACCCTTTCGTTCCGTTATTAACCCAGATGATCCAAGGTTCTTTAATCCAGAAAATATGATTATGGAAATTCAACTCTATTGCCAAGAGACATCCCAACCAATCCCGACAACGCAAGGTGAAATGATTAGATGCATTTTAGAGAGTTTAGCAATGAAATACAATTGGGTGATTAATAGATTAGAAAAATTAACTTCAAAAAAATTAAAGCGCATTCATATGGGAGGCGGTGCCATTCGCAACAAAAAATTATGTCAGTTAACGGCAAATGCGACAAATCGAGAAGTTGTTGCAGGGCCTGTTGAGGCTAGTTCCATTGGCAATGCGATTGGCCAATGGATTGCTTTAGGAGAGATAGAAAACATGAAGCAAGCAAGAGAAATTGTCCAACATTCATTTTCTGTCCAACATTATCAACCGATTAAGTCATCAAGCTGGCAATCAGCTTATGAACGCTTTGTGCAGTTGGTTGACGAGACATCATCTTAACAAGGAGGAATATACATGACAAGACAAAGATTATTCGGAGATATGCCAAAGATAGGAATTCGCCCGACAATTGATGGCCGAAGAAAAGGTGTGCGCGAGTCATTAGAAGAAAAAACAATGAACATGGCAAAGGCTGTGGCACAGTTGTTATCTGAAAACATGAACTATAATAATGGTGCGCCGATTGAGACGGTTATTGCAGATACTTGCATTGGTGGTGTGGCAGAAGCAGCCCAAGCAAAAGCAAAATTTGATAAAGAAAATGTTGGCGTGACGATTACCGTTACACCTTGTTGGTGCTATGGATCTGAAACAATGGATATGGATCCGAGACGGCCAAATGCGATATGGGGATTTAATGGCACAGAGCGTCCGGGCGCAGTTTATTTAGCAGCTGTGTTGGCGGCACATAATCAGAAAGGGATTCCTGCCTTCGGTATTTATGGAAGAGACGTTCAAGATATTGATGACAATACCATTCCAGAGGATGTTCAGGAAAAGATTCTTCGCTTTGCTAAGGCAGGTATTGCGGTAGCTATGCTCAAAGATAAATCCTATTTATCTATTGGATCTGTTTCTATGGGTATTGCAGGCAGTATGGTAGATGAGAACTTTTTCCAGGATTACTTAGGTATGCGTAATGAATATGTCGATATGAGCGAGCTTACCCGCCGTATCAATGAAGAAATTTATGATAATGAAGAATTTGAGAAAGCATATAACTGGGTGAAGCAAAATTGTAAAATCGGTTCTGATACAAATGCGGAAGAAAATCAGCGGACAGCAGAACAAAAAGAAGAAGATTTAAAGAAGAATATTAAAATGACTATCATCACAAGAGACTTGATGGAAGGTAATCCGAAATTGGCAGAATTAGGATATGAAGAAGAAGCAATGGGAAGAAATGCGATTGCATCTGGTTTTCAAGGTCAACGTCAATGGACAGACCACTTTCCAAATGGTGATTTTATGGAAGCGATTCTTAATTCCTCGTTTGACTGGAATGGTATTCGCGCTCCGTATATAGTAGCGACAGAAAACGACACCTTAAATGCAGTTACCATGCTATTTGGACACTTATTAACTAATACGGCTCAAGTTTTTGCCGATGTAAGAACGTATTGGAGTCCTGATGCAGTGCAAAGAGTGGCGAATCATCAACTGGAAGGAAGGGCAAGCAAAGGAATAATTCACTTGTTAAACTCAGGGTCTGCTGCCTTAGATGGTACTGGGGAGCAGGAAATCGACGGTAAACCTGCCATGAAACGGTTCTGGGAGATTACAGACGAAGAAGTAAACAAATGCTTGCAAGCAACACAATGGCGACCGGCTAATACAGAGTATTTCAGAGGTGGAGGATTCTCGAGTAATTTTAAATCAAAAGGAGCTATGCCAGTCACCATTGCACGTGTAAACCTTGTGAAGGGATTAGGACCTGTACTACAAATTGCTGAGGGTTATACCGTGGATTTACCGGATAACGTTCATGAAATATTAAACAATCGTACAGACCCAACATGGCCAACTACCTGGTTTGTTCCGAATCTGACAGGAGAAGGTGCATTTCGCGATGTGTACACGGTGATGAATAACTGGGGTGCTAACCATTGTTCGATGAGTTACGGCCATATTGGAGCGGATTTAATAACACTTGCTTCGATGCTACGTATTCCAGTCAATATGCATAATGTTGCGGAAGAAAAGCTATTTAGACCAAGTGCATGGAATATGTTTGGTACAAATGACATAGAGGGAGCGGATTACCGGGCGTGTCAAACATATGGGCCGTTATATAAGTAGGTAACTATTAAAAAATATAGGTTTGAATCGTTTATTTAAAGATTGCCGTTTTGGTTAAAGTTATGTTGTTTAAACCCCCCTTTGGAAGTCTCAAAGGGGGGTAAACTTTATATTCATGGTAAAATAAATATAAAATTTTCGAAATAATAATTTAACTAAAAGTGAAAGGTTAGCTTAATTTAACATTAAGAAAGGTAAGTTCTACTTCGTGGGTAGGTTAACTTGGATGACTTATTAATATTAAGGTGAGAGTGCATTTAATTAAATGATGCACTTTTTTACTTGTTAGATTCTGAAGCTTATATTTCAATAAGTTATTAACTGACTGTACTTGAAATGTTTTATTGGATATAAATATATAAGATTTATACAACCAATTGTACACAGCATCGTCTAAATAGTTAAAAGGATATAGAGATTGAAGAAGGGAGTACCTATGAATCAAGATGATCAAGGAGTAGATGAATTATTAGAGTGGTTAATGAATGAATATGGCCAGAGTATAACACGACTGGCATTTACTTACACTAAGCAGAATCATACAGCTGAAGATATTGCCCAAGAAGTATTCATAAAGTGTTACCGTAAGTTGAATGAGTTTCGTCATGAATCCTCTTATAAAACATGGCTATATAGTATAACCGTTAATCTTTGTAAGGATAAACTTAAAAGTTGGTCATTTCGAAATATAATATTTTCAGATCTATTACCAAATAAGGCGAAACTCATGGAAACACCAGAATCACAGCTTATAAATTTCGAAAATAATAGAATGCTAGCTGATCAGATTTTTTCACTACCATTAAAGTATAGAGAAGTAATTATTCTATACTACTATGAGGAACTATCTTATAACGAAGTTTCTGACTTGTTAAAAATAAAGATTTCTACTGTTAAGTCCAGATTACATAGAGCTCGGCTCTTATTGAAACATAAGCTAGAAAGGAGCATATCTAATGGATAATATGTTCAGCAATCTAAAGGAGAAGATGAATGGAACCATTTTAAAAGATGTTGAATTTAGTGAAAAAAGTAAGGATAAAGTTAGAAAGGCCATAAGAAGTTCAAAAAGCAGGAAAAAATATATTATACATCCAAAGTTGAATTATATTTTAAGTTTATCAGTAAGTTGTATACTAATTCTTGGTTTAGGTTATTTTAGTCTAAGTAAGTTGGACGATGTAGGTGATAAACAAATAACTGAAAACAGCGAACGCAGTCTTACAACTAAATCCGAAAACAATGAAAAAGCTCCTAACAACTTAAATGAAGGTATTTATACACCTCCTGAAAAAAAAGAATATTACGATGATATGACGAAAGAAGAAATACTGACCAAAATGTTAAATACGCCCGATTACTTTCAGACTGTCGTTGGTAAGTTTGAACAACGTAATATCTATAATGATGGAACCGGTACTGATGAGTATGTTGATTATGAAATAAGTATTGAAAATGAGATTGGAGGACATGTATCATTTGTGAATAAATCATTAGAAGGAGAAACTGTCCAGGAAAATATTAGTGTGTACAATGATCGTCAACAATGGGATATTGACCTTATTACTAATAGTTATCTAGAAAGAAACTACAATCAGAAAGAATTTCAACCTGTCTCCATTGAAGAAGTATTACCATTAGACTCTAATCAACTTTATGACAAACTTTTAGATATATATGATTGGCAAGAGCCACCAGTTTGGATAGCGGGTGTATCATTATTCCCTTTTTATAAGACGGTTCAATATTTGGGAGACGTAGAGCAATGGGATATTGAAAAACAAAATGAAGAACTGTTAGGACATAATACAGTTGTCTTATATGGGAGTGTTGGAGACAAAGTTGACCGAATGAAGAATGTTGATACTTTTAGGTTTTGGGTTGATAAAGATACAGGGATCTTAGCTAAATATGAGGAATATGATTCAAATGGGAATATTACGGGTTACTTATATCCGGAAAAACTAGAAGTAAACGCTTCTATTAACCTCGATGAATTCAGTCCGAATTTAGATGGACTTTCGAAAGAGGAACAGCCAGAAACAATTGATGAAGATTCGGGAGAAGAGGATATTGAAATCTTGGAACAGTCTGATTATTATAAGGACGAAGTAAATGAAGTGCTACAAACATTAAGACAAAATATTGATTTCCTTTATGAATTTACGGGTCAAGATTTTGATTTATACGCAACAAGCTTTGAAAGATATAAGGATTTTAATCATGCCTATTTAACCTATAGTTATAAGAAAGATCCAAATGAAGATGGCTCTGGAACTAGACTTTTATATGTACGTTCCTACCACAAAGATTCGGTTACTCGATCATGGGGGGAATTTGACACAAATAAAGGAGAGCGATTAGACACGTTTACTACTAATGATATAGATTGGAAAATGTACGAGTTGGACCGTCCAAAAGGTGCTCATTTTGTTGGTTCTTCAAATGATTATAAATATGAGGTAGTTAGTCAAGATATTTCTGCAGAAGAAACTAAGACCCTTCTAGAGTCTTTTAAAAAAAGTGTGATAGATTAATTCCTAGAGTTAGAAGAGGGTCAAAAAGTAAACAAGATTCTCACCTTTTTCTTTGTTTTATACGTTAGTATTGAAGAGTAGAGATTATTGGATTAAAAAGCTAGTGAGAGGTATGTAGGGGGATAATATGGAATCAAAGCTAATTATTATACGAGGAAATTCTGGGAGTGGAAAAACAACGGCTGCCAAAAATCTTCAAAGTCATTTGGGGCGTGGAACGCTCTTGGTTTCTCAGGATACTGTTCGTCGTGAAATGCTGAAGGTTCACGATAAAGATGGGAACCTTTCCATTGATTTGATTCGACAGATCGCTGAATATGGTAAAAATAACTGTAAATTTGTTATTGTGGAAGGAATCTTGTATAAACATCGTTATGGTGAAAAGTTGTATAACTTAATCGAGTTCTTTAACCACAAGACATATACTTATTATTTTGATTTATCCTTTAAAGAAACAGTCAAGCGTCACAATTCTAGTTCAAAAAAGATGGAATTCGGAGAAGAATCTTTGTGCTCCTGGTTGAAGCCAAATGATTATCTTGGCGTGGACAGAGAAATGATGCTGACTAATGATATGTCACAAGACGATGTATTGGAACTGATTTTAAATCAACTGCAGAATTAATTATCCCCAAAATGGATAGGTTAAACAGCAAAAAAAGAGTAGGTTGCTTGGGCGTTTCTTCCAATGAAGAAACGCCTTTTAATATGAAGTGAAAAGGAATTTTGTTGGAAATCTTGGAAAGCCAAGAGGCTATAAGTATAAATTCATCAGAATTTCAAAAGCTATCATGACAAAGGGGGATTATTGATGGCGCAAATGATTCTATGGCTTATGATGGTTTTACCGTGGATATCATTATTATTTATTAACAAACATTCTTTAAAGCGGTTTATGCCTGTCGCTCTATTTGCTTCTCTTTTAGTGACTATCGTTTTTGAAATGGGATATGTGTTTGAGTGGTGGATTGTGCACGAGAACATTGTACCATGGGGACATATCACCAGTTTTCCGTTAACATATGGTGTGTTTATAGTGGGTACTATATGGATTTTTCATTTTACTTTTGATAAGTCTTTTTGGATTTATTTCCTTTCTAATGTAATCATAGATGCTTTTTATGCTTTTATTGGTCTCCGTTTATTACTATTCTTAGAAATTTATGAATTGAGGAACATGGGTAATTTTGGAATATTTATCATCATGGTTATGCTAGCTGTTATCATTTATATGTATCAAAAATGGCAAGACAAAATGATGAAACAGGATTAGGCTTGCACAACTATAGTTAGTTCAACATTTATCATCATTTGGTGATGTACATAGAGTATGTAAATATCTGTTTTTTCAGTAAATGGTATATAAGTATGGAGTCGGAGGGAGAATAAATAGCCATTGCTGATAGGAGGAAAACCATGAATTATCCATCTTTTGAAAAAATTTTGGATTTGCAGTACAAATTAGCTGATTATAGAAAACAATATTGGATTGAGCATGATTTATTTACATGGCAATGGTGGCTATTACTTTTGGTGTTTATTATTCCGTGGGTAATTTGGTACAAGGTCATTCCCAAGGAAAAGAAAGCCGAGTGTTTATCGTATGGTCTTTTATTAGGTTTATTAGCCAGTCAATTAGATGAAATAGGAATTAATTCAGGAGCATGGGCTTATTCATACCAGCTAACACAATTAAACAGAGGATTAAATCCGTATAATTTCTCGTTTATTCCAGTAGCTTATATGATTGCTTATTACTATTTCCCGAAGTGGAAGCATTTTATCCTTGCTAACGTAGCTATTGCCATATTAGCTGCATTTATAACAGAGCCTATTTTAACCAAAATGGGCATTTATAAAACATTTTATTGGAAATCGCTTTACTCATTTCCTATTTATATTCTTCTCCCGATCATTTTTCGATTTCTCGTGTTTTATATACTCGAAAATAACAAAAGTAAAAACGCAATATAAATATAAAAAAGAGGCAGGTTTTAAAAGGAAAGAACCTCTTTATCTGCCTCTTGTAATAGGTTTTTATAAAAGGAATCTTCACCAATCGTAATTACTCGATCACACAGTTCTTGTATTTCATCCATATCGTGTGATGTATAAATAATCGTTTTGTTATGATCAGTTGCTTGCTTTCGTAAATAAGCGCCGATTTCTTTACGGGACTTTAAATCTATCCCTACTGTCGGTTCATCCAGCAACAATAAGGATGGATCATGAATTAAACTTATTGCTAAATTGAGCTTCCGTTTCATGCCACCTGACAAATTCTTCACAGGTTCTTTCCACCGGTCTAAATTCATATCCTGACAGATTTCCTTTAATTGAGCGTTAGATTTCTTTATCCATGATAATTTTTCAAAGAAAGTCATATTTTCTTCTACTGTAAGCTGTTCCCAAACAGCAATATCCTGTGGGACAAAGCCAATTTGTTTGCGTATCTTTGCTTTATCTTTTTGGTAATTCCGTTGGCCTAAAAGGATTTCTCCCGAAGTCGGCTTCATCGTTGTAGCCAATATTTGAAGCAACGTAGATTTACCAGCTCCGTTTTCACCAACTAATCCTACTATTTCACCATGATTGATGTTGAAAGATAAATTGTCTAGTATCGTTTTTTTATGAAAACTTTTATTTAATCCTTCTACCTTAAGCATATTTTCTCTCCTCTCGTACATACCAAATCGCCATACCAATGATACAAAAGCCGAGCCAGCCAATGGTCCAATCGCCAGTTAAGAAGCGATATAACGGGTTGAAGAGATTGATCCAGCCTCCGATATTCCCTAGGTCTCCAAATGGTAATACTGTACCACTGATCACAATCAGTACAAGTGTCCATATAATGGCGGCAACATAACTGAAATAGGCATTCCTTATTATGCTTACCAATAAGAAAGCCAACAAGCAGACCATAATTCGGAATGATACGAGTGATAAGATATCGATCGTTTCCTGATAAAGTAAGTAAAAAATACCCGCGGTTACCAAATCAATAATGAGTAGCACGATCATATAAACCAATACATTTACAAGCATATATGTTGGGTATTTTATTTTCATAAACGGAAAGCGAACAGCGACACTTGCTTTTCTTTCTTTGATCACCCAATCGAAAATGAAGATCGTGATTAGTAGGCTTGCAAATGCCCATACCATCCAGGGATCCCATTGGACACCTGAGTTATATGTCAGGTCTGAATCACCATGATAACGAAATTGGTTTTGCAATAAATCTTCTTCTATTTGAATTTCTCTGGACTTTGCAATAATCTCCTCGATTGTCCAATTTTGATCACTGCTTAATTGCGTTTCTAAGTTAATAATGGTGTTGGCCGCTTTAATCCGTCCTGTTTCTTGTTGAATGATCGATACTATCATCTCTTTCACAGGATTATAGGCGAAAGAACGGTCTGAATAATAACTTTCTAACAGGTTTCTTCTGTTTCCGCTCTGTAAATTGTCCTGATAACCTTGTCGAATAATAAATACACTATCTAGTTCATGTTGCTCTAATTTCCGTATTGCTTCTCTTTCTGATAGTTGGAAAGCAGAAACAAGAGAGGAGTCGTTGATTTCTTCCAATAGCGCAAAGGCTGACTCTGACTCTTCCTCTAACACCATTCCGACTGGAACACTGAAATCATCTTGTACCGTTTCAGCAGTGGAAAGAAATCCAATTGCGATCAGTATCGGAAGTAAGATCCAGCAAATAAGGCTGAGCCATTGTTTTTTTAGTAATAGGAAGCGTGTGTAAATAATTTCTTTCACTTATGAACACGCTCCTTTCCGAATGAAAATATAGCCAGTAGTAACCCGCCAATAATCGCTGTCAAGATTAATGGTTGTAATTCCGCATAGAAACGTCCATTTAAGATAATCTGTTCCATCCAATAAAAAGATTGATGAGAAAAACTAGCGGAAAAATAATCTTCCAAGTAGATAGGAAAATATATTTTGGGAATAATGGCGCCACTGAATATGATGGTGATTCCGGTGAATAATGTCTGCACCAAGACTGTTAATTTGGAAGATGAAATCAACCAATCTATGAGAATGATACATTGTAAAAAGATGATACTGTGTAACAGTAGTAACAAACTAATGCGGATATAGTTCTCCCCAGTAATGATTACTTCGTCAAAGAAATATGGAAGAAAAGCGAAGGAGAGGACAGTCAAAACTGCCGTTACTAAAAGGGTCACAACACCACTTGCTATAGCTTGCTGTAGATTGGTAACACCATAGAGCTTCATCCGCTGTCTCATTTTTAAGCTGTTATCTTGGTGTAACATCGTATAAATCATAAATAACCAGATTGTTACTAGAGTAAACCAGCCTGCTAAACTAAAATAAAGAATTGGCGAAGCGGTTGCGTTATTTGTAACTTGATCCTCTCTTACTACTTGGTCACTGCCTAGTACATAAAAGAAATAATCGGTGAATTGTTCAAATAATAAGGTGTTTCTTTCTTCATTATCCATATTTAATTGCTTTGCATAATGATTTATCGTCAGAATGTTTGCCTGGGAACCTCGAATATGTCGGGTAACAGTCTCGACTAACTCATTAATAAGCTGGCTCTCAACTGGTTGCTTGGGATTGCCTATAATGGAAAGTTGAGACCGTTCCCCGTCCATTAGTTTTTGAAAGAAATGATTTGGAAACATAATATAGGAACTGAGTTGGTTGTTTTCGATACCTTCGATAGCTTGGTTTTCTTCAACTTTCTCCATAGCAATATGATTGCCGAGTTGTGAAGATTCTTCTAGTAATTCGACAATCATTTCTGTTTCCTCTGATTGGTCAAGGTCGACAAGTCCGACTTCTATAGTATTTGTGCTTGACACATCTAACATGGAAATCACAGTGAGTGCTAACAATCCGATGAGTATAATCGGAGACAGCAAAAGAAGAGGAAGTGATAACCACTTCCTCCCAAGTTGGATCAGATTATTTTTTGTAAACAAGGCTATATGTTTAAGAGATTGCATGTATGCCACCTACTTTATTTACAAAATCAATTAGAAACCACCAGGTCCCATCATATTACCCATCCATAATTCAAACTGATTCACTACATCCGTTTCAAAGTACTCGATAATTTCATCTCCGCTCATATCGCTTAAATTCTGTACTTGTTCAGGGCTAGGAATCTCTACCTGATCAATCGTTGAACCTTCTTCTGTAACATAAATGGATAATGCCTCTTGATTAAGAGTATATCCATCTTCTGCATAGAAGGTATGGTCTACGGTCATTTGGTCTTCTTGGTATTGAGCTTCACCTAGCCAATGAATAGTAAACATTTGCAAACCTTGCTCTTCAAAAGAAAGGCTGTGTTCAAAGTTTTTACTACCTTCCTCTTGAGTACTTTGGTTTGATTCAATAGTAAAAGCTACGTCAGCAGCGGTAAGTGTAATCGTGTCATTTGTTTCTCCGTCATTTTCAGCTAAATCCGCATGAATATTAACGGTTTCTTCGGAAGAGCCATCATTTGCTGTAAATATATAGTCAATGACTTGCTCTCCGTCCGTTATCTCATTCGTTCCATCGATGTTGAACGCTGCTGTTTCTCCCTCATGTTCCACTGCTAAGGATAGTTCTCTTTTGACAATGATATCATCATCAACCCAGATCGTAGAGTTAAAACCATCTGGAAGTGTTAAGTCATCTACATTAGCAGATGCTTCCTCCATAGCTGTTACAAACTCTTCTTCAAAATTAGCGATATCATCTTCTGCTAATTCCATTTCAGCAAAACTCATATAAGAAGCTTGATCAATGATAATTTCTCTTAATCTTTCATCGTCCGCCATTTTATCAAACACGTTTTTCAGGAGTGATTTGGTTTCTTCTTCAGATAAGCTAAAGGAAATTTTGTCGGCATTTACACTGTTGCCGCCTACTGTTACTTCTTCTGATGTTGCTTCAAATGCATCCTCTGGAAGTTCATCATATAGATATTCTGCATATTCTTCTTTCATGTAGTCGATATCTTCTGTTGGGATTGGGTTTTCATTGAAAAGTGTACTGAAATCAAAGTTTTCTTCTCCGGAAAATGTAACAGGGTCAATCTCCTGTAAGATTCTTCCGAGATCATCACCATTTAGTTGAATGATATTATCTAAGAATGGTAAACCAACATATAAGTCATTGTTATCAATATATGCTTCAAGTCCACTTATTTCAACACCAGCCATTCCAGCGGAAATATTTGCCGATGATACTTTGTTTTCTTTATCCAAGGCTGCTTCCACCGTAATATTAGCATTGTTGATCATTTGGTCAAATCCCATTCCAGCCATGCTCGGATCATTCATTTGTCCTGTTATTTCATAAACCGATTCAATCGCATGTTCATCGGTATGGTCTTTCCAAGCAAGTTCCTCTTCAAATCTTGATTCGAACGTTTCTTGTAGCTGTTCTATTGTGTTCTTCTCAGCTAAGAAATAGTCTTCTTTAGCAGAAGTATTTAGAAAAGCTTGAACTGTCACAATGCCTGCTATCAGTATAATCACAACACCTGCGATTATTGGTATCCATTTGCTTTTCTTCTGTTTCACTTCTTCTTGTTGTACTGCTTCCTGCATTAAATGTTCCCCCTCAATGAATGAATCTACAATTTTATATCTATAACTCATCGTTATTTGTTTAAAAAATATTCATAGAGACCTAGAATGAAAGTGCCAGAGTCATAGAAAAAATTGCATACAAATTATAAAATACCATGTCATTACATAATTATCCATACTTTCGACATTAATAGACATTAAAGGGTAATATAGTTTCAACTCTGATTACTGCTGGAAAAGTATTATTGATTGTAAATACCTAAACCAACCGTTAGACATAGGTATTTCGGATTAAACAATGAAGCACAACATTCAAATATATAGGGGATAACCCTCATACTCGCCACTATTGCTAACAGTCTGTTTTTCCCCACTTCAAGCTTCAAGTACACAAGGAAGTTAAGTGGGGAAAACAGACGCGCTCACCCAGAACTTAATTCACTTTATTATTCTTTTTGGCGAATATCCAAGCTCTTCTATAGCATTGGATAAATCCCAAGGTTTGTCAGGGTTATTGGATACTCCGTAGTAAGTACCAAAGTTTACTTTAGCTTCAATTGCAGCCGAAAAAAGCTCGACCAGATCCTCTTTTGATAACAAGGTTCGTGTTAAACGATCATTCTCTTTTAAAGCATCTTTTTCATTTTGGGCTGGTACAGAGCCAATCCTAATATTAATAATAGATAAGTCGGAATGCAGAGAAAAGATAAAGCCAGCTTGTTCCGAAGCGATTTTCAATACACCATATAATCCCTTAGGATATGGATAATCATTCGTTGTGATTTCACGTTGCAGTTTGGAGTAGCCATTTTCCTCATAATAATCCGTAACATGATTACTGCTGGCAAAAATGACCTTAGGTATCCGGAATTCTTTTGCAATTAACATAATATAATAGGTTGCTTTAAAAAAGACGTCTGTCATTTGGTCAAACACTTCAACGGGTTCAATGGCATGAGCAGTATCTATTCGGAGTAGGTTGATAATAACATCTGTATCCTTGGGGATTGTAGAACGTAGCTCGTCATAATGAGTAGCATCCACGTAGTGATTTGTTGCTGTATTATTCTGAATATGTTTGTCCAAAACTAGAACATCATAGCTATGCTGTAGCCCTTCAACAAGGATATCACCAACTGTACCTGATCCTCCGATAATGGTAATTTTCTTCAACCTCATCATATCCTTTCTGATCTTTCTTATCAGTAGTCTAGCTCTTTTTTTAGCGAAGATACATGTTCTTGATCAAAATTGTTGTTTATTTCATTCAAGATATGGCTACCCCTGCGCTAGATTAAGGGATAGCGTTATTTACCTTGATCATAAAAAGCAATTTCAGACAAAAAGCAATCAATCATATTATAGAAGGATGAAAAGGTAAGTGTTATGATTAGTATACGAATTTAGTAAAGAGCATTTTAATATTCATATACTAAGGGTGATTAATCATGAAGTTATCTGTTTTTACGGTAATGGCACCGGATTTTGAACCAGAAGAGTTGATTGAGGAGTTAAAACAACAAGGTTTTGATGGTGTAGAGTGGCGTTATAAAGACATTCCAGTTGAACTAATGAAAGAGCCGATCAGCTTTTGGGGAAATAACAAATGTACACTCACTCCAGAGATTTCTGAAGAGCAAATCAATCAGCTAAAAAGTAAAAGTGAAACGGCTAATATTGAAACTGTAAGTATCACACCGTATTTAACTTCAGGTGATTTAGCAGGTACAGAACAAGTTCTCAAAGTTGCAAAAGCATTTGGTGCAAGTTTTATTCGACTAGGGGTACCAAGATATGATCGCTCCGAGAATTTCCATACTTCATTCGAAAGTTGTAAGCGTTATCTAAAAGAGTGTGAAGCATTGTGCAAAAGCTATGGTGTAAAAGGTCTTGTTGAAACACATCATCAAACCATTGCAGCAAGTGCAAGTGCTGCTTATCGATTAGTTCAAGACCTTGACCCTGAAGCAATTGGTGTATTATATGATCCTGGCAATATGGTTCATGAAGGATATGAAAATCATCGTATGGGGATGGAATTATTAGGTCCTTATTTAGCACATGTTCATGTGAAGAATGCGAAATGGGTGCAAGATTCAGCAAGCAAAAAGTGGAAAGTAGTCTGGGAGCTAGTAGACGAAGGGATTGTAGATTGGGAGCAGGTGATCGAAGATTTGCAGGCTGTTCATTATGAAGGCTACATCGGTCTAGAAGATTTTAGTGGAAAGAAGGATACAAAAGAAATATTGCAATACAATATCGACTGGCTTAAAAGCAGACTATAGGAGGGGACTATGAAAATAGGATGTTGCATCAGTATCGATCAGGTTGATAATGCTGGTCAAGCAGGTTTTGATTTTCTGGAATGTACCGTAGTTTCTCTTGTCCCAGACAATGATGCGGACTATGAAGCAATTCGTCAAAAGTATCAAGATAGTCATTTGCCGATAGAAGTGTGCAATGTCTTTTTGCCAGGTCACCTACAGATTACAGGAAACGATGTAGATGAAACAGCAATCGAGACGTATCTGGCGAAAGCAGTTCCGCGGGTGAAAGAAATCGGTGCAGATACCATTGTTTTTGGCAGTGGTGAGGCTAGGTCATATCCAAAGCATTTTTCCAAAAAAGAAGCGGAAAAACAAGTCATCCGATTTTTGCAAAAGGCAGCAGAATATGCAGAACAACATGCTATTACAATTGTGATTGAGCCGTTAAACAAAAAAGAGAGTAACATCATTAACAGTGTCCCAGAAGCAGTGGATTTAGCGAAACAAGTAAATCATCCATCTATTCAAGTATTAGCTGACTTTTATCATATGGAGGCCGAGCGGGAGCCATTACAACATATTGTCGATGCAGGTCCATTCTTAGGACATATTCATGTAGCTGACTCCGGTCGGCTAGCACCAGGAACGGGAACTTATCCTTATGAAACATTTGTACATTATTTGAAGGATGTGAACTATCGTAAGCGGGTATCGATTGAATGTGAATGGAGGAATTTTGAAAAAGAAGCGATGGACAGTTATTCATTTTTAAATAAATATTTTAGGAGTGACGATGATGAATAAATCAATTGAAAATCTATATTTCTACTACAGGAATATAGATGTAGATTTTCGAAAAAGCGATTTTTTTGTTCACTCACATGATTATTTTGAAATTTATATGTTCCATAAGGGAGAATGTAAATATTTAATTAATGACCATGTCATTCAATTGCATGAGAACGATATTATTGTGATGAATGGATCCGCATTACATGGTCCGACACCTACAGAGGGCAAGCCGTATGAAAGAACGGTCATTGAATTCTCTCCTGAATGGATGCGGTCGATTATTCATCAGTTGAATGTCCCTGAAATATTAACTCCTTTTGATCAACTAGGTAATATATTATTACGTGATATCGAGCCACAGAAATTTGAAGAAATTCAGTCATTGCTGCAAAAACTATATTTAAAGCAATTAAATTTGAAGAATTCAGCGAAACAGTCAATAGAGAAGCGCATGCTCAAAGGAGAAACTACCACTTTATTGATTGAACTATTATTTATTATCTATGATTTAAGTAAATCTAAATTAACAAGCACGCCGATAGGTAATACGAGCAAAATGAAGCATGTAAATAAAATTATTACGTGGATTGACTATCATTACCATCAAAATTTAACATTAGACGAAATAGCAGAGCAATTGCATATTAGCAAATATTATATGTCGCGAATCTTTAAAGACGTTACGGGTGTAACAGTCATGCAGTACATGATGCAACGCAGGTTGTTACGAGCAAAGTACTTACTGGAAATGCATCCGGAAAAGTCGATTCTTGATATTGCATTAGAGTCAGGGTTTGAAAGTGCTTCTCATTTTAGCAGAAAATTCCGTAAGCATTATCAAATTACACCTACTGAATATCGGAATCGAGATGATAATGATCAACATACATTGATTAATCATTTTTTCTAAATGAGATCGTAATAGGCATCTCAGCTAGTTCTGACAAAATGTAAACGCTATCATGGTGGTGAGAAGGAGGGAGAGAAATGGTTAAAGGTAAGATTAGCCTTAATGAGAATGGCGTAGAGGATACGGTGAATATTCATGATGATGTTGAAACAATCAAAAGTAAAAAAAGAAAAGCAGCATTGACTTGGTATATATTTTTGTTACCTAGTTTTCTCGGTATTTTGTTATTTATGGTCTATCCGATTGTGGAGTCATTTCGTTTGAGTTTCTTTCGATCAAATGGAACGATTGAAACGTTTATCGGTTTCAGTAACTTTCAATTGGTCTTAACTTCTAAGACTTTTTGGAATACGGTATGGAACACCTTTTTTATCGGGTTCTTTCAAATTTTTCTAACCATACCACTAGGGTTCATTTTTGCTTCCTTAATCAATTCTATTAGACGTGGTCAAAACTTCTTCAAAGTAGTTTATTTCTTACCGAATGTAACATCTATTGTTGCAGCAGCTATGATTTTCCAATTCGTACTACATCCTGAAATGGGTGTTGTCAATTATGCATTAGATGCGATTGGCTTACCTACTTCTACATGGTTTTCTGATCCTTCTACTTCCAAATGGGGCGTGATTCTACTAGCAGTCTGGCATTGGATCGGTTTCGTCATCATTATTTGTCTAGCAAATTTACAAGCTATTTCCCCGGAAATGTATGAAGCGGCTAAAATTGACGGGGCTAGCGGACTTCAACAATGGTTATTTATTACGATTCCTAACATGTCTGGTACATTTGCCTTCTTACTAATTACTGGTTGGATTGGGAGCTTGCAACGCTTTAACGAAGTGTATGTATTAGGTGGCCCTAATGGTAGTCCGGCAAGATCGATCCAAACAATGGGGGCGTTTATCTATGAAAGAGGTTTTACAGGCTTTGAATTCGGGATAGCCTCAGCAGCAACGTACATTATGTTTGTCATTATTTTAATATTTACTTTCATTAATTTGAAAGTTTCAAAGATGCAATTATAGTGTTTGAGCAAGAAGGAGGGGTAAATATGGATCAGAAAACAAGTGAAAGAATATCGAACAGTGTAAAGTTTATTGTCTTGTTAGTGTGTGGGATATTACTGATGATGCCGTTTATTTGGATGGTAAGTGTTGGATTTGATCGAACAGCAAATATTACGATGCCCTTTCCACCACGTCTAATACCGGAAACGATCTCAAGCTTTAATTTTGGCATCGTTTTTGAGAATGGTAGATTGATTCAATCTTATATTAACTCTGGTATCGTGACGACTTGTTCAGTCTTTTTACAAGTATCCGCCTCATTATTAGCTGGATACGCCTTCTCAAAAGGTACTTTCAAGTATAAACGACTGCTTTTTGTTTTAGTATTGTGTACCTTAATGATCCCAATGGAACCGAGACTCATTCCGTTATACACGTTGTTTAATAGTGTTGGCTTATTAAATTCGTTTTGGCCATTGATTTTGCCAACTGTTATTAATGGTATGCTGATCTTTCTCTGTAAACAATTCTTTGATCAATTGCCTGGAACGTTACGAGAAGCAGCACAAATTGATGGAGCAGGGGAATTTAGAATATTTTTCACCGTGTATTTACCACTAGCTGGCCCGATTGCCGCAACAATGGTTATTCTTTCTTTTATTTGGAGCTGGAATGATTTCATGTGGCCGTTAGTTGTATTAAATAATCAAGATCTCCATACGGTTCCGTTATACCTCGCAAGCTTCTCTCTTGAAAACGGAACAAGCCTAGGTGGATTAACGATGGCACTTGCTACTGTCAGTATCCTGCCGATTGTTGTGTTGTATCTCTTTTTGCAAAGATACATTATTCAAAGCATTGCATTAAGTGGTGTCAAAGGTGAATGATTTTTAAATCTATAAGGGGGTAAGAACTATGGAAAAGGTTAAACATTTCTGGTTGATGTTATTGTTTTTACTAATGGTGGTTATCGTTACAGTAGGTTGCAGTCCTGATGATACAGCCGGTGACGGGGATGGTAGTGAATCGAATGATGATGTTGTGGAAGGGGATTGGGAAGGGCAAACCATCAATGTACAATTAATTGGTGACTTTGATATGGAGGATTCCACTGATCCTATTACAGGTGAAAAGACGCAAGGTCTTCAAGTAATTAAAGATGAATTTGAGAGTCAGCATCCAGGTGCTACGGTTGAATTTACGATCATGCCTTGGGAAGGTTACACGGAAAAAACTCAGGCAATGATTACTTCTGGTGAAGCGGACGTCTATCAAATGCCAGGTATTGCTGATTTTGCAGCACAAGGAGTTTTAGAACCATTAGAACCGTATATTGAAGAAGACCCAGATTTCGATTTGGATCGATTTATTGATAATCAAGTGGAAGGTTGGAAAGCGCTTGGTCCTGATAGTGATGAATTGGGGATATGGGGCTTACCTTTCTTAGGTGATGCTCGCTTTATTGCATATGATAAGCAATTATTTGATGAATGGGGAGTAGAATACCTTTCAGAATATCCTACGATGGAAGAAGTAGCGGAAAAAGCAAAGCAGATGACAGGAACGAACCCTGAAACAGGTGAACAAAACTATGGTATCTGGTTCCGTGGTGATTGGTCTTCTGCTTTTACATTAATTAATCTTGCTGAAGGTCAAAATGGCAGCTGGGGTTCTGGCTTTGCTTGGGATGAAATTGAATTTAATTTTGATAGTCCTGAAATGGAATCCGGCTTAGAATGGCTATTAGAGATGCAAGAGTATGCACCGGAAGGATTAGTAAGTGATCAAGGCAGTGAAAAATGGTTAACGCAAGATAACGATATTGCGATTATGCTTAATCAAGGTCCAGGTGACACCATTATGCCGGCATATGCTCAAGGGCTAGGGGAAAGAATTGGAATTGTCCAAGAGTTTAAAAACGATGAAGGTGTAGGAGGTATGTTCGCAGGAAGTCCGATCACAATGGCAAAGGATAGCGACAATAAAGAATTAGCTTGGGAATGGATGAAGTTTGCAACGAGCGAAACGGTTCAACAATATGTGTTTGAAGAAGCGAATGGCATGCCGGCAATCCAAGCAGCAGAATCGTGGGAAAGTTATGCAGAGGTAGAAAACTTAATGGCACCGACCATGGAAGCGATGAGTACACCATGGACACCTAGGTATCCATGGGCATCGTCACAACCACGCTTTATATTAACATCTGAAGTGGAAGCTGCTCTAACTGGTGAAAGGTCAGCGAAAGAGGCAGTGGAAAAAGCACAAAAAGAGAGTGAAGAATGGTTAGAAAACAGAAATTAAAAGTGATTTTGGCGGAAAAGGAGGAGAAGCCTCCTTTTTCGTATGGAAAGAAAGCAAAAAATAGAATTTGGGAATTAGTCTAACTCCGACTAATTACTTCGCTTCCGCGAGCATGGCCTCAACTAACTTTGCAAAGAGGTTTTCGGATCGTGCTATTTCCGCAGGAGTCTTCGCTATGAGAAGTTGCAACAATTCATGTCGTAAGTAATAGGCAAGTTGAAAATCGCTATTTGTGAGTAAAAAAATCGTGTTACCTCCTGCTTGCGTTGTAGAGCAGATCCTAGCGAAGGCCGCCCACTTTCACTCCTGTGGAATCGTTTGGCCTGAAGATCCACTTTTTCGAGCGGGTTTGGCTCGAAAAAGTTAGCTGAAGGGAAAACCCCACGGAAAGGGAAGTGGGCAGCCGGAGTGGTGGCTAAAGAGTCGATATATTTCAAAATGGCTATTAGAGGAATAGTAAATCGACTTAGCATTTTTTATCCTAAGTCGCTAAATAGTACTTAAGAAAAAGCAAATCAACTGAAAGAGGGGTGAACGAAAAATGTATTATGAGGGGCTGTTATACAAGACGATGGTATGGATTTCGCGTCTTGCTTATCTAAATATATTGTGGCTACTCTTTAGTATGATAGGGTTATTGTTTTTGGGCGTTTTTCCTTCGGTAGTTGCTGCACTGTCCATTGAGAGGAAGTGGATTCGTGGTAATCAAGATTTTCCTTTATTCAAACAATTTTGGTCGGAGTTTAAAGATCATTTCATACAGGCAAATGTAATTGGCTATTTTTTCACCTTTTTGCTAATGTTATTATATGTCAATATAACACTTGTTCAATCGTTGGATCATTGGCTCCGGTTGTTACTGTTGTTTTTGTTATTTGGTTTAGCATTTTTAGTATCCATTATTTTTGTGTATATCTTCCCAACATTTGTTCATTTTAGAGCTACATTCTTTGATTATTTAACCTATGCGTTTGTCGTTGCGCTTGTATCCCCATTAAATACGTTACTAATTTTGATCAATATAGGAGCCTTTTTCTTTATTGGTTATTACTTTCCTGGTGTTGTATTTGTGTTTGCAGGAAGTGGATTAACTTTTATCACGATGTGGTTTTCCTATCAATCTTTGAAAAAAATCGAAAATAAAATTTCTTTTTATATGGAAGGTGAGTATGAATGACGGATGATCGATCTTATTGGCTCCAAACGATGTTAGCAATTGCAGAGCCTCTCCTTTTCGCATTGGAGAATGAACAACTCAAGAAACAAATGCCTGTCGAACAACAAAAAAACACTAACCGTGAAGCATATTCTCATTTAGAAGCTTTTGCTCGCTTAGTAAATGGGATGGCTCCATGGTTAGAAACGTATGCTGAAAATGAAGCAGAGGAGAAATGTAGAAGAGAATATGTCCAAAGAGTAAGAACATGCATGGATCATGCCACAAACCCTGAATCAAAAGATTATATGAATTTTTCTGAGGGTGATCAACCGATTGTGGATACAGCTTTTTTGGCGCAAGCAATATTAAGAGCTCCTCAGACTTTATGGTATGAGTTGGAGGATAATGTTAAACAGAATGTGATCAACGCATTGAAAGCTACAAGAAGTAGAAAACCTTACTTTTCTAATTGGTTACTATTCTCCGCTATTATTGAGACAGCTTTATACAAGTTAGGTGAGGAAGACTGGGATCCAATGCGCATTGATTATGCCGTTAACCAATTTGAACAATGGTATGTCGGTGATGGCTTGTACAGCGATGGTAAGTCTTTTCATGCCGATTATTACAATAGTTACGTCATTCATCCAATGTTGTTGGACATCGTAGAAACAAGCGGACATACATACAGTGATTGGTCGGATAAATCTGAAAAAATCCGAAAAAGAGCTGTTCAATATGCTCGAATTCAAGAACGGATGATTTCCCCTGAAGGAACATTTCCGCCGATTGGTCGATCTTTGGCATATCGCTTTGGTGCTTTTCATCATTTAGCCAATCAAGTACTGCGACATGAACTACCGTCTGAGTTAGCTGTTGGGCAAGTGAGAGCAGCATTAACAGCTGTTATAAAAAGAACGTTATCATCTAATACAGTTTTTGATAACAGTGGCTGGTTAAAAATTGGGTTTACAGGTCACCAGCCAGAAGTAGGAGAAGGATATATATCGACTGGAAGTTTGTATTTGTGTGCAGTTATATTTTTGCCATTAGGACTAAAAGAAAGTGATCCTTTCTGGCAGGAAGATGAGAAGCATTGGACTAGTAAAAAAGCTTGGTCTCAAGAAGTTTTTCCTGTATATCGGTCAATGGAGTAATGATTTAAAAGAATGGAGGAAGGCCTCCATTCTTTTAAATATAATTCCTTGTTTCTAAATACGCAATGATCTCAGCTACTGCTTCGTCAACAGATTTATTTTCGGTATCGATTACTAACTCTGGGTGCTCTGGTTCTTCATATGGTGCATCAATACCAGTAAACCCTTTAATTTCACCTGCACGTGCTTTTTGGTAAAGTCCTTTAGGATCACGTGCCTCACATTTTTCCAGACTACATTTCACATATACTTCGATAAATTCTCCGTCAGCTAGAAGCTTTCTGACATTATCACGATCTTGGCGATATGGCGAAATAAATGCAGTAAGTGTGATTAAACCAGCATCATTTAATAATTTTGCAACTTCACCAATCCGTCTAATATTTTCTTTGCGATCCTCCGGGCTAAATCCTAAGTTATTATTTAAACCGTGACGAATATTATCGCCGTCTAAGCGATAGGATCGAATTCCTTTTTCAAACAGTGCTTTTTCTAATTCAACGGTAATGGTCGATTTACCTGAACCTGAAAGTCCGGTGAACCATAATACCGGACTTTGGTGGTTGTTTTGTTTGCTTCTATCCTGCTTCGTTACTACTGAGTCATGCCATACGATGTTTTTCGTTTGTGTCATTCGTTTGAACCCCTTTGCAATCCTTTGATTAACACTTCAGCAACCTCTGGTCTTGAGAATTGTCGCGGTAGTGACTCTCCGTTGCGAAGTTTTTCTCTTACCTTTGTTCCGCTTAAATGAACATGCTCGGATTTATCATGTGGACAGGTTTTCTGTGTAGCCATATTCTCACATTTTTTGCAAAAGAAGGCATGCTCGAATTTGAAAATTTGAATACCAAGCTCAGCTTCATATTGTGAAATTAATTCTTGTGCTTCATACGTACCATAATAATCACCAACACCTGCATGATCACGTCCAACAATGAAATGTGTACAACCATAATTTTTACGGACGATAGCATGTAATATCGCTTCACGTGGGCCCGCATAACGCATGGCAGCCGGATAAATAACAAGCCGAGTGCGGTCTTGCGGATAATAATGCTTCAAGATTACTTGATAGCTTTCCATGCGAATATCTGCTGGAATATCATCGGATTTTGTTTCGCCAACCAATGGATTCAGTAATAGACCATCAACAGATTCCAATGCACTCTTTTGAATATACTCATGGGCACGGTGGACAGGATTTCTTGTTTGGAAACCGACTACCGTTTTCCAGCCTAAATCTTGAAAAAGCTGTCTCGTTTCAGCAGGATCCAGATAAAAGTCTTTAAACTGATCATGTTTTGGACGATTGAGTAACGTAATAGGCCCAGCTAAATAGATATTGCCTTTTTCGTAAAGCTTTTTGACACCAGGGTGGGCATCTTCTGTTGTGCCATAAACAGATTGTGCTTCTTTTGCTTTGTCATACGTGTATTTTTCTTCTAGATCCAGGGTGCCGTATAGAATACCATCTTCACCATAAAGTGCGATTTTTTCACCGATGTCTAAGTTGTCCGCTTCCGCTTCAGTTACTGCTAATGTGATTGGGATACTCCAAACAGTACCATCAGCTAAATGTAGATTTTCGACTACTTCCAGATAGTCTTTTTTACCGAGGAAACCGGTTAGAGGACTAAATCCGCCGATCGCTATCAATTCCAAGTCTGAAATACTCCACGCGTTGATTGTTATTGTTTTCAATGCTTCTGCTTCTTTTAATAATTGTTCTCGCTCTGCACCTTTTGCTTCACGGTTAATTAAGGTGCCTCCATGCGCTTCAATTGTTTCTTGTGTATGTTCTTTAATTGCAACCACTATAAAACTCCTTTCATATCACGGTGGAAATTCTGCCCGTCATAAACTTCATCCACATAGCCTTTACGGACAACAAAGTCACCAAAATGTTCTTTATCTGTACGATTTTGCGCAAAGTCATGAAATATTTCTTTCAATGTTGCCAGGATTTCTTCTTCATCAATATTTTCACGGTACAGCTGATTTAAACGGTCGCCAATGAAACTTCCGCCTAGATAAAGGTTGTATTTTCCGGGAGCTTTACCGATAAAGGCGATCTCAGCTAGAGCAGGACGTGAACAACCATTTGGACACCCTGACATGCGAATCACAATTTCTTCATCCTGTAAGCCTTCTGCGGCTAAAAGACCTTCGATTTTGTCGATAAGAGAAGGTAAGTAACGCTCAGATTCCGCCATTGCTAATCCACATGTAGGCATTGCTACACAGGCGATGGAATTGCGACGCAAGCCGGAATATTGCTTTCCATCTCTGATTCCATACATATCGAGGATTTCGTTGATTTTTTTCTTTTTCGGTGCGGTAACATTTGCGATGACTAGATTCTGGTTCGGTGTTAAGCGGAAATCACCAGTGTGAATGTTGGCAATTTCTCGTAGAGCTGTCATCAGTTTATAATCATCAGCATCTTTTACTCTACCATTCTCAACAAAAAGGGTAAGGTGCCATCTGTTACTTCCTTTGATCCAGCCATATCTATCACCATTATGATCGAAATGGTAGTCTTTTGCTTCTTCTAATTCCCATCCGAGTCGTTCAGCAAGTTCTTGTTTGAACCAATCAAGTCCATAACGATCAATCGTATATTTAAATCTTGCATTTTTACGATCAGATCGATTACCGTAATCGCGTTGAATCGTGACGATTTTCTCCGCAACATCCACGACATCCTCTTTCGCACAGTATCCAGCCATCTTTCCGAGTTGTGGGTAGGTATTGGTATTTCCATGGGTGGATCCCATTCCACCACCGACTACGACGTTAAAGCCTTGTACTTGATCATTTTCAATGATGGCAATTAATCCGATATCTTGTGAGAATACATCGACATCATTAGAAGGTGGTGCTGCAATACCGATTTTAAATTTCCTTGGCAAATAGGTTTTGCCGTAAATCGGTTCTTCTTCCTCTTTAGAATCGATAATTTTTTCTTGGTCTAACCATATTTCATGATAAGCACCAGTTTTTGGTGAGAGATGATCGCTGATTTTTTGTGCCCAATCTTGAATTTCCTGATGGATTTCAGATTGATAAGGGTTCGGATTACACATAACGTTACGATTAACATCTCCACATGCAGCAATCGTTGTCATTAATGCTTCATTAATCGTTTTAATCGTGTCTTTTAAGTTCCATTTTAATATTCCGTGTAATTGAAAAGCTTGGCGGGTCGTCAGTTTTATCGTTTGATCGCCATATTTTTGTGCTAAATCATCTGTTGCAAGCCATTGCTTAGGAGTTGCGACACCACCCGGAATGGCAACACGAAGCATAAATTGATAAGCAGGCTCTAGTTTTTGTTTTCGTCGTTCATCTCTAATGTCGCGGTCATCCTGTTGGTAGCTTCCATGAAACTTCAACAGTTTGGTATCATCTTCCGAAATCGAAGCGGTAATCGGGTCTTGTAGCCCTTCTACAATCGTTCCTCTTAAAAAACGGCTTTCTTCTTTTAGCTTTTCCATCGGGTCTAGTTTATTAGGATCGTTTACCATTTTTGTTCCCCCTTAATACACATCACGTTGGTATCTCTTTTCCTGTTTTAATTTATTGATATACTCTTTTGCAGCTTCTTCGCTAAGGCTTCCTTGCTCGCTAATAATCGAGATTAAGGTTTCGTGTACATCCTTTGCCATTCGTTTTTCATCCCCACACACATATAGATGTGCACCTGTTTCAATCCATTCGAATAATTCTTTTGCTTTTTCTTGCATGCGATGCTGTACATATACCTTTTTCTCACTATCTCTTGAGAAGGCTACATCCATTTTGGTTAGGTAACCTTGTTTTAACCAATTTTGCCAATCTACTTGATACAAGAAGTCTGTGCGGAAATGCTGATCACCAAAGAAAAGCCATGTTTTTCCTTTCAGTTCAAGTTCCTCTCGTTCCTCGATGTAGCCTCTAAACGGTGCTACACCAGTACCTGGTCCAATCATAATCACAGGAGTTTTTTCATCCATTGGAAATTTGAAATTTGGGTTTTTGTGAACATAGACATTCAGTTGATCACCTGGTTTAATTCTGTCAGCGATTTCCCCTGTACATACGCCACATCGATCACGACCATGTGTATGATATCTTACAGTTGCCAAAGTTAAATGCACTTCATCAGGGTTTGCTTGATAACTACTAGCGATTGAGTATTGCCTTGCTGGTATTTTTCTTAAAAAGTGCATAATCGATGTTGGATCCAGTTGCTTTGGTGGATAGTCAATAATTAAGTCTAATAAATCTCGACCATCGATATAAGCTTTTACCTGCTCAGGATCTGTTACTAATTGTTGAAGTTTTTCATGATGAAAATAAGTGCTAGCTTTTTCTAATAAGCCTTTTGTAAGTCTTGTAATCTCAAAAATGGAGGTTAGAGCCTCCTGAACGGAGCGAATTTCCCCTTGTTTATTAATGGGAATTGTCTGTTCTGGATTCCATTTAAGCTCTTCAATAATAGCTTGAACCAGAGCAGGGTCATTCTTTGGATAAATCGCTAAACAATCTCCCGGTTCATAATTGAGGTTAGAGCCTTCCAATGAAATTTCAATGTGTCTTGTTTCTTTGTTTGACCCTTTACCACTAAGGACGATGTTATCTAATACTTCAGCAGAATAAGGATTGCTCTTCGAGTAAATCGGCTGCTCCGCAGGGGTTGGCTGCGTATCGACGGTTTCTGCGTTGTTTCCGGCATCTTTTTTCAGAATGCCGATTACTTCTGATATCCATTCGTCAGCAAGTTCTTCGTAATCGACGTCACAGTCAACACGTGGATGAATTCTAGTTGCACCCAATTCTTCTAGCCGTTTATCAAAATCTTTACCAGTCTGACAGAAATGCTCATAGGACTCATCACCAAGTGACAAAACGGAGAAATTAACATTCTCCAGTTTAGGAGCTTTGCGGCTGTGTAAAAATTCATGGAATTGAATCGCGTTGTCAGGTGGATCTCCTTCGCCATGAGTAGCCGTAATAATGAGTAAATCTTCTGCTTCTTTTAGTTTCTTCGGTTTAAAGTCATCCATGGCAGAAACTGTTACGTCTCTTTGCATATCCTTTAGCTGTTTGGCTAATTGCTCTGCTAGTTCTTGACTGTTACCCGTTTCCGATCCGTATAAAATGGTGACGGTTCGGGTTTTAACCTGTGTAGGCGCTGGTTGTTCAACCGATGTAACACTTTGTGATGATTGAGACTGAGAAGCGGCCAAATATCCAGCTAGCCAATTTTTTTGTGCGTCTGTCAGTGTTGGCAAAATTTGATTCAATATTTCCGTCTGTTTTTCATCAAACGGACTGTTTACTACTTGTAATGTCAACATTTTCACCTCTTTTAATTAATCCGATAGATTTACTTGAGTTTGGCTATAAAAAATAATCACTTCGTTGATTGTGGAGTAGCATGTAGTCCACATTCAGTTTTTTGAAAGTTTGCCCACCGTCCTGAACGTTCATCATCCGCATCTGTAACTTGTGTAGTACATGGTATACAACCAATGCTAGGGTAATTTTGGTCATGCAGCTTGTTATAAGGTAATTGATGTTGCTCAATATAGGCCCACACATCATCCCAGGACCAATAAATTAGTGGACAAATCTTAATGGACTGAAAACGGTCATCCTTGTTAATAAAGTTGGTATTGGCTCTTGTTGGAGATTGTGACCTTCTTAATCCTGAAATCCAGGCGGTTGCTCCACTCAGTGCGTCTTCCAATGGTTTAACTTTTCTAATGTAACAACATTGATCAGGGTTCCTGCTCCACAACGCTGATCCATATTGTTCTCGTTGTTCATCAACAGTGAGGGAAGGCTTCTGCATAACGATATCTAATGACGGATAACGTTCTTTAACCTCTTCAATCAGGTCATATGTTTCTTGGAAATGTAAACCAGTATCTAAAAATACTAATCTAGCATCTGGTTGGACTGTTGCAATCATGTCAATTAATACCATACTCTCTGCTCCAAAACTACAGGCATAGACTAAAGAATTGCCATACGTTTGATAAGCCCATTCGAGGATCTTTAGAGCTCCTTTGGTAGGATCTTGTTGGTCGGGAGTCTCATTGTTCAACGGGCTGTCATAAAAATTTTCATAAGTCAGCATGTGTTGCTTCCTCCTCATTAAAAAACCTTCTTATCGTTTGATAAGAAGGTAAGCAATGTGTAATCATTCCTTCTTATCTTTCGGGTTCAGTTTATGCTGTCCCGCAGGATTTGGCACAGTGTTATCTTTCTAACCTGTTGCCGAGGTTTCTTAGGGCCTGCCCCTCCACCTCTCTGGATAAGAATTCCATTTATTGTCCGTTTAATAACATAGTATACATTATTAATGTAAAAGTCAATGATTCTATTGTAAAAATTGTAAAAAATAATACCAAGTAACTAGGAATTACTTGGTATAGGTACTTTTACTGATTTAAAATATCCTCGACCTTAGCAATCGTCTCTTGGGAGAGTTTAACACCAGAAGCTTTGGCGTTCTCTTCAATTTGTTCTGGTTTACTTGCACCGATAAGTGCACTAGATACGTTGTCTTGACGCAGGATCCAAGCAATCGCTAATTGTGCTAATGACAAGTTTTCGTTCGTTGCAATTGCTTTTAATGCTTCTACCCGTTCTAGATTCTTCTCGGTTAATACACGAGATAAATCTAAGTTTTTTTGAGCGGCGCGACTATCTTCAGGAATTGCTTCTCCTTTTTTATATTTTCCTGTTAATACACCTTGGGCAAGAGGGGAGAAGACAACCTGGCCGATGCCGTGCTTATCGCTTACAGGGATGACTTCTTTCTCGATATAGCGATGAAGCATACTGTAATTTGGCTGGTTGACAACAATGCGATCTAACAACTTTTTGTCAGCAAGGTGAACGGCTTCTGTCATTTGCTCGGCTGTCCATTCACTGACACCGATGTATAATACTTTTCCTTGACGTACAAGGTCATCCAATGCGCGTAACGTTTCTTCTAGTGGTGTATCAGCGTGATAACGGTGGCAATAATAAACATCGACGTAATCAAGTCCTAACCGCTGCAAGCTGGCATCACATTGCTCCATAATATGCTTACGGGAAAGACCTTGATCATTGGGGCCATCGCCCATTTTGCCAAATACTTTTGTGGCAAGGACATAGGAACTGCGTGGATATTTTCTTAAAGCTTTTCCTACAATTTTCTCTGCTTCCCCACGCATGTAGACATTGG
This sequence comes from Gracilibacillus lacisalsi DSM 19029, assembly GCF_000377765.1. Lineage (GTDB taxonomy): Bacteria > Bacillota > Bacilli > Bacillales > Amphibacillaceae > Gracilibacillus > Gracilibacillus lacisalsi. The sequence continues at coordinate 160,025 of NZ_KB898665.1, read as the reverse complement.
CTGTATCAAAAAAGTTAATCCCGAGGTCGTATGCTTTATCGATGGAAGCCTCAGCATTCCTTTCCTCGACATACCCACCATATGTAAGCCAGCTGCCTAAACTAATTTCGCTTACTTTCAGACCGGTTTTTCCTAACTGACGATATTGCATGAACTATAACCTCCTGTTATTAAGCGTTTACAATATTATAAAGGAATGAGAGAAGAGAAGCGAATAATCTGTTTGAAATGAAATTATCTGTGTCACCCTGATAAGTTTTGCTAATGATCAGAGGCGGTAAACTTTCGGTGGTCATACGGTACAGTTATTTTATCATTTCTACCAAAGTAATCACTTATCTACTTAACATTAAGATTTTCGCAAAATTTTCTCCATTGCTTTTCCTTTTGCTAATTCATCGATCAGCTTATCCAAATAGCGAATTTCCTGCATCGTTGGTTCTTCGATGTCTTCTACTCGGACACCACAAACCACACCTTTGATCATTGCCCGCGAAGGGTTCAATTGGGGAGCTTCCGCAAAAAAGGTCTCAAAGTCTGTCTGTTTTTCCAGTTGTTCTTCTAACTCTTCCTGGCTATATCCTGTCAACCAACGGATGATTTCATCGACTTCTGTTTTCGTTCGTCCTTTTTTCTCTGCCTTTTTAACATAATGGGGATAGACACTTGCGAAGCTCATTGTATAGATTTTATGTTTGGTCATAATACACATCCTCTTTTTTATGGTTTTCTTTATTTTATCATGAAAAATAATCGGACAAAACCTAACACAGTGACTAACTAAGCTATTAATTGTTCCGCTGTATTAAATGCTTGGACATCGTAAATAAACCGCATGCATTCAATCAATTTTTATGCATGCGGTCATTATTCTAATTCTGAATATATTTATCAAATATGTCTCCAAAGTCTTTTCTTGTGTTTTCATTATAGGTTGAATTAAACCAATCAAATGCGAATTTAGTTGCTTTTTCAAATTCACTAGAAACATTGCCATCATGGAATCGATTATCTGTAAACAAGGACTGTGAAGTTTGCAAGCTATCTTTGGAAAATTCTTTTATTCTGTCATTTTCCTCTTGGATTTGTGAAATAGTTACTAACGATTTATACAAGTCCGCAATCGCTTCGCCTTCTTTTTTGTCAATATCAACAGAAATCGGCTGGCCTCCAAGTGAAAATTTGATCTCAAGGTCTAAGTCGATCGTACCAGCAGTTTCAACGGAAACATTTTTAATAGGGTAAAGATAATAGTCATACCGAAAAATATTGCGCTTACTACTAGTCGCTTTTTCACCATCAAGATGAATTAAGGCACGATTGGTGAAACAGTATTCATCTGACTTTGACTTGATCAAAAAGTGAATCCGCTCGTTTTCTTCGTGTAATACATAATCATCAGACTCGGTCTTGTCAAAGTCCTCTGGGGCGATGATTTTTCCTATGTCACTTAAACCTAATGCATCACTAGCAATTTTTTTAAACATGGAAATCTACCTCCTAATATGTTTACTTCTCTTATTATATCTCATGAACAACGAAACTAGCACTTTATTTGTCATCTTAGCACGTCTAGTCGTTTTTTCTTACACGCCATAACAATCCAGCTAATAATGCAGCGAAATAAGATACTAATGCAATCATTGTGTAAAGATACATAATTGGTCGATCTTGAACATAACCGACAACCGGTATATTTAAGATCAACAATAAAGGAAATCCAAATAATAGTGCCGTTCCACTACCCATTACAAGATTATCGGTCGTATTGGATTGGAATTTCGGGTCAACCGCTTTGACTAATGCCATGCCGGTTGAAATCGTACCAGTCTGCATCCCGTAAAAACCTAAGATGTTTGGTAAAGCATCAGCTGGAAATACTTTTGGAATGATCCATACAAAGAAAAGAATCGTCACCAGACCGCCAGCGGTTGTGACTAGTAATACCGGAACAAAGTAATCTTGTAAAGTATATATCGAAATGGCGGTAATAGCAGCTGCGATCATATAATCGAATGAGAATCCAGCGATCCGCTGTAACAAATAATTATTCGGTGTATGTTCAAGTTTAATGCCCTTACCCTTGAGTTTATTTAATATCATTCGAAATAGTACGGCATACAAGCTGCCGATAATAAAATGAAAACCAATCAAGAGCTGCCCTAATGTTTCACCAAAAGTGCCAATTGGTTGAAGTAAGTCGTTAAGTCCATAAATAGTAAGATACGTGATAAAATAAATCGTACCTATTAAAGCGATCTGGAACGTCAGTTTATCGATAGCATCTCCTAATGGAATTTCATCTGGCTCGATTTTCTCTATTAATTTAGTATTTTCCTTCACTGACATCTCCTTAGATTGGAAGGAAAATCTTTTGGCTAATAGATTCATCATGATAATTCCGATTACAGTAGCCCAGATGAAACCAATCCCGGCTATTGTCAGTCCGAGATTACCTCCGCCTGTAACCCCTAATTCTTCCCATTGGGTCCCGATTGAATATGCCTGGCCAGGACCTTGTCCAAAGCCAAGGGGCAATAAGAGACCGATACCTGGAAAAAAGTCCGGGAAAAATAGATGGACTAAAAATAAAAAGATGCCAAAACCAACAATACCTTGAATCACATAGCCGGAAACAATTAAGATCCCAGCATTCATAATGGCAGGGCTGTTTGCTATGTTCCGTTCTTTAAGTGAGATCGCAATAAATCCTATCGCCATGAAGTGATAGACTAGGTTACCCAACATATCTTGATTAAAAGGAATAATTCCTAAAAATTCTGTTCCTAGCAGTAATCCGAGAAAACCAGCAATCATAGAAGTAGGAATAATAACCTTGCTGAGATATGGAATTCGCGTTTTAAGTACGGTGGCTATAGCTAAAATTACCGATAAAAAAATAAAATCCATTACAAAATTCCAAGTACCGATCATGAGGATTGCTCCTTTATAGCGAGTTTTGCTTTTAAGTGTTGAATCAATTGTATCCACATATAAGCAGATGCTCTTGGATTGGAGAAAGTGATTCGGAAAAGTGTGTCATTGACAAAGAAATCTAGTTTATGGTGGAAAAGAATGTTTATCCCTTCCATATCTTCAAAAGAGAAGGACTTTGAACTGCCATCAGCCGAGTGAATATGGATTTGTTTGTAATCTAATCGAATCGTTCCTTTCATTACTCTTTTGAGAGGTTTTTGATTAATAGATTGATAGAATTCGACCTGCTCCTGCATTTCAGAAAGGGTATCTGTTGTCAGAGATAATTGATCAAGGTGCTGTTGTTGCCACTGTTTCCATTCAAAAGGTGTAGCAAAATAAAGGGCATCCTCACAATGGAAATATCCTTGTTCCGTCAATAGAACTTGGTAGTTGCAGTTATCACACTGAAATGTGTCATGATCAGAACGCATATTGCCGATTGTGTGACATGACGGACAAGTAAAAAGTAACCTTTCTAAATAATGAGCGATATGTTTGCTGTGATAGCTATAGCCTTTTTTCTTTTGCCAGTCCATTTCATCGTGATATAACGACTTGGTTAGCTGTTCATGGATAGTGGAAACAGATAAGTCTGCTATATCTTCGCCGTCCCAGATTTTGTTGAAAGTGAGTTCAATCATGCCTTTTCTGTCACCATCACCCCATCTTGGATGTGTTAAATAACCGCCTTTTATTTGTACGGCTACAACAGGGATTTTCAGTAGCTTTACTAATTTAGCAGTGGAATAAATGATTGGCTCTGTTACACCATCCCAGTTGCGACCTCCTTCAGGAAACAAGCCGATGACGCGGTTGTGTTGCTTAGCTTTTAAGACATTGCGTATAGTGCTCGTATCATTTTTGAATTTTGTTTTAGGAATTGCACCGGTATAATTTAATATTTTTTTCAGTAAAGGATTGCGAAATAATGGTTCACCTGCGACAAAAGCGATAGGTTCATCGACAAATAGGTTGATATATAATGGATCCCAATTGTTCACATGATTGCTGACAATTAAATATGGAGGTTTTAAATCTTTTGTATCATTCTTTGTAACATGGAATGTAGTAATTCTATGTAAATGGAGTCGAATAGCTGATAATAATAGATGTTTCACCCATTTGTTAGGCTTTTTCTCTATGCTCATTTTACTACCTCTCTCTGTTCTTTCATTAGTGACACATTATTATTATACTATTATTCGAAGTGTAAAGTGAATATACGATTGAAGGAATATCAAGATGGAGGGAACGTTTTTTAAAATGAAAGAAAGTATAAAATCAGCACAATGACTGCTCGAAAAAGTTAGCTGAAGGGCAAACCTCGTGGAAAGCGAAGTGGGTAGCCGGAGTGGTGGTAAGCTGTTCAAGTATTTCATAATGGGTGCTAGAGAAATGGTAAATCTGTAGCTGTTATTCCTAAGGACTGAGAGGTTTGCTTAGTTTTCCTTAAAAAATATACACTTGTTCCGTTTGGACAAGTGTATACTTCACATCAGTTATTATATTCCTAATTAGAATGATTTAGATAACACCTTGTGCGACCATTGCATCGGCAACTTTAATGAAACCGGCAATATTGGCCCCGACAACAAGGTTACCAGGCTGACCATATTCTTCTGCAGCTTCTATACTGTTTTTATAAATGTTAGCCATGATTTCCTGCAGCTTTTCATCGACTTCTTCAAATTTCCAGGAAAGACGTGCACTATTTTGTGCCATTTCTAATGCAGATACGGCAACTCCACCAGCATTTGCAGCTTTTGCAGGGCCGAATAGTACATTATTTTCTAAGAATACATCGATTGCTTTTAGTGTTGAAGGCATATTCGCACCTTCACCAACAGCTTTTACACCGTTAGCTAGAAGTGTTTTTGCAGCTTCTTCATTTAATTCGTTTTGTGTTGCACATGGAAGAGCGATGTCACAAGGGATGTTCCAAATGCCTTCAAAGCCAGCAGTATACTCTGCTTCAGGGTGCTCGTTGACATATTCTTTAATACGCTTTCTTTCTACTTCTTTTAGGCGTTTTACTGTTGCTAAATTAATACCATTTTTGTCATATATATAACCACTGGAATCACTACATGCAACTACCTTAGCACCAAGTTCATTTGCTTTTTCAATAGCATATGTAGAAACATTACCGGAACCAGAAACAACGACTGTTTTACCTTCGAAGCTGTTGCCTTTGTCTTTTAACATTTCTTGTACGAAGTAAACTGTTCCATAACCGGTCGCTTCCGTACGTGCTAGGCTTCCACCGAAATTAAGGCCTTTACCAGTTAGTACCCCAGCTTCATAACCACCACGCATTTTTTTGTATTGACCGAATAAGTAACCAACTTCACGTGCGCCTACACCGATATCCCCAGCAGGAACATCAACATCTGGACCGATATGTTTAGAAAGTTCACTCATGAAGCTTTGGCAGAATCGCATAATTTCGCCATCGGATTTACCTTTCGGATCGAAGTCAGATCCACCTTTACCTCCACCGATAGGTTGTCCGGTTAAAGAGTTTTTAAAAATCTGCTCAAACCCTAAGAATTTAATAATACTAGCGTTTACAGATGGGTGGAAACGAAGTCCGCCTTTGTATGGACCAATGGCACTATTGAATTGTACACGAAAACCGCGGTTAACTTGTACTTTTCCTTCATCATCAACCCATGGTACACGGAAGGATATAATTCTTTCGGGTTCAACGATTCTTTCCAGAATATTGTGCTCCATATATACAGGTTGTTTTTCGAATACCGGAACTAAGGAATCAAATATTTCCTTTACTGCTTGATGGAATTCATTTTCGTTTGGGTTACGTTTTTTGACCGTTTCGAATACGTCATCCACGTAATGTTGAGCAACTTGGTTTGCATTTGTCATATCTTATTTGTTCTCTCCTTACTTTTTTATTTTTATCAAGATGCCAATCGTCCGCAAGCCCCCCATATCTAGATCTCGGTCGTAGGGGGTCACACGGACGGTAGCACCCTGATAAGTTTCGCTGCCCATCAGTGGAAAGCCACTGATGGAAGTCTTACTTTATATAGTAAGCATAAGCGTGACACCATTTTTTGTTCTACCTGTTTTATTTTGTCTAATTATTTTGAAAATAACTCGTTAATAAAGAGTGTATTATATCAATTTGGGCTAAACAATGCTCAGGTGAGATACAATTGATATCAATTTGAGATAGGTTGTGTTGGTGTCGTTAATTTCTTGTCGGAAGGAACAAAATACAGAATGACCATACCGATAACAAATAAAACGATAAGACTCAAAATACCTGCGTTTGAACGGCCAGTAATTTGTGCAGTGAAACCTAAAAGTAGCGGTCCGGTAATCGAAGCAAACTTACCAAAAATATTATAGAAACCAAAGAATTCATTGGCGTTATTTTTAGGAATCAGTTTAGCGAAGTAGGAACGACTTAATGCCTGAATTCCCCCTTGTGAAGAAGCGACAAGCATGGCAAGAATCCAGAAGTCAATTGCTGTTTCGAGAAAATAACCATAAATACAAACAATAATATAAACAACAATACCAACATTTAACATCGATTTGGCTGAGAATCGATTTGCTAATTTACCATATATAATAGAAAAAGGAGCGGCGACTACTTGTGTGACTAATAAAACTACTAGTAGTACAGTTGAGCTAAGACCAACATCTGTTCCATAGGCTGTAGACATGGAAATAATCGTGCCTACTCCGTCGATGTAGAAAAAATAAGCAATTAAAAAAATAGTTAAGTATTTATATTCATTTACATGTTTAACTGTTTGAATTAATCTTTTAAAGCTTTGGCGAATTGGTTGAGAATCACGCTCTACGAAATGTATCTGTTTCACATTTCTAATCATAGGAATGGCAAAAGCTGCCCACCATATACAAGTGATGAGAAACGCTATTTTACTGGCGGTAGTGCTACTAATAGGTAGTATACCCTGTTGAGCTAGTAGTATAATGGCAATACTGATGACAAAAGGAATAGCACTACCAATATAACCAAGTCCAAAGCCGCGGGCAGATACTTGATTCATGCGGTTATCATCGGTGACATCCACAAGGAAACCGTCATAAAACACATTAGCTCCGGTAGAACCGAGTGATGCTAAAGTAAAGACAATCAGTAGAAGTAACCATTGGCCTTCTGGTACGAAAATAAGTGCGAAGGTCGAAAAAATACCCAGCCCCATAAAGCTTAAAAAGAATTTCTTTTTCAATCCTTTGTAATCCGCTATTGTTCCTAGAATTGGTCCAAGCATAGCCAAAATAAATGTAAACACAGAAATGGTGTAACCTAGATATGCAGTAGAATCTGCTCCAGAAATACCTGCATCGGTTGCTTGTGCTTTGTAATAAATAGGAAAAATAGCCGTGGTAATGATAACGGAAAATGCGGAGCTTCCCCAATCGTAAAACATCCAACTATTCTCTTGCTTTGTAAACTTTTTCATAACCTCACCCATCCTTTTCCTTTGTAACGGACGCTAATTTGCTGATGACTAACCATCAGTGGGGTTTTAGTCCGCTGATGGAGGTCTCACTTTATTTTACTAGATTCTACAAAGAAAGACACATAAATACTGGTCAAAATTTACAGAAGTTTAATATTGATGAAAACGGGAACATTAAGAACAACAAAATATTAAAAACGAAAGGATGATGATCATGTATAAAACGATTCAAGCGTTTTTTAAGACGGAAGATGATGCGGAAACCGTACGAGCCGAGCTCAATAAGTTGAAAACGAATGATATTATAGTTGACCAATTACAAGATCAAGATCAAACTATATTACTAGCTCCGATAACATTCTCAGGTAATTATTCTACAGGTATGGGTTCAGGTGGTGGTATTGTTCCTGGATTCATAGTGAGAGACGAAGTTGGTGATGATGCTCCTAGAGAACATACGGTTGAATGTGAAGTGTCAGAAGATGATTACCCCGAAGCATTAAAAATAATTATGGAAAATGATGGACACGTGGATAAAAACACATTTGAAGGATAAGATAAACAAAGAGACTAACTATTGACTCGATATAGTTAGTCTCTCTTTCTATTTAGTATGAAACTAATATTTTCGTTGACAATCTTGTATATACAAGTTATCATGAAAACGTAATCACTTGTATATACAAGAATAACTTTTCATCGAGGAGGAAGAATAGTGAGCAAGTTTACAGATCCTGCAAAAGAATTGTTGGATAAAATCGGTGGTAGTGAGAATATCTCTGTTGTTACACATTGTGCGACGAGAATGCGTTTTGTTTTAAATGATCCAAGCAAAGCAGATGTGGATGCAATAGAAGATATTGATATAGTCAAAGGAACTTTTACACAGGCAGGTCAATTTCAAGTTATTGTTGGAAATGAAGTGGCTTCTTTTTATAATGAGTTTACCAAAATAGCGGGAGTAGGAGATACTTCCAAAGAAGATGCCAAAGAAGCAGCCAAGCAAAATATGAATATTATCCAACGTTTAGTAGCGCATTTTGCTGATATCTTTACACCTATTATCCCTGCATTAGTTGTTGGTGGTCTTATTTTAGGTTTTCGTAATGTTATTGGGGATATTGAAATGGTTAACAACGGTACACAGACGTTGGCAGAATCTTCTCAGTTTTGGACTGGTTTATATGACTTCTTATGGTTGATTGGCGAAGCGATATTCCACTTCTTACCGGTCGCCATCACTTGGTCTATTTCAAGAAAAATGGGTACAACCCAAGTATTAGGTATTGTTTTAGGTATTACGCTAGTTTCTCCGCAGCTGTTAAATGCTTATGGAGTCGCTGGTGCCGAAGAGATTCCGGTATGGGACTTCGGTTTTGCACAGATTGATATGATTGGTTATCAAGCACAAGTTATTCCGGCGATTTTAGCTGGCTTCGTATTAGCGTATTTAGAGATTTGGTTGCGTAAAGTAATTCCGCAAGTAGTTTCAATGATTTTTGTACCATTCTTTGCATTAATTCCGGCTGTTCTAGTAGCTCATGTTGTATTAGGACCAATCGGTTGGGAAATTGGTTCATGGATCTCCAATATTGTATATAACGGTTTAACTTCAGCATTTGGCTGGTTGTTTGCTGCCGTATTTGGTTTTGCCTATGCACCATTAGTAATCACAGGTTTACATCATATGACGAATGCGATTGATTTACAGTTGATGAGTGAATTTGATGGAACGAACCTTTGGCCAATGATTGCATTATCAAATATCGCACAAGGTTCAGCGGTTGTTGCCATGATCTACTTGAACCGTAAAGATAAGAAGGAACAACAAGTCTCTGTTCCCGCGGCCATTTCCTGTTATTTAGGTGTCACCGAACCAGCATTATTTGGTATTAACTTACGTTACCTCTTCCCATTTATTGCAGGTATGACGGGTTCAGCGATTGCAGCAGTAGTATCAGTTGGGTCTGGCGTTATGGCGAATTCCATCGGTGTAGGTGGTATACCTGGAATTTTATCGATTCAAGTGCCACACATGCTCATGTTTACCGTAGCCATGCTGATAGCGATTGTTGTTCCATTTATCCTAACCGTTATTCTGGCAAGAACAAAAATGGGTAAAGACGCTTACGATCGTCTAGGAAAAACAAGATCATAATAAAAGAGGAGGAAACTCCTCTTTTTAGTGGTTAAGTGTAAAAAGAGTGAACATAATCCATAAACTGCGCAGTAACGTGAGTAAGGATATGCTCTCTTCCGTTCTTCCTTGGAGAATGTTGAAAACCGCTTCGGCAGAATACTGCGCTTTCCGTGGGCACGGCCTCAGCTAACTTGGTAAAGAAAAACACTTTACCAAGTGGATCTTCGGCTCGCGCTGTTCCCACAGGAGTCTCCGTATTCTGCCTACGCTATTTGTTCTCTGATTATAGTAAGAAATGAATTCATGGAACTAAACTTTTCTGTTTTATTACAGTGCTAATCGGCTGTGAATGCCCCTTAGCATAGTCGTACCCTCTATGCTACAAATGGGGGAGAAATCGACGGTTGTTTTCGCATTAGTGTTGTGGAGCATATCTTAACGAAGGCCGCCCACTTTCACTCCTGTGGGAATAGTTTGACCTGAAGATCCACTTTTTCGAGCGGTTTTGGCTCGAAAAAGTTAGCTGAAGGGCAAACCCCACGGAAAGGGAAGTGGGCAGCCGGAGTGGTAGTTATCATCACGATATATTTCAAAATAGGTCTTAGGTGCCCGAACATCTAATTACCACATTACTTCGCATCAGGATTGGTCGCGATCTGTATTCATATTTGGAAATCAAAAGCTGATACAATAAAAATTTCATCAGAGATCAACAGGAGGGTAAATGTATGGACGAGAAATGGTGGCAAAAATCTGTTGTCTATCAGATATATCCGAAAAGCTTCAATGATACTACAGGGAACGGTGTTGGAGATATCCCGGGTATTATTGAAAAATTAGATTACTTGAAAAAGTTAGGCATCGATGTAATTTGGCTTACACCTATTTATGCATCACCGCAAAAGGATAATGGATACGACATATCTGACTACTATTCCATTCACCCTGAATATGGCACAATGGAGGACTTTGAAAAATTATTAGATGAAGCACATCATCGTGAAATCAAAATTATTATGGATATTGTCGTAAACCATACGTCAACGGAACACCAATGGTTCAAAGAAGCGAGTCGATCAAAGGATAATCAGTATCGAGATTATTATATTTGGAAAGAAGGCGAAGCCGGTAACCCACCAACCAATTGGCAATCCAAGTTTGGCGGTTCTGCATGGCAATATGACGAAAAAACTAGTGAATATTATTTACATTTATTTGACGTTACGCAAGCAGACTTAAATTGGGAAAATAAAGCGGTACGGGACGATGTTTATCAAATGATGAATTTTTGGCTTGATAAGGGAGTGGACGGATTCCGCTTAGATGTTATCAACCTTATATCCAAAGATCAACGCTTCCCTGATGATGATGGCAGTGTACCACCAGGAGACGGAAGAAAGTTTTATACGGATGGGCCGAGAGTGCATGAGTTTTTACATGAAATGAATCAACAAGTATTTAAGAACCGTGAAACGATGACCGTTGGTGAAATGTCATCAACAACGATGGATGATTGTATTCAATATTCTAATCCTAACAGTGAGGAGTTAGATATGACTTTTAATTTTCACCATTTAAAAGTCGATTATCCCAATGGAGAGAAATGGACTAAAGCACCGTTTGATTTCCTAGAGTTAAAGCAAATCCTGTCCAAATGGCAAATAGGAATGCAGCAAGGTGGAGGTTGGAATGCATTGTTCTGGTGTAATCATGACCAGCCAAGGATAGTGTCGCGGTTTGGGGATGATAAACACTATCACCATGAATCAGCAAAAATGTTAGCAACAACCATACATTTGATGCAAGGGACTCCATATATTTATCAAGGGGAGGAGTTTGGTATGACAAATCCCGACTTTGAAAGCATCGATCAATACCGTGATGTAGAGTCCATTAATATCTATACCATCAAAAAAGAAGATGGTGTACCAGAAGAAGAGATTATGGCAATTTTAAAAGAAAAATCACGTGATAATGCTCGGACGCCGGTACAATGGAATGCTACAGAGAATGCAGGGTTTTCAGAGGTAGGACCATGGATAGGTCTGGCAAATAATGTTACCACTATTAATGCTGAACGAGCTATTGCGGATAAAGAATCAATTTTTTATCATTACCAACGATTAATTCAAATGAGAAAAGAATATCAGGTCATAACGGATGGAAGCTATCGACTAATTTTACCAGATGATCTTGCCATTTTTGCTTATTTAAGAGAAAATGATCAAGAAAGCATGTTAGTAGTCAACAATTTTTATGCTGAGGAAGTAACGTTAGACTTACCTAGAGAAGTGATAGAGCAATTCGAAAGAGGAGAGGCTATTCTTTCTAATTATCAACAGCCACCAACTCAATTGGAGAACGTTACGTTGCGTCCTTATGAATCATTTGTTTTCTATATTAAGTAATAGATGGGGATAATGAAATGCGTAATAAATATTTAGTGATCTATCAGGAAATGGTACAGCAAATTGAACAAGGGAAGTTTAAGGCCAACCAATTCTTGCCTTCTGAGAACGAGCTGACAGATCAATATGAAACATCGAGAGAAACGATTAGAAAAGCTTTGAACCTGTTAGCTCAAAATGGCTATATACAAAAAATCAGGGGAAAAGGTTCGATGGTCATTGATCGTAGTAAATTTGATTTCCCTGTTTCAGGGCTTGTCAGCTTTAAAGAGTTAGCCGATAAAATGGGAGAAAGACCGGAAACTACGGTCCACGATTGTCAGCTTATCAAACCTGATCGCTATTTAAAAGAGCAATTAAAGCTGAGAGGCAAGAATCAGGTGTGGGAAGTGATTCGTTCCCGAGAATTCTCTGGACAGCGTATCATCCTAGATAAAGATTATCTGGTGGATAATTATGTTCCCCACATGTCAGAAGAAATTGCAAAGGAATCGATATATGCTTACCTAGAGGATGAATTAGGTTTAGTGATCAGTTTTGCTAAGAAAGAAATTGTCGTAGAGGAGCCAACAAAAGAAGATCGGAATTTATTAGATTTGGAAGGATTCCATAATATTGTGGTTATCAAGAATTATGTTTATTTAGATGATGCCAGTTTGTTTCAGTATACGGAATCAAGGCACCGACCAGATAAATTTCGCTTTGTGGACTTTGCTAGAAGAAATCATTAATTAGATGACGGAGTATAGAAATCTAAGGCTATCATGTTAAGTGATTGCCTTAGATTTCTTATGCCAGTTGTTATGATAGGAGAAGAGTAAAAAAATAGACCAGGTAAGACAGTTTGGCTGTTTAGTACTTTGGTTAAGCAATTACTATAATGGGGTAATAATTACCAAAAGAAAAATGGTAGAAATGCTATTGTTGCGATTGCGCCGAGCGCAATGCCAAGACCTAGACCTCTCCCGTATCCAAAGAAACCATAGCCGTAGCCACCAACTCCTCGTCGTGCATCAAATGGATCTATAAATACTTTGGAGGGACTAACCCTTCTAATGATCCCTCTATGGACTAACCCGTCGTGTGTTACAATTTTTACAGGACGTCCTACGTTTTTTCGACAAAAATCATAATGTGACATCAAAACCCTCCTTCCTCCATATCCAAGCAGTTCATTGGATAACTACTAGTAGACTATGCAAGAAAGAGATAAAATTGTGGTCACCTGTTCATCGGCAGTTGCACTATTTATTTGCCAAGTAATGTATCAATGGCTGCCAAAATGTGCTGATTGGTGGTCTGTAATAATGTGGTGATCGAACAAGGTTGTTTAGTCATATAACGTTGAATGATGTTGTAACCGATAATATAGCCGACATTTTTAGGGACACCGTTAAATCCATACATAATCATGTCGTGCTTAGGGTGATCTCTAGTCATCTTCTGCTGGGAGGCAATCCATGTTTGCCATAAATCTGCTAACAATTCGTCGGATATCATTTCTATTCTTTTGTTTCCGTACGTGCTTCCAACCTTTTTCCGCACAATCCATTCAGCAATGCCTTCTAGTATAATTGCGTCCAACAGTGTATATTCCATTTCTTTCTTCGGAAAATAATTCAGTCTGCAAATGTGACTGTATTCATGAAGGAACAAAGCAATTATTTCTCGATTTCCGGCTTTCTTTTGTAAGAATAAGAACAGTTTGTCAGGGTAACTTAAGCCTGTATTACCGTTATACCATTCTTTCAGTTCTCTAATTTCTTCGTTAGAGGGAAAGACAAATATAGCAGGTTCAGGTCCATTCCATGCCTTTTTGCAGTTTTGGTAGATCTTGTTTACCTTAGATAAATAATTTTGTTCCATCCATTGCTCCGAGTCCTCTTTATTTAAATTTGGTGAAAAAAGCCCATGGCGTAATAAGTGTTCTTGGATAAACGCTGGTTGAATATCTTCAAAAAAATGGCTTAGTGGTTCGCAAATAATGGATTGATGTAGTAAATACTGTTCTTTTCGGCTTTTGCCATTTTTTTTATCCGTAAATTTCTTAATCCACTTATCAGTTGCATGTATGGTCATCGTTCTTTCCTCGCTTTTTAGCTATAAATAAGTAAGTATGAAGATCATTAGCATATGAGGTATTTAATTGATAATGTTCATTTAATGTTTGTAACATTTCCATTGATAGATGTTGAGGAAGAGTGCTGGGTGTTTTGGGTTCTTTCTCGATTTTCTCTAGATAGACCGTTTCATACCCATAGTCTAATAATTGCTTTAACCAGTCTTCTTTGGATAGTAATTGCGGCAACTGATAAAACGTTTTAATTATTTCTTCATCTGAATGGGTTAAGAGGCTGGATGTTGCCATTTCTAGAAGTACGATTTGTCCATTTGGCTTAAGTAGATTCGTAAGTTTCGGCAGGCTGTAATGGATAGGGGTAAAAGCTAACACAGATTCAGAAATAATTAGGTCAAAGAAATGATGGGTGAACGAAAGATCTTCTATATTTTGTTGCATAATCTCAATGTGATGAAGATGACTCGTTTTGTTTTTTGCCTTTGTAACCATATTTGCAGAGCTGTCGATACCATATAAAAATGCAGCTGTCTGATCGCGCAATTGCCTAAGAGTCTCTCCTGTTCCACACCCAACTTCTAATACTTTCTTCGGATTTTTCGGTATTTGCTTTAACCACTTATCCGTTGCCGTTTTTCCTCCAGGATGTGTATAGTCCATCCCGATTTGTGTTATCAGTTCCTGATAGCTCACCACTTTGAAACCTTCCTTCCTCGGATTCGAAGTTTTTCTATTGTTTATCGAGGTGCTAATTGTCGATGCACTCCCCCTAAGTTGAAGAAGCTACGCGGGGAATAATCGCACTTTATATTTGGGATTAATTGTAGTATGATTGAATATTAGTAAGAATAATTAACAAGTTGTAAATAGTGTATACACAACATCTAAAGAAGGTGAATGGATTGGAACAAAAAGAGATTGAATTATTGAAATTATTAGAAAAAAACGGTCGAATGGATAATGATACCATTAGTAAAATGTTAGATGTAGCCCCTGTTGAAGTGGAAGAAATGATAAAAAAATTAGAAAAAGAACATGCCATTCTTGGTTATTCTACACTTGTAGATTGGTCTACTGTTTATGAGTATGAAGGAGTGGCGGCGTTAATAGATGTAAAGGTAACGCCAGTAAGGGGTGTTGGCTTTGATAAAATCGCTTCCAGAATCTATCGGTTCCCAGAAGTCAAAGCTGTCTATTTAATGTCGGGCTCTTATGATTTAAGTGTTTCTGTCGAAGGAAAAACAATGATGGAAGTGAGTCGTTTTGTTTCGGATAAGTTGTCTACCTTGGATACTGTACTGTCCACCACGACCCATTTCATCCTGAAGAAATATAAGCATGATGGTATTATTTTTGATGAAGGTGACGATGATGACAAACGAATCATGGTGACACCATGAGTAAATCATATTTAGCAAACCACGTGAAAGAGCTGCAGCCGTCTGGAATTCGGAAGTTTTTTGATCTTGCTTCTCAAATGGAGAATGTTATCTCACTAGGGGTTGGTGAGCCCGATTTTGTTACTCCTTGGAATGTCATCGAAGCGAGTTATCATTCCTTGGAACAAGGATATACTGCATATACAGCTAACGCAGGTTTATTTGAATTAAGAGAAGAGATTAGTAAATATTTGCAAGATACATTTTCTATTTCGTATAATCCCGAAGATCAACTCCTAGTAACGGTAGGTGCAAGTCAAGCAATTGATTTAGCACTACGAGCGATTGTAGATGCTGGCGATGAAGTAATTGTTGTGGAGCCTTGCTTTGTTTCTTATAGTCCTGCTATTTCTCTGGCAGGTGGTGTGCCGGTATCCGTAAGTGCTACAGCGGATAATGAGTTTAAAGTGACACCAGAGCAAATCGAAGCAGCGATCACTCCACGTACAAAAGCAATTGTTCTGTGTAGCCCAAATAATCCGACTGGAGCGGTATTAAGTAAGCAAGAATTGTACGGCATTGCACAAGTTGTAAGAAAGCATGATTTGATTGTGCTATCTGATGAAATTTACGCAGAACTAGCTTATGATGAGGCAGCAACTAGTATCGCCTCTGTTGATGGAATGAAGGAACGTACCATTTTAATTTCTGGTTTCTCGAAATCTTTTGCTATGACAGGCTGGCGACTTGGTTATGCTGCGGGACCTGTAGCTATCATGCAAGCTATGACAAAAATTCATCAATACACGATGATGTGTGCACCAACTATGGCGCAACATGGTGCATTAGAAGCATTACGCCATGGAAATGAAAGTGTAAGAGAAATGAAAACAAGCTATCGACAACGGCGGAATTTTGTTGTAAAGGCATTGAATGAGATGGGCTTATCCTGTCATTTGCCGGGTGGTGCTTTTTATGTATTCCCTTCGATCAAAGAAACTGGCTATACCTCAGAGGAATTTGCCCAAAAGTTATTAGAAGAAGAAAGAGTAGCCGTTGTACCGGGGCATGTTTTCGGTGAAAGTGGAGAAGGGTATATTCGTTGTTCCTATGCAACATCCATTAAACAATTAGATGAAGCCATGAAAAGAATGGATCGATTTATTAAACAAAATAGTAAAATGTAAAAACCAACAGCGTAATATACTGTTGGTTTTTGTTTTTTAGTATAAGTTTTATTCTTATAAAATAAACTAAATAGTTGTAAGTACAAGTTGACTCGTTTATAATAGTAGTTAATGAGAATGGAAAGGATGTCATAAATGGATATTAAGCGTATACATGATGTGGAAATCGATGTTTCCAGAGGTGAAGACATTCGATTACCTGAACGAGTACTTGTAGATTTAGATGATAATATTACGGCAGAGTTTAATGTGAATTGGGATTCTGTTGATAAAAATGAACTTTTAGATAAAGGAACAATTGAGGTAGAGGGTGAAGTAGAACATAAAGATTATCCTAAGCCTTTTATTGAACAGAGAGCTGATCCATATTTATATAAGCATACCGATGGTTACTATTATTTTACGGGATCTTACCCATTATATGACAGAGTTGTCTTAAGAAGAGCTAAAACAATTGATGAACTACCACAAGCAGAAGAAAAAGTGATTTGGTGGAAGCATGAATCAGGAATTATGTCTGAACATATTTGGGCACCAGAGATTCATTTCATTGATGGAAAGTGGTATGTTCATGTCGCAGCTGGTGACAAAGATGATGTTTGGGCAATTCGTCCGTATGTCTTAGAATGTGATGCAGAAAACCCATTAGAGGGCGAATGGATAGAGAAAGGTCAAATCAATACGGAGTTTCAAAGTTTTTCATTAGATGCAACAACTTTTGAACATCAAGGTAAACGTTATCTTGTGTGGTCACAGAAGGTAGATAATGATACGATCGCAAACCTTTATATTGCAGAAATGGAGAATCCTTGGACAATTAAGAAACAGGTTCTCTTATCGACTCCAGAATATGATTGGGAAGTCATTGGATTTGATGTAAACGAGGGTCCGTCGATGATAAAAAATGATGAGAAAATTTTCATCGCTTTTTCAGCGAGCGCAACAGATGAAAATTATGCCATGGGATTATTACATGCTGATGTAGATAGTGATTTATTAGATCCAAACGCTTGGACAAAAGAAAAAGAACCAGTGTTGGTTTCCAGTGATAACACGAGTGAATATGGGCCAGGACATAATAGTTTTAGCGTTGATGAAGATGGCTTTGAGTTACTCATTTACCATGCTCGCCCATATAAAGGGTTTAATACAGAGAATCCTTTATATGACCATAACCGACATGCGCGTATTCAACGTCTGTTCTGGACAAAAGACGGTTTTCCTTATTTCGGTGAACCAGGCTATCAATTAGATTTTTCTAACCGGAAAGCAAAAGCAAAAATTACGTTGAAATAGCAGGAAAGCCGAGTGCCATGAAGAACGAGCACTCGGTTTTTTATCTGTGAATAGAAACTGTTTCGAATGTACTTTACTCGATGACATATTCAATTTCGTCATATTTTCTCGAGTATTTGATATGAAAGTTCTTATTATCGAAGTACCAGATGTCGGATTCTTCTACAAAAAAACGAATACCCTCTTCCGTCACTTCTGCTCCGGGGTTGTTTGATACGGCTTTTTCTAGTGCCAAAGAAAAACCTTTATGTACACCACCGAAACCGCCATATCTGGCCAAGAAACGGATAGCATCTCCTTCTTCTAAATCTAATTCTTTGATAAACCATTTTGCTGCTGGTTTTGTAATGGACATTTCCATTGTGTTCAGCCTCCTTATCATCTATATACTAACGAAAATATCGTTACGACGCTAGTAGTAGCAATTGTCAGAAAATTTACTGTCAGATTATCTGACAAAACTTTGTGCAACTATGGGTTATCATTGTATACTTTTATTAAGGTTAGCTTATAACGGTATACGTAATTAGGTGGTGTATTGCATGGCGGAAAGTCCTTCCTATAAAGAACGGAAAGTGATAACTATTGGTGTCGTAAGTGAACTAACCGGATTATCAGAACGGCAAATTCGTTATTATGAAGAAAGAAAACTAGTATTTCCTGAACGTTCTCCAAAAGGAAACCGTAAATACTCTTTTGCTGATGTGGAATTATTAATTGATATTGCGAACAAACGAGAAGAGGGCGTTCAAACATACGAAATTAGACAAGACATGATTCGAGAAGAGAAGAAGAAAGAAAAGAGAATGCGCAAACAACTATTACGTGGCGAAATTAACGCGCGATTTGGTATCCAAAAAGAACTATAAAGAAAAAAGGGGACGTATAATACAGGCATCCCCCTTTTTTACGTCTGGAAGGAAAGTATAAATTTACGCAACAACCGTGTTAAGCGAAGTAATTATTTTGAAATACTTGATGTATATTGGCAACGCTAACTTTGCAAGGTGGATTCTCGCCCCGCGCTATTCCCGCAGGAGTCTCCATAATTTGTCTCTGTTATGAGAAGGTGCAACAACTCTTTTCATAAGTAAGAGGTTGCCTTTTTTACAATGGACCGCGAAAGCAGCTGTGTTACTTCCTACTAGTA
Organism: Gracilibacillus lacisalsi DSM 19029; assembly: GCF_000377765.1. Lineage (GTDB taxonomy): Bacteria > Bacillota > Bacilli > Bacillales > Amphibacillaceae > Gracilibacillus > Gracilibacillus lacisalsi. The sequence continues at coordinate 140,946 of NZ_KB898665.1, read as the reverse complement.
TTGTAGAGCAGATCTTAACCAAGGCCGTCCACTTCCACTCCTGTGGAAATCGTTTGACCTAAAGATCCACTTTTTTGAGCGGTTTTGGCTCGAAAAGGTTAGCTGAAGGGTAAACCCCACGGAAAGGGAAGTGGGCAGCCGGAGTGGCGGTTAAGTGTTTGATATCTTTCAAAATCGCCACTAAAACAATCGCAGATCCAGGGATAAGGACTGAGCGAATTTTGCTTAGTTTTTTTAAAAAAGCATAAAAAGAAGAGAAGCTTAGTGAAAACCGGGCTTCTCTTCTTTTCTTTCGGGATTATACCGAGTGAACTTTATGGAGTTTTGTCTCTCAAATTCCAGGCAGAATTTCTCGTAATCATTGACAATTTCACTAATAGGTTTGTTATAGAGCTCTTGATCATTCTTATCCACAATTCCATTGGCCATCAACTGTTGAATCAAGTACACTTTTTGTTTTTCAACTGCTTCCCGTAAAAAAGCCATTTGACTAGCCTCCTATTTTATTTATGTCACGAAGTCTTGCATTTTAAGAAAAGTATTGCCCATTTTGTTATATGTTATACAGAAAAGGTTCATGTCATTTTGTGTGAATTGTAAAAAGTTTGAAATATATAAGATAAGATCAATGATTTCGCTAGGATAATAAATTGATATATAATTGAGTAAATAGTAGAAGGAATAGTAGGATATGCCTTTACTATATGCCATAATTTTAACTTTGTCATGGCTAATGTCAACAAAGTTTACATACTTTTAATCAATTTTATTGAGGAGTTTACAAATGCCTAAACCATATGTGTCAATTATCATTACAACTTTTAATCGCAGAGTAGCACTAGCAGAATTATTAGCAGCACTTGTCGAGCAAACGTATCAAGACTTTGAAGTGATTATTATTAATGATGCCGGAGAAAAGGTCAACGATGTGGCGGCATTATATACTGAATTAAATATAACTGTCATCGATTTACCTGAAAACCGTTATCACGTGTACGCAAGAAATAAAGGATTAGAGAAGGCAACAGGCGAGCTAATTATGTTAATGGATGATGATGATTTGCCGTTACCAACACATTTAGAAACAATGATCGAGCAAATGGGAGGCGCTGATCTCGTTTATTCAGATGTAGAGATTGTTAATTATCAAGAAACCAATGAGAAAAGAACGCCCATTAATCATCATTTATTTGCTTATCATTTTGATGTCGATGCCATGAGAAAGTTCTCCACTTATGTACCATCCGGCAGTGTTTATCGTAAATCGATACATGATGAGATTGGTGTTTTTGATGAAAGTGTACGTAATTACTGGGACTGGGATTTCTTTCTGCGGGTAGCGGAAAAACACCGTATTAAAAGAGTTTCCGTAGCAAGTGTCTTATACGAATTTTCCGAATCAGGAAATAATCAATCAAAAAAACTAAAAAACATGCGTTTTTATTTGGATCGGCTTATTACTAAACATCAATTAGGAAATTTACCTACCAAAAATTTTTATTTATTATTAGAAGAACCTGATGTGAAGCAAAGAGAGGCACCAAGTAATCGGATTTGGGACGGTGTGACAATGCCCCAATCAAGATTATAAATATAATGTGCTAAGCTTAGTTTGTTTAAGAATGTAGGAGGATGTTTCTTGAGTAGACACCGTGATTTTACCAATGGGAATATATGGATTGACTTATTTTATTTCTCTTCTCCAATTATGTTGGCCCAACTCTTGCAAGTCTCTTATCAATTTATTGATAGCTTGTGGGTAGGGAATCTGATTGGAGCCAATGCGTTAGGTGCTGTCAATATATCTGGGACTGTTATTTTTACTGTACTATCGTTTATTATCGGAATTAATAATACGACGTTAACTGTACTTTCCCAACAAAAAGGAAAGGGAAATGAAGAAGGAGTTCAGACATATGTCAATGCTTTCGTTGTGACATTGTCAGCTTTAGCAATTGTGATGGGAATATTGGGCTTTCTATTTGCGCGGCCAATATTACTATTGCTAGGAACACCAGAAACAATGATGGCCGAAGCAATGACTTACTTGCGCATTAATGCGATAGGAATTCTTTTCTTAGTAGGTTATAACTTCATTAGTACTGCTTTACGTGCTGTAGGGGATAGTAAAACACCACTTCTATTTGTAGCGATCGCCGTTCTGTTAAATATCGTACTTGATCCCCTGTTTATCTCAGTGCTTGATCTAGGTGTACAAGGCGCGGCAGTAGCGACGATTTTATCACAAGGTTTTTCCTTTATTTATGGTGTTATTTTTGTAATCAGAAAGAAAATTATACCGTTGAAATGGCCGACATTACCATTATGGTCAGAAGTAAAGTTGATTCTTAATCTCGGAATTCCGTCTGGTTTACAAATGGCGGTTATTTCTGCTGGTGCTGCAGCTATTATGAGTGTTGTTACATCGCACGGAGAAGCGGCTGTTGCTGGTTATAGTGCAGCACAACGTTTAGATAGTCTGTTTTTATTACCGGCACATGCGCTTGGTGCTACTGTCAATAGTATGGCTGGTCAGAATATTGGTGTTGGTAAATGGGGACGTGTCAAACAAATCGCAACGTATGGTGTTGTCTATAATACCGTGATTATGTTTCTGTTTGCCGGTATCATAGTATTATTTGCCGAATTTGGTATTAGCTTATTTATTCAGGAACAAGCAGCTGTTCAGTTTGGTGCTACATACTTAATGATTATTGCTTTCTTTTATCCATTCTTAGGTATTAATTTCGTCTTGAACGGGATTGTCAGGGCATCTGGGGCGATGTATCAGGTTTTAATTTTGAACCTGCTTTCCTTTTGGGCACTTCGTTATCCATTAGCTTATCTTTTCTCTGAAATAATAGGGGAAGATGGCATTGCTTATGGAATTGGTGTAAGCTTTATGCTAAGTAGTGTCATTGCCTTTTTATATTATCGTTTTGGAAAGTGGCGTGAAAAACGTATCTTTACCTAACGCTCCTCCATTGTGGAGGTTGCGTATAAAATGTAATCGCTTAATTCAAGAAAGGGAGTGAATGTCAATGATTCGAGTTGGCTTTATCGGTACAGGAGGATTTACAAGGCATCATGTCGAGATTTTACAGGAAATCGAAAATGTGAAAGTCGTAGGATTTGTAGGATCCAGCCAGGAAAAGGCAGAGGATTTTGCTGAGGGGTATTATCAAACAACAGGTTATCAAGATTTGGAAACGATGATTGCTCATGAACAATTAGACGCAGTATATATTTGTGTCCCTCCGATGGCACACGAAAATTATGAGGAAATGCTAATTGAACACAGGATTCCTTTTTTAGTAGAAAAGCCATTAGGAGTCGAGGAAGATAAAGTACGTCAAGTAAGGCGAAAAGTGATCGAAAATAATCATCTTACAGCGGTCGGTTACCATTTTCGTTACGCGGATACGGTAATGAGATTTCAAGAAATGTTAGAGGAAGCGGATGTTGGTACAATATTGGGAAAATGGATGGGTTCTATGCCAGGAGCTTACTGGTGGAAAAACCAAGAACAATCAGGTGGGCAATTTAATGAGCAGACGACACATATTGTCGATTTAATTCGCTTTTTATTTGGTGAAGTGAAGTCTGTTTATGCCCAAGAAACTAATGCAGTCACAGCAAAACAAGATTCGTCTGTAACCGTAGCAGATGTCGGGTTATTTACATTAACATTAGAAAATGGTTTATTAGTGCAAATAGCTAATACATCTGTTTTACCCGGAGGGACAGGTGATGTTGGCATTACAGCTTATACAGATCAAGGGATTATCGAGTGGCAAATGGGTCATATAGAAAGTAAAATGCCTGAAAAGCTAGAGAAGTATATCGCAAGACAAAATCCTTATAAACGAGAAAATGAAGCCTTTCTCCATGCTGTAAAAACTGGTGATCGTTCAAAAATATTGTCCAATTATGAGGATGGTTGGCATTCCTTTAAAGTCGCATTTGCAGCACGAAAATCGATTCGTGAAAAAAGGCTCGTTAATCTCGATGAATGGGATGAATAAATAAATTTGTTTCGTACATAGTAAACCTACAGGGCAAAAAAATTCCTTGAGGTGATATCTATGTACAAACATATAGTTTATGTATTCATGTTTTTAATGGTTAGTCTCATGGTTGGCTGTAACGAGTCTTCCTTAGAACCGGAAGATCAAAATATTCAACCAGAGAATGTCGGTTTTGGTGGTCAAAATGACGGTGGAAATCAAGGAGAAATACCGGTTAACCCGGGAAGAGAGCAAAATATTTTTGAAAATGCTAATCCAAATGAGTGGTACCGCCAGGAAGATCGTAATTATGGCGCAGATAGTAAACAAAGGCAAACAACACAAGAAAAACAGCAAACAACGGAGCAAAACCAACAAACAGAACAGCAAGATGATGACTATATAGATCAAAATGAAGAGCCGGAGTCTTTTGACAGAGAGTCTTTAGATGGTGTCATACAAAAAGTGGTCGAGTTAACCAATCAAGCACGTAGCGAAAATGGTGCTGATTCCTTAAAATTCGATCATGAATTGGCGAATGTAGCACAGACCAAATCAGAAGATATGGCAGAAAGAGATTATTTTTCTCATACATCTCCACAGTATGGTTCTCCTTTTGATATGTTGCAGGAATTTGGTGTTGATTATACAAAGGCTTCCGAGAATATTGCGGCAGGTCAAGAATCAGCAGAAGAGGTGGTCCAAGCCTGGCTCGATAGTGAAGGGCATCGCAAAAATTTGTTGGACCCAGAAGTCACCCATATCGGAGTGGGATTTGCTACAGATGGGAACTATTGGACGCAGCTTTTTATTAAAAAATAGGATTTGATTTTGGGAAAAACACGACTTTAATGTCGTGTTTTTTCATGGTTTATAATAGGAAATCGGCTACTCAGTTCACATTCAGCAATATTCGCTTTCTAAGCTTGAATTTAAGTACCAAATTACACACGTTAAGCCAAAATGGTACTTCAAACAAGCTTTAGTACCCAAATACCTCCTCATAAGCACTAATTTGGTACTAAAATACGCTTTATAAAAAATCTAATATTTCTTAAGTAGTTAAAAATAATAGGAATGTAACATTATAATTATGACAATATTCAGAATTGTTTTAACATTAGAATTTCTGACAAAAGTATTGAATTTACCACCTGAATACTATATGATAATCGTTATAAAATGTATAAATAAAAAACGGAGTGAATATTTATGAATAAATGGATGATCAAGGGATTCGCTGTTTTATTGTTAGCGATCCTTGTAGCTTGTGGTACTGATGACAGTTCAGATCAAACAGACGGAACGAATGGTTCAGATGATAAACAAACCTTGTCTATTGTAACAGAAGCAGGATTTATGCCTTTTTCTTATTTAGATAAAGGGGAAGTAGTTGGGTTTGATATAGATTTACTAGCTGCCGTTATGGAAGAGGCAGGCTATGATTATGAATTAGAGAACGTAGGCTGGGATGCCATGTTACTTTCTGTAGAAGAAGGTGACGCTGACCTTGCTATTGCAGGAATCACGGTAAATGAAGAGCGTGAACAAACATATGATTTCTCCTCACCTTATTTTGAATCTACACATAAGGTAGTGTTCCGTGAAGGAGAAGGTATTACAAGTGGGGAAGATATTAAAGAATTAAAAGTTGGTGTCCAATCAGGGACAACTGGTGCAGAAGCTGTTGAAAAGATTTTAGGAAAAAATCACGAAAATATTTCAAAATATGATTCTAATACATTAGCATTAATGTCCCTGCAATCAGGTGATGTGGATGCAGTTGTTACAGACAATGTAGTAGCGGATGAATATGTGGCGAATAATCCAGATGCAAACGTTGAAATGATCACAGATCCTGATACGTTTGAATCAGAATTTTACGGTATCATGTTCCCGAAAGGAAGCGAAATTCAGGAAGATGTGAATGAAGCTCTTCAAACTGTAATCGATAATGGGACATATGCAGAAATCTATGAGGAATGGTTTGGAGTAGAACCAAACACAGAAGCGCTAACCCAATAATTCACTAATCAAAAAGCGTAGCGACCCCGTTACGCTTTTCCTTTGTGTAAGGGAAGAAGAGCGGATCTGTTTTACTAGGAATAAAAAAGGGAAACAAAAAGCAAAGTAATAAGAGAGAAAGGAGCAAACAACATGGACTTTAGGTTTGATATTATTGTCGAGTACTTCCCATTTTTTATGGAAGGTATGGGCTTAACCATCCTTATGTCAGTAGTCGGTGTTTTAATGGGTTGTATACTCGGTTTTTTTATTGCATTAGGGAAAATGTCACCTATTCTGATCGTTCGATTGCCATTTGTTTGGTATATTAACTTTTTAAGAGGTACTCCTCTGCTTGTGCAATTATTTTTATTTCATTATGCTGCTTTACCAGCAATACTAGGGTCTACAACCCCTGTCATCTCCGTCATGGTGACATTATCACTGAATTCTTCCGCATATGTAGCAGAGATATTCCGTGCAGGATTACAGTCAATTGACAAAGGACAGGCAGAAGCGGCGCATTCTTTAGGTATGAATAAGTTCCAAGTGATGCGTCATGTTCTTCTACCACAAGCATTTAAACGTTCCATTCCACCATTAGGGAATGAATTTATCGTTTTATTAAAAGATTCATCACTAGGTGCAATGATCGCAGCACAAGATATATTATACTGGGGAAGAGCAGCATCCGGACAATATTTAAGAGTATGGGAACCGTACTTAATGGTTGCGTTAATCTACTTAGTGTTAACACTTAGCCTAACATACTTATTAAATTATCTAGAAAGAAGGTTGGATGTAAAATGATCTCTGTCAAGCACTTAAAAAAATCCTTTGGCGACTTAGAAGTGCTGAAGGATATTAATGTAGATATCAAGCAAAAGGAAGTTGTTGTTGTAATTGGGCCTTCTGGTTCAGGTAAGTCAACATTTCTACGCTGTCTTAACTTAATAGAATCGGTAACTGATGGAACAGTAACGATTGATGGTGAGGAATTAACAGATAAAAAAGTAGACATCAATAAACTAAGAGCAGAGGTTGGAATGGTATTTCAACAGTTCAACCTTTTTCCACATAAAAGCGTTTTGGAAAACATTACATTGCCAATCGTCACAGTAAAAAAATGGAGTAAACAAGATGCAGAAAAAAAGGCAAAAGATTTACTTCAAAAAGTCGGCCTCTTAGATAAAGCGAATGTATATCCAGAATCACTTTCAGGTGGTCAGAAACAACGTGTAGCGATTGCGAGAGCTTTAGGTATGGAGCCGAAAGTGATGTTATTTGATGAGCCTACTTCAGCATTAGACCCAGAGATGGTTGGAGAAGTGCTAGGCGTTATGAAGCAACTTGCTGAAGAAGGAATGACGATGGTCGTTGTTACTCATGAAATGGGCTTTGCTAAAGAAGTTGGCGACCGTGTTATTTTCATGGATGAGGGTTATGTGGTAGAAGAAAACGAACCAAAACAACTATTTGACAATCCACAACATGAACGAACAAAAGCATTCTTGAGTAAAGTGTTATAACCATAACTTTAATAAGCATGAACCCGTTTCGTTAATTGATGAAACGGGTTTTTGTTTTAGTGCAATCGAGTCGTTACGGTAGGAAAGCCAAATAAGATCGGAAAAGGTTGGCCATGGAAACGTCAAGCGCAATCTCTATTCAAGCTAAGATCGCTTTAGCATCCTTGTGAGCAAATAAAGCTTATTCTATGATAAAATGATCTTAAACTAGAGGAGGGGTCCAGTATGAAACTTGTTCATTATCAGTTAAAACATCCTTATGCACAAAGCCGAATTGGCGTAGTCGAAGATAATAAGGTTATTGATTTACATGCTGCACAACAAGAGTTGATCGACCAACATAAAATTTTGGCAGATAGTATTATCCCAGCAGATCCAAATGCATTTTATCAACAGGCAAATATACATATTAAACATGCTGAGAATCTTTTGGAACAAATCAAGCACTATTCTACAACACATGTTTTTGAACGCGATGAAGTTGTCCTGCATACACCAAACCCTACCCCGTCAAAAATTATATGCATCGGAACAAATTATAGAGATCATGTAAAAGAAATGGGCGGTGAATTGCCGGAGTACCCAGTTTTATTCTCTAAATTTAACAACGCCTTAATTGGTCCTGAAGATAAGATTCATAAATCAGAAGCTACAGATAAATTAGATTATGAAGTGGAACTTGCCGTTGTTATTGGTGAAAAGGCAACAAAAGTAGCAAAGGAAGAAGCGTTAAATTACGTAGCAGGGTATACAATTGGAAACGATATTTCAGCACGTGACTTACAGAAGCGTACACCACAATGGTTGCAAGGTAAATCATTAGATCATACTACACCAGTAGGACCTTGGCTAGTAACGACTTCTGCATTAAACGATCCTAGTCATTTAGCAATCAAATCCTATGTTAATGGTGAATTACGCCAATCTTCTAATACAGAACATTTAATTTTTGATATCCCATATTTAATTAGTTTTATTTCCAATTTAATAACATTAGATCCAGGCGATATCATTTTAACAGGAACACCAGATGGAGTAGGGTTTGCGATGAATCCGCCTAAAATGCTTCAACCAGGGGATGTTGTTACGCTGGAAATTGACCAAATTGGTACGTTAGAGAACAAAGTCATCAAGAAGTAGTGCTGAAAATTGTCCACAGGTCAACACGCTGTGGACAATTTTTCAATACGTCAGTCCACATGTTAACAAAGCTATATCTGATTTTAATGACTGTACACGTACGGACGAATTTAAATTGACTATTACATAGGCTGGATGGTATGATGTTTGAAGAGATCAATAACATGAATTATTTGTGCAGATAAGTTGAAGTCGTTTTTAGATAAAGGGTAACTAGCTGTAAAGAAGGAAAATCCTCTACCTAATACGAATTTCGATGAAAGCGCTAATATCCAAAGCTATATACTTAACTTTTAAAATATTGGGGGAAAATGATATGAATGATGTGAATAATGCAATTCAAAGTGGTAAGACAATACTTGGTATTGAACTTGGTTCAACTCGGATTAAAGCAGTTCTAGTCGGAGAAAATAATGAAGTCATTGCATCTGGTAGTCATGACTGGGAAAACAGTTATATTGACAATATTTGGACTTATAGTATTGATGAAGTATGGGAAGGGCTCCAAGACAGTTATCAGAAGATGGCGGCTGACGTGAAAAGGCAGTACGGCATTACGCTCAAAAAAGTAGGTGCTATCGGCTTTAGTGCAATGATGCATGGCTACATGGTTTTCGATAAAGAGGAGCAGCTACTTGTTCCTTTCCGTACATGGCGAAACAATATTACAGAACAGGCTGCAACAGAACTGACCAAACAGTTTAATTATAATATTCCACAGAGATGGAGTATTGCCCATTTATATCAAGCTATTTTAAATCAGGAAGATCATATTCAGGATATCCACTTTCAAACAACATTGGCCGGGTATGTTCATTGGAAGCTAACAGGGAAGAAAGTGCTTGGTGTTGGGGAAGCATCTGGTGTCTTTCCGATCAACCTAGAAACCAAAAGTTATAATCAAAACATGGTTGATCAGTTCAATCAATTGATTGCTCCACAAAATCTCTCATGGAAGCTGGAAGACATTTTACCTGAGGTTTTAGTAGCTGGTGAAAACGCAGGAACGCTTACAGAAGAGGGTGCGAAATTATTAGATGTTAGCGGCGAATTGAAGGCAGGTATTCCACTTTGCCCGCCAGAAGGTGATGCGGGGACTGGCATGGTTGCAACAAACAGTGTGGCACAGCGTACGGGTAACGTTTCTGCCGGTACTTCTGCATTTGCAATGGTGGTATTGGAGAAGGATTTATCGCAGGTACACCCGGAGATTGATCTAGTGACAACACCTTCAGGTGACCTCGTAGCAATGGCACACTCTAATAATTGTACATCTGACTTAAATGCATGGATTGGTTTATTTGAAGAATTTACCCAAGCTATCGGTTTCGAAGTGGATAAAAATAAGTTGTTTGAAACCCTATTTACAAAGGCGCTAGAAGGAGATGCTGACGGAGGAGGGTTATTATCCTACGGCTATCTTTCTGGTGAACATATGACCCATTTTGAAGAAGGGCGTCCGTTGTTTACTCGTACTTCTGAAAGTAATTTCAACCTTGCTAATTTCATGCGTACGCATTTATATACATCATTTGGCGCAATGAAAATCGGAATGGACATTCTAACCAAAGAAGAAGGTGTAAAGCTAGATGAAGTTTTAGGGCATGGTGGTATTTTCAAGACCGAAGGCGTGGCGCAAAGCATGTTAGCAGCTGCTTTTAATGTTCCTGTTTCTGTTATGGAAACAGCAGGAGAAGGTGGAGCATGGGGCATCGCATTACTCGGTTCTTATATGTTGAATAAAGAAGAGAACGAAACCTTGGAAGCTTATTTAAATGAAAAAGTATTCGCTGGTCAAGACGTGAAGACTGTGTCACCAAATGCTAATGATGTAAAAGGTTACGAACAGTTTATGGAACGTTATAAGAATGGACTTGCAATTGAAAGAGCGGCAGTAGATAATCTTAGATAAGAGATAGGAAGGTAGGGGATCGCCATCTCCTATCTTTTTTGTATGTAAGAGAACATGAAATCAGCGCAATGACCGTGTTAAACGAAGGATTTATTTTGAAATATTTTATGGTAACACTCCCCGATTAATTACTTCGCTATGAAAAAGTGCAACAAGAACTTGCTCCTTCTATGACAGTAACCTTTGTTCCTTTTCAACTATAATTAACTTCTCATATAGAGGACAGTTGTAGATTTTGTGATTGAAAACTTGTTATTCCCTCTTACTTTGGTAAAATGAAACTAAATCAATTGTCACACTTATAAGACTATTTAGTAGGAGAAGAGGGTATTATGATGGATAACTTTATTGACAAAAAAATGCCACGGGCTATCCTTATCACATTGCTGATAATGGCTCCTTTATTTTCCTTTGACGAGCAATCAAGGTTACCGGAATTATATCTTTGTATCACGATTTATATTTTGTTGCAATATTTCAGAGATTTTATTTTTAAGCTGAACTTAGACAATCGCAAAGGTTTGTTTTTCCTTGTAGGCCAATTGGTATTACTTAGTGTGATTATTAGTTTAGATCAATCCTTTATTTCGCAAGTATTTTTGCTTATATTAATTGGTGAAATGGTATATCATCATACACTAAATTACAGTATTCCATTTGCGGTTGCTGCTTACCTGTTTTTTGTTGCTGGTAAATGGATTGCATTTGGTTTTCCTCCTCTTTCCAACATGTCATTCATCATCCCTAGAATTACAGAGTTTCTAGTAGTATTTGTTTTTAGTTATCTTGTCAAAATATCTATGTTTCAAAAAAAGCAACTTGAAAAAGCATATGACAAAATGAAAACAGCGTCTTTAAAACTAGAAGAAAATATCATTATGCAAGAACGTAAACGTTTTGCTCGTGAAATGCATGATTCGATTGGTCACTCTTTTTCCACTTCACTAATCGGATTAAATGCGGTGAAAACGTTGATCCACCAAGATCCAAATGAAGCTCAACAATTACTTAATCAGGTATACCAAAACCTAGAGAGTGGATTACATGAAGTTCGTAAATCCGTTCGGGAATTGCAGGGCAACCATTTTTTTATAGATTTCCAAAATGCAGTGGAAGCTTTATTAGAGGAAACGAAGCAGCAAACAGATGTTGATATTCATGTAGAAATGAATGTGGCAGAGGGTTGGTTGAATCCCCGTCAGGAAATCGTTATATATCGAGCATTGCAAGAAGGATTAACAAATGGTTTGCGACACGGAAAAGCAAGCCTTTTTTCATTCCAATTATCGATAGTGGATGATACCTTACAATTTTCTTTAAGCGATAATGGCAGAGGCTCCAAAAATATAGAGCAGGAATTAGGATTTGGCCTTATTGCCATGAAAGAAAGGGTAGAAGAGACAGGTGGAACAATAATCTTTCAATCTAACAACACACGACTGGGTGGAATAGATATTTTGATAGAATTACCGAAAGATAAAAACGTTCATAAAATTCGAAGTGTAGGGTGAAAACGATGAGTAAGATAAAAATTATCATAGCGGATGATCAAAAAATTATATGTGAAGGCCTTGCTGTAATGTTAAATCAGCAATCGGACTTAGAAGTCATTGCGACAGCTAATTCGGGTGAGGACGTGATCAATAAAACAATAGAAAGTAAACCGGATGTTATATTGATGGATATACGTATGCCAAGTATGGGTGGGATTACAGCTGCTAAGATATTAAAAGAGAAATATCCTAATATAAAAATAATTATGCTGACAACTTTTTCTCAAAATGATTATATATTAAAAGCGTTAAAAAATGGTGCTAGTGGGTACCTACTAAAAGATACTGATGTTCATCAGTTAGTTGATGCGATCTACCAATCGTTAAAAGGTCAAATATTAATCCCCGAATCCATACAACCACTGTTAATGCAACAATTAGAAACGAGTGGTGAGAACGACTCTCGGTCATCTTTTGAGACTGTTCTAGATGCTTTAAAGGAGCGGAATATTCGCTTTACCGACACAGAAACCAATATCTTGAAAAGATTACTAAACGGATATTCAAACCAGGAAATTGCTGATTCTATGTATCTATCCATAGGTACAGTAAAAAACTATGTTAGTAAAGTTTATCGGAAATTAGGAGTATCCGGTCGAACAGAAGCTATTTTGCTGTTAAAAAGTTTATAACGATTTCGTATGTGCTACTTCCGGTAGATCACGGAAAAAGTGTCTCACATCTTCTTTGCTCATACCTAATTGTTTTGCTAAATATAGTAATCTTAACCATTCTGGATCGAAACGCTGTTTTTGATTAGTCATAACGTGTTTGCTCACCTTTTTCATTACATATTTAGTACCTTAATAATAACGGAAATTCAGATTTTTGAGAAGGTAACTTGAGTCATCACTTTACAGCTTTTAAGTCATAAAAGTCATAAGCTTAAAGTACTTATTATCATTAGGAGTGCACACTTTTTGTCATTGTTCATGTATATTTGGATATTTATACAGGTGAATGAATGTTTGCAACTTCGACACTGTCAAAGGATGTAGCAATCTATATAATAATTACTGCGAGAACCGTAAGAGTAGGGAGCAAAAACCTGCTGATACATGACGAACTATATGAAATTGCGAAAAAAAGAAATAAATTTCTGAAATTTTTATAAACATTATTGCATGAAAATACAAAATGCAGTATAATTATAAATTAATCACACACGGAATTTAGGGGGAAATATGGTGGATGTAGCAATTATAGGTGGAACTGGTTATGGTGCGGTTGAGTTATTACGATTTTTGCATAACCATCCATATGTTCAAGTGAAAAAAGTTATCTCACATTCAAATAGTGGAACGGAATTAGCAGAAGTATATCCGCATGTTGTCGATATGATCGATATCAAAATGGCAGAGCTAAATGTAGATGCCTTAGCACAAGAGGTAGAACTCGCCTTTTTTGCAACACCGTCTAATGTTAGCAAAAACGTTATTCCAGCATTAGTTGATAAAGGAGTGCGATGTATTGATTTGTCAGGGGATTTTCGTTTGCGAGATGGGGAGAAATACCAGACGTATTACGGCGAGGAAATCGCATCACAGGAATATATTGAAAAAGCAGTTTATGGCTTGCCAGAGGTAAATAATGAAGCTATCAAGCAAGCTAGTATTCTTGCAAATCCAGGCTGTTATCCAACAGCAACGACTTTAGGGTTAATACCAGCAATCGAAAAAGAGTTGGTTGATCGATCATCGATCATTATTGATGCGAAAACAGGAGTATCTGGAGCGGGACGAAGTTTATCATTGAATGTTCATTTTTCAGAAATGAATGAAAACTTTAAAGCATACAAAATTGGGGTGCATAAACATATTCCGGAAATCGAACAAATGCTATCAGAACGAGCAAATGAAGAGATGCAAGTCATTTTTACCCCGCATATTGTTCCGATGACAAGAGGAATCATGAGCACGATGTATGTGGATATGAAAGGCAACTATTCTACGAAACAACTGGTTGACACCTATCAAACTTACTATCAAGACCACCCTTTCGTTCGTGTACGTAAAGAAGGGGTATTGCCTTCAACGAAAGAGGTCTATGGCAGTAACTATTGTGATATCGGATTGTATGCAGATGAAAGGACAGGAAAACTAATTATTGTTTCTGTCATTGACAATTTAGTTAAAGGAGCATCTGGTCAAGCAATTCAAAATATGAATATTATGTACGGCTGGGAAGAGACAACAGGCTTGGATCAATTACCTATTTATCCTTAAGGAGTGAAAAACAGACATGGAAGTTCAGCTAGAACAATTCAAATTAATGAAAGATGGAAATATTGCCTCTGCAAAGGGGTTTCAAGCAGGCGGTTTACATTGTGGACTACGAAAAAAGAAAATGGATTTAGGCTGGGTGTATTCAGAAGTGCCAGCACAAGCAGCAGGAGTATATACGACAAATGTCTTTCAAGCAGCACCACTTAAAGTAACACAAGAAAGTATCGAAAAGGAACAGCAGTTACAAGCAATTATTGTCAATTCAGCTATTGCCAATGCTTGTACAGGTGAACAGGGGCTGCAAGATGCTTATGATATGCGCAAATTATTCGCTGAAACAGTCGGAGTGGAAGAACATCTGGCGGCTGTAGCATCAACAGGGCTTATTGGTGAATTATTACCAATGGATAAACTGCAAAAAGGTATTAGTCAAATACCTGACCATAAACATATTGGTGCTAGCAAATTTGAATCAGCCATTTTAACAACCGATACAAAAGAAAAAGGAATTGCAATCGAATTAGAAATAGATGGTCAAACCGTTACGATCGGTGGAGCTGCCAAAGGTTCAGGCATGATTCATCCGAATATGGCAACAATGCTTGGTTTTGTTACAACAGATGCTAATATTTCTTCTTCCTATTTATCTGATGTATTAAAATCGATTACGAACCAGTCGTTCAATATGATTACGGTTGACGGAGATACTAGTACGAATGATATGGTATTAGTTTTAGCAAATGGAAAAGCAGAAAATCAAGCGTTAACACCAGAACATAGAGAGTGGCAAAAGTTTTACGACGCTTTACAATTTGTTTGTGAATACTTAGCAAAAGAAATTGCCCGTGATGGAGAAGGTGCTACCAGATTAGTAGAAGTACAAGTGGAAGGTGCGTTTACGGATGAATCGGCAACAGCCATTGCTAAATCCATTATCTCTTCTAACTTAGTAAAAACAGCTATTCATGGTGCTGATGCGAATTGGGGACGTATTATTACGGCCATTGGCTATAGTGGCGAATCTTTAGATCCTGATAAAGTTAGCATTTATTTAGGTGATATTTTAGTAGTCGAAAATGGAGTACCACATCGATTTGATGAAGATGCGGCAAAAGAATACTTATTAGAAGATGAAATAACCATACTTGCCAAATTGGGTGATGCAAACGGAAAGGCAACCGCATGGGGTTGTGACCTCTCCTATGAATATGTCAGAATAAACGCTTCTTATCGAACGTAAGGAGGAACGAATGTGAATTATGTTGTGATTAAATGTGGTGGTAGTGTATTTGAACAGCTGCCTCCTTCTTTTTATCAAGATATTGTGACGATTCAACAAAAAGGAAAATGGCAGCCAATTATTGTTCATGGTGGTGGACCGTTAATTTCACAATTGTTAGAGCAAACAGGTGTGAAGACTACGTTTATTAACGGATTGCGTGTAACCACAAATGAAGTATTAGATGTCGTCGAAATGGCCCTTAGTGGTTCTATGAATAAAGCCATTGTCCGTAAAATTGCAGAAGCGGAAGGTAAGGCCATTGGTGTAAGTGGAATTGATGGAAACTTATTAGAAGCAAAGCCGGTGAAGGATGATACCACTCTTGGTTATGTAGGAGAAGTGATACAAGTGAATACAAATTTAGTACAAAGCTTTGTCGAGCAAGGTCTCATCCCAGTAGTTTCACCAATTGGTAAGGATAGAACAGGACAACGCTATAATATAAATGCTGATATGGCGGCATCAGCAGTTGCGCAAGCATTAGAAGCAAAGTTATGTTTTATTAGTGATATTCCCGGGATTTATCATGAAGTAAATGGGGAGAAGCAAGTATTCCATCAGTTAAATGAAACGAAAATCGATGAATTGATCCAACAAGAAGTAATTTTCGGTGGAATGATTCCTAAAGTAAAATCTGCATTATCTGCTTTGCGTAAAAATGTACGGGAAGTATCAATTGTGGATGGTACAGCAGACCATGGTTTGGAAGAGTTTATGCAAGGGAAACAAGTTGGAACGAGAATTGCTTTAGAACAGGAGGTGCCGCATGTATAAACAAACTGTAAGTCCTGTTATGTCTACATACGGACGTTTTCCGATTACTTTGGTTGAAGGGAAAGGAAGTCACGTATGGGATGATCAAGGAACAAAATATTTAGATTTTTCTTCTGGTATTGCAACGTGTAACTTAGGACATGTGCCAGATGTGGTGGAGCGTGCTGTCCAGGAACAACTGTCGAAGCTATGGCATTGTTCCAATCTTTATCATATACCCTCTCAGGAAAAATTAGCACAGGCCTTAACGGAAAATAGTTGTGGTGATCAAGTGTTTTTCTGTAATAGTGGTGCTGAAGCGAATGAAGCAGCAATCAAAATTGCCAAAAAATACGGGCATGATGTACTAGAACAGGATAATCCACTCATCATCACTTTTAACAATTCGTTTCATGGCCGGACAATGGCTACATTATCGGCAACAGGGCAAAAGAAAATCCAAGACGGATTTACCCCTTTAACACCCGGTTTTGCGTATTTACCTTTTAATGACGATCGTTTACTTGATGAGCTAGCAAAACAGAAACCAGCTGCGGTATTATTAGAACTCGTTCAAGGTGAAGGAGGGGTCATCCCAGCTGATCCTGCATGGCTAAGCAAACTATCTGCAATCTGTAAAGAACATCATATTTTATTGATGATTGATGAAATTCAGACAGGTATGGGCCGGACAGGTAAACTTTTTGCCTATCAGCATTACGGTATTGAGCCAGATGTAATCAGTGTGGCAAAAGGTCTGGGATCTGGTTTTCCAATTGGTGCTATCATCGCTAAAGAACATGTCGCAAAAGTATTTTCCCCAGGTACACACGGAAGTACATTTGGGGGGAATCCAATCGTAACAACAGCAGGGCTGGCAACCATTAACCACCTTACCCAAACAGATATATTAGCGCATGCTAATCAAATATCGGACGATTTATGGAATGGATTGCAACAATTAGTAGAAGATAAGAAGGAAGTAAAGTCTGTTAGAGGTAAAGGTTTGTTAATCGGTCTTGAAGTCGAAGGTAATGCGATTGACTATGTCAACAAAGCAAGAGAGGAACATCAATTATTAATTTTAGTTGCAGGGCCACAAATCGTTCGTTTACTGCCACCTTTAACGGCAAAACAAGAAGAAGTAGAACAGTTTATAGCCATTATGGATAAATTATTTTCATAAGACTCTTGACCATCATCTGTAACGTGGTAAAGTAGTAAAGAACGATTATAGTAAAGAGGGATCAAGATGAAAAGTTATATAGATGAAAAGATAGAAGCATTTAAGAAAACAAATAAAAACAGAGCGCGTTTATTAATAAACTGTGCCGATCAACCTGGTATTGTGGCAGCCGTGTCTCAGTTTTTATATGAGCATAACGCTAATATTATTGAATCCAATCAATACTCTACTGACCCACATGGTGGTGAGTTCTTTATTCGAATTGAATTTGAAATGGATGATTTAAAAGCTCAAGCTGAAAAATTAGAAGCGGATTTTCAACGAGTTAAAGAAGCATTTAATATGGAAGCAACATTTAAATATGTCGATCAAATAAAGAAGATGGCAATCTTTGTTTCCAAGGAGCCTCATTGCTTGTTAGAGTTGCTTTGGGAGTGGCAAAGCGGAGACTTAATGGCAGATATTAGCCTTGTGATCAGTAATCATGAAACATCACGTGAGTTTGTCGAACGGCTCGGTATTCCCTATTATTATATCCCAGCTAATAAGGATATCCGTAAACAGGTAGAGGAAAAGCAAATTCAATTACTACAAGAATATGAAATAGATGTGATTGTGTTAGCACGCTATATGCAAATTTTGACACCTCATTTTGTGGAGACATTCAAAAATAAAATTATCAATATTCACCATTCCTTTTTACCAGCATTTATTGGTGCGAAGCCATATGAACGTGCCTACCACCGTGGGGTAAAATTGATCGGTGCTACCTCCCATTACGTTACCAACGATCTCGATGAAGGGCCGATTATCGAGCAGGATATCAGTCGAGTTGATCATCGCGACAATGTCGAAGCAATGAAAAAAATTGGTCAATCTGTAGAGCGTAGTGTGCTAGCAAGAGCAATTAAATGGCACCTCGAAGACCGTATTATCGTGTATGGAAATAAAACAATCGTATTTTAATTGATCAAAGCATTCTTATCGTGGAGAGCGGTAAGAGTGCTTTTTAATTTTTTATGCTAGTTGATAGTAAATCCCAAAAGTTGATAGAGAAGCCCCCGAAGTTGATAGAGAAGTCCCTGAAGTTGATAGTAAATCCCAAAAGTTGATAGAGAAGTCCTCGAAGTTGATAGTAAATCTTAAAAGTTGATAGAAAAAGTCTCCTCAGTTGCTAGTGCTTTATAACAAAATGGGCGCTTTCTGCAGTGCCCTTGACCTGGTTTTGTCATATCCTATGGTGAGGTGGTTTGTAATGGGGTTTTTTGATGTGTGGATTTGTAATGGTTTATTGTATGTGAAACCATGTTTAGAAAGTGTTCGGTTTAAGGTGTATGAAAATGATATATTGCTGGCTAGCGGGCTTGATGATGATGGTGTATTGATTCGATTACGTGATCGGAAGCCTAATACGATAATAACGATAGAGTACTTGTTTGATAATAAATTAGCAAAAGAACAATATCCATTAAAAACTTATTATGCAACGAGAGAGCGTAACTATCAAGCTGGCGACATTTTAGTGGCCAGTGATAATGTAAAATCAGAATTAACTGGATACATGGGGCATTCCGCACTTGCCATTAATGAAAATGAATTAATTGAATCACCGGGCTTGGAGCCTGCGATTGTACGTAAATCAATCCAGCAGTTTCTAGATAAGCATCCAGTACACGCTCAATTTCGCCCGGTAAAAACTGAATTAGGGGAAAAGGCGGCACAATATGCAATAGATTATTACCAGGAATACAAAAGTAATTTGGAAAAAGGTATTCACAAGCCTACCTTTTCTTTTGACCTTTCTCAGGAACTAGATGAACCATGGGAAAAAATCTATTGTTCGAAGTTAGTATGGATTTGTTATCATTTTGGAGCAGATTATACTTTTGAAAATGACCATTTATGGTTCTCACCAGAGGATTTATACCATCAGTTGTTGG
Source organism: Gracilibacillus lacisalsi DSM 19029 (assembly GCF_000377765.1). Lineage (GTDB taxonomy): Bacteria > Bacillota > Bacilli > Bacillales > Amphibacillaceae > Gracilibacillus > Gracilibacillus lacisalsi. Next base: position 121,415 of record NZ_KB898665.1, on the reverse strand, counting down.
AAAATCAGGATTTTGAGCTAGTGTATCAGCATCAGGACGTCAAGTTTTTGATTGATACCTAAAGAAACATAAAATCCAGTAATGCGATGTAAAAAATTACTGGAATCATTCAATGATTCAGGTGAATATATAATCTATAACATGACATCAGGAATAATGCCGATCCTGGTGTCTTTTATTTGGTTGTAAGCAATCAGGCACCTTTGTATAACCCAAGTGATATAGTTAATTCGCGATTATCTTTGAAATGGAAAAGTAAGTACTTTATATTAAAATAGATAAAATTAAAAGTTTTTTATTGAATGTACGTACGAATTGTATTATGATAGAAATAATTACTTTTACACATACGTACAAGGAAAGAATATTAAGAAAAGGGTGGATGTAAGCATGCTTGAAGAATTAAAACAGCAAGTATTGGAAGCAAACCTGGATCTACCTAAGTATGGTTTAGTTACATTTACTTGGGGTAATGTAAGCGGATACGACAAAGAATCTGGTTTGATGGTCATTAAGCCTAGTGGTGTACCATATGAAGAACTAAAGGCTGATAATTTAGTTGTATTAGATTTAGAGGGGAATATTGTCGAAGGTGACTTGAAGCCATCTTCAGATACTCCAACCCATCGCTTGTTGTATCAAAAATTCCCGGGAATAGGTGGTGTTGTGCATACACATTCACCATGGGCGACGAGTTGGGCTCAGGCAGGTAAAGGTATCCCGGCGCTTGGTACAACGCAAGCAGATTACTTTTATGGCACTATCCCGTGTACACGTCGTATGACGAAAGAAGAAGTAACGGGTGACTATGAATGGGAAACAGGTAATGTGATTGTAGAAACATTCAAGGACATCGATCCGTTGCAAATCCCAAGTGTGTTAGTACACAGTCATGCACCATTTAATTGGGGAAAAGACCCACATGAGGCACTTCATAATGCAGTAGTGTTAGAAGAAGTTGCCAAGATGGCATTGCATACGTATCAAATTAATCCGCATGCACAAGACATGGACCAATTTTTGTTAGATAAACATTATTTAAGAAAACATGGTGCCAATGCGTACTATGGTCAGGATAAAAAGTAAAAAATATTCAAGAATTTGAACACAATAGAGGAGGAAATATCATGTTAGAAGTACGTCCTTATACATTTTGGTTCGTAACAGGTAGTCAACATTTATATGGAGAAGAAACGCTGCAAGAAGTAGCAAATAATTCAAAAGAGGTAGTAGCTGGATTAAATAAAGAAGGTAACTTACCTTTTGAAGTAGAATTTAAAGAGGTACTTACAACAGCACCAGATATTCACAGCTTAATGCAGAAAGCAAATGCAGATGAAAATTGTGCAGGTGTGATCACTTGGATGCACACATTCTCTCCAGCAAAAATGTGGATCGCTGGCCTAAAGGCGTTGCAAAAACCTTTGTTACACTTGCATACACAGTTTAATCGCGATATTCCATGGGAAAGCATTGATATGGATTTCATGAACTTAAACCAAGCAGCACATGGTGACAGAGAATATGGTTTTATTGGTACTCGAATGGATGTTTCTCGAAAAGTAGTAGTAGGTCATTGGCAAAGCAAAGATGTGACAACAAAAGTTTCAGATTGGATGAAGACAGCTGTTGCAGTTGCTGAAGGAAGCAATATACGTGTTGCTCGCTTTGGTGACAATATGCGCAATGTTGCTGTAACAGACGGGGATAAAATCGAAGCTCAAATCAAATTTGGCTGGACCGTTGATTACTATGGTATTGGTGACCTAGTTGAAGAGATGGATCAAGTAACAGATGAAGAATTAAATGCATTATACAAAGAATACGAAGAGCTTTATGAATTACCTGCAGAAGCAAGTGAACCAGGTCCAATCCGTGACTCTATTTTATACCAAGGAAAAATTGAGTTAGGATTAAAATCGTTCTTGAAAAAAGGGAATTATACAGCATTCACGACAAACTTTGAAGACTTACATGGTATGAAACAATTACCTGGTCTTGCAGCACAACGTTTAATGGCAGAAGGTTACGGCTTTGCTGGGGAAGGTGACTGGAGAACAGCTGCTTTACTTCGTTTCATGAAAATTATTGCTGGTAATGAAGGTACATCCTTTATGGAGGATTATACGTATCACCTTGAACCAGGTAATGAGATGATTTTAGGCTCTCATATGTTGGAAATCTGCCCAACTGTATCTGCAACAAAACCTAAAATCGTTGTTAACCCATTAGGTATTGGTGGTAAAGAAGATCCAGCTCGTCTTGTATTTGATGGACGTGGTGGCGATGCTGTTAACGCATCTCTTATTGAAATGGGAGGTCGTTATCGTCTAGTAATTAATGAAGTGAAAGCAGAACAACCTGAGATTGAAACACCAAACTTACCTGTTGCGAAAGTGTTGTGGAAGCCTGAACCATCACTAAGTGAGGCAACAGAAGCATGGATTTACGCAGGTGGAGCACACCATACCGTATTCTCGTTTGATGTGACAACCGAACAATTATATGATTTTGCTAACATGGCAAAAATCGAATGTGTAGTCATTGATAAAGACACGAAACTTCGTCAATTCCGTAATGAACTAAAATGGAATGAAGCAGTTTATCGCTAAGATCATATGAGATAGCTTGAAAATATACACGCGTTTCCACCACATTAAGTGAAACGCGTGTATACTTTTAGTTTTTGTATCACCACAGATTACATAAACTGCGAAGTAACGTTGCCGTTGATTTGCTCTCTTCCATTCTTCCCTTTGGGAGTGCTGACAAACCGCTCCGGCAGAATACTGCGCTTTCCATGGGCACGGCCTCAGCCTCCTCGGAAAGCAAAAATCGCTTTCCTGCGGGGTCTTCAGCTCGCGTGAGTTCCCATAGGAGTCTCCGTATTCTGCCTACGCTGATTTTAGTGCTCTGATTATTGTAAGAATAGAACTTAGGGAACTGTTTCCTTTGGATTTCCTGTTATTTTATTAGAACACTATTCTAAGCTGCGGAAAAATGCGACACTCCTAGGGGAATAGCACGAGCCTCAGCTAACTTGGTAAAGTGATTTTCTTACCAAGTTAGCTGAGGCTGTGCCCCTGGAAAGGGAGTATTTTTCCGCAGCGTCGATCGAGCACTCATCATTAATCAGAATGGGAGAAAGCTTCCCTTTTCTAAATTTTCACAACTTCGCAGTTTGTATCAACTGCCTGCCTATTTGCTTTTTATGGGAATATAGGTCTATTTGATCGAGCTGATGATCATACTGTTATTCCGAAAGAACTTGACACAGTTAGTTAAACCTTTATCCTTATAGTAGATAAGGTAAAAAATGAGGTGCGAGCAATGCAGACAAAATACAGTATAGTAAAAGAAGCAATTAAGTCCCGAATATTAGATGGTACATATCAACCACATCAGAAAATCAGTTCCGAAAGCGAACTAATGAAGGAATTTGGTGTAAGCAGACATACAGTACGATTAGCAATTGGTGATCTCGTTAACCAAGGATGGCTATACCGGGAACAGGGTGCGGGTACTTTTTGTGCTGATCGTTCAAAGAATAATTCACAATCGATGGTTGATCAGAAAAATATTGCACTTATTACAACGTATTTATCCGATTATATTTTCCCATCAATTATTAGAGGAGCTGAATCATATTTAAGTAAGCATGGCTATCAAGTAAGTCTGTTTAGTACAAATAATGATCATGATAACGAAAGGAAGTTTTTGGAAAAAATCCTCATGCAACATTTCGATGGTGTTATTATTGAACCAACCCGAAGTGCGATAAGCAATCCTAATATTAATTATTACTTAAATCTTGAACGAGAAAATATTCCTTATTTAATGATCAATGCATACTATGACGAATTAGAGCCTTTTCATATTGTAGTGGATGATGAAAAGGGTGGGTTTATGCAGACAGAGCACTTAATTGAACTTGGTCACCAGAATATTGTTGGCTTTTTTAAGAATGATGATATCCAAGGAACGAAACGAATGAAAGGGTATTTAAAAGCACATCGTAAGCATCATATCGAAATATTTCCTCACAATATTGTGACTTATAATACCGAAGAAAAGTCAGTCAAACCAGTTGAGGTGTTAAAACAGATATTAAGTGAACCAGAAGAAAAACGTCCAACAGCAATTGTATGTTATAACGATGAGTTGGCTATTAATTTATTGGATGTTTTAAGAGAATCACAATTAAAAGTACCAGAAGATATTTCTATTGTAGGATTTGATGATTCATTTATGGCTGAAATAACGGAAGTGAAATTAACTACTGTAAGCCATCCAAAAAGTGAAATGGGTGAATTAGCAGCAAAAGTTATTCTAGACATGGTGAAGCGAAATAAAAGTTCCAAGAAACAACAAAACATGGAAAACGATCTAATCCGTTTTGATCCTGAGCTGATTATCCGTAACTCAACCAAGCCACTTACAAAAAAGTAAAAGACTTTTTTATACTGGATTATTACCGAATGTATACACGCATTTTAAGAAGTTGGTGCGTGTGTGCATATGTTAAAAATTGAAGTGTAACCGTTTGCTAAACAAAAATAATTGGTTTCTATAATAAAGGAAGTTTTTAAATGGTGCTATCATCAGTAAACTTTCATTGTTGGGAGAAGTAAGTAGTTGTTTGTGTACTGAAGATTAGGGGGATCCGAAAATATGGAGGCTAAATATAAAAAGATTAAACAATTGATAAAATCAAAGATTCTGGAAGGGTTAATTCAGCCACATGAGAAAATTAGTTCTGAAAGTGAACTTATGCGACAGTTCGATGTTAGTAGACACACAGTCAGAGTGGCGATAGGGGAATTGGTGAATGACGGATGGTTATATCGTGAGCAAGGAGCAGGTACTTTCTGTGCGGATCGTTCGCAGAGAGAAAAAAGTTCTTCAACTATACTACCAAACAAAAATATTGCAATTGTAACTACATATATTTCTGATTATATCTTTCCTTCGATCATTCGCGGAGCTGAAGCCTATTTAAGTGAACAAGGGTATCACGTTAGTATTTTTAATACAAACAACAAGTATGAACAGGAACAAAAGATCTTAAGTAAATTGTTAACAGGTAATTATGATGGAGTAATTATTGAGCCTACACATAGTGCTTCAGCAACTCCTAATCTAAAATATTATTTGAATTTAGAAAGAGCTAACATTCCATATGTGATGATTAACGCCATTTATGAAGAGTTGGAACCAGTTTACTTTATGGTGGATGATGTAATAGGTGGCTATTTACAAGCTCGACATTTAATGGATTTAGGTCATCAAAAGATAGCTTGTATGTACAAGACTGATGATGCACAAGGTCAAAAAAGATTAAAAGGTTTCATTAAGGCCCATAGAGAATTAAATATTCCTTTGGACACTAGAAATATTGTGACGTACAACTCAGAAGACCAATTGACAAAACCGAAAAAGGAATTACAACGATTGTTTAAGTTAAAAGAAGAAAAACCAACGGCAATTGTCTGTTACAATGACCAATTAGTACTGCAATTAATGGATGAAGTAAGAGAAGCAGGTATTAAAATTCCTGATCAATTATCCTTGATCGGATTCGATGATTCTTTGCTAGTTGAAATTTCAGAGGTTAAACTGACGTCTGTTAAGCATCCCAAAAATCAATTAGGTCTAGATGCTGCAAAAGCAATTATCCAAATGATTAAGGGGAAAGAAGTGAATCAAACCTTTGATCCATTATCCAAACTATATAAGCCTGAGTTGGTTGTAAGGCAGTCTACTACAAATCCAAAGATAACGACTTAAGTATGGAGATAAACGTTTGCACTAATGTACAATCAATATGTTGATAGATAGGAGTGTTAGCATGATTAACGCCACTAATATACCAAAAGATTCCTTATACAATGAATCAGTTCTTAATGATGAATCAAAATGGACGACTAATAATGTTCATGACCCTGCCATTATTAGAGTGGGTGATTGGTACTATGTTTTTTCAACAGATGCTCAATTTGGTGGTGAATTTAAAGCTGGCATTCAAATACGGAAATCGGAAGACTTAATTAATTGGCAATGGGTCGGCAGGGCTTTCTCAGAAGGGGTCCCGGAAGAAGCTAAACAATGGACAGGTGCTAAAGGTTTATGGGCGCCAGAAGTTGTCAAATATGACGATACATATTTTATGTATTATGCTGCAAGTCAGTTTGGCAAGACGCAATCTTTTATCGGCGTTGCAACAAGTAAGGATATCGAGGGTCCTTATCAAGATCTAGGAGAAGTATATAAATCAGAACAGGGTACAGACGGTCCTAATGCTATTGATCCTAATATTACATTTGATGAGGACGGTACACCATGGATGGTTTATGGTTCTTTCTTTGGAGGATTATATGTTGCAGAAATCAATCCTAAAACTGGTAAGCTAAAACACTCTGGTCGAGGTAGATTAATTGCCCAGCGTAATAAAAGTGTCGATAGGGCTCTAGAAGGCCCTTATATTTTATATCACCCTGTGTTTCAATATTATTATTTATTTGTATCTTATGATTCGTTGTTTTCTAATTACAATATTCGTGTCGCCCGTTCGAAATTAATAGAAGGTCCTTACTATGATTTTATGGGGAATAAGATGACGGATCTTGAATCTCCGCAGTACGAGATAGGGATGAAGCTTCTAGGAGGATACCAATTTCTTGGGGATGATGGTTGGGTTGCTCCAGGACATAATTCGGTGTTAACAGACGAAGGTCAACATTATATTTGCCACCATATTCGTGCACCCAAAGATAAACGTTGGCATTATTTACACATTAGAAAAATTGGTTGGACGAATGATGGTTGGCCACTTGTCTCTCCGGAAAGGTTTGCAGGTGAAGAATCTGATCAACCTGATGTAGTAGACCTTGAGGGAGAATGGGAATGGATGACTGTCGATCCTTATAATGATGGTCAAGATCATGCATCTCTTTTCTTATTAACAAGGAAACATTGGATTTCTTTAAGTGAAGATAATTATACTGTACAACTTAAAGATGAAGTCGTTAATGGTCTGGTAATGAAAGCTTGGGATTGGGAAAATTGGAATGAAACGGTTGTTTTCATGGGGAAAAACAAGGAAGGTATCGTTTCAATAGCGAAAAAAATAAAATGAATAGAAATTATCAAGGAGCAAAAGGTAATGAACCTGTACTGGTTATTGCCTTTTTTTATATATAAGGAAAGCATAAAATTTGCGCAGATGTCTAGCTCCGTGCGCCCAAAAACTAGGCGACTTCACGAATCGCCCTACGATAAGTCATCATTGGTTCGCTTTTCTTATAAGTTAAAAAGTGCAATGACTGCGTTAAGCGAAGTAGTTATTTGGAAATGTTTAATGTATTTGCAACGCTCCAACTAATACTTCGCTTTTCAAGGAGTGTCCCTAAGGTTAGCCACGTTCAGTGATGAACATTGATCTAAAATCCTACCTTCTTCATATCATCTGTTCTCCGGTATAAACTGTGTATGCTAAATAAAAATCTTACCTTGTCATAAGTATCTATTTTATTCATTTTATTTAACAATTATGTTGAATAACACCAAAAAATAATTATTTACATTAATAAAAAAGTATTGAAAAAACAATAGGCATCGGATATACTGAAGTCAAGTTATCTCATACGTACAATTTTTTGAAAGTGCCCAATACGTCCGCGTATACGGCAATAAAACTGTTGGTATGAGCAAGTTTAACTGGTGTCTTTTTTGAATATTGCAAAGGAGGCGAAAAATGTAAGCGCTTGATTATGCGGGTTATGAGATGAATGTTTTTGTTAATCATTCGATAAATGGAGGGGTAAATGTGAAGAAATTATTAATGGTGATGTTAACTTTAGTGGCGGTATTCTTAGCGGCGTGTGGAGGAAATGATGAAAATACTATTCAATTTTGGACACCATTAACAGGGGATGATGGTGCATATATGGACCAACTTGTTGAAGATTATAATGCAACAGAACCTGAAATAGAAGTGAAACACATTATCACATCAGATATGTACACGAAGATGTATACTGTATTGAACTCAGGAAATGGTATTCCGGATTTATCTATTATACATGCGGACCGTGTACCGAGCTTTGTGAAACAAGATTTGTTAGAGCCTGTGACAGAAATAATGGAAGCGCAACCAGAATTGAACGCAGATAATTATATTGAAGAAGCTTGGTCTGCTGGAGAAGTGGACGGTACACAGTATACTATCCCGTTAGATATTCACGGTAGTGCAATGTATTATAATCAAGACTTATTAGAAAAGTATGATGTCGAACATTGGCTTGACGACAACGTAGTAACATTTGACGAAATGCTTTCCTTACAAGGTCAATTAGAGGAAGGTGACTATGTATTAAATGATGCACTATTAAGCTGGGTTTTATTAGCTCAAATACAAAATTTAGGTGGAGACATTCAAGAAAACGGTGAGCCGGCAGTTAATACGGATGCAATGCGGGAATCTATAGAAGCGGTGAAAGAGCTAAATGATGCAGGATTAATGACACCATACGGGGAAGATGGGTATTTAATGTTCCAATCAGGTAATGTCTTATTCTCCACTGACGGTACTTGGAGTTCAACAGGGCATGCACAAGTAGAAGATCTCAACTTTGGTGTAACAAATATATATGCTTTTGAACCGGATACTTTCCATAATCGATCTTCAGCTCACTTGTTTGCCATGTTAAGTAATGAAGAGAGATCAGAAGAGAAAGAGCAGGGAATTGCAGACTTTTTAGAGTTTGTCCGTGAAAATTCAATTGAATGGGCAGAAGCAGGACAGATTGTAGCGAGTCAAGATGTAATTGAAAGTCCTGAATATGAAAATTACATGCAATCATTCTTTACTTCAACTCAGGAACAAGAGGATTCCCTTTATATTTATACCTACGAGCACTACCCCTATGTACAAGAAGCTATGGACAACTATGTAGCAGACCTTGTACATGGTGAAATGGATATTAATACAGGGCTAGAAGAAATGCAAAAATTTGTAGAAGACAAAGTAGCTGAAGGTTCGTTGGATATGGAGAATACAGAACTCTTAGACGAAGATGAACTAGAAGAAGAATTATCTGAAGAATAATCCAAATAAGTAATGTGTCAGCTTTTTGACACATTACTTTTAACAAAGGAGGTCATATGAATGAAAGAACATGGTAAATTTGCTCCGCTGTTCTTTGTTGGGCCACACATTATCTTGTTTATCGTATTTATTTTAATACCATCCATCTATGGTATATATGCTTCATTTACGAATTGGAATTTGGTTGGCAGTCCTGAATGGGTAGGACTGGATAATTATAAAACAATATTAGCGAACAGTGATTCTACTTTTTACAGTCAATTTTTCAACGGGATGAAGAACACCTTGATTTTTGTTGGATTAAGTGTTCCATTAATGATTGTTATACCTTTAATGATTGCTGTAGCTTTAGAACATAAGGAAGTGAAATTTACAAGTCTATTCCAAACATTGATTTATATTCCGGGATTAGTTTCTATCTCAGCAGCAGCCTTAATATGGTCATTAATCTTTAATAAGCAACTAGGTGTAGTTAACAATATGTTTGGTTCGGAGCAAGTATGGACGGCAACTCAACCATATGCTTGGATAACAATCATTATTATTACTGTTTGGGCTGGTATTGGTGGAAATATGATTATTTATCGAGCTGGTATTAATGGAGTCTCTAAGGATCTATATGAATCGGCTGAAATTGATGGTGCGGGGCCAATCCGTAAGTTTTGGAATGTTACGTTACCATCCATTAAATTTCCACTAATTTACACAATGGTCATGACTACTGCCGGCGCTTTCAATGTATTTGCCCAACCATTAATGATGACAGATGGCGGACCGCGTCAAAGCACTACAGTGTTAATGATGTATATACGTGATTTAGCATTTAGTCATGGTGAATCAATTGCAGGTGTGGCTTCTGCAATGGCGGTAATGCTAGGGCTGGTACTACTTGTTATTTCAGCTATTCAATATTACATCATGAATAAAAATGCAACGACATAATAAAGGATTAATGGAATTTAAAGGGTAGGGGTGGTAATATGTTTGAAAAGATAAAAGTTTCGAAATATTTAGCGTACCTTTTCTTAATCATTGTCAGTGCTATTTGGGCGATACCTGTATTATTTGGTATTGTAACTTCCTTTAGGTCGCAGACAGAAGTAGTTAATGAAGGGTTTAGATTATTACCTGTAAACTGGATTGTTGAGAATTATGTAAACATATTAGAAAATACATCCACAGCTCCAATTATGCAATGGCTTTGGAATTCTATATTTATTGCGACGATGCATACGCTGCTTGTGGTTGTTGTTATTTCCATTACAGGATACGGTTATTCTCGTATGAAATTTAAGGGAAGAGATTTGTTATTTTTCACATTGTTAGGAATTTCTTTCTTTCCTAATGTTGTAAATTTAATCCCTTCTTATAAAATTATTGATATACTAGGATGGGTAAATACTCCTTGGGCAATGATTGTCCCTGGACTAGCAGGTATGGGGAATATCTTTCTAGTTAGACAATTCATGAAAGGGATTCCAATGGAATTGGATGAATCAGCCAGAGTGGATGGAGCAAGTGACTTTAAAATCTTTTCCAGGATTATCTTACCATTAATTCGACCAGTGTTAATTGTTTGTGGTTTGTTTTCTTTTACTGGTTCATGGAACGATTTTTTGTGGCCTGTAATCGTATATACAGATGTTAATAAGATGCCGGTTACAGCTGGTTTATTGTTATTACAGGATGTATATGGCAACTATCGTATGATAGGGCAATTAATGGGGTCGGCCATCTTGGCGATCATACCAACCTTGTTATTATTTTTCTTTGCGCAGAAATATTTTGTTTCAGCAATTAACTTAAATTCCGGTATTAAAGGGTAAACAAAAACCAAGATAGAAATGAGGCGAGAAAATGAAAAGAGGATTAGAAAGAAAGTTGTTAATAACAGGTGCTATTTGGAATCTAATTACAGCATTGTTAACCATTTTTAGCTATAATTCCTGGTTTAATCGTCAAGGTGAACAACAATTAAAAAACGCTGATATGGAAACGATGATAGCCGGTTCACAGATGGTTAATAATATTTCTAGCATTATTTTTATCTTTGGTTTGTTTACATTAATAGGTGCCTTAATAAGTTTTTTTGTTGCTGTAAAGTTAAGAGATAACGAGATTCAGAAGAAAGTGATGATATGGGTTGGAATTTGGACTGTTATACAGCTTTTATCCATGGATATACTCGGATTTTTAGTATATATGATTGCCTTTATAATTTATGTGGCAAAAAATAAAGCTATTAGACTTTCTAATCCCAAAGTCGAAGAAGCAATAAACAATTAAAGAGAATATATTAGTTACTACAAAGATTTTAACAGTTAAATTAAATCGTACTTATTTAAACATGACTCATAATACATAAGTGGATGAAAGAGATGCTACAAGAACAGTAAAAACCAAAATGGCTGTAGACAACAAAGAATTTTACTTTTCGCAAATTATCCATCAGCGTTTACAAATCAATTATCGATCGCGTAAGAAGAACTGGAAAGTGTCTCAGTCAGTTGAATAGAAGATATTACCGTGATGTGATAGCTTAGTTTTTCCCTATTTAATATATTGATTCATTCTGCTTGTTCTTAACTTGACAAACTATTAAATATACCATAATCTAAATGTACGTACATGTTTAGCAAGAATTCTAAATTATGTGCGTGCAATATTTTGTGTAAGCGTATTAATTAAAGAGAATATAGAAATTGTCTAAGAAAGGATGAAAGAGATGGTAAATGAAACAGTAAAAGCAAAAATGGTTATAGACAAAGAGTTTCAAATCTCTGAGATTGACCCTAGAGTCTATGGATCATTCATCGAGCACCTAGGAAGAGCTGTATATGGGGGAATCTATGAACCTGAACATCCAACAGCAGACGAAAATGGTTTCCGTCAAGATGTTATGGATTTAGTTAAGGAATTACAAGTACCCATTGTCAGATACCCAGGGGGAAATATGGTCTCTGCCTACAACTGGGAAGATGGAGTTGGTCCAAAGGAAGACCGTCCAAAACGTTTGGAGCTGGCATGGAGAGTGACAGAAACAAATCAGGTTGGTACGAACGAGTTTGTGGATTGGGCAAAAGCAGCTAATACAGATGTAATGATGGCAGTTAATTTAGGTACACGAGGAATCGATGCTGCCCGAAATCTATTAGAGTATTGTAACCACCCTGGTGGAACATACTGGAGTGATTTGCGTAAATCTCACGGTTATGAAAACCCTCACAATATTAAAACATGGTGTCTTGGGAATGAAATGGACGGGCCTTGGCAGGTAGGTCAAAAAACAGCCTACGAATACGGTCGTTTAGCTTCCGAAACAGCTAAAGCTATGAGACTAGTAGATCCGGAAATCGAATTGGTAAGCTGTGGCAGCTCTAATTCTAATATGCCAACATTCCCTAGCTGGGAAGCAGAAACACTTGAGCATACCTATGAAGTAGCTGATTATATTTCATTACACCAATACTATGGTAATCGTAGTGGTGATACGGCTAACTATTTAGCGAAATCGATGGATATGGAAGACTTTATTCAAACTGTAATCGCTACATGTGATTATATTAAAGCGAAAAAACGCAGCAAAAAGAAAATGTACTTAAGTTTTGACGAATGGAATGTTTGGTTCCATTCCAATGAGCAGGATAAAGAAATTGAACCATGGACAGTAGCACCGCCTCAACTAGAAGATGTGTATACGTTCGAAGATGCTTTATTAGTAGGCAGTATGTTAAATACAATGCTCCGTCATTCTGACCGTGTGAAAATTGCTTGTATGGCTCAACTTGTAAACGTTATAGCACCAATCATGACAGAAAATGGTGGGGCTGCATGGAAACAGACGATTTTCTATCCATATTACTATACTTCAGTATATGGTCGTGGTGTAGCGCTTAATCCAGTAGTAAGCTCACCTAAATATGATAGTAAAGACTTTACAGATGTTCCTTACCTCGATTCATCTGTTGTATACAATGAGGAAAAAGAAGAGTTAGTTGTATTTGCTACAAATCGTCACTTAGAAAAACCATTAGAAGTGGATATCGATGTCCGTTCATTTGAAGGTTTTGATGTAGTAGAACATGTAGTACTTGAAAATGAAGATGCGAAAGCTGTAAACCTTGCTGGTCAAGAGAATGTCAAACCACATGCGAACGGAGAGTCTTACGTGGATGATGGAAAACTGACAGCTGTTTTCCCTAAATTCTCATGGAACATGATTCGTCTACAAAAGAAAGCTTAACAGAGTTGTGACATCCTTTCCTACTGTGGGTTAGTGATTTACTTGAACCTTGAAGTGGGGATTTCAAGGAACAGTAGCACCGTCTTAAAGAAATACGATTAAATTTATAATGAGGTGATAAGTATGACGAAAAAAGTAATTGTCAACGCTGATGTCGGAAAAGGCACAATTAACAAAAATATTTATGGACACTTTGCAGAACATTTAGGTCGATGTATTTATGAAGGTTTCTGGGTTGGTGAAGATTCTGATATCCCAAACACAAATGGGATTCGCAATGATGTTGTCGAAGCATTGCGTAATCTAAATATTCCAGTACTTCGTTGGCCTGGTGGCTGTTTTGCTGATGAATACCATTGGAAAGATGGTATTGGTCCGAGAGAAAATCGGAAGCGTATGGTTAATACACACTGGGGTGGTGTAATCGAAAATAACCATTTCGGTACTCATGAATTTTATATGCTATGTGATATGCTCGACACAGAACCATATATTAATGGAAATGTCGGAAGTGGTACTGTTCAAGAGATGTCAGAATGGGTAGAATATATGACATTCAACGGTGAGTCTCCAATGGCTAACTGGCGTAAAGAAAATGGCAAAGAAGAGCCTTGGAAGTTAAAATACTTTGGCGTAGGTAATGAAAACTGGGGTTGTGGCGGTAACATGCGCCCACAATATTATGCTGATTTATACCGACGCTTCCAGACATATGTAAGGGATTACGGAGATAATAAAATCTTCCGTATCGCTGGTGGTGCCAATGTAGATGACTATAATTGGACAGAAGTGTTAATGCGTGAAGCTGCTCCATTTATGGACGGTTTAAGTCTTCACTATTACGTACATCCAGGCGGTTTCTGGAACAAAGGACCAGCAACTGGTTTTTCCGAAGAGGTTTGGGATATTACGATGCAAAAAACAGTATATACGGAAGAGCTTATAGAAAAGCATAGTACAATTATGGATAAATACGATCCTGAAAAACGTATTGCGATCATTTTTGATGAATGGGGTGCGTGGTATGATGTAGAACCAGGCACAAATCCAGGTTTCTTATATCAGCAAAACACGATCCGTGATGCATTAGTTGCAGGTATTTCACTTAATATCTTTAATGAACACAATGATCGTGTTCAAATGGCAAATATTGCGCAAACGATCAACGTTATTCAATCAATGATCTTAACAGATAAGGAAAAAATGATTTTAACTCCTACTTATCATGTGTTTGAAATGTATAAAGCACACCAAGATGCAGAACGTTTAGATCTTAACATCGAAAGTGATTCTATTAAAGTCGGAGATAAGGAAATCCCACAGGTTTCCGCTTCTGCTTCGAAAGCGGCAGATGGCTCTGTTACCATTACTTTATGTAACTTAGATAAAGCGAAAACTGCAGATTTAGCAGTAGATTTACGTGGTAAAGATCTTGCCAATGTGTCCGGTCGTATCATTACTGCGGATGAAATGGATGCTCATAATACGTTTGAGAATCCAGACAATGTAAAACCAGTCGCGTTTGATGACTTTCAGACAAGTGGCAGTGAACTAACACTAACATTACCATCGAAATCAGTTTTAAGTATTACAATTAAATAATAGAACTATTAAAGTCGGTAAGGTTAACCTTATCGGCTTTTTTCTTGAGAAAGAATAAAACTTTGGTATTAGTCTAGCTTTCCACGGGCATGCCCTCAACTAACATTGCGAAGTGGATTTTCGACTCGCGCTATTTCCGAAGGAGTCTCTGTAATTAGTCTCCGCTATTAGCGGGTCCAACAATTCTGTCATAAGAATAGGTTGCCCTTTTTTACTAATATAGGAAAGTATATAATCCGCGGTATCAACGTATTTGTAAGCAGAGTAGCCATTTTGAAATAGCTTGTACAGGAAACCATCGCTGCGGCTGTCCACTTCCCTTTCCACGGGATTTTCGCCTAAGCTAACTTTGGTAAGCAAAGAGCGCTTATCAAAGTGGATCTTAGTCGAAAATCATCCCGTAGGAGTGGAAGTGGACGGCCTCCGCTATGAAACTGTTCTACAACGTTTGTGACTGCTAACTGCTCGAGCTTTCTTAACCTGTTTAATAAAATTGGAATGTCAGCGAGTACATTCATTGTAGAGCATGAATGAGCGTAGGCGTCCACTTCGACTCCTGTGGGATCAGCGTGATCTGAAGATCCACTTTTGTAAAGCGATCTTCTTTACAAAAGTTAGCTGAAGACCCGCCCCACGGAAAGCGAAGTGGGCAAGCCGTAGCGGTTGTTACGCCCAATATCTATCTCAAAATAATTACTTTATACTATCGATATATTATTTTGGCCAATGAAAAGGACCGGGTGGCCTTTCCCGGTTTTTCTTAATTGGACCGCTATCCGTGAGTATAAAAGCAGCTGTGTTACTTCTTGCTAGTGTTGTAGAGAAGATCTTAACGAAGGCTGTTCAAATATTTCAAAATGGATGCTAGAGAAATGGTAAACCTTTAGCATTTTAGTCACAAGGGCTGAGCGAATTTTGCTCAGTTTTTCATAATAAATGATTATGTGTTGTGTTAATTAATATACGTAGGATAAAATGCAAATAAGAAGACAAAAAATGGAGGAGAAAAAGGATGACAAAAACGTTGTATTTTGACTGTTTTTCCGGGATAAGTGGGGATATGACCATTGCCTCTTTATTGGATACAGGTATATCTTTAGAGTGGTTGGAGAAACAGCTTAAAGCCTTACATTTAGAAAAAGAGTATCAATTACAGCTTAGTAAAACTGTGAAAAACGGTATACATAGTAATAAGTTTGATGTGATATATGAAGAGGAGCATCATCACGACCATCGCCATGATGATAGTCATCATCACGGTCATTCTCATCATCATCGACATTATAAAGATATTGTCCATCTTATTGAGAATAGTGAACTAAACGCATCGGTAAAAAAAATGTCTTTAGAAATGTTCCGTGTGATCGGTGAAGCGGAAGCAAAAATACATGGAATGAATCTGGAAAATGTTCATTTTCATGAAGTTGGTGCCATAGATTCAATTATTGATATTGTTGGTACTGCCATATTAATAGATAAATTAGAGATTGATCGAATTATATCTTCTCCAATTCCAGTTGGATCTGGTCACATTCATATTGATCATGGAGTTTATCCGGTGCCTGCCCCAGCTACATTAGAAGTATTAAAGGGTATTCCATTAAAAGAAAGCGCTGTAAAGGGGGAATTAACAACCCCTACTGGAGCTGCCATCATTAAGACATTAGCAACGGATTTCTCGGCGATGCCAAACATCACAGTAGATACAATTGGCTATGGTGCTGGTACGAAAACATTTGAAAATCACCCAAATGTATTAAGAGTCATCATCGGTGAAAGTGAACAGTGACCTCGTTCATCTAATTCAGAGAACCTGCAAAACTGTAAATAGTGGTAGCCCCCGTAAAAAGTGTTATAGAAAAAAGACTGCCCATAAGTTCTTTGCGTTAACTTATGGGACAGTCTCTCATGCTTCTTTACTTTTATATTGTGCCCGGTATTTACCAGGGGTGATTTCTTCCATTTTTCTAAATGACCGAATAAAGTTTTGAGAATTGTTATATTGCAGCTTTTCAGCAATCTCCTTTACAGACATATTAGTTGTCGTGAGCCATTCTTTTGCTTTGTTGAGACGGTAACGAAGTAAATATTCACTAAAAGAGTATCCTGTTTCCTTTTGAAAAATACTGCTTAAATAATTCGGGTTATAGTGTAACTCAGCAGCGATCACATCTAGTGAAATGTCTTTATCATAATCTTCATGGATAATCCGAATCATTTTATCAGAGATTTTCTTATTCTTTGAATCGTCTTTGGCATCGATACTATCGATTAATGGAATGATAATTTGCTGGCTTACCCAATCATGGATCGCTTCAATTGAGTTCAAGTTTTGATAATAGGTAATCATATCCGTTGATTGAAAGTCTTCTACATTTGCCCCAAGCAATTCTTTTAATTCATATAATTCATATAAGAACCTTGATAAGATAATTTCCAGCTGTTGATGATGAATATCGTTTCTATCCAAATAATCAAAAAACTTCGAGAGCTCAGATAACGCTTGTTCCTTATCACTTAATTTAATCGCATCAAAAATCTTATTCTTAATTGCTGTCGGGTAAGGAGCAACACTAGAGTAGCGTCTGTTTAAGTTTTCGTAAAAAATGATCGAAGACTCGCCCATTTTCAGACGATATTTTAGTGCTTCCTTACTTTCTTTAAAAGCAATATTGGAATCTTCTAATTCATAGTAACGGTTACTGATACCAATGCTGACTGATAAGTGAAATAACTCCATCACTTTTGTTTGGATTAGTTTTACCTTCTGATTTATGATATGTGTATAATCTGATTGATTGTTGCACTTTGTAATAACTAAAGTGGATTGGGCATCGTTAATTACTACTGGAGTAAATCGCTCTTCGCTTGGAATAAGATCCTCAATTAAATTGTTGATAGCAAAAAGAATCAGATCTTGATCATTTTCATTAAATTTCTTTTGGTCTATTTCATCTAATTTTAATGAAAATACCGTTAATTCGGTCCAATCCTGGTTATAATTGAATGACTTCACTTTTAGTGGTAATTCACTGCTTGTTACTTTCCCCTGTAATAATCGAATCATGAAAAGCTGTTTTAACTGTGTAACTTGGCTTTGAACCCGTTTTTCCAACAGATGATTTTGATTTAACAATTTTTCGATATGTGTCTCGATTAAATCGAATTCATTTGTGGCTTTTTCCGCTGCGGACTTACCGTCATCTGAAGAAGCTATCACACTTTTTAATTTTTTGACAGGTTTATATAAAATCTTGCTACCAATAAAAGCAATACATAATGAAAGAATTAATAATATCGAAACAATTAAGACGGTTAACCAACCGATAGAGCTTGATTTCATATGCAAGTCACTTAATTTCACTAATGAAAGATAAGTCCAGTCATTATATTCTGAAGTTTGATAGGAGACTTTGAAATCCGTATTATTAATTTGATACTCGAATTGACCCTCTAATTCGTCTCGGTCAATCCTCTCAAATAAATTATTGGGGATATACCCGTCTTCACCTGTGTATTCCGTATTACTATGGGCAATTGTTTGATTATTTTCATCTAAAATAATAAATGACTCACTATCATTGCTCTGTGCCATGATTTCAGTTAATTCACAAGTAGGAACGATAACAGATATAAGACCATCCGGTTGAGACGATAAGAGCGGCAATTTCTTCACTAAATTAATATAATGAGAACAGCTCTTTTTCGTCGCATTCGGTAAATTTATTTGGCTTGCTTCTTCCATCAACCAAACAGATTTCTCAGGTATCCGTAAATAATTGGTGTTTATTTGTTCATAGGCTTGATTATCAAGGTGTACTAAACCATCGTTATTAATTAGCCATCTTTTATCGAAACTTACTAATATCACATCTTCTATGCCAGTCTCAATGGTTTGTAAATGGTTTAAATCTTTTCTTAATTTATGAAAATCATTAAAGGATCTCCCGTTCATATCTTCTTTTAAAAATTCTTGTGTTTGAGCTGAGCGTACAAAATAAGTTGTAGATAAATCAATGTACCTTAATACTTGCTCTACGTTGGTTTGTATTTGATAAATATTTTGCTTTTTTTCATCATTGGAATAATCCACAATTGCATTAGACGATTGCCAATAAGATAATCCACCAGTAATAATAACAGGTACGGTGCTTAAAATAACTAAAAATGCGATCAGTTTAAAATAGTGTTGAGTAGATAATTTTTTCATAGACATACTTCCTTAATCGTTATATTTTAAACAAATGTATAGCGCTAGGAAGTGGATATAGGTGCTTGTTCCAATTGTTCTTGTTGTTTTTTTAGCAATTGACTAAAACCGATGTGAATAATAAACATCGCTACGTAAGCGCTAACACTAAAGCTAAAAAAAAGTGTAATACCAGGGAATTTCAAAGATGCAAAATATATCCCGGCTAAAACTGTAATAGCACATATAGAGTAGTGCAAGTTCACGGCACCAATTGATACCGCATAACGAATATATTGCCAAAAACGAAGTTGATAGTGAACATAAACTGGTGCAATGTACAATACTAGCATTACGTAAAGGAATGCTGCTATAACAAAAATTCCGAGCAATACCGGGTATAAACTTGAATGATTCATTAGTCCTGTATACTTTAAAAAGACAGATAAAAAATAACCGATAATGTAAATGACTAAGCCGAATAGGTTAGCACGAAGGAAATTAGATTTATATTGTTTGAAGAAGGTTTCAAAAACAGGGATATCATATTCTTTTAAAACCCATTTTCGAACGACGGCAAACATCGCGATTGTTGCTGGCATGATTCCGAAGAAAATTAAACCTAGTAAGGTAAAGGCGATCCATAGCATATTCAACCATGCAAATCGGGTAACCCATACACTTATACGGTAAAATCCAGCCCAGATTCCTGAAAGTTCCATCATAAAAACCACCTAATTCTGTAAAATGAATGCTAATATATATAGGATACCTTGTTATTGCTCTGCCGTAAATAGTGAATGTAAAGCGCTTACACGTTATAATCATCTTGTAAGGAGGTATAAACCTATGTCCATAAAGGGATTTGGACGGTTACAATCAGTAAAATAATCATTTTTTAATATTATTTTACTCGGCACGAAAAGATGATCATTTTTCAAGAAAGTCAATATTTTTTTCTTTTTACAGTAAGCGTTTCCAACAGCTGTGAAGAAGTGATTATATACAAATACTTATTTGTTTCTTACTATTAGATTGTACACGGCAAACATTGCTGTACAAAATTAGATTCTGGAGGGTGGTTAATTTGAGTAATTGGAAAAAACTTATGGGCATCATGTTATTACTATTATTTGTTTTATTAGCAGCATGTAGTAGTGATAGTACAACAGAAGGTGGAGACAATAGCGGTGGAGATGATGACTCTTCTGAAGAAACAAATGAAGAAGAAGGGGCAGATTCTGATGAGCCGTATGCCTTCACGATTATGGCAAACTTACACACACCAGAAGTACCTAATGAAAAAGTATTAGAACAAATTGAGGAAGCAACTAATACGGATATTGAAATTCAATGGGTACCGGATAATAACTATGAGGATCGATTAAACACAGCTTTTGCGACTAATTCTTTACCTGAGGCAGTATTCTTAAAAAACCAGACAACATTCATTCAATTCCGTGATGCGATGGAAGATGAACAATTCTGGGAAGTGGGACAGTATTTAGATCAATTTGAGAATTTGTCTAACTTAAAAGACAATGTACTGGATAATACGAGAGTTAATGGGAATTTATACACATTGTATCAAGGTCGTCCACTATCAAGACAAGGTTTGATATATCGTAAAGATTGGGCAGATAATCTTGGATTAGAAGCGCCGACTACAACAGACGAGTTTATGGAAATGGCTAGAGCCTTTACCGAAGATGATCCAGATGGCAATGGGGAAGATGATACATTTGGTGTAACAGACCGTAGTGACTTAGTTTATGGCGCATTCAAAACAGTATCGTCTTGGTTCGGAACTCCGAATGAATGGGGCGAACAAGATGGTCAGCTATTACCGGAGTTTATGTTTGACGAATATAAACAAACAATGGATTTCTTTAAGGAAATGCATGAAAACGGATACATTAATCAAGACTTTCCTGTAACTAGTAAACCAGATCAACAAGAATTCTTTAAGAATGGTACTGCAGGTATGTATGTAGGTTCTATGGGTGATGTTGGCAGTCTTTATAATGATGCAGAAGCAATTAATCCAGATGTAGAATTTGATGTGCATAACCATATTGAAGGTCCAGACGGAGAATTTGGTGTATGGGCAATTCCTGGTTATGGTAGTTTAGTAATGTTTCCGAAAAGTTCTGTTGAAACAGAAGAAGATCTACTTAAAATTTTAGGATTCTTTGATCAATTAATGACACCAGAAGTAATGAATTATGCTTACTGGGGTATCGAAGGTGAGCATTATGAAGTAGTAGAGGATCGTGCATTACCAACAGATGATCAATCCTTGTTTGATCGAGAAGTAAAACCTTACCAAGCTATTGAAATTGGTGAGCCGGAAACAAACGGCCGTTATGAAGGTTATTTCGATTATGAAGTAAAAGCTAAATCGGAAGAATTGTTTAAAGACAATGAAAACTATTTAATTGAAAATCCTACGGTACCTCTTTATTCTGAGACATACGTTGATGACGGTGCTAGACTTCAAGAGATTATTACAGATGCAACCTATAACTATATCATTGGTCAAATTGATGAAGCAGGTTTTGATGATGCGGTGGAAAACTGGAAATCGCAAGGTGGAGATGCGATTATCGAAGAATTTAACGCATCAGAGTAATCATAGTAAAGGGGCTCTTAAAATGGATATTTTAAGAGCCCGATCTATATCTCAACGACGCATAACCTCGGAGATGATCATTATGTTATGTTAGTTGCTTTAGCTAAACAAGTATAATAAGAAAGTCCTTTCTATCAGTGCAGAAAGTAACTCGTAAGATAATGATTATTTACGTTATCGAATCATTGAAGTAAGATTTCTTTCAAGGCAACAATGCTTGGTCAAACAAAAAAAGATAAGAGCACTGTTCGAGACATTGTTGTACAACAAGACTCATAGTAAAGGGTGGTTTACTTGCTAAATCGGAAAAAATGGAAGCTAACTACGATAATACTTTTATCGCTTTTAGTTTTTGTTGGTTGTAGTGGTGATAGTGCATCAAGTGAAGGTGCTGGTGGTTCGGGGTCTGGTGACTCATTTGCCATTATGGCTAACTTGCATACACCAGAAGTACCAAACGATAAAATCTTAGAGAAAATAGAAGAGGAAACAAATAAGGAAATTGAAATTCAATGGGTACCAGATAACAACTACGAAGATCGATTAAATACTGCGTTTGCTACTAACTCCTTACCTGAAGCAGTTTTCTTAAAAAATCAATCATCATTCATTCAATTCCGTGATGCAATTGAAGATGAACAGTTCTGGGAAGTTGGACAGTATTTAGATCAATTTGAAAACTTGTCGAAATTAAAGGACACGGTCTTAGATAACACGCGGATAAATGGAAAATTGTATACGTTATACCAAGGTCGCCCATTATCAAGTCAAGGTCTAATCTATCGCAAGGATTGGGCAAATAATCTCGGGTTAGAGGAACCTACTACAACGGATGAATTTATGGAAATGGCAAGAGCATTTACAGAAGATGATCCAGATGGAAATGGAGAAGACGATACTTTTGGTTTAACAGACCGTAGTGATTTGATTTATGGTGCCTTTAAAACAGTTTCTTCCTGGTTTGGTACGCCGAATAACTGGGGCGAACAAGATGGCCAACTGCAGCCAGAGTTTATGTTTGATGAATATAAACAAACCATGGATTTCTTTAAGGAAATGTATGACAACGGTTATATTAATCAGGATTTTCCGGTAACAAGTAAAACAGATCAGCAAGAGTTCTTTAAAAATGGTACAGCTGGTATGTATGTCGGGTCCATGGGCGATGTAGTTAGTATTAACAATGACGCAGTAGCCATTAACCCAGATGTGGAGTTTGATGTACAAAACAAAATCAAAGGGCCTGATGGGGAATACGGAGTTTGGTCGATTCCTGGTTATGGAAGTTTAGTAATGTTCCCAAAAAGCGCTGTTGAAACAGAAGAAGATTTACTGAATATTTTAGACTTCTTCGACCAAATGATGACACCTGAAATAGCAAACCTATCATATTGGGGTATTGAAGGAGAACATTATGAAGTAGAAGATGACCGTGCTTTACCGTCTGATGATAAAGCATTAACAGATAGAGAAGTGAAACCATATATGTCTATCGGGATAGGCGAGCCAGAAACAAATGGTCGATATGAATCTAAATTTGACTATGATATCAAAGAAAAAGCAGAAGAGTTAACCAAAGAAAATGAAGAATATTTAATTGAAGACCCTACGGTGCCACTATATTCAGAGACATATGTTGATGATGGTGCTAGACTTCAGGAAATTATTACGGACGCAACCTATAATTATATAATTGGCCAAATTGATGAAGCAGGATTTGCTGATGCAATAGAAGATTGGAAATCACAAGGTGGAGAAGCGATTATCGAAGAGTTTAACGCATCTGAGTAATCGTAGTATAGGGGCTCTTAAAGAGAAACATTTAAGAGCCCAACTATATCTATCAGGTTATAGGAATAGGAGATGATCATTATGTTATGTTAGTTGCTTATGTGAAACATTTATATGGGAAAGATCTGTTCACCATGATAGATAGTAACTCGTAAGATAATGATTATTTACGTTATATAACCAATAACGTAGTCTTTTGTTAAAGACAATTATTCATAATCGAATTTTAAAAGAAAGGATTCTGCTTATGGAAACGACGACACTAACTGCAAAAGAAGAAGCGAAACAAGTTAAAAAAATGAAACGTTCCGAAACATGGCGAAGAGTCAAACGGAACAAGATGATCTATTTAATGATTCTTCCAGGCTTAATTTACTTCCTTATTTATAAATATTTACCGATGTACGGATTAATTATTTCCTTTCAAGACTATAAGCCATATCTAGGGATTTTTGGAAGTGAATGGGTCGGGCTCGAACACTTCAATCGCTTATTTACGAGTTCAGAATTTTGGATGATTTTTAAGAATACACTCGTTTTATTTGGATTACAAATATTTATTTATTTTCCGATTCCGATTATTATTTCGCTTATGCTTAATGAAGTAAGACATAGCTTCTTTAAACGAGGTGTTCAAACGCTTATCTATATCCCGCACTTTATGTCATGGGTAGTTATCGTATCGATTAGTTATGTAATGTTAACTTTAGATGGCGGTATTGTAAACGCTATCTTAGAAACACTTGGCTTTCAAAAGGTTAATTTCCTTCTAAATGATGACTGGTTCCGCCCGATGTATATTTTACAAGTAATCTGGCGGGAAGCTGGCTGGGGAACGATTATCTTCTTAGCAGCGATCACAGCGGTTGATCCGCAATTATATGAAGCTGCCAGAATGGATGGTGCCAACCGTTTCCGTCAAATGTGGCATATTACGTTGCCGGCGATCCGTAATGTAATTATTGTCCTGCTCATTTTGAAAATCGGGGATGTTTTAGAGTTAGGTTTCGAACATGTTTATCTATTACTGAACTCATCAAACCGGAATGTAGCTGAAATTTTTGATACGTATGTATATGTTGCCGGTCTGCAACAAGGACAATTTAGTTACAGTACCGCAGTCGGTTTCTTTAAAGGGGCGGTAGGACTTGTAATGGTTGTCTTTGCTAACTGGTTAGCGAAAAGATTCAATGAAGAAGGTATTTATTAAGATAGACAACAATAGGTGAGGTGAAAAAAATGGCACAACAACGAATTTCTGCAGGTAGCAGGGTCTTTGATTTTTTTAATTATTTTTTATTAGCACTTTTAGCATTAATTACCGTACTTCCATTTATTCACGTTGTCGGTAGTTCCTTTGCCACAAGTGCGGAAATTGCTAGAACGAAATTTTTACTTTTTCCAACTGAGTTTTCATTACAAGCGTATAAATATATTTTCTCCACCGATACCATTTTTAGAGCTTTAGGAGTATCTGTCATTGTAACGGTAGGAGGAACATTGTGGAGTATGTTCTTCTCCACTTTAACAGCATATGGTCTATCACGTAGAGATCTTGTTGGACGACGGGTAATTAACTTCTTAATCGTATTTACCCTTCTGTTCAATGGTGGGATGATCCCGACATTCTTAGTTGTTCAACAAACTGGTTTATTAGATTCCTTATGGGCGCTTATTGTTCCGGTAACGATTAATGCTTTTAACATGATCATTTTACGAAGCTTCTTCCTAAACTTACCGCAAGGTTTAGAAGAATCGGCGAAAATTGATGGTGCCAATGATTTTAGTATTCTGTTTCGTATCGTCATCCCGATTTCGTTACCAGCAATTGCGACAATTTCCCTATTCTATGCGGTAACATACTGGAATACTTATATGCATGCGATTCTTTATTTAGCAGATGCAGATAAATGGCCGGTACAAGTACTACTGAGACAAATTGTAGTATTAGCTAGTGGTATGAACTATGATGCCGAAGCATACACAGATGTTCCGCCGCCAGAAGTAACGGTGAAAATGGCAACGATCGTCGTTGCAACGGTTCCAGTTCTATTAGTATACCCGTTCTTACAGAAGTACTTTGCTAAAGGTGCGCTGTTAGGTTCTGTAAAGGGATAATTCTATTCAAGAGGGGTAGTTTTCATGAAGAATTGGCGTGAGACAGAAAGCGATAGGCTGGATGATTTGTTTGATGGTGTATTCTCCTGGTTATTAGAACAATTTGATCCACTTACAGGCGGATTTTATTATGCAAGAAGTTCTGTGCTCGATGATCGGTTTACACCGGACATCGAGTCTACTTCCCAAGCAATCAATATTTTACGCAGACATCTGCTCTTACATAATATGCCGCAAACGATGAAAGAAAAAATGATTGCTTTTTATCAAATGAGGCAAGATCCTGCCACAGGTTATTTTTATGATCATGATCCCAAGATGAAAAAAGATGAAGTGATGGTGCACCGAGCACTCTATTATTCATGGAATAGCCTCAAGCGATTGGGGGCATCACCATTTTATCCATTGCCTGTAGAAAATCAGGTGGCTCCTGATTACACCCAATCCTTATCTTCTTACCGGGAAAAATGGGACAGCATTGACTTACGTAATAGCTGGAGGGGCTGTGACTTGCTTGCTTCTTCGACCGTATATTTTGCACAAATGGATGAAGTAACACAACGAAAATATGTTGATGCTTTCACTGAGTATCTAGCAGAAAAGCAAAATCCGGAAACAGGTTTATGGGGTGAGGGATCTTTATATGTACAAATATCTGGTACGTTTAAATTACATACCTTTTACCGGAGATATCAAATCTCGATGCCGAATCAAGACCGGATTTACCAGACTATCTTAAAGTGCTTAAGAACAGAAGAAGCGGTAGATATGTGCTATATCCGCAACCCGATTGACCTGTTAAGTTATATCGAGCCGAATTTTTTAGAGACAGAACTGAGAGAAATATCAGAAATAACCATTAACAATATGAAGAGATTAAAACAGGAAGATGGTGCCTTTTCACGAGAGTTAACTACTTCACCGAAGGCACCAAATGTCGCTCAGGTTAAGCAAGGAGAATCTTATCCGAATATGCCTGAGGCAGTGGAACTAGGACTTGGATTAAAAGAAGGCGATATGAATGCAACGACACAAGCAACACTTATTCGAAAACAGCTACACCACCTTTGGCAAATAAAACCGAAACCTATTCCCACTAATTTCTGGGAAGGTGAGGCAGAAGGCAAAATATGCGAACAGAAAGAAGTGTAAAGCTTGATTCGATCGATGAAACTTAACAAGGAAAAGCGTTTATCATCACATGCTATCAATATTTTAATTAATCATGCGATCTTTCAATTTGGTGGATCACTATCGATTATCTTTGTGAACTTATATTTATGGAGGCTGACCAACAGTCTGTGGGTAAATGGTCTATATAATTTAGTTGCTATTCTATCACAAGCGGCAACAACCTTCTTTATTGGAAAAATATCAAAGAAAAAAGGCAGAACAACAATATATCGTTACGGGATATTGATGACTGCTATTTTTTATTTACTGATTGTTATTGTACAAGAAGAGATTGTTCATTACTTTTATTTATTTGCGCTTTTGCGTGGAATAGCACAGGGCCTTTATTGGGTAGCTTATTTTACCATAGTCCATGAAGTATCATCAGATCAAAATCGACATCGCTATTTAGGTTGGAATCAGATCGTGATGGGGTCTGCTAACCTTACAGCACCAGCTTTAGCAGGTTTTATTATTGGCTCATTTACAGGGTTGTCGGGATATCTCATTGTATTCTCAATCGCTTTTCTAATGTTTTTAGCTGCGACGGTTGGCAGTTTTCGAATCAAGAAAGAATCCATTCGTCATCGCAATTATTATATGAAATATTTAGGTCAGATTATCGAGCGGAGAAAAGCATTCCGAAATGCTTTAGCAGGGTGGTTTATTATTGGTTTTCCCCAGGGAATTTTGATGTATATCCCGCCGATTTTAATCTATAGCATTTTTGAAGATGAAGGTGTTGTTGGATACTTAAATGCAGGTTTTCTCGCTGTATCGATACTAGCAAGTTATGTCATTTCCCGATTTGCCAATATTGAACAAACGAAAAAATACCTATGGGTAGCTGCTATTGGCTTCTTTGTATCTGGCTCCTTTTTAACTTGGGAAATTGCGATGTGGAGTGTCATCTTGTTTATGGTAACGCAAAATATGTTTAAACCGCTACAAGCAAATGCTTATGCAGCCTACTATTTTCAATGGATTGATCGGATTCCATTAGGATCAGAGTTTCGTGTTGAGTCAGTCGTTTTGAGAGAAACCATTATTAATATTGGTCGAGGGCTAGGAATTGTGGTGTTTATGTTATTTTCTAATGAAATTGATACGAACACGGTTGCCTATGTCATTATGTTAGCGATGGCAATTCAGTTCATATTACCAATTATAACAAAATTAAAGGAGGAATCATGATGGCTGTTAACAAGTGGGAACAAGCAGAGCCAGGAGTAACAAGAAAAATACATGAACCAGGTGATCAGTTAATGATGATGGAAGTTTCATTTGAAGAGGGAGCAGAAGGTTCAGCACATAGTCATCCACATGAACAATTAACGTATTGTTTAGCTGGTAAACTAGCTTTTCATGTCGATGGAAAAGAAGTCATCGTCGAACAAGGAGAGTCGTTAAGGATACCTTCCGATGCAGTACACGGTGTTAAAGCATTAACGAAAAGTAAACTATTAGATGTATTTACTCCGTTAAGAGAAGATTTACTAGATTAGAGGTGTGAGACAATGAGTTTATTCAATGTCAAAGATTATCAAGTACAAGAAGATACCGATAGTACGAGAGCAATTCAACAAGCCGTTGATGATTGTGAAAACGCTGGTGGTGGTACTGTATATCTTCCATCAGGAACCTATCATACAGGTCCAATTGAATTAAAAAGTAACATGACATTGTACCTTGATGCTGGTACAGTTCTAAGTTTCACCGATGATTTTGAACGTTATCCAGTCGTAAAAACCCGTTGGTCCGGCTATGTATGTCAGGGCTTTATGCCACTAATTTTTGCTTCCAATGTAACAAATGTAGCCATTAAAGGTGACGGAATAATCGATGGAAATGGGAGTGCATGGTGGCAGGTAAATAAGCAATTAAGAAACGGAGAAACATATCAATCTCCTATAACAGCAGAAATAGCCGAAGCAAACAAAGATTTCACGGAACCGGCAGATACTAATTTAGTAGAATGGTCATCACAATTTTTACGACCACCACTTATTCAATTTTTTGAAGCAGAGCATATTACCATTTCGGGAGTTACTGTGAAGAATTCGCCATTCTGGAATACACACTTGGTGTTTTGTCATAATGTCTCGATTCAAAATGTGACATTTCAGAATCCTTCTGATACACCGAATGGCGATGGTTTGGATATTGACTCCTGTCAGAACGTCAGAGTAACAGATTGTCATTTTGATGTCGGAGATGATTGTGTCGTTTTAAAGTCAGGGATTAATCAAGATGGTCGAAATTATGGTGTGCCTACTAAAAATGTGACAGTAGCTAACTGTACGATGCATCATGGACATGGCGGTGTTGTATTTGGTAGTGAAAATTCTGGTGGAATTGAAAATATTACTGTTTCCAATTGTATATTTGATGGTACCGATCGTGGGATCAGGATTAAAACGAACCGCGAGCGAGGAAGTTATATCCGCAATATTTTGGTGCAAAATATTATGATGGACAACGTTCTATGCCCGATAGCCATCAATTCGTTTTATCGTCATGGTGTAAGTAAAAGCAACCCAGAGTTACTCGATGCTGCACCGATAGCTGTGACAGAAAAAACACCTGTAGTGGAACAGATTAACATCAGTCATATTACGGCAAGAAACTGTCGTGCCGCAGCAGGATTTATCTACGGATTACCAGAAATGCCAGTTAGAAAAGTAAGCTTAGAACATGTCACATTAGAGATGACTCAGGACGAAGCTGTTCCAGGTGGTGAGCCTGATATGGTCCGTGAGGTGATTGAAATGGCTGGTGAAGGTATTTATACAAAGTATGTCGAGGATCTTCGTCTCCACCATGTAGAAGTGAAGGCTAGAAAAGGACCAGCACTTCAATTATATAATGCGAAGCGGATTAAGATTGAGGAATTAACCTCCACAAACCAAAGTGAACATGAATCGGTTCTTGTATATAAAGATACAGAAGAACTGCACATTGTTGGAAATGAAAGTAATCTACAAAAAGTAGGTGAAAGATAGTGAAAATATTTAAAAATCCAATTATTCCAGGGTTTTATCCGGACCCTTCTGTCTGTCGGGTAGGGGAAGATTATTACCTTGTCACTTCAAGTTTTGAATATTTTCCCGGTGTTCCGATTTTTCATAGTAAAGACCTTGTAAATTGGAAGCAAATCGGTCATGTACTCGAACGACCGGAACAACTTAACTTAGATCAAACACCCAATTCAAGAGGTATTTATGCACCAACCATTCGTTATCATGATGGAGTCTTTTATATGATTACAACCTTTGTGGTAAGTAAGACTGGGGCAAGGCGTAATTTTTATGTAACCGCTACAGATCCAAGAGGGCCATGGTCTGATCCCAATTGGTTAGAAGATGCACCAGGAATTGATCCATCCCTACTATTTGATGATGATGGCAAAGTCTATTACACAGGAAATCGGAAGCCGCCGTCAGGTCAACAGTATAAAAAGCATAATGAAATTTGGCTACAAGAATTAGATTCAGAGAAGAAACAATTAGTTGGTCCGAAGTACAGCTTGTGGGATGGTGCGTTAAAGAATGCCCATGCACAAGAAGCTCCACATTTATATAAAATCGATGGCTGGTATTACTTAATCATAGCAGAAGGTGGAACCGGCCATACACATGCCGTTACGATTGCTAGAAGTAAAGAGGTAACAGGGCCATACGAAATGACGGAAACCAATCCGATCCTAACCCATCGCCATTTAGGTAACAATCATCCGATCGTAAATGTTGGCCATGCTGATATCGTAGAAACACAAAATGGTGATTGGTGGATGGTTGCACTGGCTTCTCGTCCATACGGCGGCTATTACCGTAATCTTGGTCGTGAAACATTCCTTGTGCCATTTATATGGGAAGATGGCTGGCCGATTGTTAATCCTGGAAAAGGCATCATCGAACAAGAAATGAAATTTCCCAATTTACCAGAACATAAATGGCCTGCACTGCCTCATGCCGATTCGTTTGAATCTGAGCAATTAGATGATAGATGGAACTTTATCCGAACACCACGAGGGGATTTCTGGTCTTTAAGCGAACGTCCTGGCTTCTTACGGCTTAAAGCAAAACCGGAAACAATCATGGAAGAAGAAAATCCTGCTTTTGTCGGCAGAAGGCAGCAGCACCTTAACTTCTTCGCTCAGACAGTTATCGAATTTGAAGCGAAAACGGAACATGAAACGGCAGGGCTGGTTCTACTACAAAATCATCATTATCAATTCCGTGTAGAAGTTTTGTTAGAAGGAAGTCAAACCTTTGTACGCTTAGTAAGAAGAGAAGCAGGTGAAGATAAAGTCATTGCAAAAGAAGAGGTTGATAAGCATACGGTGTATTTAAAAGTAGAAGCTTATGGTCAAGACTACTCATTCTTCTATACGACTAAGCCGTTTGATTGGCAGATTTTAGCGGAAAATGCCGATGGCAGAATTCTAAGTACAGATATTGCTGGTGGATTTGTTGGGGCATATATCGGTATGTATTGTTCTGGAAATGGAAAGGAATCAACAAATTATGCAGATTTTGATTGGTTTGAATATCATGGGTTAGAGGAGTAAGTAGTATGCAACTTAAAATAGGAGAAGAGGAAAGTTAATGCCAACACATTTATTTTTAGCAGGAGACTCTACAATGGCTACTTTTGATGAGTCAAGATATCCACAAATGGGTTGGGGACAAATTCTCGATCAATATTTCTCTAAAGACCTCGTTGTTCGTAATCATGCGGCATCGGGTCGTAGCACCAAATCATTTATAGCAGAAGGGCGATGGGATGCGATCGAAAAGGAGTTTCAAGAAGGGGATTATGTTCTCATCCAGTTTGGTCATAATGATCAAAAACCAGATGAGGAACGCGCAACGAAACCTTTTACAAGTTACCAGGATAATTTACGATTTTTTATTCAGCGTTCACAAGCTTTCGGTGTTACCCCAATTCTTTTAACATCGATAGCTCGTAGGCATTTTGATGATTATGGTGGATTAA
The DNA here is from genome assembly GCF_000377765.1 of Gracilibacillus lacisalsi DSM 19029. GTDB lineage: Bacteria > Bacillota > Bacilli > Bacillales > Amphibacillaceae > Gracilibacillus > Gracilibacillus lacisalsi. Next base: position 89,563 of record NZ_KB898665.1, on the reverse strand, counting down.
AAGAAACGCATGGTGATTATCCGCAAGCTGTAAGAGAACTTGCAGAAAAAGAGGATGTTGTCTGTGTCGATATGCTCGCACTAACTAGAGAAGCGTTGCAAGAACTGGGAAAAGATCAAACAAAAAAATGGTTTATGAGGCTAGAACCTGGTGAATATTCGACTTATCCTGATGGTCTAAAAGATGATACTCATTTGCATGAAAGAGGTGCCCACCAGCATTGTCTTTTATTTGTGAAAGCATTAATTAGCTTGAATCATCCTTTAGCTTCTTATGTAAAATCAGAATTTAGTCTATTTGCTGAGTAATTGGAACCACTTAGTAAATGTGTGAATGAAGAAATTAGCTGATAACATTACGAGGGGGAATACAAATGGAAGTACGTTATGCCAACCACCCGAATGAAATTAGAAGATACAATACCGACGAGTTACGTGAAAAGTTTCTAGTCGAGAAATTATTCGAACCAGGAAAAGTTCACTTAACCTATACACATGTGGACCGAATGATCTTTGGTGGTGTAACACCTGCATCTGACGAGTTGACGATTAATCTTGATAAGCAATTGGGTGTTAGCTATTTCCTAGAACGCCGAGAACTAGGAATAATCAATATCGGTAATGACGGCTATGTCATATTAGACGGTGAGCGTTATGACATGAAGCGCCATGATGGATTGTATGTAAGCCGGGGGACGAAGGAAGTATGGTTCGGTTCCAATGATCCAGTCACCCCAGCGAAATTTTATATGTTATCATCACCAGCACACAATACTTATCCAACAGTAAAAATTGATATGAAAGACATTAAGCCATTGGAGCTTGGTCAATTAGAGACTTTAAATGAAAGAAAAATCCATCAATATATTCACCCTAATGTATGTGAAAGCTGCCAGCTACAGATGGGCTTAACGATGTTGCAACCTGGTAGCGTATGGAATACAATGCCAGCACATACTCATGACCGCCGTAGTGAAGTGTATCTGTATTTTGATATGGAAGAAGATACTCGTGTCTTTCATTTTATGGGTGAGCCAAGTGAAACAAGACATTTAGTATTGAAGAATGAACAAGCTGTGATTTCTCCAAGTTGGTCGATTCACTCTGGAACGGCTACAAGTAATTATACATTTATTTGGGGGATGTGCGGCGAGAACATTACGTATAGTGATATGGATCATATCAGCATGGATCAATTACGCTAGGAGGAAGCGTCATGGGTGAAGGTTTACAAGATTTTTCACTAGATTATTTCTCATTGAAAGGTAAAACTGCGCTTATTACCGGTGGGAACACTGGTCTTGGCCAGGCATATACCGTTGCGTTGGCTAAGGCTGGTGCCGATGTATTTGTCGTAACACATGGTACCAATTGGGATGAAACAAAAGGATTTCTGAATAATATGGAAGGAAATGCTGAATTCTTCCAAGCTGATCTATCGGACCGTGAACAATTACAAAAGGTTGTTCCAGCTTGTGTTGATGCTTTTGGTACAGTCGATATACTCGTCAATAATGCTGGTACCATTCGCCGGAATCCCCTTCTTGAATTTAAAGATCAGGATTGGGATGACGTTATCGCATTAAATCTTGATGCTGTTTACTTCTTAAGTCAGGCCGCAGCAAAAGTGATGGTCGACAAAGGATCTGGAAAGATTATTAATATTGCATCCATGCTTTCCTTCCAAGGTGGAAAATTTATTCCGCCATATACCGCTAGTAAGCATGCTGTGGCTGGGTTAACCAAATCTTTTGCGAATGAGTTGGCGGAACATGGGGTACAAGTAAATGCCATTGCACCAGGTTATTTTGCAACGAAGAATACTGCGCCAATCCGTTCCGATGAAAAGCGCAACGCAGAAATCTTATCGAGAATTCCAGCTGGTTATTGGGCAGATCCGAGTGATTTGATGGGAACAATAGTATATCTAGCAAGCAAAGCATCAGACTACATGAACGGCCATATCTTAGCAGTAGACGGCGGCTGGTTAGCAAGATAAGTAAACAACAGTGACAGTCTTGATTGGAGTAAGTATTATAATGTAATGAAACGGTGTTTAGGAAATTCTCGTTGGATGATAGCACGGAGTATCTACAGCCAAAATATTAGTAAGCCTAAGCATATTTAATAGGAAAGAGAAGAGACTAATATATTGATTCGTCTCTTCTCTTTTGTTTTACTTTAAATAAGGCGTCATGTATAATCAGCAAAGAAAGTTTAAAACCGACAACATTACTGGGGGTTATCAATATGAAAAAAATACAACTTTTTACTCTGATCATTGGTTTATTTGCTGTACTGTCAGCATGTGGAGCTGCTGATCAAGAAGAACAAAATACAGAAGATGAGCAAGATGCAACAAATGAGGATACGCAGGAAGATGCAAACACGAATTTATATGAACAAATTCAAGAAGATGGTGTGATTACAGTAGGTACGGAAGGGACATATGCACCATTTACTTTCCATGATGAAGAAGATAATTTAACAGGTTATGATGTGGAAGTAATGCGCGAAGTTGCGTCTCGTCTTGGAGTGGAAGTAGAATTTAATGAAACACAATGGGATTCCATGTTTGCTGGTTTAAATGCAGAACGATTCGATGTGATTGCTAACCAGGTGGGGATTAATGAAGAGCGTTTAGAGAATTATGACTTCTCAGAACCATATACTTATACAGGTGCAGTAGTAGTAGTCCCTGCAGATAATGAAGAAGTTACATCATTTGAAGATATTGAAGGTAAACAATCTGCACAATCTTTAACAAGTAACTTTAATGATATTGCCGAAGAAAATGGAGCAGAAGTTATCGGTGTAGAAGGACTGGCTCAAGCGATTGAAAATATTAAATTGGGTCGTGTTGACTTAACAGTGAATGACAGGTTAGCAGTATTGGAATATATCAATCAAACGGAAGACGAATCAGTCAAAATTGCAGCAGAAGAAGATAATGTTTCCAAGACAGCATTTGCATTCCGTAAAGGAAATGAAGAGCTGGTAGAAGCGTTTAACGAAGCATTAGCAGAAATGAAAGAAGACGGTACATTAGCGGAAATTTCCGAGGAATGGTTTGGTGAAGATGTTTCTAGTCAGTAACCTGCTATTTACTGTCACAAATGGTTCAGGTAATTGGGATTTAATTGTGCGAGCACTCTGGCCAATGGTGGAAGGGGCAATCAAATATACGATTCCCCTTGCACTTGTTTCATTTTTGATTGGTCTCATGATTGCTCTACTTACAGCCGTTATGCGCTTGTCTTCAGTTGCGATTGTACGTGCACCTGCTGTTTTTTATGTATCAGCAATTAGAGGTACACCATTATTAGTACAATTATTTATCGTGTTTTACGGGTTACCATCGATTGGATTAACAATTGATCCATTACCAAGTGCAGTCATAGCTTTCTCATTAAACGTCGGGGCATATGCATCAGAAGTGATTCGTGCGTCGATTTCTTCGATTCCAAAAGGACAATGGGAAGCTGGCTATACAGTTGGTATGACATATGGGACCACTTTGCGTCGAATTATCTTGCCGCAAGCAACAAGGGTTTCCATCCCACCTCTATCAAACACGTTTATTAGTTTAGTCAAGGATACATCACTAGCCTCATTGATTTTAGTAACGGAATTATTTCGAAAAGCACAGGAAATTGCAGCAAATACGTTTGATTTTCTGCTTTTATATACAGAAGCTGCGGTCTTATATTGGATTATTTGCTTTTTATTATCGATTGTACAAGAAATCATTGAGCGTAGACTGGAACGTTATATAGCGAAGTAGAGGGGGGATATCATGCTTTTATCAATTCAAGGACTTCAAAAAAGCTTTGGTGAATTAGCTGTTCTAAAAGATATTGACTTAGATGTAGGAAAAGGTAAAGTCGTGACGATTATGGGGCCATCAGGTTCCGGTAAGACGACATTATTGCGGTGCTTAAATGGACTAGAAATCCCTAATCAAGGCTACTATCAATTTCACGACGGCTTTACATTAGATTTTAACCAGAAGCTGAGCAAGAAAGAGATGCTTCAATTAAGAAGGAAATCAGGAATGGTTTTTCAATCCTATAATCTATTCCCGCATAAAACGGCATTGGAAAACGTAATTGAAGGTCCTGTTATTGTACAGAAAAAAGATAAGCAATCGGCAATTAGCCATGCGAAACAATTACTATCAAAAGTAGGATTAGAGGATAAGATGGATTTATATCCACATCAGCTATCAGGTGGTCAACAACAGCGAGTTGGTATTGCACGTGCCCTTGCGATCGAGCCGGAATTAATGTTGTTTGATGAACCGACGTCTGCACTAGATCCGGAGTTGATTGGCGACGTGCTGGGGGTTATTAAAGATTTAGCAAATGAAGGTTGGACAATGGTCGTCGTAACCCATGAGGTCTCGTTCGCTAAGCATGTTTCCGACCATGTCATTTTTATGGACGGTGGCTATATTGTGGAACAAGGTAATCCTAAAGACGTACTGGAGCAACCGCAAGAACCGAGAACAAAGCAATTCTTAAAACGAATTTTACCAGAAGTATAAAGCGAGACGATGATCAGTCTCATTTTCTAAATGACGTTCTTCAACATAGAGTGCTAGGATATGGCGATAGCCTTTTCTTAGTGGACATTTAGTGTGCTATTTAAAGGAAATATACCGATTTTTCGCAGATAGCGGACATTTAATCCCTTATTCGCTTACTTTCGGTAAAAAAATAGTACTTTTTGCGATCAATAACGGAATAGATGTCCTAAGGGACAAAAATTCGCCGCTTTTGGTCATAATTAACGGAACAAATGTCCGGTCTCAGTCCGTCTTACCTGAGTGGGATATCTAGACTTCTGCTAAAAAGAGTTAAAAACAGTAAACTATACTAAGATTTCTTCACTGTAGTGGTTACTGTAAAAGAAAAATTCTGAGGTGAAGGTAATGAGCAAACACCCGCCAGATTACGAACATACGGATCAAAATATGATGAAGATAGAAGTGAATTTGGATGATACGCCGGGTGAATGGCTTGGCTATGTGATGGACAAGTTGTTCGATGCAGGGGCAAACGATGTGTATTACACACCGATTTATATGAAAAAGAATCGTCCAGCCGTTCAATTACAACTTTTATGCAGTGAAGCTTTGCTTTCAGCTATGAAGGATATCCTTTTGTCTGAAACGACCACCTTAGGATTTCGCTATTATCCGTTGACCGTTTATCGGATGGAACGGAGCATAAGAATAATCGAAACAGAGTGGGGACCTGTCACTGTGAAAGAAGGATTACAGGAAGGTAAAGTTGTCAAAGCTTCTCCTGAATATGAGGATTGTAAAAAGATTGCGGAGCTGCACAACATACCACTTAAAAATGTATATCAATCGGTTTGGAAACTATTAAACTAAATAAGAGTTGCCATAGTATCCTTTTTGATACTATGGCACTTTAAAGTGCGTACTATCGATTATACCTATTATCGAGTATAATTAGCGTAAGTGTGAGGACAACATTAACATGCTCACAAATGAGCATATCAACCTATGAAAATAGCAACAAAGGAGCGTTATAACATGAATGTATTAGTAGTAAAAGCAAATAATCGTCCTTCAACAGAAGCAATTTCCAGTAAAATGTATGAAACTTTCATGGCTGAATTGGAAGGTAAAGACTTAAATTTAACTACCTATGATGTGTACGAAGAAGATACACCGTTCTTTGGACAGGACCTGTTCAATGCTTTCGGTAAAGTAGAAAATGAAGAGGAATTAACAGATGTGGAATCACGACTGTTAGCTGCAAAGCAAAAAGCAATGGATGCTTTTTCTGCTGCAGATGTAGTTGTATTCACTTTCCCACTATGGAATTTGACCATTCCAGCAAAATTACAAACATTTATTGATTATGTATATGCTGCAGGGTTCTCATTTAAATATGGTGCTGAAGGTAACTTAATTCCCTTAATGACAGACAAAAAGGCTATTTTCCTAAACGCTCGCGGAGGGGTTTACTCCACACCTGAGGCGGCTCCTATGGAAATGGCTGTGAACTATATGCGCAATGTATTCGGAGGAATATTCGGTATGGAAATAATCGATGAAGTAATTATCGAAGGACATAACGCGATGCCAGATAAAAGGGACGAAATCATTGCTAAAGGAATAGAAGAAGTAAAAGCATCTGCACACCGTTTAGCAGATCTTACTATAAAAGTGTAACAATATGATATAAATCAGCCCGCTTCGGAAAGGTTTCGAAGCGGGTTTTTAGTTGTGTGAAAATGTAGCTAACTTTTTCTCACTGTTTTCTCATTTTTCTCTCAGGGTATCCTCATCTTCCTTGGCTATGATAGAAGTAACAACAACAAGGAGGAATAAAAAATGAAAAACAAAACTTTTTTTATTATTGTATCAGGATTGATTACAACTGGAGTGGTGCTAGCAGCATTACAGTTCTCACCAACTTCAGCCAGTGCTGAACTTTCAAAAGAAGAGGCAAAGGATAAAGTCGCTGCTAAGTTCTCAGGAGAAATTGTAGAGTTTGAATTGGATGATAATGAGAAAATTTACGAAGTGGAATTAGAGGAAACAGATCGCGAATATGAATTGAAAGTAGATGCTGAAACTGGTGAAATCATTAGTTTGGAAGAGTCCGAACGAAAAAATGATAAGGATCAAGAAGTTACAACAGTATCACTTTCTGATAACCAGACAGATAGTAAACATGATGCCGAAAACCAAGAAAGTTCTTTCGTTACAATGGAAGAAGCAAAAACAATCGCTACGGAAAAATACTCTGGCACTGTTGTAGAAGCGGAGCTTGATGAAGACGATGGAAGTTATTATTATGAAATGGAAATATGGACTGATAAAGGGGAAGTGGACTTAAAAATAAATGCAAGATCAGGAGAAATGGTTTATATTTCAGTAGATGAAGACAACAAACTCTCATCAGAAGTTACGATTTCAGCAGATGAAGCGCGCTCCATTGCAAAAGAAAAATACGAAGGAACCATTCAAGAGTTTGAATTAGATGAAGATGATGGCCGATATATGTATGAACTTGAAATGAGAACAGATAAAGGGGAATTAGAATTAGAGATAGATGCAAGTAATGGAGAGATCATGAAAGTAGAATATGACGATTAATCTTGCAGAACCAGTGGGGATGAATCTCCACTGTTTTTTTGTAAGAAAAGCCAGCAACCATCAAAAAATTATAATTCTATCGAATATTAATTTATAAGCTGCTAGGGAGGATGTCATCAACGCGATGCTAAACTAAGTTTAACTTACCTTTCATGAAACAGTTAGCGCTGAGTCCTATACAGTTCAACAAGAAGATACCTTAGTAAAATCGGGCAAAAAGTTCGACACAATACTTGAGAAAATCGCGAATCTGAATCAATTATTTTCTGCTGAACTTAAGCTTGGTCAATATCTAAAAGTACCCGTTCCATACATAGTCTAGGAAGGTGACACACTTTTTAAAGTGAGTTTTTGACAGTGCCAGCATTATTATCAAATTATTGTCACAATAAGTTTTTCTGTTTTATGAACATGGTAATCAATTTCCATAAGACCCCCACTTAGTGTATGGAAAAATCAAAGATTATAAATGATTCTTTTATTATAGGTGTAAGGAGAGGCAATAATGATAATGACCAAAAAGAAAGAACGATATAAAATTGAAACTTTTTTCGAGGAAGGTATGCAGCAACGTTCCATTCGAGTGTTGGATAGATTGGTTGGTAAAACGTTTGTATATTATCAAGATGAAGTAGAATTAATCAACAACGAAGCCCTAATACCACTGAAACACTATCTTGAGAAACGAATGCATTTTATTTGTTCAGGTGCATTTGATTTGGAATAAGTGATTATCCAAGCCATTGAGGCCCAGGACAAAAGAGTAATGAGATAGGAAAAAGCCGAACATTTAAACATGAGCTGACTTAACGCTCCGTCAAAATGCTTCGCTTTCCGCGGGCACTTCAGCTAACTGTGTGAAGAAAACCACTTCAAACAGTGTATCTTCAGCTCGTGCTTTTCTGTAGGAGTCTGCTTATTTTGCCTCCGCTAGTTTAAATTGTTCGGATTCTCCTTTATTCTATTTAGTTTTGTCCCTGTCCTTTTTTAAAAAAACTAGAAGTCAACCTTCCAGTACTGGTCCAGTACTTTGCCGTTCTGTTAGGGATGGATTTAACTTCCTTACAACAGGTTGTTCTTCTGACTCAATCCGTTGAATAACCGCCTGGACAATTTCTTCGGCAAGCTCATCAACTGGTACCCCGATACATGTCATCGGAATTTCTGTTGTTTCCATTTGCGGAATATTATCATAGCTGATTAAAGAGATGTCATCTGGTACACCTAATCCTTTTTCTTGTAAGGATCGTAATATACCACCACTAATATCATAACTGCTACCTATGATAGCTGTTGGTCGTTTTCCTAATTGTAATACATCATCTACTGCTAAGTAACCGTCAAACCAATCTAATCCATTTGTTGCAATACTTTGCTCCGTAAGCCCTATTTTTTTCATGGCTTTTTGATACCCTTCCACTTTCTCATTTTGTAAGGCATCATCTGTATTCATTAACCCGACATAAGCAATATTTCGGTGTCCTAAATCATATAAATATTGTACTGCTTTTTCCATCGCCTGTTCATGATTGGCATCAATGATTGGATACGTTACCTCACGTTTTCCTGATACACCATAGGCAACAAGCGGAATATTTTCCTCAGGAATCATTTGCTCTGATTCGGCGAAAACAATCATGCCATCCACTTGGAATTTTTTAAAGGTTTCCATCGCTGTATCTGTTGAGTCGACAGATAAAATCATCGAATAGCGAGTGGATTCAAATGCTTTACTAATATTGGTTACTAATGTTGCGAGTACAATTCTTTCAATGGTAGGCCAAATTAAGCCGACCACTTCGGTCTTTTTTCGGACTAATTGTTTGGCGGCTAAATTTGGTTCATAGCCCATTTCTTTTGCGACACGCAGTATTTTTTGTTTTGTCACTTCTTTTACAAGCGGACTGTTATTTAATGCTTTGGAGACAGTGGAGTAGCTAACATTCGCTTCTTTTGCAATATCTTTAATGGTCACATTCATCATAATCACCTTTATCTTTCTGAAAAATTTATCATTTATAGTTGTGTTCTATTTTTAAATAGTATATCATAAAAATAACAACGTTGTTATTAATTTTATTAAAACAATGGAACCGTTAACAAAAAAGGAGTGGAGATAATGGAACAATTTCAATCAGTAGTGGAAGCATTGCAGGCGGGAGAATTACCGAAGTCATCGGAAGCAATACAAGTATATGATCAGTCATTTGAGAAGAAAGAAAATACTTCTGTTGTGATGGTAAAGGCGGATACAACGAAATACTTGATAGCAGCAGGGGAAGGTCCTTTATATGATGCTTTACAAGGGGCCGTAGTAGCAAACGGAAAAGTGTGTTCCTTAACACACGCCAATAGTAAAGTATTGAACCAGTTCTTCGACTATACGAAACCACAAGCTTTTGGTACAGAAATTGCGACAATGGGACTTGGTGATCGTTTAGGTATAGCTTCACCTGGACATATTGAAACCGTCAAAGGGAGAAAAGTAAAGCCAATTCTCGCGCAGCAAAGTGTTCGTGAATTAACCCTACTAAACCGAACCATGACAGATATTTTAGATGCGGCAACTTTTGCTGTTTTCCAAGAAGGCTATAAAGATGGGTATGGTGCAGATGCCGATCATATTAAATTAGAAAAGGATATTGAGTATGCGTTAGATTTAGGTTTCTCTTTCATTACATTGGACTGTTCTGAACAGATTCGCAATGATGTCGAAGGTATGGTAGAAGATGATATTAATAAAGAATATGCTGATTTACCTGTAGATCGTAAAGAATACTTTAACAGCCATTATCTAAACAAAACATTTACCGTACAAGGGTTGGATATATCATTTGATGAAGCAAGTCTTCATAAGAATGTACTTGTTTATGGTGAAGCGATTGATTTTATGGAGCATGTGTATAACGAGTATATTTCCAAAGCTGAGAAAGCGATCGATTTTGAAATCTCCATTGATGAAACAGAAACCGTTACGGCTCCGGAAGCTCACTTTTTCGTAGCAGAAGAACTCCGCAGAAGAGGTGTTACAGTTCAAAGTTTAGCTCCAAGATTCTGTGGTGAGTTCCAAAAAGGAATTGATTACATCGGTGACCTTACACAATTTGAGAAAGAATTGCAGGAGCATGCGGAAATCGCTAAATACTTTAGTTACAAGTTAAGTATCCACTCTGGTAGTGATAAATTCAGTGTCTTCCCGATTATTGGAAAGTATACAGAAGGATTACTGCATATTAAAACAGCAGGTACGAACTGGCTAGAAGCAGTCCGCGTCATTGCACAGGTAAACCCAGACCTTTATCGTCGTATGCATGTCTATGCGGAGGAGCATTTTGAAGAAACATTGAAGTATTATCACGTTACGCCAGACTTAGAAAGTGTAGCTCCATTAAATGAAACAGAAGGTGCGAATCTACCAACATATATGGATCATGATGCGTCACGTCAATTATTCCATGTTACTTATGGCATTTTACTAACTGCTAAAGATGACGCTGGTGCAGATTTGTTTAGAACAGAATTCTTCGAAACATTAATGAAGAATGAAGACGCGTATCGACAAGCATTAGTAAAACATATCGGACGACACTTGGATTTACTAGGTTTATAATATCTGTAAACTATGAAGCTATGATAATATGATAATAGCACCTGAAAATTTAAGGAAAGTGGGGATATGATGAAGTCCTTTATGGATGATAATTTTGTATTGACGAATAAGACTGCTGAAACATTGTATCACAAGTATGCGAAAGATTTACCTATTATCGATTACCACTGTCATTTAAGCCCGCAAGAAATTTATGAGAATACGCAATTTGAAAACATTACTAAAGTATGGTTATACGGAGATCATTATAAATGGCGGGCAATGAGAGCAAACGGTATAGAAGAAAAATATGTGACAGGCGATGCAAGTGATTACGATAAGTTCTTAGCATGGGCAAAAACAGTACCTCAGCTGATCGGAAATCCACTTTATCATTGGACACATTTAGAATTAAAACGCTATTTCGGTGTGGAAGAAACACTCAATGAAAATACAGCACCTGCTATTTGGGAAAAGGTTAATAAGCTTTTGAACAGCGGAGAATGGAATGTTCGAGACTTCATCGTGAAATCTGGAGTAGAAGTTATTTGCACAACAGATGATCCAACTGACTCTTTGGAATATCATGAAAAAATTAAAGCGGATTCTGATTTTAATGTAAAAGTATTGCCGAGCTACCGTCCAGATAAAGGGTTGGAGATTAACCGCGACGGTTTTACAAGCTGGGTAGAAAAACTAGCGGATGTTTCAGGTGTTGCAATTGAATCTTATGATGCTTTCTTGCAAGCGCTACAAAAACGAATTGACTTCTTCCATGAAATTGGTGGCAGAGTTTCCGATCATGCATTAGACGAAATGATGTATGAAGAGGCAACAGAAGAAGAAGTTAGTAGCATCTTTGCTAAGGCATTAAAAGGTGAAAAAGTATCTATCGAAGAAGAGAAAAAATATAAGTCATTCACACTTACCTTTTTAGGAAAAGCATATCATGAAAAAGGCTGGGCGATGCAATATCATATTAACGCTCACCGTAACAATAACGCTCGTATGTTTAATGAGCTTGGTCCAGATACTGGATTTGACTCGATGAATGATAGTTTATTAGCACAACCATTGGTAAAATTACTGGATTCATTAGATAAAGCAGATGCTTTACCGAAAACGATTTTGTATTCATTAAATCCAAGAGATAATGTAACGATTGCCACGATTATTGGTAGCTTCCAAGGTGGAGGCATACCAGGAAAAATGCAATTCGGTACAGCATGGTGGTTTAATGATACGAAGCTAGGTATGATCAATCAAATGGAGACACTCGCTGATATTGGTGTGTTTAGTCGTTTTATTGGTATGCTTACGGATTCACGTAGCTTTTTATCCTACACACGTCATGAATACTTCCGCCGTATTATGTGTAACCTAGTCGGCGAGTGGGTAGAAAATGGTGAATATCCAAATGATGAAGAAACACTAGCGGAGATTGTACAAAACATCTCCTATTACAACGCAAAAGAATACTTTGACTTTTAAAATGGAGCGCTAATTAGCGGGGCTATCATAGACTAACATCTTACGCGGAATACCGGTCATTTTATTTGATGGATTTCCCGGTAATTATATGTTTACGGGGAAAACTGTTCATTTTCATTGTAAGATTTCCTTGTTAATCTAACTTTACAAGGAAATCTTACAATTTTATTTAGCAGTTTTTCTCGTGAAACTCAGTTCGCTACATTTCTAGTCGGGCGCACTAAGTTTTTCTTATGATTAAATATGTCTTATTAGACGGCTGGTTCAACGAGCATTTCATCAACAGCTCTGCACATCACATTAGTCTTGTAATAAATGCCGTTGCAATGCCGAAGTAAATCAATAAGGAAAAAATATCGTTAATGGTTGTAATGAGCGGGCCAGAAGCAACAGCAGGATCTATCTTCAGTTTATATAGAATTAATGGAATGATCGTACCAGCCAATGTCCCAATAATTAAGGTAATCAATAAGGAACTGCCTACGACTAATCCTAGCGTCATATTCCCTCTCCATAAATAAGCAATCACCGCAATCATAAGACCACAGGTCACCCCGATAATAATGCCGACCCATAGTTCACGGAGAATCAGCTTCAGTACTTGTTTGAAATTCAAGTCTTCCGATACTAATCCACGAACAACCACTGCTAATGATTGTGTCCCGGTATTTCCCGTCATGCCGGCAATGAGTGGCATAAAAAATGCTAAGGCAACAACAGATTCTAAAGTTTCTTCAAAGCTACTAATAATACTGCCTGATATAAGTCCAATAAATAGTAATAAGATTAACCAAGGAAGCCTTTTATAAGCTGCAACAAAAGGTTTTGTGTTGAAACCGATCGCTTTACCGGAAGCTGATAATTTTTCAATGTCTTCATTCGCTTCCTGCATAACAACATCGATGACGTCATCAACAGTAACCACACCGACTAATGTATTATCACTTTCAACAATAGGTAAGGATACGAAATCATAGCGGCTAATCAGTTTGGCAACCTCTTCCTGATCTGTATGTACATCCGCCTTTACCACTCTGCGATACATAACCTCTTTTACTTTATCTTGTAAATCAGCTAAAAGCAGGTCTTTATACGATACGACACCTACTAGCTTTTTATCTTCATCAATGACGTAGAGATAGTTCAAATATTCAGCTAACTCTGCAAAGTGTTTTAATTTATCAACAGCCTCACGAATGGTGTAATGCTGCGGAATCCACACATAGCGGTTGTTCATGAGTCTACCAGCTGTTTCGAGCGGATAATTCATCAGACCTTGGACTATTTTTGATTCTTCCTCTTGCATTTCCGATAACAATTCTTCTATCTTTTCTGGTTCTAAATCGGTAAGAAGAGAGGCTAAGTCATCGTTTTGCATCAGGTCTAACACTTTGGAGGATTTTTCGATCCCTAATTTATAGATAACTTCTAACTGCTCTTCTTTATCTAGCTCCTGTAAAAGGTCTGTTAGTTGTTCGATCGACAAATAGAGAAGAAATTTATTTCGATGTTTTACCGGAAGGTTGTGATATTGTTGTGCCATATCGTATGGCTGTAGTTCATCGATCAATTCTTGGAATACTGCTTTCTTTCCATCTTTTATTGCTTGAATAATTGCCAATGAGATCTCATTTTCAGTCATGTTTAACGACATTTAAAAACCCTCCCTTTCCTTTAGGATTCCACCGAGAATAGCAGATATGTAAACAATTTGTTGATAGCAAGTTCGCACTTTCTCGAACAACTTAGCGGGGTAAAAACCCTAAGGGAGTTTCACTTTATCCTTCCATCACTTTGACGTGGAATTTCCGATGACGCGGTCCATCGAATTCACAGAAATAAATTCCTTGCCATGTTCCCAAGACAAGCCTTCCATTGGAAACAACCATTGTTTGATTATGACCAACAGTGCTCACCTTCAAATGTGCAGCGGTATTTCCCTCCATATGTAAATCCTCCGGGTGCTCCCATGGATAAACTTCACGTAACCTACGCAAAAAGTCCGTTTTTACGTCTGGATCAGCATTTTCATTTACGGTAATTCCTGCTGTTGTGTGCAAAGATGAAACAATTACAATACCATCTGAAACATTTTGCTCACGAAGGTATTGGGCAACCTCTGAGGTAATATCAACCATTTGATCATGGTGAATCGTTTTTAAAGAAAACGTCTTTTCCATTATCATCATCCTTCCTAAAAATATTGTGTTATAAATATTCTACTAAAAATTAATTATATGTTAAAATTTTCTGTAAATACAAGTATGGAAAGGATGTAGTGAAAATGGTTAAAGCAATACATACAAATAAAGCACCACAAGCAATTGGTCCTTATTCACAAGCGATTGATGCGGAAGACTTAGTCTTCGTTTCAGGACAAATCCCGCTTAATCCGGAAACAATGGAAGTAGTAGAGGGGGATATTGCCGCTCAGACAAATCAAGTAATGAATAATTTAGCGGCAATTTTAACAGAAGCAGGCTTAACGTTTGCCAATGTTGTAAAGTTCACGATTTATATTACCAATATGGATGACTTCGCTACTATAAATGAAGCGTATGCGAAATTTTTAGAGGAACCATATCCCGCAAGAGCTACTGTAGAGGTTAGCAAGTTACCTAAAGGTGTCGGCGTCGAAATGGATGTTATTGCAAAAAAATAACCGAAAGAAACTTCCAGTCCTTCTATTAGGCTGGGAGTTTTTAATTTCCAGGGAAGAAACCGTGATACCAAAGTATTGTGAAGTGATGATAGGTACCACTGGATAATAACCCAGCTACTAGCTCTGACATACATATGTTGTCGTGTAGGTCGCCCACTTCAACTCTTATGGAAATTGTTTGACCTGATATACACTTTTCCGAGTGTTTTTTGCTTAGTTATTCTTATAACACGTTGCTAAATCTTTTGTAATCCCCACTATCAAAGAAATTGTTTAGCTAACCCCTAGAGAGGGAAAACACATTTTATAGGTTTAACCGCTTTCGTTTTAGGAAAAAGTATAGAAAAAGGCATAAATTTCTTTCCATAATTATAAAAATCTATCATAATATAAGAGTAAGTACTTTGGTGAAAAGGAGTTAATCTATGAAAAGAATAACATGGATGCTTATTGTAGTGACCTTCATTGGACTAGCTATCGCGCCTTTTGCTTTTGCAAGTGATGGCGATGATAATGTCATTGATGAGAAATATGGTAAACCGAAATTAGTGCTTGGTGAGGCTCTGTCAGATTCACAACAAGATACAGTCAGAAATTTATTGAATGCAACAAATCCTGATCAAGTAGATGAATACACTGTTACGGCTGAGGATCTCGTCAATTTTATCGGTGGCGATCCAGGTTCTAATATGTACTCCTCTGCCAAAATTACTCGGAAAGATGATGGCGGAGTAGTTGTTAATGTTGTCAATCCGGAAAACATTACAGAAGTAACGAATGAAATGTACGCTAATGCCTTATTAACAGCGGGCGTGGAAAATGCAGTGATTGAAGTAGCGTCTCCAATAAAGGTTACAGGACATTCAGCTTTAACTGGTATCTATAAGGCTTTTAATGTCGATGGTGAATCACTAGATCAAGACCGAATGGAAGTAGCAAATGAAGAATTAGATGTAGCTACAGATTTAGCAGAAGATGCAGGCATTGATAAAGAAAAAGTAAGTGAGCTTTTAAGTGAAATAAAACGAGAAATCTCGGAACAAAACCCAGCAACAAAAGAAGATGTCGAACGTATTGTCAGTGAGCAACTGGATCAATTAAACATTGAATTGAGTCCTGAAGACAGAGAGATGCTAACCAATCTTTTCGAGAAAATGCGTGACTTGAATATCGATTTTGGAAAAGTTACCGACCAACTGGAATCAATTGTTGGTGATTTGAAAGGTAAGTTAGATGAAGTTACTGGAGGCGACACGGAAGGATTTTGGCAGTCAGTCAAGGACTTCTTCCAAAACCTTCTTGACTCGATCAGAGGCTTATTCAATTAAAATTAGTGAAGATCAATAGAACTAAACCGTCATTGTTTTTACGATGGCGGTTTAGTTCGTATGGAAAGAAAAAGTAGGCAGTTGGATTGGAGGTATTTACTGCGCATTTTTTATGTTTGATAAATTCAAAAAGAGTGAGCCCACTGAGCTCACTCTAATAAACCAAAGTTATAGACTCTAAACCAATCTTTTACGAATAAACCCTGATATTTGATCAATAATGGTAACTGTAATAATAATTACTAACAGAATCATCCCAACTTCTTCCCAATTTCGATTCATATAGGCAAAGGTAATCAATGTACCAATACCACCCGCACCTACTATCCCTAAGACGGATGAAGCACGAACGTCGATTTCGAATCGATAGATCGCATAAGACATAAATTCAGGTAATACTTGTGGAAAGATCCCGTAAAATAAAATTTGAAATTTATTTGCACCACTGGCTTCCAAAGCTTCAATAACATTCATATCAATCGATTCAATGACTTCGGAATATAATTTTCCAAGCATCCCGGTTGAGCCAATCGCAATCGCTAAGACACCTGCAAAAGGATTCGGTCCAACAGCTGCCACAAAAATAATCGCAAGCACAATTTCAGGAAAGGCACGAACCGCACCTAAAATCCACATGCCGATATTATTAAGAAATTTGTTGCGCACCATATTCGACGCACATAAAAACGCAAGTGGTATGGCAATGATGGCTGCTGCTAAGGACCCGGTATAGGCGATAAACAGTGTTTCGAACATCTTCTCCATTATACTTCCAGTTTCTTCAACTGCTGGCTGGAAGAATTTCGGTATGATCCGATCGAAATTAGCCAATGTTCGTTCACTGAAGATATTATCCCAACGTATTTCAATACTTGTAAATGTCCAAATATAAATCAGCACAATGATGATAAAAATGAAAATTCGTTTAACTAATGTAAGCTTACTTTTTGGTTTTTCTGGAAGGGTCAATTGTTCTGCCATTATACGAGTCCCTCCCTTAACTTACCACTAATAATATCAATCACAACTACAACGGCAAATACAATAATAATAATGGTGCTAACAGCCGGGTAGTTCATGAAGTTGATCTGTGTGTTTAACAATTGCCCGATACCACCGGCACCAACCAATCCTAATACGAGTGAGGCACGGATGTTAATTTCAAAAACATATAGACTGAATGAAATAAATTGCGGCAGTACTTGTGGCACAATCGCAAAACTAATCGTCTGCAGCCCGTTCCCACCTGATGCCCGAATTGCCTCGGTTGGGTTCATATCAATTGTTTCAATGACTTCACTCATCAGTTTTACTAGAATCCCGACAGCGAAAATAATTAAGGCAATAATCCCGGAAAAAGCACCGATACCAAACAATCCGACAAACACAACTGCTAAAATAATATCTGGAATAGTACGGATGATGTTTAAGATCAAGCGCATCCCTTGATAGATCCAGGAATTGGTTGTCACATTATTAGCAGTTAATAATGAGAAAGGTATACTGATAATCACTGCAACAGTAGTTGCAATAATAGCGATATGTATCGTTTCAAACAGTTTCGGCCAAACTTGGTTGACATAACCCCAATCAGGAGGAAAGAAATCACCAATTAACCCGAAAACATTCGGTATCTTTACAAAAAAGTGGACAATAAATGATTCCGTTTTGATCGAGCTAAGTAAATAAAAGCCGAGGACTACAATTAAAGAGATCGTAATGATCAACTTAGTCTTAAAAGGATATAATCCTCTTGGAACGAAGGAAGATTCTTTACTCATCCTCCACCCCTCCTCGACGGTCTTCATCTCGAATCGAACGACCATAGATTTCTTCAAATGTTTGTTCCGTTACTTCACTTGCAGGTCCATCAAAAACCACCTCACCAGCGCGCATACCAATAATTCGGTCGGCATATTCCATTGCCATATCAATGAAGTGAAGATTTACAATCGTAGTGATTTTATCTTCACGATTAATCTGTTTTAAATACTTCATTACCTGATGAGAAGTTGGTGGGTCAAGGCTTGCTACCGGTTCATCTGCTAAGATTAACTTCGGTTGTTGTGTCAGTACACGAGCGATACTAACACGTTGTTGCTGCCCGCCACTTAATTCATCAGCACGGTTATATAATTTATCTTCTATGTTGACACGTTTCAAATTTTCATAAGCTAATAATTTATCTTCTTTAGAAAAAAGGTTCATGATACTTTTAAATGTACCTGTATAACCTAAGCGACCTGAAATAACATTTTTGATCACGGTCGATCGCTTAACAAGGTTATAGCTTTGGAAAATCATCCCGATTTTAGTACGGAGTTTTCGTAAACCTTTGCCTTTTGCTTTTAATATATCCTCATCATCTACTATTAAAGAACCACTAGTAGGTGTTACAAGTCGGTTAATACTACGGATAAAAGTAGATTTACCTGCACCGGAAAGACCGACAATAACAACAAATTCTCCTTCATTGATTTTTACATTTATATTTTTTAATCCTTCTGTCCCATTTGGATAGACAAGTGAGACATCATTAAACTCAATCATGCTCTAGCCCCTTTCCTTCATATCGAAACAGGAGAGAGCAAGCTCTCTCCTGTTCAACTTGTCTTATTCATCTAAGCTAATATCGTCACCGAATTTCTCGTAAGTACTGCGGACAACGTCATATTCGCTGTCTTCAGCTTCAATGATTGCATCCCAGCTGTACACTTCATTCATGATTTGAATCATATCCTCATCATCGTTAAATGAAAGAAAAGAATCTTTAATCGTTTGTACAAGCTCATCACTTAATTCTTTCGTTACAGAAATAGTATCGTTAGGAATTTCGTCTGTGTATCCAAGTACTCTTGTTTTTTCCATGATATCCGGATATTCTTCTTCTAAATTGGTACGAACATCATCGAATGTTGTTGCTACATCAGCATTTCCTTGGTAAACTTCAATCGCTGAGTTGTCGTGTCCACCAGTTTGATATGCTTCAGAGAAAAATTCTGTTTGTGGATCATCTACACCAAACTCATCCATAATTTGTGCTGCCGGGAATAAGTATCCACTCGTAGATGTTGGGTCACCATAAGCCCAAACGGCACCTTCTAAATCAGCTAATTCTTCGTAATCAGAGTCAGCGCTGACAAGATATTGTGCTACATATGTTCCGCTGCCATAACGTTCAGATTTTAAGAGAACTTCCACACCATGTTTTTCGTTCGCTAATACATAAGCAAAGGCAGGAATAAATCCGATTTGAACTTCATTTGTCCCCATCGCTTCTACTAATGCTGTGTAGTTTGTCATAACTTTTCCTTCGACAGGAATGCCTAGTTCTTCAGATAGCCTGTCCGCTAAAGGTTCAACGGTATCTGCAATAGTGTCAGAATCTTGTGATGGAACAAACCCCATAACAAGTTGATCTGGAGTGTCTCCTTCTTCACTAGCTTCAGCTTCATTACCTTCTGTTTCTTCTGCATCCTCGTTCGAATTCTCTTCTGTGTTCTCACTGTCTTCATCGCTGCTTCCATTTGTATCATCACTAGACCCACAAGCAGAGATGACAAACATTGTTAACAATGCAACTAACAATAAAAGCCATTTTTTCATCTCTAATTCCCCCTTAAAAATCTTAATATTACAAGAATATTGTCTATGGATTAACCAATAAAATCTATTGTAGTGGTAAAAAAACTGACAGTATCTTTGTATTCCATAGTACTTCTTGCAATGTCATTATCTATCGAAAGCTGTAAAAAATCTATATGATTTACCGAAATATAACAATTTTATCGATAGCTTTACAAAATTTACACTTTCTTAATCAGTATCAATGGAGGAAGCGCTTTATCTTCGTTATAATATAGAGATAGAGAGATAATGGAGGCAAACGATGAAAATTATTTTCAAATATGCAGATACATATAGAAAAGCAATGATTCTAGCACTTTTCCTAATGATCGTAGAGTTAATCGTAGAACTTGTGCAGCCGATCATTATGGCAAAAATAATTGACGAAGGCATTGTCGCTGAAGATATGTCGATTATCTATTTTTATGGAGCTATACTATTGGCAATGACCTTATTAGCATTTGCAGCAGGTATTACAAGTTCTTTCTTTGCGGCAGAAGTGAGTCAAGGTGTAGGACATGATATGCGGAATGATATGTTTCGTAATATTCAAATGTTTTCTGCGATGAAGATACAGCAATTCGCCACATCAGCTTTATTGACTAGAATGACGAATGACGTCATACAAGTCCAAAATTTATTATTCGCCTTTATGCGGATTATGTTGCGCGCACCTTTGTTTATCATCTTTGGAATTGTGATGTCCTTTACATTAAACATACCTTTAGCTTTGATTTTACTAGCTACGATTCCGGTCTTATTTGTAGTTATGTTTTGGTTGATGATAAAAGGAATGCGGTTGTTTCGACATGTTCAGGAACGAATTGATCAAATTAATAATGTAATCGGCGAAAACTTGTTGGCGATCAAACTAGTGAAAGCTTTTCATCGTCTGACGTTTGAAAATAACCGATTCTCAAAAGTGAATAAAAGTCTGAAGGATAAAAATAGACAAGCGTTATGGGTAATGGAAGTTGTCATGCCGATTGTCATGCTCATTATGAATATCGCAATGATCGGCTTGTTATGGTTTGGTTTTATACAACTTGAAACCGGGTCTGCTAGAGCTGGTGAAGTAGTAGGGGTAATTAACTATGCCACAAGAATGCTGGCTTCCTTTGGTGTATTCTCCTTTTTACTTATGAACCTGTCAAGAGGTCGAGCTTCCGCAAAGCGCATTGATGATATTCTTGGACAGACTGCAGATGATGAGGTTATCGAACAGCAAGAAAGAGCTCGTATTAAAGGGGAGATTAGCTTTGAACATGTTTCCTTTACCTATCCTGATACAAGTCAGGAAATACTACGGAATATTCATTTTCATGTTAAGCCAGGAGAGAAGGTAGGTATTTTAGGTGAAACTGGATCAGGAAAGACAACATTATTACATCTAATTCCATATCTGTATCATCCTTCAGCAGGGACTATTTATCTGGATGGTCAACCGATCGAACAATTAGGCAATCAAGTAAGGTACGATATAACATTAGTTCCACAGGAAGGGTTTCTATTTTCAGGGACGATTCTCGATAATATCACATGGGGAAATGAACACCTCACGCAAGAACAAGCGGAAAAAGTAGCGAAAGAAGCCCAACTTCATGACTTTATCATGACTTTGCCAGATACTTATCAGACACTGATTGGTCAACGAGGTGTAAATCTGTCAGGAGGTCAAAAACAAAGGTTATCGATTGCTAGGGCACTAGCAGATACCCCACGTGTATTACTGCTTGATGATAGTACAAGTGCACTAGATGCCACAACAGAATCACGTGTTTTAGAGGCGATTAGAAAGAGACGATGTACTACGTTTATCGTTTCGCAAAAAATCAGCTCTGTCAAAGATGCTGATCAGATTATTTTGTTAGAAAAAGGAAGTATTGCCGGACTAGGAACACATCAGCAATTACTACAAACGAATGCTTTGTATCAAACTATGTGGCGTACGCAGCGAAGGGAAGGGGTGACATTGGATGGCTAACAAAAAGATAGAAGTTCAGCCCCCCTCAAGGCATCACCCAATGGTAGGAAAAAAACCAAAAGTAAAAAACTTGCCTGCAACTTTGTCACGAATTTGGAGCTATATGAAAGTGGATAAGCTGATGTTTTGGCTTGTTTTAGTAATGGTGTTTTTAGGCGCTCTATTGTCCTTGCTCGGTCCATATTTGATTGGAGTGGCAGTAGATGTAATGACAGGTGCAGCATTCGTTCTGTCATTTGAAATGCTGCTTATTCTGCTAGCACTAATATTTGTTTTGCAATCTGTAGCGTTGGCATTACAAAATTATTGGATGATTGATATTTCACAAAATACCGTTTTTGCAATGCGGAAAGATCTTTTTGAGCATGTACTACGTTTGCCAATCATGCAATTTCAAGAGTCCCAAAGTGGGGATTTAATGAGTCGGCTGACAAATGATATTGAAAATGTCAGCAGAACACTAAATACAGCTGTTATCCAAGTGACGACAAGCCTATTAACACTTGTTGGTACATTAATTGTAATGCTTTTACTTAGTCCCTTACTGACATTGATGACCGTAACGATCGTTCCATTGATGTATCTTGGGATGAAATGGATTACGAATAGAACGGGTTATTATTTTAAGGAACAACAGCGCGAACTTGGTGAAATGACTGGTTTTTTAGAAGAAACATTTTCAGGCCATTCGATGGTAAAACTATTTCACCAAGAGCACCGTGTAATTGAGCAGTATCGAAAACATAATGAACAATTAAGAAAAGTAGGGTATTGGGCGCAAGTCTATTCTGGCTTCATTCCGAAGTTAATGAATGGCTTAAATAACTTTGGTTTTGCCATTATCGTTGGAGTTGGTGGCTGGATAGTCCTTGCTACCAATGCAACTGCTATTACAATTGGGGTTATCGTAACATTTACGACATATGCACGCCAATTTACTCGTCCATTGAATGATTTAGCCAATCAATTTAATACGATTCTGTCTGCTGTTGCAGGTGCCGAGCGAGCATTTGAAGTAATCGATCAGGAGCAAGAAGAAACAAACCAACAAAAGCAAGATATTGACAAGGTAAAAGGAGATGTGGTCTTTCGTGATGTTTCATTTTCTTATCATACAGACGAACATGTCCTGCACAATATTTCCTTTCATGTAAAGCCAGGTCAAACGGTAGCATTAGTTGGCCCCACAGGAGCGGGAAAAACAACGATCATTTCTTTGTTGGCCAGATTTTTTGAAGAACAAGCGGGAGATATTTTATTAGATGGCTATTCGATGAAGAATCTAACTAATAAAAGTATTCGAAGTCAATTAGGTATGGTGTTACAGGATGCTTATTTATTTGATACGACGATTAGAGAAAATATTAGGTACGGAAAGTTAAATACTACGGATCAGGAAGTGGAAGAGGCTGCAAAAATGGCAAATGCTCATACTTTTATTGAACAACTGCCAAACCAATATGATACGGTGCTTGAAGGCAATGGACAAGGAATAAGCCAGGGTCAACGGCAACTAATTGTAATAGCAAGAGCAATATTGGCTAACCCTTCGATTTTAATATTAGATGAGGCGACAAGTAGTATTGATACGATAACCGAATTAAAAATAACAGATGCATTAGAAACCTTAATGGAAGGGAAAACTAGTTTTGTGATTGCACATCGCTTGAATACGATCGAGAAGGCTGATATGATACTTGTTCTAAAGGAAGGAAAAATAATTGAAAAAGGTACCCATTCATCTTTAATGAAAGAAAAAGGTTTTTATGCTAATCTAGTCACAACACAAACTGTTTATGATTGATACAAGTTTAGTTGGAATATAATATAGTGAGACCTCCATCAGTGGGTAGTTTTTACCCATGAGGGATAACGAAACTTATCAGGGTGTTAGCGTCCGTTCCCCCTGCTTAACTTCTAAACAATGGTTCAAGATGGAAGAGGGGGTCTTACGAACGCGATAAAAAAGATGACAAAATCAACGTCACGGAGGTGGAATCAGTGGCAGCAGACGAGCGAGATGATCAAGAATGGCAACAGGAAAAGCAAAGAGTAACAGATGTAGTGGAAGAAATTGATAAGAAAATCACAACCTTACAATCGAGAGTCAAAGGTTTAAAAGAAGATGTCATTGATATCAGACGTGATTTTTGGGAAGACGTAACAGTTAATATAGAAGAAATGGACGATAAAATTGAAACAGAAGCGAGTATTAAGCAGCAAGCGGAATTTCTGTCGGAACGTGAAAGAAGCCATGGACAGGTAAGTGAACGTTTAGACATCCTGCACCGATTAAAGGATAAACCTTATTTTGGGCGGATTGACTTTCAAGAAGATGGGCAAACCGACGAACAGTCCATTTATATAGGTTTAGCTTCTGTGATGGATGAAGCGGAAGAGAATTTTCTAGTATATGACTGGAGAGCACCTATTTCGAGCATGTACTATGATTATCCACCAGGTCCGGCAAGTTATGACACCGTTCAAGGAAATATTTCCGGGGAAATAACGTTAAAACGACAATATATGATTCGTAATGGCGAACTACAGGGAATGTTCGACACGGGGCTGACAATAGGTGATCATTTATTGCAATCTGTACTCGGAAATCAGGCAAGCACGAAAATGAAAAGTATTGTCTCAACCATTCAAAAAGAACAGAACCAAATTATCCGGAATGAAAAAGCAAGAGTGCTAATTGTGCAAGGTGTTGCTGGTAGTGGCAAAACGTCAGCAGCATTACAGCGTGTAGCCTATTTATTGTATCGTTACCGCGAAACATTAACGTCAGAGCAAATTGTACTATTTTCACCAAATCCATTATTCAACAGTTATGTAGCAACCGTACTGCCGGAGCTTGGTGAAGATAATATGCAGCAGATGACCTTTTATCAATATTTACACCGTCAATTAGATGATAGCTTTCAATTGGAAACACCTTTCGAACAAATGGAGTTTTATTTACAAAAAAGAGCAGAAAATTACGAGGCAAGAGTTGAAGCTATGCATTACAAAGCAAGCCTAGATTATAAAGAGTTAATTGATCGCTTTTTAGACCGATTGGCTAATCAAGGACTTGTTTTTCGCAATATTACATTTAGAGGGCAAACCGTTATTCCAAAACAAATGGTTGAAAAATACTTTTATCAAACAGAAAGTTCTTTAGCCATACCAGACCGTTTAGAAAAAGTAGCCAATTGGATTTTGTACCAATTGAAAAAACTGGAGAAGATTGAACGAGAGAAAGATTGGGTACTAGAGGAAAGCGAACTATTGGAAAAGGCTGATTATGTCGATGTTCATCAAACATTACAAGAAGAAAATCGATTTTCAGAAGATACATTTGATGATTATGACCGTGAAGAGGAAATGTTACGCAAACGAGTAGTTGCTTGGCGATTACGTCCACTACGAAAAAAAGTAAAGCAACTCGCGTTTGTTGATCCGCTTAAATCGTTTCGTCAGTTGTTTACAAGCAAAGGACGAATTGCAGATACAGAAGTTACACTTCCAAATCAGTGGCAGGAAATATGTAGAATTACGGAAGACTATTTAAAACACAGATATTTAACATGGGAAGATGCACCTGCTTATATTTATTTTGAAAAAAGCTTGTTAGGATTTGATGCGCAGCGTGCAATTCAACACTTGTTTATCGATGAAGCGCAGGACTATACACCGTTTCAGTTTGCATTGATGAAGAAGATGTTCCCGGTTAGTCGCATGACTTTGTTAGGTGATATAAATCAAGCGATTTATGCACATGCATTAAGAGAAGAGACTTTATTATCTGAGAAATGGCAGGAAAAACATGAAAGAATCGTATTGACGAGAAGCTATCGTTCTACAGCACCGATTGTTGAATTCACTAAATCATTTATGCCAAATGGTGATCTAATTGAACCGTTTGAACGTGATGGAGAGACACCGGTCGTGATGGAATTGGAGCAACGTGATGTTTTAATTGAAAAAGTGCTCGATCAAATAAATGAATATGAACATGAAGGCCATGAAACCATTGCATTAATCGGAAAAACGATGCAAGAATGTGTGGACATATATGAGCGATTAAAAAATCGTATCGACATTCATTTAATGACACAGGAAGCACATATTTTTGAAAAAGGTATTGTCGTCATTCCTGCTTACTTGGCTAAAGGAATTGAATTCGATGCGGTTATCATTGCCGATGCATCTAATAACAATTTTTATGATGAATTAGAACGAAACTTATTTTATACAGCTTGCACGCGAGCGATGCACCAACTAGCTCTATTTACGATCGGCAAGCCCACTCACTTTATCGAAAATATTCCTAAACAGAAATATCGCCATTATAAAGTCCATCAAATTTGGGACAAAGGGACAGGGTGAACGAGAGAAATTCACCTTGTTCTTCTTATGAGCACAATATTTTTCATTTTTTGTAGATTGTGGCAAGATAGTATAGACAATGAACAAAGGAGGAATTTGAGATGGTAAATAGTTTGCAAGCAACTACTACACTACATAATGGTGTAAAGATGCCATGGTTTGGTCTAGGTGTTTTCTTAGTGGAAGAAGGAGAAGAAGTTTATAATTCTGTTAAGTGGGCACTTGAACACGGCTATAAAAGTATCGATACAGCAGCCGTTTATGGTAATGAAGAAGGTGTAGGAAAAGCAATCAAAGATTCTGGTATTCCTCGTAAAGAATTATTTATTACTTCTAAGCTTTGGAATGGAGATCAAGGCTACGATGAAACTCTTCAAGCTTTCGAAACAAGCTTAAATAAACTGGGGCTGGAATATTTAGATTTATATTTAATTCATTGGCCAGTTCCAGAACTAAATAAATATAAAGAGTCCTGGAAGGCGATGGAGAAATTATATAACGATGGAAAAATCCGCGCGATCGGTGTAAGTAACTTTAAGGAGCACCATCTAGAAGATTTGATGAGTGAAGCACAAGTAGCACCAATGGTAAACCAGGTTGAATATCATCCACATTTACAACAACGTAGTTTACATGAATTCTGTAAACAACATAATATTCAGCTAGAAGCGTGGTCTCCACTGAAACAAGGGAAAATATTAGATGATCCAACATTAACAGATATTGCAAAACGTCATGGTAAATCAACAGCTCAAGTTATTTTGCGTTGGGATCTACAACAAGAGGTTGTGACTATTCCAAAATCAGTAAAACAACATCGTATTCAAGATAATGCAGATGTATTTGATTTTGAATTAACAGAAGAGGAAATGAAGTTAATTCAAGATATGAATAAAGATGAGCATGTCGGTCCAGACCCGGACGAATTTAATAAGCGATAATTTTTAAAATGAGAACCCGTTTCTAAGTGAAGCGGGTTCTTGTTTAATGGGGACGAGAAAACTTGCTCTTCTATTATTTAAAATGCAATGGTTGATCAACGTTTTTTTATTATAAAGAAGCAGTGTTTCGCAATAAACAAGTCCCATTTCGCAATAGACAGCTGCATAATAAAAAACTATCTCTTTAAAAGAGGTACGGACTATCACACGGTAACTTCTTACGCGGAAAACCTCTTATTCTAATTGTTAGATTCGCTCTTGTTTTAAGCGGACGCTTTGCGCTTTTCTTATCAGACACTTGCAATTTTAGTCGGACATGATGTATCGTAAATAACAGATTGATAAACATCTAGGAGGATGCAAGATGGCATTTGTAATAACAGAACCATGTGAAACAGAAAAATCTGGCGAATGTACAACAGTGTGTCCGGTAGACTGTATTGTTGAAGGACCAGATCAATTTTATATAGATCCAGATATTTGTATCGATTGTGGAGCGTGTAAAGCAGTATGCCCGGTAGATGCAATTGAAGAGGAGTATGATCTTACTCCAGATCAAGAATTATATTTAGAAAAAGCAGAAGCCTTTTTTGCAAAAGATTAAAGACAGCGACCATTTTGGAAGTGGTCGCTGTTTTTTTCTAACGGATAAGTAACAGATCTTAAAAAAAAGTCCAGTTAAACATTTTCACTTTTACTTACTCGAAGCAGGTTGCTGCATCAAAGTAGTATGTTTTACTTTGGATAAAATCAAGAGACCGATAATAGCCCCTGTTACACTGCTAACAAGGAATCCTGGTAAAAATGCTAGAGCACCAACTGAACTTCCCATCAGTATTTTGGCAAATGGAACAGATAGTAAAGCACCTATCACACCAGTACCGATTATTTCCCCTACACCTGCCATGACTCTTTTTCTCGTCCATCGATATAAATAACCAGCAAGTAATGCTCCAATCATTCCACCTGGAAATGCAAGCAATGTTCCTATCCCTAATAAATTACGCAAAAGTCCGATAGTAAAAGCTATGATAACAGCTGGAACAGGGCCAAGAGTTACAGCTGCCATCACATTAACGGCATGTTGCACAGGATATGCTTTGGCAATTCCGGTTGGGAACCATAAAAATTGGGAACCTAATGTACCGATCGCAATAAAAACAGCCATAGTGGTTAATAATAACGTACGATTCATGCAAACCCTCCTAAAAATAGAAAGTGCATCACTAAGTAAAAAAACCAGATTCCTAATCAGAACCTGGCTATACCATGCAAATAGTTTAGCTACTTCCCTACGCTGGTATAAACCAGATCAGGTTCTTAGAGTTAAAAAGCTGTAAATGCTTTTTTCTCAGCTTGTACAAAACAAGCACCCCTAGTAGTGATAACACTTATGTAATTACCAAGATTGTAGCAAAAAAAAGCTAATTGTCAAGATGTCATTACTTTGAAATCGAGATAGTAAAAGGTTTATAATGATTCTAACAATAATAAAGGAGGCATCTTATGGAACTCAAAGGAATTCACCATGTGTCAGCTATTACAGCTAGTGCTAAAGACAATTATCATTTTTATACAGATATTTTAGGAATGCGTTTAGTTAAAAAAACAGTAAATCAGGATGATCCAAGTATGTATCATTTATTTTACGCAGATGAAATCGGACGACCTGGAACAGATTTAACCTTTTTTGAAATAACGAATGCGGGTCATACGTATCCAGGTAATAATAGTATATCTTATACTTCTTTACGAGTTGCTAGTGATGAGGCGTTACACTATTGGGAAGAGCGCTTGGACGAATATGATATTGTCCACGACGGAATTGGAGAAAAATCCGGGCGTAAAATATTACCTTTTCAAGACCATGAAGGACAGCGTCTTGTTCTTGTATCTGACGAAAATAACAAAGGGGTAGCAGCAGGTAAACCATGGGATAAAAGTTCAGTACCAAAGGAATATGGTATTACGGGATTAGGACCTGTTCGATTTACTGTCCCAGATTTAGCAGCAACTAAAAGGATTTTAACAGAGGTGCTCGGATTCCGTGATGCCGGGTCCTACACTAGTTCTGATGACAAAGTAAACATACAAATGTTTGAAACAGGCGAAGGTGGTACAGGTGCAGAAGTGCATATCGAAGTTCGCCCGGAATTACAGAAGGAGCGTCCTGGAAGGGGTAGTGTACATCATGTCGCATTTCGTGTAGCCGATTATCAAGAACTTGAAAAATGGCATAACAGAATTACTAAGGAACGATTGCCAAACTCAGGGCTTGTCGATCGATATTATTTTCAATCGTTATATTTTCGTGAACCAAATGGTATATTGATTGAATTAGCGACAGATGGGCCAGGTTTTGATACAGATGAAAAAGTTGAACAACTAGGGGAAAGCATTGCCTTGCCACCATTTCTGGAAGATAAGCGAAACGAAATCGAATCTAATCTTCTTCCTTTAGAAACAAAAATAGATAAGTGAGTCTAAGCTCATTCATCGGTATTAGTCGATGGTGAGCTTAAATCTCATGTGCTATACTAGTTATCGGCTAGTTTAAAGGGGGACGTAACATGACATTTTCACCAAAAGCCATTTGTTTAGATATGGATGGCACATTGCTAAATAATTATAATCAATTAACGGAAAACACACTCGATATTATTCAAAAGATAAGAAAAACAGGAATACGAGTGTTTATCGTGACAGGTCGTTCTTATAATGAGGTGTTTGACTCTGCACCATCTGACTTAGAATTGGACGGCTTTGTTACAGCAAATGGTATGATTACATATGTTGATGGAGAAAAACTGCTAGAACATAGCTTATCCACAGAACTTGTGGATAAAGTTATAGAATCTGCAAGAACTAACCATATCTATTATGAAGTGCACCCCAATGACGGGGAGCGACTTTCCTTAAAAGCGGATCGAGGATATATGGAGTCGATGATCAGCGGAGACAAGCCTGATGAAGTAGGAATCAATGAATGGCTTGAAAGAGAAGCCGCAATCGAGCATGACATTCGTTGGCATGACCATTTACCAGAACAGAAGTATGCGAAAATGTACTGCTTTACGAAAGACCATGAAAAAATGAAAGCTTGGATTGAAGAGCTGAGGAAGTTGAAAAGGGAGACGAATTTTACCACTTCAACCTCTTCTCGCCATAACGTCGAAGTGATGGTAGAGGGGGTAAACAAAGCAACTGGAATTGAAGCGTTGTTGAAACATTATCAGATCAGTCCGAAAGATGCCATGGCAATCGGAGATAGTAATAACGATATCCCAATGATGAAATATGTAGGTTATCCGGTGGCCATGTTCAATGCGACTGATCAAATTAAATCGTTAGTAAAGGAAATCACAGAGTTTACAAACGATAAAGAAGGCGTTTATCACTTTTTAAAAGACTACTTCCAACACAAGCTATAATCAGCTTGTGTTTTTCATCACAAAAACGTGTGCTTACAAGTAAATCTGGGCTGAGTGCGGACATTTGTTCCGCTATTTGTGACAAAAGTACCGTTTTTAGAGTGGTCGCGGACATCTATTCCGCTATTCATCGAAAATAGTGCTAATGGAGCCCGAAATGAGCCAAATAAGGGAATCAATGTCCGCTCAATAAATTGGAACGAATAACTGCATAAGACTAGATGCTCGTTTTTGTTTGTATTTGTTTTGATCTGTGATAGAATAGTAAACAAACATAAATAAAAGAAAACAATAATTGAATGCGGTTACAAAAAGGAGGATATGAATGGCGCGTTATATGTTTGTTATGGAGTGTAAGGAAGGTTCACAAGAGGAATATAAGAAAAGACATCAAGCTGTACACCCAGAATTATTGGAAGCATTGAAAGAAGTAGGCATTAGCAATTATAGTATATTTATGGACGGTACGAAGTTGTATGCTTACATGGAAGTGGATGATTACCACCGTGCAATGAAAGAGTTGGAAACCAATCCAGCCAATCGGAAATGGCAAGCATTTATGAGCGATATATTGGCAATGGATGAAAAAGGGGATCCCAAAATGTATTTAATTGATCAAGAAGTCTTCCACCTTGACTAATCAGTTGAATTTCAAGCAAAATTTCCCTATAGTCAATAATAGACATGTTTGAAGAACGAGAAGGTAGGAGAATTAGATGTTAGTTGCAGAAAGACATCAGCGAATCGTAGAAGTCGTTAATCAGAAGAAAAGTATTAGAGTTTCTGAACTCGCCAATCTTTTTTCCGTGACAGATGAAACGATTCGTCGAGACTTAGAAAAATTAGAAAAAGAAAAGAAATTAGCCCGGAGTCACGGAGGAGCAGTCAGCATTGCAGCTTCTCAGGATGGACCGGAAATACCTTTTCAAGAACGAGAAGTAATGTATGTAGAAGAGAAAAAAGAAATTGCTCAGGAAGCGGTAAAACATATTGTTGAAACCGATAAAATCCTACTTGATGCAAGTACGACAGCTTGGTATGTTGCGAAAAACTTACCCAATATGCCGATTACTGTTTTAACGAATTCTGTTAATGTTGTGTTGGAATTAAGTAAAAAAAGTAAGGTTACTGTAATTTCAACTGGAGGCACGTTACTTGCCAGGTCCCTTTCGTATGTTGGTCCTTTAGCAGAACGATCACTTGATTTATATCATGTTAATAAAGCATTTTTATCCTGTAAAGGAATTCACTTCGAAAGAGGAATTAGCGAATCAAATGAACAACAAGCGCGAGTCAAGCAAAAAATGATTGAAATAGCCGACACTACATATATTTTGGCTGATCATCATAAATTTCATTTTCAGGCGTTTGCACACGTTTCTCCTTTAACAAAGGTAGAGCGGGTCATTACGGATAGTAATTCATCAGATCAGGATATAGATAGTCTACAGGAAATTGGCTTAGAGGTTATAAAAGCACTTCGTTAATGGTATGATTAACGAAGTGCTTTTATATTTGCAGAATGACAAATATATACAACATAAATATTATAGAAAATAGGACATTTATCCTGTCCCTGAGTACCGTTTCATAGTATAATGGTTAAACAAAGTCTAGTGATTTTTTGATGGAGTGGGTAGTATGTGGAGTTATTTAAAGAAGTGGAATACACTGCGCAATCAGTTATTGGTAGTTTATTTGGTTGTGATGTTTATTGTGCTATTTATTGTAAGTACGATTACGTATGTATTAGTGGAAGGTTTATTGCAAAGTAATGCAGAAGAGCAAATAAGACAAACTGCAATGGAATCATCTGGTAGATATGACTCATTGTTTGAACAATTAAATATGGTAACCAAACAGGTGTTAACCAATGAAGAACTGCAGGGAGTTTTGTTACAGGAGTCTGAAGGCGATATCACTTCTTTTAATGACAGACAATCATTAATGAGTACAACCAATTTAATTCAAGCAAACGCAGATGGTATTTACTCGATTGAAATATATAATAACGATTTTCAACGTATTATCCCAATTGATTCTACTTTATTACTAGACCGTATCGATCCTCAAGGGATTATTCGGGCCAATGAAGCGGGTGGCAAATTAATATGGATGGGGGAAGATCCATTAGATTACAATTATTTCTTAGTAGGTAGAAAGATTAATTTAATGGATGACGATTTTGACAATGGTGGCTATATTATAGCAAGAGTGAACCGAAACTATTTTCAACTAAATGCTAATCAGCAAGAAGGTGAATCGAATGACTATTCGATTTTAGTTGATAACCAAAATAATCCTATTGTGACGAATTATGATGGAACCGCTTTAGATGAAATTTTGGACACGGAAGAAGAAACGATCACAATTGATGATCAAGAATATATGTTAGTGAAGGATACATCAGATGTAACAGGATGGACGATGCACATATTGACACCTGTTAATCAATTGACGGCAGGAATTTCCACGGTACAAGCAGGGATTCTGATTGCTGGATTCATTGGGTTATTCATTTTCTTCATTTTCTCATTCTTTTTATCAACTTTTATTACCCGGCCTATAACAAGGCTGACAAAGACAATGAGACAAGCTGGTGAGGGAGTATTAGCTCAAAATCCTGTGATGAACTCTGCCAATGAAATTAATGAGTTAAATCAAACATATAACCAGCTGGCAGAGGAAACTAACTATTTAGTTCAAATGGTGTATGAAAAAGAAATTATTAAAAACAGAACCGAATTAAAAGCATTACAAGCTCAAATTCATCCACACTTTCTATTTAACACATTGGATGCACTATATTGGTCTTTGGATGAGAAGGAAGAAGAGGATATGGCGAATGTTGTGCTTGCGATGTCAGAGTTATTCCGTTATACGATTACGAAGGAAAACGAGGATGAATGGGTAACGGTTAAAGAAGAATTGGATCATATTGAACGTTATATGAAGATTATGCGTATGCGATTTGGCGAACGATTGAACTGGGAAAAAGATGTTGATTTTAATTGGTTAGATGTCAAAATTCCAAAGTTAATGATACAGCCATTAGTTGAGAATGCAATTTTACATGGTGCTGGAAACGTAGTGGGGAAAAGCCAAATTACTGTCCGTATAGAAAAAGTACCAGATAAACAACGAATACGAATTGCAGTAAGTGATAATGGACCAGGTATGAGTAAAGAAAAAGTAGCGCAAGTAAAGAAACAAATGGATGGTGGCATTAGACAACAAAAACACCAAAGTATGGCACTGCAAAATGTACAGCAACGCTTACGTATGTTTTATGAAGCCGGTGAGAGTCGGGATATTATCATTCTAAGTGAAGAAGGTAAAGGAACGATGGTAGGCTTTGAAATTCCAGTATAGGGAGGTTAGTAATATGGAAAACAAGGTGATTCTTGTTGTTGATGACGAACCGAGGAGTCGCCAAGGGATCAAAAAAACAATTGAAAGAGGGTCTCAACAATATGAAGTGATCACGGCGGCAAATGCTGAAGAAGCGATAGAACGGATTGATCATGAAAAGGTTCACGTTCTCATTACTGATATCCGGATGCCTGAAGTTTCGGGATTAGAATTACTAAAAAAGCTGAAGGAGAAGGCAAAAGACCCTGTCGTAATTGTTATTTCTGCTTATTCGGAATTTGAATATGCACATGAAGCACTTGAATTAGGTGTTGTGAATTATTTGCTTAAGCCAATCGCTAAAGAAAAACTAATGGAATCGATTGAAAAAGCAATTGAAATCGAAAAACAAAGAGAAAAAACAGGGATGTTCAATAAAATAGTCGATGATAAATTATTAGAGATGCAACAGTTAAGTAAGTATAATCGGGCCGTGAAAGAAGCGATGGATTACATTGATCAGCACTATGACGAGGAACTGACACTGAAAGAGGTCGCCAAACAAGTCCATTTAAATGCAAGCTATCTGAGTGCTTTATTCAAGGAAGAATTGCAGGTGACATTTAGTGAATATGTTACGAGGAAACGAATGCAGGAGGCTAAAAAGCTACTGCTATCGACAGATTTGACGATAGCAGAAATAGCTGAGAAGAGTGGTTACCAGACATCAAAGTATTTTATCAAGCTCTTTAAGCAATTTGAGAATATGACGCCGAATGCATTCAGAAAGCAAAATGAAAACGATTCCTAAAATAAGTGGTATTTTACCTAATCACTGTTACCTTACGGACGAAGCCCCACGGTGCTACACTATAACTGTACTAAAAAACTTATATATATAGGGGGTTTCACAAATGAAAAATGCGTGGCATAAAGTATTATTTTCATTTGCTTTAGTTTTAATGTTTGCGCTTGCAGCATGCGGTGGAAATGAAGAAGAATCTGAAGAGAACGCATCTTCGGGTGAAAATGAAAGCGATTCAGCTAAGACGATTGAGTTTATGCACTTATGGCCTGAAGGAAGCTCAAAACAACACCATGAAATTGTTAATAGTATTATCGACGAATTCGAATCAGATCATCCAGACGTAACAGTAGATGTTGAGATTCTAGGTAACGAACAATATAAGGAAAAATTAAAAGTATTATCTACTTCTAATGAGTTACCTGACGTAGGAATGACATGGGCAGCAGGGTTCTTGGATCCATATGTAAGCGGTAATATGTTTGCGCCACTAGACGATATTTTAGAAGGACCACTTAAAGATAAATTTGTTGCTGGTACAGCAGAAGCATATGCAATTGACGACGTAACATATGGTTTACCTTTAGAGTTAAACATAACACCACTGTACTATAATCAAAGAATTTTTGATGAAAATGGTGTAGAAGCACCGGAAACATTCGAAGAATTAAAAGAAGTGATCCAAACATTAGCTGATAATGGAGTTACACCAGTTGCATTAGGTAACAAAGACCGTTGGACAGGTTCTATGTGGTACATGTATTTAGCAGACCGTATTGGCGGGCCTGAAGTATTAAACAATGCCATTGACAGAACAGGAAGTTTTGAAGATCCAGCACTAATTAAAGCTGCTGAAGAAATTCAAGAGCTTGTGGATATGGGAGCATTTATCAATGGCTTTAACGGATTAGGTAATGATGAAGCGAAAGGTTATTTCATTAACGAACAAGCAGCAATGTATTTAATGGCTACTTGGGATCTGCCAGAATGGACAACTAACGAGGACAATCCACAAGAATTTAGAGATTCTGTTGAATATACAAAATTCCCAACTGTAGAAGGTGGAGAAGGAGATATTAACAGCTATGTAGGTGGACCTGGTGTTGGTTTATTCGTAGCAGAGAATTCAGATGTTAAAGAAGAAGCAAAAGAATTTGTAACGTTCTTTGTAGAGAAATGGGGAGAACGCTCTGTTACTGACGCTGGTGTTATTCCGGCAACAGTAGTAGATACAGAAGGTTTAGATTTACCACAAATGTATATTGATATCTTAAACGACTTAAATGAAGCGTCAAACTTAACGTTGTATGCAGACGTTCAAATGAGTGCTGGTGTAGCTGATGTACACTTAGACAGTATTCAGGCGCTATTCGGTGAAGCAATCACACCAGAAGAATTTGCGAAACAGCAAGAAGATGCATTAGCCGCTGAAGAATAAACAACAAAACGGAAAAAGGGCATATTTAAAGTTGAAATATGTCCTTTTTCTAACTTTCATGATTACGAACTAATAGCCAGAAGAAAACATGGATAGATTTCATGTTTTTATCTTAGACATAAAGGAGCAATAACCATGAACAAAGTGATGTCCAACAAAGCAGTCATTGCTTTATATGTATTACCAGCGTTCATATTGATCGTGGCATTAATTTATGGTCCGATTCTGATTACCGGTTATTATGGATTGATGGACTGGAATGGTATCGGTGCAATGACATTTGTCGGTTTAGAAAATTACACGCAATTAATTCAAGATGGACAGTTTTGGCAAAGTGCGAAACACTCATTTTTATTAGCGTTTTTCTCTACATTAAGCTTAGTGCCATATTTAGCTATTTCATTAATATTAGCAGGAAAAATTAAAGGGTCCGATTTGTTAAGAAAAATTTATTTAATTCCTATGCTTTTATCTTCCGTTGCGATTGCGCAACTATGGGTTAAGATCTATGATCCGAATAATGGGATGCTAAACAGCTTTTTAACGATGGTGGGAGTTGAAAATCCACCTTCATGGCTAGCAGACACCAATTTAGTTTTGTATGCAATTTTTGTAGCGATTCTCTGGCAGTATGCAGGTTTTTATATCATTATTTACTATGCTGCTCTGAAAGGAATCCCGGAATCCTTAGTGGAGGCAGCTAAGATTGATGGAGCTAATCCTATCCAAATTGCTTATAAAATTAAGGTGCCACTTATTTCAGGTGTCATTAAAGTAACGGTTGTACTAGCAATTGTTGGTTCATTGAAATACTTTGACCTTATTTATGTAATGACTGGTGGAGGTCCGAATGGTGCTAGTGAAGTTATCGCATCTTATATGTACAAAAAAGCGTTTGATACTTTTGATTTTGGTTATGGTAGTGCTATTGCCTTTTTCCTACTATTAATCACGCTTGTAGTTACATGGATAACACGTAAATTAACAGCATCTGAAGATGAAATTCAATATTAATGGAGGGAAGGAAAACAGATGGCTCAGACTCAAAACACAGCAGGCAAAGATAACAGTATCCTAACCAAAGTTGGTATGGGTGTTTTATATATCTGTTTAATTATTGTCGCTGTTTTTCAAATATATCCACTTGTTTGGTTATTTCAGTTTTCATTGAAAAGTAATGCAGAAGTATTTGGCATGTCACCATTCGCCTTACCACAGGAGCCTAGATGGGAAAACTATGTCAGAGTGTGGACAGACGGTAATATTAATTTATATTTCTTTAATAGTGTATGGATTACAGTTGCATCGGTGCTACTAACTATTTTATTAGCAAGTTTTGTAACCTTTGCGATTACAAGAATGAATTGGAAATTGAATAAGCTAGTATTAGGACTCTTTATGGTAGGGTTAATGGTTCCAATCCATTCTGCGATTATACCGTTGTTCGCCTTTTTCTTAGATTTGAACTTAATTGACCATCCGTTATCGATTATTTTATCTTATACAGCATTTAACTTACCGTTAACAATCATGATTTTATTAGGCTTCTATTACACATTACCACGTGAAATTGAAGAAGCAGCGGTAGTGGACGGTTGTTCGATTCACCGTATCTTTTTTCAGATTACATTACCGATGACAACACCAGTTCTAGCAACCACCGCTATTATTAATATGATTTACAACTGGAACGAATTTATTTTTGTTAACACGTTCATTAGTTCTGATAAGTTTAAAACATTGACAGTTGGTATCCAAAACTTCATCGGTCAATACTTGACTGACTGGGGTGCGATTGGTGCAACGTTAATGATTAGTATCATCCCAATATTGATTGCTTTCTTAATCTTGAGTAATCGTATTGTTGAAGGTATTGCGGCCGGATCTGTTAAAGGGTAAGAAGTAAAAAGTGTAGTATTTTACTACACTTTTTGTGCAATTATTTTAAAAAGATGGTAATACTACTCCATGATGACTTAATACAAAGGAGGTTTTCTGATTGAAAACAGTAAGAGACATTATGGAGCAGAATGTATCATTCTGTAAACCGGATGATTCATTAGCTCAAGCGGCAGAATTGATGAAACAACGAAATGTGGGTGCTATTCCTGTTTGCGGTGATAATAAGGAATTACTAGGAATGGTAACAGACCGTGATTTAGTTATTAGAGGCTATGCTGATAACAAAGATGGTTCAGCGAGCGTACAGGAAGTAATGAGTGAACATTTGTATTATGTTTCTCCTGATGTTAGCCTTCAGGAAGCGAGCCAAACAATGGCTGAGCATCAAATTCGTCGTCTCCCTGTCGTAACGAATGGTCAATTAACAGGAATCATATCACTGGGAGACTTATCATTAGACGAAATGTCAGACGAAGCAGCAGGACAAGCACTGGAAGACATTTCAGAGCACACAGAATTACAATAATCGTCCTAAAGACCGGTCATAATCGACCGGTCTTATTCGTACTTGATACATACTGCGAAGTAATGTGGTAATTAGATGTGCGGTCACCTAAGAGATAATTTTGAAATATATCGTGATGATAACTACCACTCCGGCTGCCCACTTCCCTTTCCGTGGGGTTTGCCCTTCAGCTAACTTTTTCGAGCAAAAGCCGCTCGAAAAAGTGGATCTTCAGGTCAAACAATTCCCACAGGAGTGAAAGTGGGCGGCCTTCGTTAAGATATGCTCCGCAACACTAATGTGAAAACAACCGTCGATTTCTCCTCCATTTGTAGCATAGAGGGTACGACTATGCTAAAGAGCCATTTACAACCGATTAGCACTAAAAGCCATGAGTTCATTTATTTCTATAATCAGAGAACAAAAATAGCGTAGGCAGAATACGGAGACTCCTGTGGGACAGCGAGAGCTGAAGATCCACTTTGCAAAGTGATTTTCTTTGCAAAGTTAGCTGAAGCCGAGCCCACGGAAAGCGCAGTATTCTGCCGGAGCGGTTTGTCAGCACTCTACAAGGGAAGAATGGAAGAGAGAAACTTTACTTCGCAGTTTATGGATTATCTGTATCATGATAAACATTTCTATAAAAAAACAATTGACGACAAAACGGTCAATTGTTTTCTGCTAATTTCTCTTTTTTTGCTGCAACTCGTTTAAAGGCATGATAACATGTACCCATCACAATATAGCCCACTAAACTTCCACCAAAGAAAAATAAAGAACCGGGAAACATCCACATGACGTATAAGACAGCGGCAGATCCCACTACCATCGATATATTATGCAATGGATGGATTAGCATTACCAGAAACGCATTCTTCCAAACATCAATAAATCGTAATTCAAAGTGAACATAAGTTGGGATAACGTAAATTAATGTTAAAGAGATCGCTAACATAAAGATGTATAAAGGAATTTTGACAATGTCATAAAAACCACCCTGATTGATCTCTATAAATTGGAGGTTGATATAGAATAACAGGCTAATGAGATAAAAAACTAATCCAAACAGGTTACTTCTCAAAAATTCCTTTTTATATGTATTCCAAAAAGTTTTAAAAACCGGGCTTTCCGTGTTTCCCATGATCCATTGCCTTATTAAGGTAAACATTGCAACAGTTGCGGGAAAGATACCAAAAATAATCAGCCCAACTAGTGTAAAAGCCATCCATAAAATATTAACATAAGCAAACCTGGTGATCCATTCTGTTGCTGCAAATAGTGAGTTGCGCATACTTATTCCCCTAGCATCATAGTCTTACTTTATATTTTACCATACTGTTCAGCAAAGAAAAACATTGACTGTAAAACGGTTTCAGACGTAATATAGTGAAAACATGTATAAGCTTAGGAATATGGCATAAGCGTTTCTACTTAGTGACCGTAAATCGCTAAACTATGTGTGAGGTAACTCCTCCATATAGCATGTAAAAATATCGAGAGGAGAATTAATGATGAGCAGAGAATTACTAAGAAAGGTAGCTTTAGGTGAAACAGCTGCAGACCTAGTTATACAAAATGGAACATTAGTTAATGTCATGACAAGAGAGTTACAGCATCATGTAGATATTGTGATAAAAGCTAAACGTATTGCATCGATTGGGAAGGCGGACCATTTAATTGGACCGGAAACAAAAGTAGTGGATGCTACAGGCAAATACGTATCACCAGGGTTTATGGACGGACATATGCATGTTGAAAGTACGATGCTTTCTGTTACTGAATTTGCGAAAGCAGCCTTGAAGAAAGGAACAACGGCAATATTTATGGATCCGCATGAAATCGCTAATGTATTAGGTACGGAAGGTGTAAAACTGATGCATGAAGAAGGACGAAGCCTACCATTAAAGGTATTTACTACGTTTCCTTCCTGTGTTCCTGCCACGAATGATCTCGAAGATGCCGGTGCAAATTTAAATGAAAAGGATATTGAAGAAGGGTTAGAATGGGACGGTGTTATCGGTTTAGGTGAAGTAATGAACTTTCCCGGTGTCGTTTATAATGACCCTAAAATGATTAATGAAATAGAAGCAACGATTGCTGCAGGCAAAACAGTTACTGGCCACTTTCCCGATGGAACTAGTGGTATGCTGCAGGCTTATATTGCCTCCGGTGTCGATTCCTGCCATGAAACGATTTCAAAAGAACAGGCGTTAGAGAAAGCAAGATTAGGCATGCATATTATGATCCGCGAAGGCTCTGCTTGGCAAGATGTGAAAGAAGTAATCAAAATCATCACGGAAGACAGAATCGATTCTACTAATGTTTCGTTAGTAACAGATGATATTTATCCAGAAACATTAGTAGAAAAAGGACAGCTCAATCATGTTGTTCGCCGCGCAATCGCAGAAGGTGTTGATCCTGTCGAGGCCATTCAAATGGCTACGATCAATGTTGCTCGGTATTTTCAAATTGATAAGCAGTATGGCAGTATTTCCCCAGGCAAATTTGCTGATATCATTTTGTTGGACGATCTAACAAATGTTGAATCGTCTACAGTAATCACTAATGGTGAAGTGATAGTTTCCGACCGAGAGCTTGTCAAAGAAATTCCTGAGTATGAATATCCTGCTCATGCTAAAGATACGGTCAAATTACAAAGAATATTAAAGCCAGAAGATTTTATGATCTCTACAGATCAACAAGGTCACGTAGATGTCAATGGTATCCGAATAATTGAAAATA
This sequence comes from Gracilibacillus lacisalsi DSM 19029, assembly GCF_000377765.1. Taxonomy (GTDB): domain Bacteria; phylum Bacillota; class Bacilli; order Bacillales; family Amphibacillaceae; genus Gracilibacillus; species Gracilibacillus lacisalsi. Next base: position 48,256 of record NZ_KB898665.1, on the reverse strand, counting down.
GTGCAAGAACGGAAAAAATGACCGCAACTTTGCCTGTAGATGATGGTGTAGTCAAAATCGACCTAGAACAGGATATTATACAGCTAGCATGTATTGAACGTCATAAAGGGACTGGTCAAATTTCATTAGGCTTTTCTCAAGGTTTTGGCTTGAAATCGGGTGCTGTTGCCTCCACAGTAGCACATGATAGCCATAATTTATTAGTAATGGGAGTCAATCAGGAAGATATGGCTATCGCAGCCAACAAATTAGCTGAATCTGGTGGTGGCATGATTGTTGTGGAAGATGGCGAAGTACTGGCACATGTTCCAATGCCAATCGCAGGCTTGATGTCCGATCAGCCAATAGAAAACGTAGTCGAACAAGTGAAGGCATTAGAAAAAGCATGGCAGCAATTAGGTTGTACTATCAATGCTCCATTCATGACCTTTTCACTGATTGCCTTACCAGTAATTCCCGAAGTCAGAATCTCCAATCGTGGACTAGTAGATGTTACGAAATTTGAATTAATAGATGTAGTGAAAGGATCAGAAACTTGAATTCCTACCAGTTGTAGCATAGATCAATAATCAATGAAAATAAATATGCAGCCAATAAACTGGCTGCATATTATTGCATTGAATCCTTGTAATTTTCCATAATTGCACTTGTTTGTTTTACAGAATGCTCTTGAAAATTTATTTGAGTTGTTCCGCTAACTCTAAAATAATTCCCTCCGGCCCACGAACGTAGCATAATTTATAAGCGTTTTTGTAGTTTTGTATTTCACCAACAAGTTCCGCACCATTCTTTTTTAATTTGGCAACAACAGCTTCAATATCTTCAACAGCAAATGCAATATGCCGTATCCCCAAGGTGTTTGCAGAAGATTGTTGAATTCCTTTCTCATCTGTCGGTGTATGGAATTTGACGAGTTCCACCGTTGATTGTCCTTCTGGCATCCCCAACATTACAACCGTCTCTTTAACGTCATTAAGCCCAATTATTCGTTCCACCCACTCGCCATTGACTTCTGTTTCCCCTAGTACTTCAAGTCCAAGGTCAAGAAAAAAGGCTTTAGTGGCAGGAAGATCATTTACAATTATACCCACATGATCTATTCTATGGATTTTCATAGCTTAAACCCCCTATTGGCCAAATTGTATCACATATGTTTCTTAGGAATTTCTCCTCGATTGCTTCATAGCCTTTCCTCTTTAATCAAAATTTGAATGATACAACTGAGGTTTAGAGGCTAAAAGAAAAACCCTGTATTAATACAGGGTTTTATCAAACTTTGAATTTTTCTTTATCCTTTCACAGACCCCATCATACCAGCAACAAAGTGTCTCTGCATGAGGAAGAATACAAGTGCCGTAGGGAGTGTTGCAATAACGATCGCTGTCATGATTACTCCATAGTCCGGTGTGTACCCTGCTCCAAGGTTGGAGATTAACAATGGTATAGTTTGCTTATTCGGAGATTGAAGCACAACTAATGGCCAAAGATAGTTATTCCAGCTATTCATAAATGCGATAATCGCTGCCGCCGCATACGTTGTTTTCATTGTCGGCATATAAATTCGGAAAAAGATACCCCATTCACTCAAACCATCAATTCTTCCTGCCTCTACCAACTCTCTCGCAAACATTTTCGTATTCTGTCTAAAGAAGAAAATGAAAAAGGCTGTAATAATCGTCGGTAGGAAAGCTGCTGCTAACGTATCCAAACCGATCAGCGGTGCATCAGCAGAAATCCTTCCAAACAAACGGTACAACGGAATCATAATCGCAGCAAAGGGAATCATCATCGATAAAACCAAAATATTAAAAACGATGTCTTTACCTTTTGATCGAAAAATTTCAAAACCATAACCAGCTAATGAGCCGATTAATAGTGTTAAAACCGTTGTAATAATGGCGATCACAAATGAATTCCATAAGGCTATACCAATTTGTGTCTGATCAAGGAGGTTTTTTAAGTTCTCAATAAAATGAGTACCAGGAATTAACCGCCCAGCTGTTACATCAACTGACTTGTTCGTCATACTTACTAACATCCATAAGAAAGGGAAAATAGACACAATTGCTGCAACACTTAAAAATAGATAAGTGAAAACTCGTTTTAACTTTTTCAATCTCGATCACCTGCCACTCTAAATTGAATAAAGGATAGGATGACAACTAAGATCAAAACGACGTATGAAACAGTAGCTGCATATCCAAAGTCTGGTGTATATTCAAAGGATAAGTTATAAATATACATGGAAATCGTCATAGTGGAGTTACCAGGTCCGCCACTTGTTATATTCATTACCTCATCAAACAATTGCAAAGTCCCAATGGTTGATACGATAGAAGTAAACAAAATGATTGGTTTTAATAGAGGTATTGTTATAAAGAAAAACTGTTGCATAGCAGACGCACCATCAATTTTGGCTGCTTCATACATGGATTTATCTACATTCTGCAGAGCAGATAGATAGAAAATCATATTGTAACCAGTCCATCTCCAAGTGATGGCTAAGATGATGGTTATTTTCGCCCAAAACGGATCAGACAACCATGCGATAGGAGACGAAATTATATTCATACTTAAGAGGAAATCGTTCACTAATCCATCATTACCGAATAAATATTTAAAAATAACCGCATATGCTACAAGGGAAGTAACAGCGGGTAGAAAGATCGCAGTACGAAAAAAGCCTTTGAATTTCAATGTAGGGTCATTTAATAACACGGAAAATACTAAAGCTAAAACAATCATTAAAGGGACTTGTACCAACAAGTATAATATGGTATTAGTTAAAGCAGTAATAAAAGTCGGGTCATTAAATAATCTTACATAGTTATCGAAACCAACGTATTCCAAGGTCGAGCCCATACCTGATTGCAAGGACAACAAAAATGCTTGAACCATTGGGTAAAAATAGAAAAGAGAAATTCCTAAGACAGATAAAATGATAAAAAGCCAACCGATATAATTCTTTCTCAATCGCTGAGTAAATGTTCTTTGATGTGTTGGACTAGAAGCTTGACTCATGATTATCCCCCTCCTCATAACGAGTTTTTTATACTACTATTCATAAGGGAAAAGAAAGCCTTGGGTAATAAGGGACGAGCTGATTCCCAAGGCTTTATTCTACTTATTTAAATTGATTTTCAGCTTGTGCTTGTGCATCTGATAGTACGTCTTCTAGACTTTTACCATCCAAGTATTGTTGAATTTCTGCTGATAAGATATCTTCAATACCGTACGTGTTCATTCCGTAATCAACTTGTGGAATTTCCTCCATCCATTGAGAGAAATCATATACTACTTGTTGATTATTAAAGAATTCATTTTCGAATTGGTATGCATCCCCTTCAGAAGCCGGAATGAATGTACCGATTGCTCCAATTTCTTGGACTAAGTCTTGATAGAATTCAACGTCAGAACCAAACGTTTCACCTAAGAATTCAGCGGCTTCTTCTTTTCCATCGATATTTAATACATAGAATGAACTACCACCTTGGTTTGATGCATTTACTGCACCTTCCATGTCTAAACGAGGTGTAGGTGCTACTCGCCACAGTCCTGCTTGTGATTCTTCAGCTTCAATACTAGGTGCAATCCAGTTACCAGCAGGAACAGATGCTACATCACCACTGTTAAATGCTGCTAAGTATTGACTCCAGTCAGAGTTTAATTTAACAACATCATTATCCATTAATTCTTTATAGTTTTCTAAAGCCATTTGTAATGGTTCATTACCTTCAAGTTGAATGGTTCCATCTTCTGTTGTGTACCATGTGCCTGTGCTTTGCATCATCACACGTAGAATGCCTAAATCATTAGGGTCAAGAGAAAGCATTGCTTGCCCAGTTTTGTCTTTTACATCTTTAGCAATTTCCACATATTCATTCCAAGTGATATCTACTAAATCATCATGTGTATATCCTGCTTCTTCAAGATAATCGGTACGATAGAAGAAACCTGTTACACCTGTATCAAATGGAAGCCCATATTGTTCGCCATCATAGCTTGTTGGAGCTAGCTTGTAGTCAGCAAAATCTTCTGTATTAAAATAATCACCTATCGGATAGAAAGCATCTGGATAAGATTGCAAAAAGCTTTGTGCACGTTGGTCTTCGATTAATACGATGTTTGGCATACCATTCATCGTTCCGGAACTTAAGCCGGTATTAAGTCGTTGTACAATATCATCTTGTGCATTTTCGATAATCTCCATATCGAAATCTTCATTATCATAATGTTCCAAAGCAAGTTCTAAAGCCGCAATATTAAAATTTACATCCCATGCCCATGCAGTGATGCCTTCAGCATTTCCTTCCGTTGTTTCATCGCCGCCATCTTCATCACCACCAGAGCATGCTGCTAACACCATAGCTGTTAAAATTGCCACGATTAACAACCAAAACTTTGCAGATAATTTTTCTCTCATTTTAAAAACCCCCTCAAGATTTTTGTAATTGTGAAATCGCTTCCAACGATGTAATGTAAGTGTAACAAAAAAAGACTAAAGACCTCTTGAAAGATCTTTAGCAAAAAATGAAACTATTTTTAGACTGAATGATTTCCATGACTTTTATTATGATTTATTTTAGATTTTGTAATTTTTTTAGGTAGACGGTTTTTGGATTATAATTCTCTAACAGGTAGCTTAATTTTTACTTTTGTTCCTTTTGCTGGCTCACTTTCTATTTCTACGCCGTAATCTTTTCCATACAATAATTGAATGCGCTCATGCACATTTTTTACTCCAATACCACTGAACAGTTGTCTTTTCTCTTTTGATTTGATGGTTTTGTTGTCTAACCGCTCTGGTATCATGCCATCGCCATTATCAATAATTTCACAGATAAGCGAATCTTCTTTTTGCGCAATTAATATTTGAATGAAACCAGTTTTTTTCTTTGTAAACGCATGAAAGAAAGCATTCTCGATAAAAGGTTGAATAACTAGCTTAGGTAAATAAAGATGCAGACAGTCAGGTGCTACCAAGTAATTGACCTGTATTCGATCACCGTATCTTGCTTGATTAATTTGCACATAATTTTTGAGGTTCTCTAATTCCTGTTCAACTGTTATCGTTTCCTCGATATTGCTTAAAGAGTTTTGAATTAAGGCAATAAAGGAATCAATGGTGTCAGCTGCTTTTTCTTTTTTCTCTTGTCGAATCATAAATTTAATGGAAGCTAATGTATTATAGATAAAATGCGGATTAATTTGGTGTTGCAAAGTTTCTAATTCTGCTTTTCTTTGTTTCTCTTGTGTATTCATCAAAATTTGAACATAATCCTGCAGTTCATTTAACATATAATTGAAAGCCTTTGCTATTTTTCTTGTTTCATATCCGCCTGTTTCCTTTAATGGTTTATTAAATTGATACCTGGCCATATCTGAAATTTGATGAACAAGTTGACTAATGGATACGGTCATCTTACGCAATATTAAGAAGGCAACAAGAACTGCCAAACTGACAATAGCAATGCTAATCAAGACAATTTCACTAGTATCGATGACATTTTCAGCAATGATTTCCTGATCAATCAAATTGACAAGATATATATCAAGGCTAGGTATATACTCGGAAAGGAGAATGTAGTTCTGACCAAAAATATCTACTCTTCGGTATTCTGAATTTTTATCTTCAAAACTCTTCGCATAGTCTAACAATTCGGGAGATGATTCCCCGATCATTTTTTCTTGGTTACTAGAAATAATTTGGCCGTTTGGTGAAACTAACATTACGTTATTTCCGGCCCCTGTATAACTTTCATAAAATTTCTTTAGGTCTCGTTCCGTCAGTGAAAAAAATAAATAACCATATATATAGTCTGATCGTAATTTTAAGGCTTTGGAAGCAATGATCATCGGAACACCATTGGTCACCTCTGAATCTTCGAATTGATACACGATGTCATTTGGGCTAGCTTCTACACGATCTATCATTTCATGATTAGCTAATTTTTCTCCATCAACTTGCCATTTAACGTATTTCATATTAAAAATGTCCTGATTGTTGCTCATAATAATCATATTAGCATCATTAGGATCTACTTCCGCATAAATTCGATCCATTTCTCTGGTCATATGATAATAGAAGATGGATTTGTCAATAGCATTTTCCTGCTCTTCCTGTAGCAATTGTTTGATTGTGCCATTTGTATCGACCTCTAGTGAGGCTGACACAATCGAATCCGTAAAAGAATTAAATCTTTCGGTGATTTGATTCATAATTTTAGAATTGGTGATGCTGAATGTATCGATAAATAAATTACTCGACATACGAATGCTGCTGTAGGTGATCGATAACGATACGGCGATGATACTGATTACCATGACTAAGAAAATCTTCATAAATAGATTATTTGTTTGTATAATACGGATTAACTTCTTCATTCAAACAGCCTCAATTCGTCGGTTTGTTTTCTTTGCGGTAAGTACTTGGCGATTTAGCCGTCAGCTTTTTAAATACTTTTGTGAAATAACTATGGTCAGAATATCCTACCGCTTCACTAACAGCCGATATAGGCATATCCGTTTCCTTCAACAATTTCCTCGCATTCTTGATACGAACATGATTCAAGTATTCACTAAACCCTTCGCGGTGATGTTTACTAAAATAGCTCGATAAATAGGAAGGATTAAAATGAAAATGATCAGCTAACGTACTCAATGTTAAATGACTGTCATAATGTTCCTCAATATAATCTAATAACAGCTGGATGTTGGAAGTTGTCTCGGTACTTGTAGGCCGTACTTTTTTCTCTACTTTTGCTAAAAATGTATCAAATATCGATATCGCTTCTCGTACATGAAAGGCTTCATTGATTTCTGAGAAATAGTGATATTTTTCTGCCTCGAGCTCTTCAATATCATACTTCATGTTTCCGAGTAGAACGATAATATTAAACATAATGTTTTCTAGCCATGATTTAAATTCAAAAACATCTGTTTCATATTGATTGGAGAGTAATCCTATATGTTCATTTAGATAGATAAAAGCTTCCTGGAATTGCTTGTGTTTAAATAAATATATCAGCTGATTCAAGTCAAATACTGCCTTTGTTTCTGCTGCTTCAGGCAAGTCATCGTAGAAAAGGAACGTGCGGTCCGGCAAATAAAAATGATATTGCTGTATGGTTAGATGGTTTGTCTCATACGTGTTTTTTAGTGTGTCGATAGTCTGAAAAGGTGTGCTGATAATCCATTTTAGACTCGATGAATCATCTTCCTTATCACATGCATAAATAGCATCTTTTACTTGTGGCAAATCATCGGAATTGAAATTAACGAGAAATAAGATACTATGCTCCTTTAATGGAATATGTTGCACTTTTACCTTTGAGAGCTGTTTCTCTAGTTGGTTTTTTATAGTAGTAATAGATAATGTACTAGTTTCTTTTTTATTCCAAAGCGCCTCAATAAGAGTGAACGTATCATATGTAAATTGTTTTCGTGCAAAATCCATTTCACGTATGGATTGATAGCCCTCTATGATCTTTTTGCATATTTCTCCCATTGATGATTGGCTATTGCTTACATTCGCTGCCTTTTTTTGCTTTTGAGTGACACGGTTTAAGGTATCTAATAACTCTTTTGTATTTAATTTTGGTTTCAGAATATAATCAGCTACACCGCTTTGAAACGTTTGTCTTACGTAATCAAAATCTTCAAAGCTGCTTAATACAATAACTTCTGTTTCAGGGTAGTTTTCTTTTACGTTCTTCACTAATTCAATGCCATCCATTCCTGGCATGACGATATCGGTAATCATAATATGGGGGTGGTATAATTCCATCAACTGTAGCGCTTCTTCACCATTTGAAGCTTCCCCAATAATTTTGTATCCTTCACTTTCCCATTCAATATAATTTATAATTCCTTGCCTTATTAGCATTTCATCATCGACAATCAGAACTTTATAAAATTCTTTCATTAATGCCAGAGTCCTCCTTTTGTAAGGATTTGATCATATCTTACCTATTTTCTATCATATCAGACAATAAAACATTGATCGATAACCGAAACAGAAAAGAAAGCCAACTCTACCTTTAGAAGTGATGTGTATAATTTATAAACTGTGAAGTAACTGGACATGGATTTTGTTCTCCTCCCGTACTCGTACTGCATTAAGAGATAATTTTGAAATATATCGTGATGATAACTACCACTCCGGCTGCCCACTTCCCTTTCCGTGGGGTTTGCCCTTCAGCTAACTTTTTCGAGCCAAAACCGCTCGAAAAAGTGGATCTTCAGGACAAACCATTCCCACAGGAGTGAAAGTGGGCGGCCTTCGTTAAGATATGCTCCACAACACTTATCCGTAATCAGCCAGTCGATTTCTCCACCATATGTAGCGTAGGGTACGACTATGCTAAAAGGGTTTTTACAGCTCGATAAGTACTGTAATTAAACAGAAAAGTTAGTTCCATGAGTTCATTTCTTTCTATAATCAGATAACAAAAATAGCGTAGGCAGAATACGGAGACTCCTGTGGGACAGCGAGAGCTGAAGATCCACTTGGTGAAGTGCCTTTCTTCACCAAGTTAGCTGAAGCTGAGCCCACGGAAAGCGCAGTATTCTGCCGGAGCGTATGTGAGCACTCATCATTAAGCAGGAATGGGAGAAAGCCTCACTTTTTCTCCTTTCATTACTTCGCAGTTTATATCTACTACGAATTAGATGAAAATGATAGTTGAGCGGATTCTTTTTAATCTTTGGGAAAAGCACGTATAATAATCTGTGAAAACGTAAACAAAGAAGGGGAAGGTGGCATCGGTATGACAAAGGTAGTGATTACAGGTGGGAGCGGTTTATTAGGACCGTCTGTTATTCAGGAATTTTTGGATCATGATTATGAGGTAGTTAATGTCGATCAAAAACACCCAGAAGATCCAAAATGTAAAACAATTATTACAGACTTAACCAATCTTGGTGAAGTGTACGGAGTGCTTGAAGGTGCAGATGCTGTCGTTCACTTAGCAGCAATACCGGTAGCGTATTCCCATCCAAATGAAGTAACATTTCAAAATAACGTCATGTCAACTTATAATATTTTAGAAGCAGCAGGTACACTAGGAATCCAAAAAGCAGTGATTACTTCTAGTGAATCATCCTATGGGCTTGTCTTTAGTAAACAAGACCTACAACCTTTATATGTACCTGTCGATGAGGAACATCCGCAAATGCCAGAGGATAGTTATGGTCTTTCTAAAATCGTTAACGAAAAAACAGCTGACATGATACATCAGCGTACAGGTATGCAAGTTGTATCGATGCGGGTAGGTAATGTTATTGCTCCACATATGTATGAGAATTTCCCGGCGTTTATACATAAACCCGAATTGCGTAAGCCGATTTTATGGAGTTATATCGATGCACGAGATGCTGGAGTAGCCTGTCGATTAGCAGTTGAAAAGGATGGGCTAGGAACAGTAACACTTAACCTTGCCGCTGACAACTCCAGTATGGATATCACAAGCAAAGAGCTGATGGAGAAGTACTTTCCTAATGTAGCCGATTTTCGTGAGCCGTTAGAGGGGTATGAAACTTTACTAAGTAATAAAAAAGCAAAAGAAGTGTTAGGTTGGCAGCCTGTTCATAACTGGCGTGATTATGTAAAAGCAAACAATCAATAAAGAGGAGAGATACTTTATGCAATATCGTCAATTTGGCAATACTGATATGAAAATAAGTGAGTTAAGCTTTGGTACTTGGGCAATAGGTGGTGCATGGGGCCAAACAAATGATGAAGAAGCATTAAATGGATTGGCAAGAGCAATGGATGCCGGGGTAAACTTCTTTGATACTGCTGATGTATATGGTGATGGTCATAGTGAGGAGTTACTTGCGAAAGCAACGAAAGGAAAAGAAGATAAGATTTATATCGCAACCAAATTTTGTCGAGCTGGAGATATTCATGATCCTGCTACATACTCAGAAGAATCTGTTACCAATTATGTAGAAAACAGTTTGCGTAGATTACAACGTGAACAATTAGACTTGATTCAAATTCATTGTCCACCAATTGAAATTATTCGAGATGGAGCGGTATTTGAGGTTTTGGATAAATTACAGCAACAAGGAAAAATTCGCCACTATGGTGTAAGTGTTGAGACAGTTGAAGAAGGATTGCTTGCAATGGAAAATCCGAATGTAGCAGCCTTACAAGTGATTTTTAACATGTTCCGTCAAAAGCCAATCACAGAATTATTCCCAGTTGCACAGGAGAAGAATATCGGTATATTAGCTCGAGTGCCGTTAGCAAGTGGGTTATTAACTGGTAAATTCTCGACAAATCACCAGTTCGAAGATGATGATCACCGTAAGTTTAATCAAAATGGTGAAGCATTTAATGTCGGAGAAACTTTTGCAGGTTTGTCTTTTACTAAAGGCGTAGAATTAAGTAAGCAATTAGAATGGATTGCAGAGGGAAGAGGCAATATGACAAGAGCAGCATTGAAATGGATCTTAAGCCATGAAGCCGTTTCTTCCGTGATTCCAGGTTTTAAAACAGTAAAACAAGTCGAAGATAACCTGGCAGCAGTTAACGTTCCCGCGTTCTCCGACCATGAGTTAGAAAAAATACGCAGCTTTTATAAAAATGAAGTACACGATCATATTCGCGGTCCCTATTAATACAATGAAGGTATGGAAGTTTTCCATACCTTTTCATATGTTAGGAAAGTAATAAAATTGGTGCCTGAAAAGTTTCTAATGCATATCTAAAGAGTGCACAAGCAGCAACTTCTTCGAAAATCCACAACAAATCTATTTTTCCTAATTTGACTATTCATAATGTGAACAGTAGTAAGGGTTTTTTCTAAAAAGCATCATACATAAAAGAGAGTTATAGAATGGAGGGGGAATATGGCAGATATTGCTTCCGTTATTTTATTGGCAATTGTATTGGTGATTTTAATTATTCCTGGGGCACTTATGATTTTATGGTTTTGGAAAGACCGAAACCAAAAAAGACACGCAGTCTTACGAAATTATCCACTCATAGGGAGAGTGCGTTATTTTCTGGAGAATATCGGACCTGAGCTAAGACAATACCTGTTCACCGAAGATGATACAGGGAAGCCATTTTCTAGAAAAGATTATCTCCATATAGTCATGCCGGCAAAGTATAAAAAAAGATTAGAAGGCTTTGGTTCGAAGCGGGATTTTGATCAACCAGGCTATTATATTAAAAACACGATGTTTCCAAAGTTGAAAGAAGAACTATCGATTGACCATGAACCAAAAGTGGATACCAAAATATATCACATTGATAAGGAGAATCTTTTTGCCAGAAAAGAACATCGTCAGGCACAGAAAGTATCCCCTTATTTGTTAGGAAGGGAGCATGAAATTGTAATTGGTCCGGAAACAGAAAATCCTTTTCATGTGCGAGGATTAATCGGTATGGCTGGAATGAGTTATGGTGCACTAGGTGAAAGGGCGATCACCGCACTTTCTATTGGACTTGGGCGAGCTGGTGGTACATGGATGAATACTGGAGAAGGTGGTCTATCCTCTTATCATCTAAAAGGGAATGTAGATTTAGTCTTGCAAATTGGCCCTGGTTTATACGGTGTGCGCACACCTGATGGAGAAATGTCTTGGGAACAACTAAAAAAGAAGGCTACTATTGATCAAATAAAAGCCTTTGAATTGAAGCTTGCCCAAGGTGCAAAGACACGTGGTGGACATCTTGAGGCGGAAAAAGTAACGGAAGAAATTGCTAGGGATCGAGGTATTGTGCCATTTCAATCGAATGACAGTCCGAATCGGTTCCAGCAATTTTCAGATGTTCATGGTTTGCTAGATTTTGTTGAACAAATACGTGAGGTAACTGAAAAACCAGTTGGCATAAAAATAGTTGTCGGACAAGAGAAGGATGTTTACCAATTAGCAGAAGCTATGAAAGAAACAGGTAAGAAACCAGATTTTATTTCTGTCGATGGGGGAGAAGGTGGAACAGGAGCTACTTTCCAGGAGCTAACAGATAGTGTCGGGCTTCCGATTAAGTCAGCGATTCCGATCCTTCATAATGCATTAGTTCAGGCAGGAGTTCGTGATCGAGTGAAAATTATTGCATCAGGTAAATTGTTTACACCGGATCGAATTGCTTTTGCTTTAGCACTAGGGGCAGATTTAGTCCAGGTTGCGAGAGCCTTTATGATCACAACAGGATGTATTATGGCACAAGTTTGTCATACGAATCATTGTCCTGTAGGTGTAGCAACAACCGATCCGAAGCTGCAAAGGGGTTTGGATATAGAAGAGAAATCTTATCGCGTAACGAATTATGTGATATCGATTAGAGAAGGGCTTTATAATATAGCGGCAGCGGCAGGTTTAGAATCCCCAACACAATTAAGAGAAAAGCATGTTGCATATAAAGATCTGTATGATGTAGTATACGAGAATCATTTAATGACCAATAAATAATGTGGTATACTTATTAAAGTATATTAAGAAAGTTGGGGGAAGAAGATGCAACGTGGTAGCTTTCAATGGATGAAATCAATCAATAAATCTATTATTTTAAATAAAATTCGGACAGCAGGCACTATTTCACGCGCACAAATTGCTAAAGAGACCCAATTAACACCACCAACTGTTGGAAGCATTGTAAAAGAACTGTTGGAACAAGGACTAATTAAAGAAAGTCAGCTCGGTATTTCACAGGGTGGAAGAAAACCAACGATGTTAGTGCTTAATACGAATGGTTTCCATATCATTGGCATTGACGTAGGTCCAAGTGATATTCGTTTTATTATTTCAGACTTGGCTGGGGAAATCGTGGATGAAGTAGAACAAGAAATAGCAGAAGCATTAACTAACGATAGTTTTCTAAACATGCTTACTAGTGGCGTTAAACAATTAATAACGAAGCAGTCTTCCTTACAATATATCGGGATTGGTGTGGCGATGCATGGTGTTGTAGACTCTGAGCAAGGCATTTCAATCTTTGCACCTAATTTAAACTTAAGACATATACCAATCAAAGATCATTTAGAAGCAGCATTTGAGATGGATGTAAAAGTTGAAAATGATGCGAAAGCATTAGCTTTAGGAGAAGCATGGTTTGAGAATCAAATGGCTAACAAAAGTATGATTGCGGTAAATGTCGGACGAGGTATCGGTGCCGGTCTTGTAATTGATGGCAAGTTATATAGTGGAGAACATGGCATTGCTGGTGAAATTGGCCATATGACAGTTGATTTATATGGTAAAAAGTGTTCATGTGGAAACGAAGGTTGTCTACAAACGGTTGCTTCAGGGCCTGCCATTGCAGAGAAAGCAATCGAATTATTAGAGCAAGGTAATGCAAGCAGCTTATCGGAGTATCGTGGAACGATAACAGCGGAAGTAGTACATCAAGCGGCGATCGAGGGAGATCGATTAGCCCAGGATGTGTTAACGGAAGCGGGAACTTATTTAGGAATTGCACTGACCAATTTAATACACGTTTGTAACCCTAGTATCATTATTATTGGCGGCGGGGTTTCAAATGCTGACTCCTATATTCTGGACCCAGTTATTGACACGATTAAAACAAGAGCGATCTCAGAAAGAGCACAGACAACGCCAATCTATCTATCTAAATTGGGAGAATATGGTTCTTCACTCGGGGCAGTCGCGCTAATTTTAAGTGAATTGTTTGAGCCGGTAGTAGAGTAGGAGTATTCATTATTACTATTTTACTTTATAATGGTGGTTGAAATGGACTATTTGTGAAGAAAGTTGTGATAAAGTGGCTGAGAAAAAACGATTTACTTTTTCCGTTTCTGAAAACCCTTTACCCTTATATATTGAGAGTATTGGTTATAATCCTTATGAATTGGACTTTAATCGGCAAGAAGGATATCCCTATTATCATTGGTTACAAACGGTGAAAGGTGAGGGAATCATTGAGCTAGCCAATCAATCTTTTTCTTTACCACCAGGCAAAGGTATTTTGTTAACGCCATATACACCTCATCAATATTATTCTGATCACGAAGCGAATGTACATTGGGAAACGTATTATATTACCTTTACAGGAGCAGCGATAGATCCTATTTTAAATGCGTTAGATATGAATTATTCAGCTTTCTATGAGGAAAATGAAAATATTTCTTTTAATAGACACATGGAGAAAATTATCGGGAAACTAGAAGAGTTTCAAGATCCGCATCATTTAGCACATGAAATTTCAGCAGATCTCTATCAATTCTTAATGCGATTGAAAAAATATGGTCAAATGAATAATAAACTATCAGTTTTGCAATCATTTGAAAAAATAAGAGGTATTGTTGAGTGGTTGGAACAAGTCTATCCACAAGACATTGGTTTATTAGAAATGTCGGAAAAAGCACAAGTTAGTTCTCAACATTTAAATACGATGTTTCATGATACTTTCGGTATTAGCCCTTATTCTTTTCTTGTACAATTACGGATCAGAGAGGCCAAACGCATCTTGATCACTACACCGGATTTATCTTTGAAAGAGATTGCCAAACAAGTTGGGTTTAATGGCGTCAGCCACTTTGTTACAACATTTAAAAAGCGCGAAGGTGTCACACCTTCCACTTACCGGAACCTGCATCAATAATGGTGCAGGATTTGTTTGTATCAAATATTTGCAACTCAGTCTTTTGTTGATCTCAAACTTCATATTGTTTTGCCAATGAACAGACCAACTGTTTGATTAACTCTACAAGTTCAACAGGTGAGGTCGCCTCTGCATCAACTCCACTGAGCTTACGGCAGAAGTATATTCTCCCTTTGCCATTAGAATCTCACTATTTTCATTTACTGTTAATATAGAAAGAAAATATAAAAACAGCGCAATGACCTTGTTAAACCAGTCGCAACGTTTGTAATCGGGCGCTCTGCGCTTTTCTCATACCCTCATCGAATAACTTATCTCTGGTTATAATTTTGTGTTTCATTATATGAAAGTAATATAGAATAATTTGATATATAAATCGTTATGAAATCGCTTTATAATTAATTTTGTAGAGATAATTAAATTAATTTATTAAGGAGGTCATGAAGTTGTTAAAACAGAAAACTTTATGGGGTTTATTATTGATGGTAGCATTCGTACTTTTACTTGCGGCATGTGCTCCAGAACGTGAAGGTGCTGAAGAAACTACTGGTAATGGTGAAGAGGCTGACGGAACAGAAGGTACAGAAGAATCAGAAGAGGCAGATAAGCCAGAAGAGCTAGTTGTCTGGATAAATGACGAAGATATTGCTGAAGATGTTTCAACTGAAATGTTTGATAGGTATACCGAAGAAACAGGAATTGAAATTTCTTATCGAAGAGTGGCAATGCCTGACCAGGTAGAGGAATTAGCATTAGCTGGTCCTACTGGTGATGGTCCGGATTTATTCTTCCAACCTCAAGATCGTTTAGGCGATGTTATCGCCCAAGGTTTAGCATTACCAATCAACTATACAGAGGAAGAAATGAATGGGTTTACAGACGTAGCAATTGATGCATTTACTTACGATGGGGATGTTTATGGTGCTCCAGTGGCAGTAGAAACGTATTTTGCTTTTTATAACAAAGACATTATCGAAAGTGCACCAGAAACTATTGATGAAGTATTAGAAATGTCTAAAGAAGTAACTGACGCTAGCAATGATCAATATGGCTTCTTAGTATCACCGGAATTTTATTACTTGTACTCATTTATGAATGCTTATGGTGGATATGTATTTGGTGAAGAAGATGGTGTATATGATCCAAGTGATATCGGATTAGATAATGAAGGGGCTATTGAAGGTTTAACAAAATATCAAGAATTTCTTAATGAGGGCTTAATTCCAAAAACATTAACTGTAGATGTATTAGATGGTCTATTCACAGAAGGAAAAGTTGGAATGGTATTTAGCGGGCCGTGGAACATGCCGATCTATAAAGAAGCACTAGGTGACAGCGTTGCAACAGCACCACTTCCAGCAATGAATGGGGAAACAGCTCCATCCTTTATCGGGGTAAAATCATGGTTAGTGTCATACTATAGTGATCACCCTGAATGGGCAGAAGATTTAGCTAAGTTTATGACCAACGATGAAAATTCTCAAGTTTATTATGATGTAACTGGTGAATTACCACCAAGACCAGAAATTTTGGATGCAGTAGATGATCCGATGTATGCAGGGTATACAGAACAAGTACCGCATGGTACACCGATGCCTAACATCCCTCAAATGGCACAAGTTTGGGATATGGATGTTGCGATTGAATTGATTAATAACAATGCAGATGTCGAAGAAGCTTTAACGGATACTGTACAAAATATTAAAGATAATATGGACGTTTCTGGTGGTTTATCAGCAGATGAATAAACAGCTAGAGTGGGAAAGTTCTGCTTTTCCACTCTCCATTTGTACTAATTATAGAAAGAGGTGGTATTTATGCCCCAACACCAAGAACAGAAGAAACTAACCAATAATCAAAAAAAGTTCAATCCAAACGTAGCAATGGTACTTTCCATCTTACTTGCAGGTTTAGGTCAAATCTATAACAAGCGCTATATGAAGGGAATTTCTTTTGTTATTTTGGAAATTGCCTTTATCCTAGCGACTTTTGATTTTCTTTGGTTAGGACTTTGGGGAATTATTACATTAGGAACGATTCCTGGTGTCGATCATTCGATTTATTTGCTCGTTTATGGGATTGTTTCCTTAATTTTAATTACTTTCGCGATAATGTTATATATCTTTAATGTGCGGGATGCAAGAAAACAGGCGATTTTATTAAATAATGGCTGGCAGCCTCCAACTTTTAAACAAGCAATTAAAAATAGCTATGATAAGGCATTCCCATATATTATGACAGCACCTGGATTAGTGCTGCTGATTTTCACTGTTGTTTTTCCACTTTTATTTGCAGTTGCATTAGCCTTTACAAACTATGACCTTTACAATTCTCCGCCGAGAAATTTAGTAGAGTGGATAGGTTTCAATAATTTTAAAGATTTAGCAACCGTACCGATTTGGCAAAATACGTTTATTAGTGTATTTAGCTGGACTATAATCTGGACTGTTGTTGCTACTTCCTTCCAGATTGTAGTTGGTTTGATTTTAGCTGTATTAGTAAATGATAAGCGGGTGAAATTTAAGAAAACGATTCGTACAATTCTGATTTTACCATGGGCAGTGCCAGGGTTTGTTTCGATATTAATTTTTGCGGCTATGTTTAATGATGAATTTGGTGCGATAAACCGCGATATTATTATACCGTTAATTGGTGGCAATGGACTACCATGGTTAACGGATCCAACCTATACCAAAATTGTATTGATCATGATCCAAACTTGGTTAGGATATCCATTCGTATTTGCACTTTTCTCAGGGGTGCTACAAAGTATCTCATCTGAATGGTATGAAGCAGCCGAAGTGGATGGTGCAACACGTCTCCAGAAATTCAGAAATATTACCTTGCCTCACGTGTTGTTTGCAACAGCACCATTATTAATCATTCAATATACGACGAATTTTAATAACTTTAATATTATTTATCTCTTTAATGAAGGTGGACCAGCTGTACAAGGACAAAATGCAGGTGGTACCGATATCTTGATTTCATGGGTATATAAATTAACGTTTGATACGAACAATTACAGCATGGCTGCTGCGATTTCCTTAATCATTGGTTTAATCGTTTCGGTATTTGCCTTTTTCCAATTCAGACGTACCAATTCATTTAAAGAGGAGGGGAATATTTAATGAGTCCAAAATTAAAATCAGCACTGGAGTTAACCGGTATATATGCTATTTTTGTGTTTATGACAGTGATTATCCTTTACCCAATTGTTTGGGCTATTGGTATGTCATTAAACCCTGGACAGAGTCTCTACTCCTCTTCCATTATTCCAGAAAACTGGTCGTTAGAGCATTATAAATGGTTGTTTACCGACCCGAGAAGTAATTATGTAACATGGTATAAGAACAGTATGATTGTTTCAGGCTGCGCTGCCCTGTTCTCTGTCATTATGACGTCGGTTGTCGCATTTTCATTTTCTAGGTATAAATTCGTTGGGAGAACTTCTGCGTTATATACCTTTTTAATATTGCAGATGTTCCCGGTTATGATGGCGATGGTAGCTTTGTATATTTTCTTACACTTAGTAGGATTACTGGATTCATTAACAGGCTTAATCCTGATATATGTAGGAAGTCAAATTCCATTTAATGCATGGCTTGTAAAAGGTTACTTAGATACGATCCCAAGAGAGTTAGATGAAGCCGCTCGAATTGATGGAGCAGGTCATTTTACGGTGTTTTGGCGAATAGTATTACCATTGGCAAAACCAATTCTAGCCGTTGTTGCGTTATTTAACTTTATGACACCTTTATTTGACTTTATTTTACCTTCTATCGTATTGAACAGTCCGGAGAATTACACGATTGCGTTAGGGTTATTTAACTTTATAAATGATCAATTCTCTAACAATTTTACAAGATTTACCGCTGGTGCCATTTTAATCGCGATACCGGTAGCTGTTGTTTATTTGTTCTTACAACGTTATTTAATATCTGGTTTAACAGCAGGTGGTACAAAAGGATAATCATCAATTTTGGGGGATTCATATATGACACAAAAAGAGTTTATTAAGGGTGTCGACTTGTCATTTGTCGATGAAGTAGAAACAGAAGGTGGACAGTATTATGAGAATGGTAAAGCCGTCGATGTGATGGAAATATTGCACCGTGCAAGAGTTAATGCTGTTCGTTTACGACTATGGCATACACCCACTGGGGGATATTGTAATATAGATAGAACGTTAAAAATGGCCAAAAGAATAAAAGCTTACAATATGGAATTTTTGTTAGATTTTCATTACTCTGACTATTGGGCAGACCCGGGCAAGCAGACAAAGCCAAAAGCCTGGGAGAATCTAAGCTTCGAAGAGCTTGTCGAAGCTGTATATAGTTATACAAAAGAAGTTATCGAAGCATTTAAGCAAGAAGATGTAACACCAGACATGGTTCAGATTGGTAACGAGATTACGAACGGTATGTTGTGGGAAGACGGAAAGATTTATAAAGAAGAACGATCAAGGAAAGTTGAGAATTGGGCCGGAATTATTCCGCTTATTAAAGCAGGACTTGATGGTGTGCAAGCTGCCACAAAGGACGATGACCAGATAAAAACAATGATTCATATTGACCGAGGAGGAGATAATCCAGGCTCACGTAAATTCTACGATCAAATGGAAAAGTATCAGCTTGAATATGATGTGATCGGTCTCTCCTATTATCCTTGGTGGCATGGTCCATATGAAGATTTTGAAGCAAATATGGAAGATATCGCAATTCGTTATCAGAAAGAAATAATAGTAGTGGAAGTTGCTTATCCTTGGATTGTGCCAGATGAAATTCCAGAGGTAGATGAAGCACCGGATTTTCGTGAACATCTTGTACCGGGATACCCTGCCACTGTAAAGGGCCAAAGAGCCTATTTGGAGAAGTTAATGGAAACAGTAAAACAAATACCAGATAATCTAGGTAAAGGCATTTATTATTGGGAACCTTGTTGGATTCCTTCCAAACAGGAATGGTCAGTTGGCCATGAAAATAATTGGTCTCATTTGACCTTATTTGATTATGAAGGCAATAAATTAATGGGACTAGATGCATTTTCTAATGAAAAATCAACAAGAAGGAGTTAGATGATAGGATGAAATTTAACCCGGTAAGCGACAAAATACCAAAAATGCTCCATGGTGCAGATTATAATCCTGAGCAATGGGAGAAATACCCAGAAGTGTTAGCAGAAGATATTCGCTTAATGAAGCTTGCTAACTGTAACGTGATGTCGGTTGGGATCTTTTCCTGGGCGAAATTAGAACCTGAAGAAGGAAGATTTACGTTTGAGTGGATGGATAAATTACTTGATACTTTTCACGAAAATGGCATTTATGCTTTTCTAGCGACCCCGAGTGGTGCAAGACCGGCATGGATGTCAGAAAAGTATCCAGAAGTATTACGAGTTGGGGCTAACCGTGTACGAAATCTGCACGGAATGCGCCATAATCACTGCTTTACATCACCTGTATATCGAGAAAAAGTAGAAATAATGAATAGTAAATTGGCAGAACGCTATGCTGATCACCCAGCAGTAATCGGCTGGCATGTGTCCAACGAATATGGCGGGGAGTGCCATTGTGATTATTGTCAAGATGCGTTTCGTGAATGGCTCAAGAAAAAGTATCAAACATTAGATGCATTAAATGATGCATGGTGGACAACGTTTTGGAGTCATACTTATTCGAGTTGGTCTCAAGTGGAATCTCCTGCACCACACGGAGAAACAATGGTTCATGGTCAAAACCTTGATTGGAAACGTTTTGTCACGGATCAAACATTAAATTTTTATCGTCATGAAGTAAAGCCATTAAAAGCAGTTAAACCTGATATGCCAGCAACAGCAAACTTTATGGAAACATTTGAAGGATTAAACTACGCAAAATTTGCTGATGATATCGATGTGATCTCATGGGATTCTTATCCTACATGGCATGATCAGCAAGACGAATCCTACCTTGCTGCTTATACAGCGATGAACCATGACTGGTTCCGTTCTTTAAAAGATGGCAAGCCATTTTTATTAATGGAGAGCACGCCAAGTTTAACGAATTGGCAGCCGATCAGTAAGCTGAAAAAGCCAGGTATGCATGTTTTATCATCATTACAAGCGGTAGCACATGGCTCTGATTCCGTCCAATACTTCCAATGGCGTAAAAGCCGTGGCTCCAGTGAGAAGTTCCACGGTGCGGTAGTCGACCATGCAGGGCATGAGCATACTCGTGTCTTCCAAGAGGTGAAAGAGCTTGGCGATGGCCTAGCTAAATTAGATGAAGTAGTAGGGACAACGGTTGATGCAGAAGTGGCAATTATCTTTGATACCGAAAATCGTTGGGCAGTCAAAGATGCCCAAGGACCACGTAATGCGGGTGTTCATTATGAACGTACCGTGACAGAACATTACCAGGCATTTTGGGAGCAAGGTATCGCCGTTGATGTCATCGATTCGGAGAAAGATCTTTCTAAATACAAATTAGTTGTTGCACCAATGCTTTATATGGTCAGACCTGGAGTCGGTGAAAATATTGAAAAATTTGTCCAAAATGGCGGGACTTTTGTTACGACTTACTGGTCTGGGATTGTCGATGAAAATGACCTTTGTTTCCTTGGTGGCTTCCCAGGTCCATTACGTAAAACGTTAGGAATCTGGTCTGAAGAAATCGATGGTTTATATGATGGCGAAACTAATCGCATTAAAGTAGTAGGCAATAATGAATTAGACTTGCGTGGTGAATTTGAAGCAAAAGAATTGTGTGATTTAATTCATTTAGAAGGCGCGGAAGCATTAGCACAGTATGGCAGTGATTTTTATGCAGGAAGACCTGCACTTACGGTGAATCAACTTGGTGATGGAAAAGCCTATTATATTGCTTCGAGAAATGATCAGGCATTCCATCGTGCTTTTTTTGAAAAATTAGTAGATCAGCTATCATTGAAACGAGCGACTGGTGGTTTATTACCAAAAGACGTTAGTGCTCAGGTTCGTACAGATGGTACAAACGAATTCTTGTTCTTAATGAACTTTTCAAATCAGATAAAAGATATTAACTTGAGTGGTCAGACTTATCGAGATTTGATAACAGATAACGAAGTGTCAGAAATCGTTTCGTTAGCAGGATTCGGTGTCAAAGTGATGAAAAAATTATAAATAAGGTGAAAGTAAAAGGTATTCCCGCATCAGGAATGCCTTTTTTACTTATAAGGAAAGTGGACAGCCGGAGTGGTGGTAAGGCAGTTCAAATATTTCAAAATGGATGCTAGAGAAATGGTTAACCTTTAGCTTTTTATTCATAAGGGCTGAGCGAATTTTGTTCAGTTTTTCTTATAAGATAGGAAAGTAAAAATTTTGC
The DNA here is from genome assembly GCF_000377765.1 of Gracilibacillus lacisalsi DSM 19029. GTDB lineage: Bacteria > Bacillota > Bacilli > Bacillales > Amphibacillaceae > Gracilibacillus > Gracilibacillus lacisalsi. The sequence continues at coordinate 26,339 of NZ_KB898665.1, read as the reverse complement.
ACAGATGTCTAGCTCCGAGCGCCCAAAAACTAGGCGCCTTCTATGATAAGTCATCATCGGTTCGGGAAACTCACCGTGATTCCTTTATCTCAATTGATGCGGTCCACATAGTGTTAATGCCACCCTGAAAGTTAGTTACTAAGGGAATTTCTTATGGACAAAATTTCGTTATCAGTACAAATTTTGTCTGTAAGAATTGATCTTACGGACAGTTTATCGTAAATTGGCAAATTATTGTCCTTAAGAAATGATCTTATAGACTAATTTTATTCATTCACCCTTTTTTTGTCCGTAAGAACATTTTTCGGTCTATTTATTGGGTGAATTTCACTTGACGAATCTGCAAGTATGTATGTAAGATAAAGTTATTCCATATAAAAGAATAACGTTCCATAATACGAAACAGATTAAAAGGAGAAGTAATTATGTCCCAAGTTCAATCAGTTGAACGAACGCTTTCTATTTTAGAAATATTATCAGCATATCCGGAAGGTTTAAGTATCGCGAATCTATCCAAGGAATTATCACTAGCAAAAAGCACCGTACATCGCCTGTTAAGCACATTAATGACAAATGGCTATGTACAACAAGATGAACAGTCAGGTCATTATAGACTTGGTATTCAATGTCTCGTTTTAGCGAGTTCCTTGTTAAATCAACTGGATATCCGAAAAGTTGCGAAAGAAGCATTACACAATTTAGCTAAAAGCTCAGGTGAAGTAGTGCACCTTTGTATTCATGATCATAATGAAGTCGTTTACATCGATAAAGTGGAAAGTGACCAAACATTAAGAATGTATTCCCAAATTGGAAGAAGAGCATTAATGCATTGTACAGGGGTAGGAAAAGCACTACTTTCAGGTTTCACAGAAGAGCAAATAGATCATTTAATTGCAGAAAAAAGACTAGCGAAATTTACAGAGACCACGATTACCAATAAAGTCAATCTGCAAAAAGAATTAAGGGAAATTCGAGATAGAGGATATGCAATCGATGAACAGGAACATGAAAAAGGTATTCGTTGTATTGCAGCTCCGATTTATGATCATGATGGTAATGTTGTTGCTGCTATCAGTATTGCAGGACCTGCTGATCGAGTAACAAACGAAAGGATTAAAGAGGATTTAGCACAAGCTATTTTAACGCAAAGTAAACAGATATCCGCAAAATTAGGTTATATAAAAAACTAGCTGAAAGGTGTGTTGGAGAGTGAAAATTACCAATATCGAAACATTTGTTGTAGCACCAAGATGGTGTTTTGTCAAAGTGGAAACAGATGAAGGTATTGCAGGTTGGGGAGAGCCTGTAGTTGAGGGAAAGGCAGCAACAGTGGAAGCAGCAGTACTTGAATTGGCTGACTTTCTCATAGGAAAGGACCCTCTAAAAATTGAGGACCACTGGAATGTGATGTACCGCGCTAGTTTTTACCGTGGTGGTCCGATTTTAATGAGTGCGATTGCTGGCCTTGATCAAGCATTATGGGATATTAAAGGGAAATACTTTAATGCTCCAGCCTATCAACTGTTAGGTGGTGCCTGTCGTGACTCGATTCGTGTTTATTCCTGGATTGGCGGGGATCGCCCGAGTGATGTAGGAGCAGCTGCCAAAAAAGTAGTGGAAGCAGGTTTTACTGCTGTAAAAATGAATGGAACAGAAGAACTACAATATGTAGACAGTTATGAAAAAATTGATAGCGTTATCGAACGAATTGCATCTGTACGTGAGGCGGTCGGAGATTATATCGGTATCGGTATTGACTTTCATGGGCGTGTTCATAAACCAATGGCTAAAATATTGGCAAAAGAACTGGAGCCATTTCGTCCGATGTTTATCGAAGAGCCCGTTTTGCCAGAAAATAATGAAGCATTAGCAGAAATAGCGAAACATACAAGCATTCCGATTGCGACTGGTGAGAGAATGTATTCTCGTTGGGATTTTAAACCGTTATTTGAATCCGGTTACGCAGATATTATTCAGCCAGATTTATCTCATGCAGGCGGAATTACTGAAGTGAAAAAGATTGCTTCGATGGCAGAAGCGTATGATATTGCTGTTGCACCACATTGTCCACTAGGTCCAATTGCTTTAGCTGCTTGTTTACAAATGGATGCAACCGCTCACAATGCGTTTATTCAGGAACAAAGTCTAGGCATTCATTATAACCAAGGGAATGATTTACTAGATTATATTACAGACAAAACCGTATTTGATTACCAAGACGGACACGTCAAAATTCCTCAAGGACCAGGTCTTGGTATTGAAATCAATGAAGAAAAAGTAAAGGAAATGGCAAAAGAAGGACAAAGATGGCGAAATCCTGTGTGGCGTCATCAAGATGGAACGGTAGCAGAATGGTAAGGAGGGATCTGATGGATGTTGTAACAATAGGGGAATCAATGGCTCTTTTTACACCTGATACAACAGGGAAAATGCGCTATGCTTCGCAATTTTCTCGTAAATTTGCTGGAGCAGAAACAAATGTCGCAATCGGTGTTACACGTCTTGGCTTACAAGCTGGGTGGATAAGTCGCGTAGGTAATGATGAATTAGGAAAAGCACTTATTTCTTTTGTTCGAGGAGAAGGAGTAGATATTTCTCAAGTGAAAAAAGATACGCAAGCACAGACAGGTCTCTATTTTAAAGAACTAAGAAGTGAACAAGATGTCCGTGTCTATTACTATCGTGCTGGCTCTGCTGCCAGTAAATTAAGTCCAACCGATATCAATGAAGATTATATTGCCAGTGCAAAGTATCTTCATTTAACTGGTATTACACCAGCATTGAGTGAAAGCTGCTATCAGGCAGTCAAACAAGCGATTGAATACGCTAAGAAACATAACATAACGATTATATTTGATCCAAATATTCGCGAGAAATTATGGGGATCGAAAGAAAAAGCAAGACAAGTGTTATTAGAAATTGCAGCGGAAGCCGATATTGTTCTACCTGGAGTAAGTGAAGCAGCGTATTTATTTGGTCAACATGAACTTGAGCAGTATGGTAGTTTTTTTCTTGAAAACGGTGCGGAGGTTGTCATCCTTAAACAAGGTAGTAAAGGAGCCTCTTTTTTTACAAAAGAGGAACAGACTTTTGTTCCTGGTTATCCGATCGAACGTGTCGTTGACCCCATTGGCGCAGGGGATGGATTTGCCGCAGGAGTGATTTCTGGACTACTGGAAAAACTACCGCTTGAAAAGACGCTAGCCAGGGCTAATGCCATAGGTGCAATGGTAACGATGGTGAATGGTGATGTAGAAGGATTGCCCGATATCGAAGAAATGGAACGGTTTGTTCACGATACAAAAGAAGATGTGAGCAGGTAATACGAAAGGAGTTCATGGTTAATGGATGTCTTGCAAAGTATATATCAACATAAATTAGTCGCAATACTTCGCGGAGTACCATCAGAACATATTCTTGATGTAGCACATGCACTTCATCAAGGAGGAATTAGAGCATTAGAGATTACGGTCGATACGCCGAATGTGTTAGATGCTATAGAACAGCTAAGTAAAGAATTTGAGCAAGAGCTGATCATTGGTGCGGGAACCGTTTTAGATCCGGAAACAGCTAGGGCAGCAATTATGGCAGGTTCGCAATTCATTTTTTCTCCAACCGTTGACATAGATACGATTAAGTTAACGAAAAGGTACGGTATTGTAAGTATTCCGGGAGCTATGACTCCAACAGAAATTTTAACCGCCTATGAAAATGGCGCGGATCTTATCAAAGTTTTTCCTGCAACAGTGTTAGGGCCAACCTATATCAAAGACATAAAAGGACCATTACCACATATTCCGCTAATGCCGACAGGTGGGGTTAACCTTGATAATATATCTGCTTATTTTCAGGCAGGAGCAGTGGCAGCAGGTTTAGGCAGTTCCTTAGTGAAAAAACAACAGACATATTCTAAAGAAGATTTAAGAACGTTAACACAAAGAGCAAAACAATTTATGGCAAAAGTTTAGAGGAATGGAGTGAACAAGATGACGAAAGACTGGGAGACCCTGTCCGTCTTACAACGAAACCGAGAAAATGCCAGATCATACTATATTCCTTTTGCAAATCAAGCATCAGCCTGGACCAATCAAAGAAGCAATTCCGATCGCTTTCAGCTACTTAATGGCACCTGGAAATTCGCCTATTTTGATACAACTCAACAAGTGCCTGAGGATGTTTGCGAAGGGGATGCAAGTGATTGGGATGAGTTGTTTGTGCCATCTAACTGGCAAATGAATGGATACGGAATTCCACATTATACGAATAAGCAGTATCCATTCCCGATTGATCCACCGAGAATTCCGACGGAAAATCCGACTGGTATTTATCGTCGCTATTTTTATATAGATCCAGATTGGGAGAACCAACATATCTTTCTCCGATTTGAAGGAGTAGACAGTGCTTTTCACCTTTTTATCAATGGCAAGGAAGTTGGATACAGCCAAGGAAGTCGTATTCCTGCAGAGTTTAATGTGACTGATTATGTCCAAACTGGTGAGAATGCAATTGCAGTGAAAGTATACCAATGGTCAGATGCCAGCTACATCGAAGATCAGGACATGTGGTGGCTGAGCGGTATTTTCCGTGATGTTTATTTACTAGCTCGTCCATCCTGTTATGTGCAAGACTTTTTTGTAGAAACGGAGTTGGATCAAGACTACCATCATGCGAAGTTAAACATCGAAACAGTACTGAATGAGTTGCCGACTGAAAACTACAACATAGAATATCAGTTATATCATCCAGAACGGTCATTAGTAAAGCAGGCAGAAGCAACTATTGATCAACAGAAAAGTGTACAAACAATTGAAGTAGAAGCCCCATTGAAATGGAGTGCAGAAACTCCATCCTTATATCAGTTGTTCATTATATTAAAAAAAGATGATCAAATCATCGAGGTTATTCCGGTAAAAGTCGGCTTTCGCTCCATTGAATTAAAAGATGGTTTGTTACTAGTTAACGGGAAAGCAATTAAATTAAAAGGAGTTAACCGTCATGATCATCATCCTGATTTCGGAAAAGCTGTCCCATACGACTGGATGGTCGAAGATGTCAAAATGATGAAGCGCCATAATATCAATGCTGTGAGAACAGCCCACTATCCAAACGATCCACGTTTTTACGCATTGTGTGATCAGTATGGATTGTATGTCATTGATGAAGCAGATTTAGAATGTCATGGCTTCGAATATATTGGGCAGCCTCATTTGATTAGTGATGATCCAGAATGGCAGGAAGCCTACCTTGATCGAATGATTCGAATGGTAGAGCGCGATAAAAACCATCCATCGATTATGATGTGGTCGTTAGGAAATGAATCAGGCTACGGTCAGAATCATGATGCCATGTATCAATGGACAAAAGAGCGCGATCCGTCACGTCTTGTCCATTACGAAGGTGAATGTCGCACCATTATGAATGGCAGTAATATGGACCCGGAAAAAGACCCGGTATCTTCTGACGTTTTTACGACAATGTATACCGATATCGATATTTTAAAACGGTTAGGAAAAAAGGATTTTCTACAAACCCCTCATATTCTTTGTGAGTATGCCCATGCGATGGGGAACAGTCCTGGTGCACTAAAAGAGTACTGGGAAACATTTTACCGTTATCCTCGACTCCAGGGTGGCTTTGTATGGGAATGGATGGACCACGGCATTCGCAAAACAACCGAAAAGGGAGAAGTATATTTTGCTTATGGTGGAGATTTTGGAGACGAGCCGAATGACTCCAACTTTGTAATGGATGGCTTAGTCATGTCTGATCATACCCCATCACCAGCATTACATGAGTATAAAAAAATATTAGAACCGGTGAAGATAAGTGCTGTTGACTGGCTAGGCAAAACAGTAACCGTAACCAATCGATATGACTTCATCGATTTAAGTCATCTGCAATTAGTATGGACGGTTGAAGCAGATGGCAGCATTGTCGAAAGTGGATCAGTAGCTCTTTCTGGAATTATGCCAGAAGTTAAGGAAGAGGTTCGCATCGATTTTTCTACACCTGAAAATGTATTCGCTCATACCAATTATATACTTCATGTAAAAGTAGTATTAGCAAAGGATACCGAATGGGCGAGTGTAGGCTATGAAGTTGCCTGGTCCCAATTTGAGATACCTGTTCAAGTAACACAACCAGCAGTGGAGCGACTGCAATCAGGTACTTTAGTTATTGAGGACGGACGTAATCAATTACATGTTCAAGGAAGTGAATTCGACGTTTCTTTCAGCAAGATTACCGGTCTTGTCGAAGGATGGAATTATCTTGGGGAGAAAGTTATTGAAAGCACCCCGAAATTAAACTTTTGGCGTGCGCTAATAGATAATGATATTTACGAAACAAACCAGTGGAAGCCTATCAGCAATAAAGCATACTGGCAGAAATATGGTTTACATTGGTTACAGCATCGACTTGATGATTTTAGCTATCGAACTGCAGATGATAATAAACAAGTACAGATAATAGCAAAAGTAAGAATCGCCCCATCTAAATTAGCATGGGCAATCTTAACAACTTATACCTATGATGTCTATGCCAGTGGAGATGTTCAAGTTACGGTTACTGGTCAATTTGAAGGAGATACTCCAGATACTCTCCCCAGAATTGGCTTGCAAATGAAAGTGCCAGATGCACTTGATCATGTGCGATGGAATGGCAGAGGGCCTGGTGAAGCGTATGCTGATAGTAAAGAGGCTAATCGTTTCGGTGTTTGGAAAAGTACTGTCGATCAGCTATTTACGAATTATGCTGTCCCTCAAGAGAATGGCAATCGCCATCAAGTAAAATGGATGTCTCTATATCATGAATCTGGAACTGGACTATTGGTGAGAGGAAAGCCAACCTTTGATTTTAGTGTCCATCGTTATGATATGGAAAATCTCGATCAAGCAAGACATACATATGAGCTGATCAGACAGGAGAACCTTACGTTAAATATTGACTATAAACAGCATGGCTTAGGTTCCGCCAGCTGTGGTCCAGATGTCTTAGATAAATATCAATTACGTGCAGAGGACTTTGCGTTTACTGTTCGCTTTATCCCTTTTTCATCTAATGAGGATCCCAGCCATCTAGCTAAAACTATTTTGTCAAATAGCTTATAAATTTTATTGGACACTTTCAGAAGTTTATTGGACACTTTTAAGCATTTACTGGACACTTTCAGAGGTTTATTGGACACTTTTAAACATTTACTGGACACTTTTTGAGATTTACTGGACACTATCACAAAAACCCGCTTCAGATCGAAGCGGGTTTCCTATTTATAATCCACATTTAAGCTGTGCACCACAGTTTGTACACGTATTACAGCCACCGATATCTTCGACACTACCTTTACGGCAGACAGGGCATGTGTCACCAACTTCTGAGCCGATTGACATGTCTGTTTTGTCTAGTTCGTTAACTGTATCAACGATAACTACTTTCTTTTCTTCATCTTCAAATAGTTCTGTTTGTTCTGAGAAGTTATTTTCCTCAGCTTTAAGTGTTAAGACTTGGGAATCACGGCTTCCATCTACATAAACCGTGCCACCTTTTGCACCACCACGGTATAAACGACGATACACTTGCTCTACTTGTTCGACTTTATATCCTTTTGGTGCATTGACCGTCTTAGAAATAGAGCTGTCTACCCAACGTTGAATTACGCATTGCGTATCAGCATGTGCTTCTGGTGATAAGGTCATTGCTGTTACGAACCACTTCGGTAAATGATCTGGATCTTGTTCTGGATTGTTGTCTAAATATTCCTGAACGATATCTGCTTTCACTTCGATAAATTTCCCTAATCTTCCGCTACGATAGTAGGTGAAAGAAAAGTAAGGTTCAAGTCCGGTAGAAACACCAACCATCGTACCAGTTGAACCTGTTGGTGCAACAGTTAATAAGTGTGAGTTGCGAATACCGTATTTTAAGACACCTTCACGAATATCTTCCGGCATATCTTGCATATAACCGGTAGAGACAAAGTTTTCACGTAAGCTTCTCGTTTCTTCTTCTGTTTCACCAACTAAGAATGGGAAGCTTCCTTTTTCTTTTGCTAATTCGATTGATGTACGATAAGCGGTTGTCGCAATTGTTTCGAATATTTTATCTACTAATTCATTACCTTCTTTGGAACCGTACTCTGATTCACAGTAAATTAGTAAGTCATGAAGCCCCATCACACCTAAACCAACACGTCGCTCACCTAGAGCTTGTACACGGTTTTCTTCCAGGAAGTAAGGTGTGGACTCAATCACATTATCTTGCATCCGTACACCGATTTCGACCGTTTGTTTTAGTTTATCAAAGTCGGGTGCTTTCTTCTCTTTGTCCGCTACATTCGCTAAGTTAACTGCTGCTAAATTGCAGACAGAATACGGAGCGAGGGGTTGTTCTCCACATGGATTTGTCGCTACTACTTTTTGTCCATATGCAGTTGCGTTTGTTTTCTTATTAGCATTGTCAAGGAAGAAAATACCTGGTTCAGCAGAGTAAGTGGCACATACGTTAATTAAGTCCCACAATTCCTTTGCTTTGATGCGTTTATAAACTTTCACACCGAAACCTAGTTTTTCCCATTCTCTAACGTCGCCAACTTCATGCCAATGCTTGTTGTAGTATTCCATTTCCTCAGCATCGTAATTTTCAACATCAGGGAAACGTAATTCGTACCCAAGATCATTTTCAACAGCTTCCATAAATTCATCGGTAATACAAACCGAGATGTTTGCACCTGTTAAAAAGTCAGGGTTGTGAACAGAGTAAGAACCGCCATCGCGTAATTCTGCTTCTGCTTTTTCGATATTGGCGTCTGTGAATCCACCTTGACCAGGCATATTTTTGAAATTAACTACCCCTTGGTATAGTTGTACTTCATCAGCAGAAAGTGGTGTGAATTTTAATTTGTCACTAGCTAATTGCTGGATGGTTTCGTCTTCGGTATTTTCCATTAAATAACGTAAGATTCTCGGATTTTGCATCTTCGAGATGATGAATTCAATCACATCAGGATGCCAATCGTTTAGCATAATCATTTGAGCCATATAAAATGTTGCGTTGATTCGTTAGATCAACTCTCTAAGTCACCTTAGAGTTCAGACCATATCTTGTATTTATTAGATACCCTCGCGCTTCGGAAACACTTGCTTCCTACTCTACTTCCTTCCACGAAAAACGTGTGGTTTCGATGGCCGTTGAACCTTCTCCATTTCACAGGAGCTTGGCTGCTGATTGTCTTTCTCGACTTGTTGTTTTTCAGCTTTCACGCCTACCGTTTCCGGTTACGTTGTAGCCAACATGTCATCTATAATGCTTTTTACATAATCAAAGTTGTTTATTTTATCGTCTTCCCAAAAGCGGGCAATTTGAAATCCATTGTTTTTGGCTATCTCATTTTTTTCTTTATCAATTCTTATTCTTTCAATTTGCCAATTTTCAGGATTGGGATAATACTTAGGATTAGCATGTCAAATGGTCATTTTTTAAATGTAAGTGTAAACCATCCTTGTTTATTATGAGATATTTTATACCCACACAGTTTACAACTTTGATTATTTTTTGCATCATATGTTTTCATGATAATCCCCTTTTAATATAAGTTAGGGTCTCAATTACCATTTATAACTTAAAGAGTTCCCAGCAATTCACGAGGTTTTTTTATAGACGAGGCACTCCAATTTACCACGTCTTGACCCACCTTGTTCAACTAGATGTGTCAATTTAGCGATATCGTCTAGCCAAGAGACAGAACCAGATGATTTACCATTGACCCCTCTAGCTAAAGCGTTTCGAGGTCGAAGTGTCGATCCGTTAGTACCAACACCACCACCGCGTGACATGATTTCCATTACTTGTTTGCGATGATCACTAATACCTTCACGTGAATCTTTTACAAAAGGCATCACATAACAGTTGAAGTATGTTACATCGGTATCAGATCCTGCACCGTAAAGGACACGTCCGGCGGGCACGAAATTCATGCTAGATAGTTCTTGGTAAAAATGTTCGAACGATTCATCTTGTTTTTCTTTTGTTGTTTCCACTGCTGCTAGACCTGTCGCATTACGTTTGGCAATTTGTTCGTAATATACTTCTAATGGTTTATCGATTGTGCTTAAGGAACGTTCGATTACGCCAGTTTCACGCTCTTCATCTTTCTCTAATACGTGAACATAATCTTCCTCTACCTGAATACGGGCTTTACCATTTGTTTCATTAATTTCTAAGATGAAACCAGTACCTCTTGCAGGGAATTTCGGGTCTTCCTTAATCGTTAAAACGACAAAGTCACCTTTTTTTAATGTCTTTTTCTCTGTATCTTTGAATGCGTATCGGTCAAGCATAACAAGTCGTGATACACCTTTATGTGTGGTATGCATATCAGGTGTAATCGGGTGAACTTGAGGAAATTCCTTAATATCCTCATTCAGCTGTTCCACATTGATTGCCAATGACCGGTCTTTCGTCGATTGCATTGGGTAGTAGCCTCCTTTATCTATATATGTGAAAAATGATAACTAAATTAAATCTATTATATCGTATCAGAATCGACACATTTTCTCAATATATAGTGTTTTTTGACAAAAAGATATACTATATATTGAAAAGCGTAAAAAGACACTCTTTTAGGTAAAAGAGTGTCTTTTCCTTAGTCTATTATATCAAAAATAAAAGAAGTTTTGGCAAAATATTTTTCATCTTTATCTAACCAAATGGAAGGGAATCCTTCATGATGGACTGATGCCGGTGAACCTTGTGTTTCAAGGCAGAGCCCTAAATATTGTACCGATTCTCGTTCGCGTAACCCTAATCCTTCTGGCAGATTATTAGATGTATACATCACCACACCAGGCTGGTCGGTTATCACAGTTAACTGACGACCACTTTCTTTCTCATGAACAACTGCACTTTCCTGTTTGGAATGGTCAAAGATAAAGTAATGATCATAGCCATGATTTGCTACCAGATTTTGCTTATAATCGGATGTCACCCCATCTTTCATTAGACGGCCATTTCGGAAATCATAGACAGTATTATCTACTTCTAAAATATTACCAGTTGGAATTAATTCTTCATCTAATTCAACAAATTGACTGCTGTCCAATGTAATCTCATGATTTTGAATATCGGATTTCAAATTACCGCTAAGGTTAAAATAAGAATGATTAGTACTGGTTAGAATCGTTTTATGATCAACTACACCTTCATAGGTAATCGTAAAAGCATTATCATTATTCAAAGTATAAGTTACTGTCATCCACAGATTCCCTGGATAGCCGTTTTCACCATCTTCGCTTTTTAATGTCAGTGTTAGTCCTACTTCATCATTATTTTCAAAAGGAACCACCTTCCAGATTGATTTATGAAATCCTGGTTCACCGCCATGCAAGTGATGTTCTCCTTCATTTTTCGGTAGTGTAAATGTCTTACCATCCACTTCAAATTGCGCCTTTTCAATTCGTCCGGCTACACGACCAATTAACGCTCCAAAGAACCCAGGATTGTCAAGATAGTCTTCATAGTTTTCAAAGCCGATTACGACATTTTCCAGCTTTCCGTCACGATCTGGTGCAAGTATTTTTGTAATGATACCACCAAAATTGAGGATAGAAACAGCCATTTGATTATCATTGATTAAGGTAAACTCTTTCCATTGCTGGTCTTTTACTTGGACTACATCTGTTTTTACTTCCATTACCCGTTCCTCCTGTTATCTTTCATTTAAGTGTGACAAAAATCGTTTAAACGCATCTCTTCCGGTCTGGTTTGTTTTATACACCCCGGCATCTTCCAAGACACGCGCGAATTTTTGTCCTAGTGCATCTTCTACTATTTTGTTAACGTTGTCTTTAGTTATAGGTGAATATCTATCTTCAATAGATTGTACCCAATCATGATGGTATTCTGCAACCGTTACCTTTTCGCCAAGCAGGTGTTTTTTGATTGTCTCCATTTCCTCTTTTAAACGGGGAGGAAGTACTGCAAGCCCCATCACCTCAATAAGTCCAATGTTTTCTTTCTTAATATGGTGAACATCCTCGTGTGGATGGAAGAGGCCCATCGGGTGTTCATCTGTTGTACGATTGTTACGTAATACCAAGTCGATTTCGTATAATTTGCCACGTTTGCGGGCAATTGGTGTGATCGTGTTATGTGGCGTATCATCTGTAAAAGCAAGAATATCTGCAGCAGGATCACTATATTCTCGCCATTTTTGTAAAATGTAATCAGATGCATCCACTAGTTTGTTGCGATCAGTATGGCGTAAGCGAATCACTGATAATGGCCATTTGACTACCACTGCTTCCACATCGGAAAAATCGTCCAATGTAAAGCTGAATTCCTCTTCAGCATTTGTCATAGCAAAGGTATAATGACCACCTTGATAGTGATCATGTGATAAAATACTGCCACCAACAATCGGTAAGTCAGCATTTGATCCAATGAAGTAATGAGGAAATTTTTCAACAAAAGCAGTAAGTCTGGCAAAAGAATCTCGATTAATTTTCATTGGCCGGTGTTCTTTTGCGAACAGTATACTGTGTTCATTGTAATAAACATAAGGAGAATATTGTAGAAACCAATCTTCCCCTTCCAAGGGAACCTCAATAACCCGGTGATTAGAACGTGCCGGGTGACCGATCCGACCTACATAGCCCTCATTTTCCGCACATAATAAACATTTTGGATAAGCGATATCCTGTTTCATTTCTTTTTCACGCTTAATTTGTTCGGGATCCTTTTCCGGTTTTGACAGGTTGATCGTAATGTCTAAATCTCCATAATCTGATGCTGTTTTGAAATGAATGTTATTCGCAATCCGTTTCGTTTGAATGTAATTACTATCTTTACTCAATTGATAGAAATAGTCGGTTGCTTGCTCTGGTGACGCTTGATATTTCAAATAAAAGGTTTGGTTTATTTCTGAAGGCTTTGAGATAAAAACGTCCATAATTTTCGCTGTTAGTTGTTCTCTTTCGTCAAGTAAGCCCTCGATTAATCCCTTGTTTACTGCTAGCTCCGCTAAATCTTCTAAAATATCTGGAATATCCAGATTTAGCAGTTCTGCGTCATCTTGATAACTTGCTTCATTAAGCAGGCCTAACACTTGATTACGTGCATAAATTTCGTCACTGGTCTGAATCAATTCTTTCTCAATAGCTTTGTTGACTAATGTGTTCACTAAGCTTGAGATATCGGCCATGTTAATCCTCCTTGTAGCCTGTTGGATTTGCCTGATGCCAATTCCATGCATCGGTAATAATGCGATCAATATCAGTTCTGGTCGGATTCCAACCAAGAATACGCTTTGCCTTATCTGATGCAGCAATTAATGTACTAGGATCTCCTGCTCTTCTTGGTGCTACTTCTGCCGGAATCGCATGATTTGTTACTTTGCGTGCGGCATCGATGATTTCTTTTACAGAGAAACCTTGACTGCTTCCTAAGTTAAAGACATTGCTTTCTCCGCCTTCTTTTAAATATTTTAGTGCTAGTATATGAGCATCGATCAAATCTTCAACATGAATGTAGTCACGGATACAGGTGCCATCTGCAGTATTGTAGTCATCACCAAAAATAGAGATATGATCTCTTTGACCTAACGCTACTTGCAATACAATCGGAATTAAGTGTGTTTCAGGTCGGTGGTCCTCACCAATTTCACCTGTACTTCGTGCGCCGGCAACATTAAAGTAACGAAGTGATACAAAACGGATACCATGAGCTGCTTCGGTCCATTTCATCATTTTTTCCATCGTTAATTTTGTTTCACCATACGTATTAGTAGGTTTTGTTGGCATTGTTTCGGTAATTGGTACTTGTTCTGGTTCACCGTATGTTGCGGCGGTAGAAGAAAAGACAATATGTTTGATATCGAATTCTGTCATGGCTTGCAGTAATACTTGGGTTCCGTAAACATTGTTATCAAAATATTTAAGAGGGTCTTCCATTGATTCTCCTACTAGAGAGTTTGCTGAAAAATGGAGTACTCCATCAATCTTTTCGTGTGTAAATACTTCACGCAAGAATTCGATATCACGAATATCACCATTATAAAATGTTGCGTCAGGATGGACTGCTCCCGCATGCCCTGTCAATAAATTATCAATCACTACTACTTCATATCCCTGATCAATTAATTGGTATACAGCGTGTGAACCGATATAACCAGCTCCACCTAAAACTAAAATACGCATTTGTCATCATCCTTTCTAACTTAAAAAATATTAAAATAGTAACCATTCACAAAATTCATAAACTGTGAGGTAACGTAGATATGGAAAAGAGATATCCCCGGAAGCAACGATCTGTTCCGAGGAAAAAGGCTTCTCTTCCAGGGAAAAGTTCTTCTCTTCCGAGGATAAACGACTATATCCAGGGAAGAGAAGGGCATATCCCCGGAACAGCAAAGGATATCCAGGGAAGGGAAAGAGGTATCCCCGGAAGAGAAGTCCTGTGAACTTTGCAACTAAGCTACTTCGCAGTTTGTATCAACTACGAACCAGTAAGAGCCTAAAGTGATATTTCTTTAGCACCGTCTCCTATTGCGGCTACGTAAAAGGTTGGTGTGTAACCTACTTTTTCTTGATAGGCTTTGCCAATGGCTGCTTTGACAGCTTCAACCATTGTCTTTTCTACGATAGCTATCGCACATCCACCAAATCCAGCACCTGTCATTCGGGCACCAAGAACACCTTTTTGTTGCCAAGCGGTTTCGGCAATGGTATCAAGCTCCATACCTGTAACTTCATAATCATCGCGTAATGAAACATGCGATTGGTTCACTAATTGACCAAATTCTTCGAGGTCGCCAGCATTTAACTTTTTCAAAGCATCGATCGTTCTAGCATTTTCATATACAGCATGTTTTGCCCGTTTTTGGTTTGTTTCATCACTGATTAATGAACGGCTTTCCTCGAATTGTTCCGGTGTTAATTCGCCAAGACTGTTAATAGAAAGTTCTTTTTGCAGGTCGGCAAGTGCTGCTTCACATTGGCTGCGACGTTCATTATATTTGGAATCAGCGAGTTCGCGTCTTTTGTTCGTGTTAATAATAATGATATCATGATTTTCCAATTTTATTGGTGCATATTGATAGTTTAATGTATCACAGTCTAATAACATTGCGTGATCTGCTTTTCCCATGCCAATTGCAAATTGATCCATAATGCCACTGTTGACACCAATATAATCGTTTTCAACTTTTTGTCCAAGTTGGACCATCCGAATACGATCTATATCGAGTCGGTAAAGGTTTTCTAATAAAACCCCAGTTACAAGTTCAATCGAAGCTGAGGAGGAGAGCCCCGCACCGTTAGGAATATTTCCGTAGAATAATACGTCAAATCCTTTATCAATGTTAAATCCTTCTTCTTGGAAGTAAAGCATCATCCCTTTCGGAAAATTGGTCCAATCGTCTTCTTTTTTGTAGGAAAGGTCATCTAGTGAAACGTCGATTATTCCTTTATCAGGAAAATTATCCGAATAGAGTCGAACCTTTCGATCCTGTCTTGGTACTGCTAACGCATACGTACCAAAGGAAATTGCAGCAGGGAAGACATGCCCGCCGTTATAATCTGTGTGTTCTCCGATCAGATTAATTCTACCTGGTGCAAAAAATGCTCTTGGCTGTTCAGTTGTTTGGAACATATCTTGAAACTTGGCAACTAATCTTTTTACATCCATTTGAATTTTCACCCTTTGAAATATTTTGTAGACTTAATTAAATTAATTTATTAACTATATTGTACGTGATTTCATCATCAGATACAAGACTAAAAATGTAAATAATTGATTGAGGTGTACAGTCACTTATAACGACGTCACATAAATTGGAATTATCCTCAGTGATCATTATATATCTTTACAAAAGTTAACAAACACTTTACGCAGAGTTTAATTAATTTCAATCTTGAATTGATAGAATCAGAGGTGGAAGATAGTCAAAATAATAGAGGAGGAGAGAGAATGAAGCGACATTTAAGCTTAAAAATATCTAGCATATTTTTGGCATTTTTACTTGTATTTACTCAACTCTCAACAGCATTTATACCTATAGTAGAAGTAAATGCCCAAGAACAAGAGACGGAGGCTATTTCTGTATCTGATGCATTGGCAGAAGGTCATGATACAGAAGTGACAATGGAAGGGTATATAGTAGCCCCTTTTAATTCTCAGTACGCAATAAAAGTAGCAGAAGAGAATAATGATACAGCTACATCTATCCTTGTTAAGCTAGAACCAGATCAACGTGATCAATTTAGTCCAATGTTAAATGAAGTAGCGTTAGGACAAAAAGTTATTGTGACAGGTAAAAGGGATCTTTATTCTTCTCAGGAAGCGATTAAATCTGTAACGAGTATTAAATTTGCTGATGGTGATTTAATAGAGGATGAAGAACCAGTTCCGTCTGACCTATCGATTTCAGAAGCACGTCAACAAAGCAATGGAAGTGTCGTAACCATTGAAGGTGTGGTAACTTCTAGTAATCTAGCAGATCCAAATAGCAGTCAATTATCCACATACATACAAGATGAAACTGCAGGTATTAATCTTTTTGCATTTGATGGATCTTCTTTTCCAACATTAAATGAAGGAGATGTAGTACAAGTTACAGGGGAAATTGATGTTTATCGTGGTTTAACTGAAATTATTCCAAATGAAATAGAAGTGATTTCTAATGATGAATCGTTACCACAACCAACAGCTATCACGATAGCAGACTTAAACGATGAAGCAGTAGCTGAACCGTTAGAAGGTCAACTAGTTACTGTTTCCGGATATATTCAAAGTATTCCATCTGATCCAGCTGGTGGAGGCTATAATATTTCCTTAATCGATAGTGACTTTAATAGTACGACATTAAGAGTGATGGAAGGCACGTTGGATGTTGCTGATATCGAAGAAGGAAAATGGTATGATATTACAGCTGTTTTAAGTCAATACAATAGCTATCAACTATTACCTAGAAAAGCTAGTGATCTATCATTAGCGGAGGAGCAACCGGACGCACCAGATGCTGGGGGAGAATATACATCCACTGTAGAGTATGTTTCTGATGGTGACACCATTCGTTTAACAACACCAGTATTAGGGTCTGATCGAGTACGTTTTGTTAACATAGACACTCCGGAAACAAGTGTATCTGGAGCTAATGGTGTAGATGAGGAAAACCAAAAAGAGCATGGTCAATATGCAACCGAGCGCTTGAAAGAATTATTACCAGAAGGTTCAACCGTAACATTAAAAATTGGTGAAGAACCTACTGATCAATATGGTAGATTGCTAGCGGAAGTCATCAATGAAGATGGCGTAAATACGAACCTGGAACTAGTTAAAGAAGGATTCGCAGCAACCTACTTTATCTGGCCAATTGGTGATGAAGATAATTATCAGCTTTATCAGGATGCAGTCAAAGAAGCAATAGATAGCGAACGCGGTATTTGGAATCCTGAAAACCCATTAACAGAGTTACCATTTGCGTACCGTGCCATTACAGAAGGTGGAGATTTCCATCGTTATGTAGGGAACTCCGATACGAAAGAATATGTAGAACCAACCGAATATGCAGAAGTTCCCGTAGAGAACCGTATCTTCTTTGCAAGTGCGGAAGAAGCAGAAGAACAAGGCTATACGCCAGTAACAACAGGGGAAGAACCATCAGATGACATATTGGAAGTACAACTATTAAGTATGAATGACTTACACGGTAAGATTGATCAGGAATATGTACTAGATGTTGATGGCGAAGATGCGGTTTATGGTCGTATGGACTATACAGCACAAGCGATTAAAGAACGAGAACAAGAAAATGAGAACACGTTACTTGTACATGCTGGGGATATGATTGGCGGAAGTTCACCTATTTCTGGATTGCTGCAAGATGAGCCAACCGTAGAAATTATGAATGAAATGGGCTTTGATGTAGGTACAGTAGGAAACCATGAATTTGATGAAGGATTAGACGAATTGAAACGTATGGTAAATGGTGGCGATCACCCTGAAGGTCTTGGTACAGAAGGTTACGAAGGGATGAACTTTGATGTGCTTTGTGCCAACTGTATTCAAGAAGATACAGGTGAAACCTATTTACCACCATATGCGATACAGGAAGTTGACGGTGTAGAAATTGGTTTTATCGGTGTGAATACACAAGAAACAATGAACATGGTTATGCCGTCTTCTTTAGAAAATGTAGCATTTACGGATGAAACAGAAGCCGTTAATGATGCAGTTTATGAGTTACAGGAACAAGGTGTTGAAGCTATTGTTGTGCTTGCGCATATGCCAGCGACACAATCTGGATCAACTGCTACAGGAGCAGCTGCAGATTTAGCCAAAAATACTGACGATGCAGTAGACATTATATTTGCAGCCCATAACCACCAGGTAGTAGATGCCGTTGTAGATGAAAAATGGATTATTCAAGCATCGGAATATGGAAAAGCTTTTGCTGATGTCGATATTCAAATTGATCGTGAAACAAAAGATATTGTAGATGTAGAATCCGAAGTTGTGTTTGTGAAGCAAGACGATTACCAACCTGAACCAGCTGTTGAAAGCATTCTTAATAAGTACGAAGCTGAGATAGAATCTATTGTAAATGAAGAAATTGGCTATAATGCACAGGAATTAACTGGTCAATATACGAATGATGGCGATCATGGTTTAGGTAATCTAATTGCAGATGGTATGAAATGGACGATGGATGCCGACTTTGCGATGCACAATGGTGGTGGTATCCGTGACTCCTTAAATGTGGGTCCAATTACTTGGGGTGAAGTGTTTAATATTTTACCTTTTGCTAATAATGTGATGTCAGTGGAAATCAAAGGGAAAGATTTAATTCCTATTCTAAATGACAACTTATCAAGTTACGGATCAGATTATAGTGTGTCCGGATTACACTACACCTACAATTATGATTATCAGCATGTAGTAGATATTACCTTCCCGGATGGATCTCCAATTGATCCAGATGAAACATATGTATTAGCAACGAACAATTATATTGGTACACAGGATGGGCCAATTAAAAATCTAGGCGAGAATCCAATAATGGGACCTATCGATGTTGATGCTGCGGTAGATTATATCAAGTATTTAGATACGTCTGAGGAAAACCCATTAGTGATTGGACCAGAGGGACGTATTGCGCAAACAGATGAAATTCCAGACATAGACGATGAAGGTGAAACAATTGGTTATAATGGACAAGATTTAGTCGGTAGTTATACAAATGGCATCGATCATGGTTTAGGTAACCTAATTACAGATAGTATGAGAATGGAAATGGACAGTGATTTTGCTGTGACAAATGGTGGAGGGATTGGTTCTTCCTTATTAGCTGGACCGATTACGACATCTTCGTTAGAAAAAATACTAACGCATGGCAATACTTTAGTGAAAATGGAAGTGACAGGTGCTGAATTAGAAGATATTCTAAATGCACAGCTTTCTGATAACGGTTCTGATTATAGTGTATCTGGGTTCCAATATCGCTATAATAAGGCTGCAAATAAAGTGATATCTATAACACTTCCAAACGGCAAGAAAGTGAAAAAGAATGATACCTATACCTTAACAACGAATAGCTATTTAGCATCAAGAGGTGTATTCGCATCGATCGACTCTGAGCGAGAAGAAGGGCCTGTCGATGTAGAGGCGCTTGAGAATTATATTATTTCGTTAGAAACAACAGAGGACAATCCACTGTTGTATGGTACAGAAGGTCGTATCTCTACGGTACCGAAAGTAACATTGCCAGATGTTGTAAATAATAAGGCGGAAGTAAAGGATGTTATTTTTGATCATGTAGCAGCAAAGGGCAAAGCTACTGTTGACTTTACTGAAGTAGAGGATATTGACGATAGTCAACCATTAGAAATTACAGTAACAAAATCGCAATTAACTAAATTAAAAGAGAAAGATGCGGTTTTAGCTGTGAAAAAAAATGATGTGACACTAGAGTTTCCAGCAGCAGTGTTTAGTGGGGAACAGGATGCTACAATTATCATCGAAAAGCTCGCAGATGTAGAAGGTGCGAAAAGTGCTGTTTATGATTTTACCCTTGTAGAAGGTGAAACTGTAATCAGTGACTTTTCTGAAACAGAAGGTGTTCAATTAGCCTTTAACATCCATGACGAAAATGTGGAAAACTCAGACCTTTTGAAAGTATTCTACCTAAATGAGGAAACAGATGAATGGGTAGAAATTGGCGGTGAGTATCAAGATGGTATTGTGACAGCAACAACTACTCACTTCTCGATCTTTACAGTAATGGAAGCTAATGAAGATGATGAAAATAATGATAATGATGATACCAATAACAATGGTGGAAACAATGAAGGTGATGATACCAATAACGATGTTGGAAATAATGACGATGGTGAAAACAATAACAACGATGGCGATTCAAAAGATAACGATGAGGACTCCAATGGATCAGAAGATCAAGAGAAATCAGAGGACGCATCAACAGAAAAGAATGAGCTGCCAGATACCGCTACATCTATGTTTAACTACGTGGTAGCAGGTGTCGTCATAATCGCATTAGGGTTATTAATACTGATTCGTAAAAGAAAATTAAACTTATAAGGAAATTGAAAAAAGGCTACATTCAGCATCTTGAATGTAGCCTTTATTCCTGTAAGGTAAGAAAGTATAAAATTCAGGTATTTGTCTAGCTCCGAGCGCCCAGAAACTAGGCGACTTCACGAATTGCCCTACGATAAGTCATCATCGGTTCGCAAGCTTACCGTGATTCTTTTATCTCAGTTAATTCGTTCCAGTCGCTACGTTTCTAAACGGGCGCTCTGCGCTTTTCTTATTTAATCTTACTGTTGCTTAATAGTAGTATACTGCCCTCTTATTTTTTTAGCTGCTTCGACCATTTTTTCCAGAGCGGCGATGGTTTCTGTTTCTCTTCTTGTTTTCAGCCCGCAGTCTGGATTAATCCAGAATTGTTCGACATCAATAGTTTCCAAGGCACGTTTAATGTTTACTTCAAGCTCTTGTAATGTTGGAACACGTGGGCTATGAATGTCATAAACACCAAGCCCAATATCCTTCTTATAATCATTTTTCTCAAAAGTTTCCACCATTTCTCCGTGACTCCGAGAAGTTTCGATAGAAATCACATCCACATCTAATCCATCGATAGCTTCATATATTTCACCGAATTCAGAATAGCACATATGCGTGTGAATTTGAGTTTCAGGTTTGACTGTTGCCGTTGCAAGTTGAAAAGCATTGACAGCTGCATCAAAATAGGCTGGCCATTTTAAACGATCTAACGGCAACCCTTCCCGTAATGCAGGTTCATCTACTTGAATGATGTTTATTCCTGCTTCTTCAAGTGCTAATACTTCCTTTTCCAATGCCAAAGCAATTTGATCTTGTACGGTGAATCGAGGTAATTCTTCATGTACAAATGACCAATTTAAGATCGTAACGGGTCCAGTTAGCATACCTTTGACAGGTCGATCAGTTAAAGATTGCGCATAGGCAATTTCTTTGACGGTAATCGCTTTTTCCCACTCAACATTTCCAGCTAATAAAGGTGGTTTAACACAACGTGAACCATAGGATTGAACCCATCCAAATTCAGTTACCGCAAAGCCTTTTAATTTTTCACCAAAATATTCAACCATATCGTTCCGTTCAAATTCACCGTGAACGAGTACATCTAAATCTAAGTCTTCCTGAATTTGAATCCACCTTCTCGTCTCTGCTTCAAT
Source organism: Gracilibacillus lacisalsi DSM 19029 (assembly GCF_000377765.1). Taxonomy (GTDB): domain Bacteria; phylum Bacillota; class Bacilli; order Bacillales; family Amphibacillaceae; genus Gracilibacillus; species Gracilibacillus lacisalsi. Next base: position 4,608 of record NZ_KB898665.1, on the reverse strand, counting down.
AAATTCTTCATACGCCTGATCAGAGATTTCGCCTTTACGCCATTTTGTTCTTGTTCGCTTTACTTGGGGTGTTTGCGGCAAACTTCCAATTGTTGTTGTCGGTAACAACGGCAGGTTTAATGATGCTTGTTGACGTTTCTTTCTCTCCGCAAAAGAGATCTCCCGTTTCGCTTTATGTTTTGCAATAGTAGGTGTTTGACTGCGGTACTCCGATTGATCCAATTTTGCTATTGCTTCTTGGCTTGCTTCAAATGCGTCAGCAACAGACTGTTTCCCTGCTTGTAAAGCGGTTGTTAAGATTTGCAGTTCTTCTAACTTTTCATTAGCAAAACTTAATCCGTCTTTAACAACAGTATCTAGCTTTTCTTCTAAATGCTTCGTGACAGGCACATGCAATAAGGAACAGGAAGGTTGCACAATTAATGTTTCTGGGTTTGCAGCTTGTTGGATATTTTGTAAAAACTGAAATTTTTCCTCTAAATTAGCTCGCCAAACATTTCGTCCATTAATAATACCAACACCTAATACTTTATCGGAAGGGAAACCAAACTTTTGGATCAACTCTAAATGGTCACCATGTACAAAATCCAATCCAATTCCCTTTACTGGTAGAGCAGTAATGCGTTGATAATGTTGAACCGTCTCAAAGTAGGTTTGTAAAATAATTTGAATTCCTGATACATTGTTATCGATCGATTGATACACTTGCGCCACAAGTTGTATTTCCTTTTCAGAAAGGTTAGTACCCAAAATTGGTTCATCTATCTGTACCCAACTTGCTCCCGCTGCTGCTAATTCGTTAAGAACTTGCTCGTATAATGGAAGTAAGTGATTAAGCCAACTTTCTAATTCACCTTCTTGATAGCCTTTTGCTAACTTGACAAATGTGACTGGTCCGACAATGACAGGCTTGCCGTCAATGTTCAATTCTTCTTTTGCTTCCTGATAATAATATAATGCTCGGTTCTCGATTAATTTTGGTGATGTTCCGCTTAGTTCTGGCACTATATAGTGGTAATTGGTGTTGAACCATTTGGTCATTTCTGCTGCCACAGCATTTGTTTCACCACGAGCAATCGCAAAATAACTAGCCAAGTCTGTTGGGTCATGATGCTGAAATCGCTCTGGAATAATATTAAAGGCAACAGCAGTATCTAATACATGGTCATAAAATGAAAAATCCCCTACAGGAATAAGATCAATTCCTTGTTCTTTTTGCTTTTTTAGGTTGTTAAGTCGTAATTCTTTGGTTTGTGCTTTCAAAGATTGTTCACTAATGTCTCCTTGCCAGAAAGCTTCGATTGCTTTTTTCCATTCTCTTTTTTCCCCTATCCGCGGATAACCTAAATTGGCACTAAGAATTGTTGTCATTGTGTAAAAACTCCTTTTCATTTATATTTTGGTTACTAACTTAGCTTGTTGATGAACATACTTCGTGAGTTCCACTGTTAACGGATAATGCATAAATGGCGTGATAATATAAATACCATTAAAATAATTCATAGCTGTTGTAATTAACTCCTTGGCGATTTGTATTCCCTCTTGTAAACTGTCTTGGCGGTTATCATGGCGTTGCATTCTTGTTCGTACTTCGTCAGACAGCTTCATGCCTGGCACTTCATGATGAAGAAATTCTGCATTTCGGTGAGAGGTCAGTGGCATGATACCAATGAAAATAGGTTGATCAATATGTTTAGTCATTCGATGTAATTGAATAATTTGCTCATGGTTGAATATCGGCTGTGTCAAAAAGTAGTCCGCACCATGCTTTATTTTTCGCTCCATCCTCTTTACTGCTTTTTCGAGATTGGCTACATTAGGATTAAATGCAGCAGCTACCTGGAATTGAGTGTTTGTTTTCAGGGAACTACCAGAAAATGAAAGCCCTTGGTTAGACTGTTTAATCAGTTTTGTTAATTCCAAAGATGTGACATCAAAGACAGATGATGCTCCCGGGAAACCGCCAATCCGAGTTGGATCACCCGTAATAGCTAGAATTTCATGCAGTCCTAATGTATGCAGTCCCATTAGATGGGATTGCAGTCCGATTAGGTTACGGTCACGACATGTCAAGTGGATAAGTGGTGTTGCGTGACAACCTGCTTGCTTCATTTTTACAGCCATTGCTAGATTGCTAATACGTGGAGTAGCTAAGGAATTATCTGCTAATGTAATTGCGTCAACCCCAGCATTTTCTAAAGCAAATACACCATTCATGAAGGGGGCTGTATCCAAATGTTTTGGTGCGTCTAATTCGACAATAACGGTATGTCGTTTTCGAGCTTTATCTGCAAGTGTTGTTCGTAGTGGAGGTTGCTGTTCTGTTGTATTTTTGGTAAATGTTACTTGCTTGATTTCTTTTTCCGTAATAGGTTCTAAGTCTGCAACACCATCTTTAAGGGCACGAATGTGTTCCGGTGTTGTACCACAACATCCCCCTATTAACCGGACACCTTGATCACGGAATTCCTTCGCGCATCGTTCGAAATAGTGACTATGCTGGTTGTACACTAGCTTCCCGTTTTGATAAGCTGGAAGACTCGCATTAGGATAGGCTGCCAAAAATGCCTTTTCTAGAAGTGGAACTGATTCTAATGCTTTGATCATATAGTGAGGACCTAAATGACAATTCACTCCTACAACATCAGCCCCAATATTTTCTAGTGTTTGGAGTGCTACGGGAAGTTGGATGCCGTTTTCCATCACACCAGGTTCATGCATGGATACATTCGCTATGATAGGCAGATCTGTTTCTTGTCTAGCAATCTCTAAGACTTGTTTGATTTCTTCGAAGTCATAGTATGTTTCTAGTAATATGCCATCCACACCTTCTAGTAATAGTGAAAAGAGTTGTTCTTTAAAGCTGCGGATAATCTCTTTTTTAGAAGCTACTATTTTTTGAACTCCTCTAATTCCACCAATCGTTCCCAACACAAATGCCCGGTCTTTGGCAGCCGTATTGGCGAGTTGAACTGCTTTGGTATTCAATTGATGTACTTGATCCTCTAAACCAAAACGTGCTAATTTGATATAATTTGCCCCGTATGTGTTGGTTTGAATGATTTCTGCTCCAGCATCAAGATAGGTTTGATGAACATGAAGGATTTCATCGGGATGGGTAGTGTTGTAAGATTCGAAACATCGATCTACACCATGGGAGTATAGTAAAGTTCCCATTGCTCCATCAGCGATCACTAACTTGTTTTGCAAATGACTAATTAAGTTGGACATAAACATTCACCTCTTTTCTACACAAAATAAAAAATCTCCGGCTATAGAAAGACGGAGATTTATTGGAAAAAGACTCTCATCTTTCAAGCACATCATGCTTGCTGGAATTAGCACCTTGTCAATGAATGACGGTTGCTGAGGTATCGTAGGGCCAGTCCCTCCACCTCTCTGGATAAGAAATAGCTATTTAGTTAGTAACATTTGTTAGTAGTTTACAACAACAACAAACCAATTTCAAGTACATTTTGAAAATAATGGTATGAGGTGTGCGGGATAACTTGACGGATCTTATAAGTATGATATGATAAAAGTTAGTTGAAAATGATTATCAATAACAAGGAGGATATCTCCATGAACTTACATCAACTTATTAAAGGACGTCGATCGATAGCTGTTTATCAAGATAAAGAGGTTTCACAAAGTTTGATCGAAGAACTATTAGAAACAGCTATTTGGGTTCCTAATCATAAAATGACAGAACCATGGCGCTTTGTATTTATTCAAGGAGAAGCTAAAGAAAAACTGGCAACCATTAACCGGCAAGTAGCAGTCTCCAAAACAACTAGTAATTCAGATGAAGAATTAAAAATAGTAAGCGATAATGCTTATCATAAAATTATGAATGTACCATTTATCTTTTTTGTCGTTAATACCCTACACCCACAAGAAAAGTTAAGAGAAGAGGATTATGCTTCTTCTAGTTGCTTAATTCAGAACTTTAGTTTACTAGCATGGGAACAAGGGTTAAGTACTTTTTGGAAAACAGGAAAACTAGCTTTCTGTGAAGAAACAGCAGAATTGATTGGTTTAAAAGAGGATGAAAGAGTAGTAGGACAAATTCAGGTAGGTTATCCAGCCAAAAACCAATCTCCAGTTCTGAGAACATCAGCAAAAGAAAGAATCACTGTTATAGAGTAAAACGCATCGGATGCCCGAATCCCGATGCGTTTTTTTGCTGTAGAACACAGTATCCATTTACTGCGAAGTAACTTAGACATGGATTTGTTCTCCTCCGATCTGTTATTTTGAGAAGTGTTGTCATTCGCTACGGCAGAATACTGCGCTTTCCGTGGGCTCGGCTTCAGCTAACTTTGCAAAGGAAACCACTTTGCAAAGTGGATCTTCAGCTCTCGCTTTCCCACAGGAGTCTCCGTATTCTGCCTACGCTATTTTTGCCCTCTGATTATAAAAAGAAATGAACTTATGAAACTAAACTTTTTTGTTTTACTATAGTTCTAATCGGCTGTAATTCCTGCTACATATGGTGAAAAATCGACTGGTTGATTTCGGATTAGTGTTGTGGAGCATTTCTTAACGAAGGCCGCCCACTTTCACTCCTGTGGGAATTGTTTGACCTGAAGATCCACTTTTTCGAGC
>NZ_KB898664.1:367342-377458 GCF_000377765.1 Gracilibacillus lacisalsi DSM 19029 | reverse complement strand
TGAGAAAATGGTGGACCCTGCAGGATTCGAACCTGCGACCGATCGGTTATGAGCCGATAGCTCTAACCAACTGAGCTAAGGGTCCTCTTTTCTTATAATATGGGGCGACCGGTGGGGATCGAACCCACGCATGTCGGAACCACAATCCGATGTGTTAACCACTTCACCACGATCGCCATCGTACTTTTAATAGCGGCGGAGGGAATCGAACCCCCGACCTCACGGGTATGAACCGTACGCTCTAGCCAGCTGAGCTACACCGCCATAATGGCTCCACAGGTAGGATTCGAACCTACGACCGATCGGTTAACAGCCGATTGCTCTACCACTGAGCTACTGTGGAATAAAATTATGTAATCACTGAAGCGACATTTAATAATTTATCACAGCATGATATATTCGTCAATAGTTTTTTCTGTTTTTTTTATAAAAACTTATTAAATCTATGTATTCCTGATATGAATATGGTGGAAGCAGCCATACTGGCTACTCCCAACTATATCCTATTTAATGTTTTTGTCTTTCTCCTAATACTTCGTCTGCTATATTGACAGCATGATCACCGATACGCTCTAGATTACTGATAATGTCAGCAAATACAATACCAGCTGCTCCAGTACATGCTCCCTCATTAAGACGAATAATATGTTTTTTACGATATCTTCTTTCCATTTTATCTATTTCATTTTCTTTCTGCACAACATTTAATGCTGCTTCTCTATCCATATTTTCTAATGATGTGACAGCCTCTTTCACTGTACTAATCGTTAAATCAAACATTTCGTTAAGATCAATCATGCCCTGTTCTGTTATATCTACTTTATTAGAGATTCTGTAATTAACTAATTCAATAATGTTTTCAAAATGATCACCAATTCGTTCTATATCACGTACGGAATTAATCAGTGCTGAATGGTTATTACGCTCTGCATCAGAAAAATTTGTGCCCGATAATTCTACTAGATAAGACGTTATTTCACGATCTAGATTGTTTAGTGCTCCTTCTAATTGTAAAGCCATTTCCGAATTTTTCTGACTGTTACTGTTTAGGAACATACTGGTTTCTTCGAGCCCCTTAATGGCATATTTACCCATATGAATCACTTCCAGCTTCGCCTGATCTAAAGCAACTGATGGTGATTGGTTAATAAATATTGGATCTAAATGCTGCGGCTTATATTTCACAGCAGTATCTTCACCAGGGATAATCTTCGTTACCAACAATGCTAAGAGCCCAATAAACGGGAATTGAATAATCGTATTACTAAAGTTAAAAATACCATGCGCAAATGCTATGGTCATCGCTGGATTCAATTCTAACCATGTCTGAAGATTACTGATAAAAATAGTATATAACGGTAGCACAGCAACTACTATTATTGTTCCGATCAAATTGAAGATTACATGGGTTAGTGCTGCACGGCGAGCTGCAATTGTTGCACCAATAGATGCAATTACTGCCGTAATGGTGGTACCCAGGTTATCTCCAAATAATACAGGTAATGCCGCCTTCAGTTCAATAGCCCCTTCTGTCATCAAGCTTTGCAAGATACCAATCGTTGCACTTGAACTTTGGACAATTACCGTGAACACTGTACCTATAACAACACCTAGGATTGGTGTTTCTGACATACTTACGGTTAAGTCATGAAACATTTGAATATCTCTTAACGGCTTAAGTCCGGACCCCATGAGATCAAGTCCAAAGAATAATGAACCGAATCCAAAGATTGTTAAACCAAGATTAGACAATTTATTATTTTTTAAGAAAAATAACATAAGTGCGCCAACTGCAAGGATTGGTAACGCATATTCCTTAATTTCAATACCAATAATGAATGCAGTCATCGTTGTACCTATATTTGCCCCCATAATAACACCGATAGACTGTCTTAACGTCATAAACCCTGCATTTACTAATCCTACCGTTAGTACCGTTGTTCCAGTACTTGTTTGCAAAAGAACTGTCACAAAGATACCTGCAAGTACACCCATGAATGGATTACTTGTAGTCTTGTCCAAAATTTCCTGCAAACGATCGCCGGCAGTTTTTTGAAGTCCTTCCCCCATGTACTTAATACCAAGAAGAAATATCCCCAAACCACCGATAAACTCAAAAATCATAGCTTGTACATTTACATCCAACAGTGTTCATCCCTTCTCACAAATCTTTGTCTGTCTTTAGTATGACCAATGTGTCGAAAGTATTGCCTTTTTCCGTTTATTTTCTATATCTACTGATTCAACGACAAAATTAGACAAAACCTCCTACGCACACCACCTCATTATTAATTATTTATTGAGGGTTTGTAAAGGAATTTTATTAAAATTTACAAAACCTTAACAAACAATTTCATTATAACAACATTCGAACATAATAATAGTCTTTTTGACAAAATTTTTGATCTTTTTGTAGAGAAGTTTGTTTTTCAATAAATGGTAAGCAATTTCGTCAATTATTCCCTATTCAGATTAGCTCACTTCCACTTAGAATATACAAAACGCGAACCTACTTACTAGACGGAAACATTATAAAATAAGAAAAACTGAGCAAAACGCTCAGTTCTTTATAACTAATTTACCATTTCTCTAGCATCCATTATGAAATTCTTGAACAGCTTAGCCACCGCTCAAGCTACCCACTTCCCTTTCCATGGGTTTGACCCCAGGCATTGCGCTGATTTTATACTTTCTTTCCATGTTAACCTGCTTTTACTCAGCAGACTTTTCTATTTTCTTTTTATCCTTTACCAGTATCCTTGTTCCGTCTACCTCTACGATTTCAACTTCAGTATCTTTGGTGATCCATTTTCCTTCCGTAATTGCGCTATATTCCTTTTCGCCAATTAAAACTGTTCCTATCGGCCTCATATCTGTCGTTGTTATTCCCGTTTCACCCACTAATTCTTTATAGGATTGATTAATACTTGAATAACCTGCTTCATCGGTTAATTGATCAAACAATGTAATTTTGGTCCACATCTGACGCTTCTTAAAAACCTTTAAAAAGCCTAACGAACTGATTGCCCCAATAAATACACCAATAATTGCATACAAGCCAGCAGACATGTTTGGAGCGGTAAATCCAACAGATACGATCATACAAACAAGGCCGATTACTGCGAGGGTACCATCATTGATAACTTTACCATCAATTACCATCAGCATTAATCCAAAGAAATAAATAATGATCATAATAAAAAACATACCGGGATCTAAAAATGAAGCAAAATAAATAGTGATAAATCCTAAACCTAAAACACTGAAAATACCTTTTGCATTGACGAGTAGTTCACCAATAAGAAAAAGTGTTGCTAAAGCAACGATGACAAAACTCATCCAATCTGCAGTTATTATAAACATTTGCTCACCTCAAATCAGGTTTTTCTATCTATCATAACATACGATAAAAAGTGTTCTTTAGTTTCAATTTATTATTTTTTCATGAAGAATAAGGTTTGATACTTCTCATTTCTTATTTTAACCTTTATAATGGACAATGGTAATAAATTTCTGCCGCTGATTATATATTTAATTTAATAAATGCTAACAGTGATTTACCATTTTATATGAATGAATTTTTTGGGAAACTGAATTAAAGGAGCGATTTTATTTATGGCTTTAATACATCGGAAAGATACACGACCTGTAAAAGTGGGAAATGTGATGGTTGGTGGAAAAGATGAAGTAGTCATTCAATCCATGACAACAACCAAAACACACGATGTCGAAGCAACTGTTAAAGAAATTGAACGGCTTGAAGAAGCTGGCTGTCAAATTGTGCGTGTAGCTTGCCCAGACGAGCGTGCTGCCAATGCAATTCCTGAAATAAAACAAAGAATCAACATTCCACTAGTAGTTGATATTCACTTTAATTATAAACTTGCGTTAAAAGCAATTGAAGGTGGCGCAGACAAAATCCGTATTAACCCTGGTAATATCGGAAAAAGAGATAAAGTGGAAGCAGTGGTAAATGCCGCTAAAGAGAAAGGCATTCCAATTCGAATCGGAGTAAACGCAGGTTCTCTTGAGCGCCACATTTTAGAAAAATACGGTTATCCTACTGCTGATGGTATGGTTGAAAGTGCGCTTCATCATATTAAAATTCTAGAGGACTTGGACTTTCATGATATTGTTGTGTCATTAAAGGCTTCAGATGTTAAATTAGCAATTGAAGCGTATGAAAAAGCAGCAGAAGTTATTCCATATCCGTTGCATTTAGGGATTACAGAATCTGGAACTCTTTTCGCAGGAAGTATCAAAAGTGCCGCTGGTATGGGGGCCATTCTAAGTAAAGGGATCGGAAGCACTATGCGTATTTCATTAAGTGCGGATCCTGTAGAAGAAGTTAAAGTTGCTAAAGAGTTACTAAAATCATTTGGCTTAGCATCTAATGCAGCAACCTTAATTTCTTGCCCTACTTGTGGACGTATTGAAATTGATCTAATTAAGATTGCTAATGAGGTTGAGGAATATATTTCAACTATTAAAGCGCCTATTAAAGTTGCAGTACTGGGATGTGCTGTAAATGGTCCAGGGGAAGCACGCGAGGCTGATATTGGTATCGCAGGTGCACGTGGCGAAGGTTTACTATTCCGTCACGGTGAAATTATCCGAAAAGTTCCAGAAGAAACAATGGTAGAAGAGCTAAAAGTTGAAGTTGATAAAATTGCTGAAGAATATATCCAAAAACAAAAAGAAGAAGTACAAGAAATATAAAGAATAAACAAAAGGCAAGCCATACACGGCTTGCCTTTGTTATTTATAACGGTATAAATATCAGCGAAATTAATATAGAAACTATCGCTGTTACGATAGCTGCATTACCTAGCGTATTGGCACCTTGTTGTCTGGAAATAAACCCTAAAACAATGCCACCAATTGCCAGTATCAACGGCCAAACGAAAAAGGAAGCTAATGCTAAAACTAAACCAGCCCACCCCCATGCAGTGTTAACATCTGATTGCATTTCTGTTTCTTGCTCTTCAGATTCTACAGGGCGATTAAATTCATTAGCTGATAACTCAGCAGAAGTTTCTGCTTCCCTTTTATACGCCTCATCTACTGCATACAATTCATCTGTAGCTACAAATTGTTTAGATTGAGGTGCTTCATCGATACGTCCATTATCGATTTTAGGAGCATTCTCAACTTGTTGGTCATTCCGATGCTCTGGCATACTATAAACCCTCCCTTTCTTTTAGAGGTACATTTTTAGTATGCCTTATTTCTTTATGCTGTTACGTGGTAAATTCTACTTTCCATTTACGGTGCATATGCAACAAATTCTTTATATTTTTGAGCATTCTTTTGGATTCGTGAAGCATATTCACTATTAGCATGACCATTTTTTAGCTTATATTGCTCTAAACCTGCCATTCCACGATGGTAGGCCGTCAAAGTTTCATCCCAATTGTCATATTGATCATATAAATAATCAATATAAACTAAAGATAATTTTATCGAATAGTACGGATCAAATAAAAGTTCATCTTCATAAGGCATATCAGCCATATCTGCTATCCATGGTGCTGTATTTTTCATAAACTGAGCCATACCGTATGCATGCCCATATTTTGTTTCTGGACCAACTAATTCAGGATCAAAACTGTTACCTGTCTCAATTTTTAACAGTTCATAAACAATAAATGGATCGATACCGTATGTTTCTGCTTCTTTCACTAAATAAATCGCCCATGGTCTTAGAAATTTCCCTTCACTTTCCTCCACCATCACCTCTGCTATATCGAAATATTTCGGCCATGTTTCATGTGTCAGTTCAACTTCTTTTTGATTAGCTTGGGTTAAAATATATTGAGCTTGTGATTCCATATTTTGCACTTCTTGCTCTAATTCAACCTTATCTTTCTTTAGTGCTTGCATTTCTGATTTATATGAATTTACTTGATAATAGCTCCAACTTATAAGCACCAAAGTAAATACAATGCTAATCCATTGTATCTTTTTTAACATGTAAAAATACACTCCTTTACTTTCCAAGCATTAGTCGATATTGTAGTTTTAATCTACAGCGCTATATGTTAGCGAAAAATGTCGATTAATGCAAATAATTTACACTCTACTCTTATTACCCATATGCACAAAAAATAAACATTATTGCATAAAATAATGAAACGATAATAAAGGAGTTTTTGATATGAACGGTTTAACCAAACAAATCATGCTCAGAAAAATGAGGAAAATCAGTGCAAAAGAAATAACAGATTATGCTAAGAAATATCACATTGCTATCACAGAAGACCAAGCAAAATTAATTTCGAGTCATTTAAAAAAGAGCAATTATGATCCGACAAATGCCGAAGATCGAGCACAAATGCTAAAGAAACTTGCGCAAATCACAGATATAAAAACAGCTAAGGCTTGTCTGCAACTATTTCATAAACTAATTAAAGAATATGGAGTAGAAGATTATTTTAAATAAAGTTGCACTGATCAGTATGTTAATGTTTGTTATTGGACTTATTTCACTTCCTTGTGTTACTTAAACTTGAACTAGGGCTTACAGAGAGCATCTTGAAAAAATCAGTTCATCAAAAAACTCTGCCATTTTTCATTTAATTGGCAGAGTTTTTAAGCTATACATCTTAACAATATTTTACTGTATTTATAAAAGTTTTACTGGTTCACAATATGTTCTTTTAAATCTGTAACAAAAGATCCATTTTTTAGCATTTCGATCTCGAATTTATATGGAGGTTTTTTATTTTTCTTATCTTCTCCAACGTAAGGAGTTTCCAAAATCTTCGGCAATTCTGTTAACTGATCGTGATGGACAATGTTATGAATCGTCTCAAAACCGATATGTCCAAATCCGATATTTTCATGACGGTCTTTTCCTGCGCCTTGAACATTTTTACTGTCATTAATATGAACAACTTTTAATCGATCAAGACCGATTATTTTGTCAAACTCATTTAAAACCCCATCAAAATCATCAACGATTGGGTATCCTGCGTCATGGATATGACAAGTATCCATGCAGATGGAAAGTTTTTCGTTATGTGTTACACCATCGATAATTTTAGCTAATTCATCAAAACTTCGACCGATTTCTGAACCTTTACCAGCCATTGTTTCCAAAGCAATTTGGACATCTTGTTTAGGATCCAGTACTTCATTTAATCCTTCAATAATTTTAGCTATTCCTGCATCAACACCTTCACCAACATGCGCACCTGGATGTAACACAATTTGCTTAGCACCGATTGCTTCTGTTCGATCAATCTCACTCTTTAAAAACGATACACCTAGTTCAAATGTTTCTTTCTTTTTTGCATTTCCAATATTGATAATATATGGGGCATGGACGACAACATCCACAATCCCATTGTCCTCCATATGTTGTCGACCTGCTTCAATATTTAATTCTTCTATCGGTTTTCTTCTAGTATTTTGTGGAGCTCCTGTATAAATCATAAAAGCCGTTGAACCGTATGATACTGCTTCTTCACTTGAGCCTAATAGCATTTTCTTCCCACTCATTGATACATGTGATCCAATTTTTAACATAATTCCTCTCACCTTTTCTATTTTTTCTTAAATTGATTTCTCGCTAATTTCTTTTTTACTCTCTGCTGTTGTTTTTTCATTTTTTTCTTATAACCTGGTTTTACTTTCTTTGGTTTTCTTGTTTGTTGCCATGCCTTTTTCTCAATATCACTTTCTTGCCTTTCGCGTTTTTGCCTTACATTCCATGCTTTAGCTTCACGCCATTCCCCTTTTACCACATCATAAAAGGTAAAAGTTAATCCTTTTTTCTCTAACTTCTTAATAAGTGCTATATCTTCTTCATGATAAAGATTTATCGCTGTTCCTTCCATTCCTGCACGTGCGGTTCTGCCAACCCGATGCAAATAAAATGATTCTTCTTTTGGTAATTCCGCATTAATCACATGACTAACACCCTTAATATCAATACCACGTGCTGCAAGGTCAGTAGCGACAATATATTGATATTTCAACTGCTGAATTTCCTTAAGGACTCGTTTTCGTTCCCGTTGATTAAGACCGCCATGAATGAGTCCAACCTCTAACCCTTTAGTTTGTAATTGCTCCGCTAATTGATTGGCTTTTTCTTTACCATTGGTGAAAATAATGGCTAAATATGGTTGAATGATCTTGGAAATATCAAAAATGACATCAGCTTGTTCGCGGTGTCTAAGATCAATTAACCGATGCTCCAGCTTCTCAGGAGCTAAGCGATCATCAATGTTGACATAAAGGGGTGCATTCAAGTATTTCTTAAGAAATGGCTGTAATTTCTCTGGAATCGTAGCTGAAAACACCATCACTTGAATATCAGGATCTGCATTGGTTAGAATTCGGTCAATTTCTTCAATAAGTCCTAGTTCTAACATTAAATCCGTTTCATCGATCACAAAGGACCGTGCGGAATAAATATCTAATACCCCTTCTTGTATCAAATCTAAAATACGTCCTGGTGTACCTACCACGATATGTGGTGGTTGTTTCATTTTTTCAACCATTCTTTTTTTGTCAGTTCCACCGATAATTAACTTTGCGCGCCAGATATCCTCATTCACAGAAAACTGCATAATTTTCTTCACTTCATCATATATTTGGATAGCAAGCTCTCTTGTTGGTGCAGTTAATACAATTTGGGTTTCGGATTGATTAATATCAAGTTTATTCAACAATGGGATGAGAAAAGCATGAGTTTTCCCTGATCCAGTTTCTGATTGTCCAATAATGTCTTTTCCTTTTAAAGCCTCTGGGATGACTTTGGCTTGAATGGCAGTGGGCTCATAAAATCCAAGCTTACTAATCACTTCATTCATCCAATCATTCAATGCATATTGTTTAAATAAATGCTTTTCCATGTTATTCTCCTTCTAGTTAACAAATATCTTTGTCAATTGTAGCAAATACCTTTATAATATAAGTATTGGACAAATTCAAGTCCGCTATTAAACATTTTACTTGATCTCTAGTAGAAAGTACAGAGGGGGAACCAGAATGGAAGTAATTAAGATTGCTCCTAGAGGGTATTGCTATGGAGTTGTCGATGCAATGGTAATTGCTCAAAATGCAGTGAAGGATCCCAATCTACCTCGCCCTATTTATATACTTGGTATGATTGTTCATAATTCGCATGTAACCAACGCCTTCCAAGAACAAGGTGTTTACACATTAGATGGAAAAAATCGTGGAGAGTTGTTAGAGGAAATTGAAGATGGGACAGTTATTTTCACAGCTCACGGTGTATCGCCAGAAGTAAAGAAACGTGCAGAAGAAAAAGGGTTGACTGTTCTTGATGCAACATGCCCGGATGTTACAAGAACACATGATTTAATTCGTGAGAAAGTTAAAAACAATTATGAAATTGTCTACATTGGTAAGAAAGGCCATCCAGAACCTGAGGGTGCAGTAGGTGTAGCACCGGATCATGTTCATTTAATACAAAATCAAGAAGATGTTGAAAATCTTCATATTAATGCTGAAAAAATCTTAGTAACCAATCAAACAACCATGAGTCAATGGGATGTTTATGATGTAATGCTTAAAGTTCAAGAAAAATATCCGCAAACGGAGCTGGAACAAGAAATCTGTATGGCAACCCAGGTTCGTCAAGAAGCAGTAGCGGAACAAGCGAAGGATGCCGATCTAACTTTAGTTGTGGGAGATCCACGTAGTAATAACTCCAACCGTTTAGCACAAGTTTCTATTGAAAAAGCTGGTACTCAAGCATATCGCATTGCTGATGTTTCTGAAATTCAATATGAATGGTTAGAAGGTGTTTCAAAAGTTGCCGTAACTGCTGGTGCATCAACACCGACACCAATTGCAAAAGAAGTTATCAAATTCATCGAACTTTATGACCCGAATAACCCAGAAACATGGGATCGTACGTCAAAAGTAAAGAAAGATAAAATCTTACCAAAAGTAAAAGCCAAAAAATAAGAAGCAGACACCTTTCCGGTGCCTGCTTCTTATTTTATCAGAAAATGGCTCCTCCACATCATCCATATACTGCGAAATAACATGACAAGAATTTGCTCTCTTCCTGTACTGCATTTTGATGAGTTCTTACATGCGCTCCGGCAAGATACTTCGCTTTCCACGGGCACGGCCTTA
>NZ_KB898664.1:311328-367167 GCF_000377765.1 Gracilibacillus lacisalsi DSM 19029 | reverse complement strand
TCCACTTGGTGAAGTGCCTTTCTTCACCAAGTTAGCTGAAGCCGAGCCCACGGAAAGCGCAGTATTCTGCCGGAGCGTATGTGAGCACTCATCATCAATCAGAATGGAAGATGACCACACTTCACAAATTTTCATTACTTCGCAGTATGTATCTAGTATTTAATAAGAACTGGGGTAATGCTTGGTTTTTCTTAGTATCTTTATTTTCTGTCGAGGAAAGATAAGATTTAATGGCATTCCGATTGATAACATGATATCATTTGAAAGTGAAGAATATGACCGTGATAAGGAGAAGAATAAGTACATGAAACGAAGAACTGCGCGTGAGAAAGCATTACAAATTTTATTTTCATTGGATACTGAGGAATATGATTTGGCAACTACTATTGAACACACATTAGATGAGAACGAACACGATCCGTTTATATTAAATATGGTGCGCGGAGTTGCTGAAAACAAACAAGAGATTGATGAAAGAATCAAAGGTCATTTAGAGAAGTGGTCATTGGAAAGAGTAGCCCTAGTGGAAAGAACACTACTTCGTATGGCTGTATATGAATTATTTTATTTAAAAGATGCACCCGAAAGTGTGGTAATCAACGAAGCGATAGAAATTGCACATGTTTTCGGTGATGATAAATCAGGAAAGTTTATCAATGGTGTATTATCAAAAATGATAAAATAAGGGGGAGCTATTGTGTCAGCAGAAGTTATTTATGGCAGTGAGTTAGCACAATCTTTAAGAGATGAAATGAAGGATGAAGTAACAGGACTCCGTGATAAAGGGATTATTCCAGGATTAACCGTAGTTTTAATAGGTGATGATCCTGCTTCGAAATCATATGTAAGAGGTAAACAAAAAGCATCAGATTACGTTGGGGTTGATTCAGAATTAATTGAGTTACCAAAATCAACTACACAAGAAGAATTATTATCTCTTATTGATACATTAAATAAAAAAGATACGGTCCATGGAATCTTAGTGCAGTTACCACTACCTGCACACATAGATGAGGAAGTCATTATTGAAGCGATTTCGCCTGAGAAGGATGTAGACGGTTTTCATCCCATAAGTATTGGTCGTATGATGACCGGAAAAGATACATTCTATCCTTGTACACCTTATGGTATTATTCAAATGATGAAATCAAAAAATATTTCGTTAGAAGGAAAGCATGCAGTTGTCATTGGAAGAAGTAATATTGTAGGAAAACCAGTAGGACAATTGCTTTTAAGTGAAAATGCAACAGTTACCTATTGTCATTCCCGGACGAAAAATATGGAACAATACATAGCGTCTGCTGATATATTGATAGTGGCAGTGGGAAAAGCTCATTTTATCAATGGGGATCATATAAAAGAAGGTGCTATCGTGATCGATGTAGGTGTTAACAGAGTGGAAGATGGATCACTTACAGGAGATGTTGACTTTGATTCTGCCAAAGAAAAGGCTAGTTATATAACACCAGTTCCAAAAGGTGTTGGTCCAATGACGATAACAATGTTAATGCATAATACAATTAAATCCGCTAAAAAAGCGAACGGATTATTATAAGTGTTTATTTAAAAAGTTGCCAAGATAAAAGAAAAATGCGCGCTTATCAGGTGGTGGCGGCTTTTTGAACAACCTCTTTAAGAATTAACTTGTGAAACAGCTTCAGTTATTTTAATATGGAAATAAAAGGTCATTCTTATCATTAGAATGACCTTTTATTGCAAAAGAATTGATTAAAAGGGATGATGTTGTGGAAGATAAATATTTATCCGTGACTGCGCTAACAAAGTACATAAAAAAGAAATTTGACGTTGACAGACATCTTAATCATATTTGGTTAAGGGGTGAGATATCGAATTTTAAGCATCACTCTAGAGGTCATATGTATATGACTATTAAAGATGATCATACAAGTATTCGTGCCGTCATGTTTCATAGACAAAATCAAGATCTTTCTTTTCGACCAGAGAATGGAATGAAGGTTTTAATTACCGGCTATGTGAGTGTCTTTGAATCACAAGGCCAATATCAGTTATATATACAGGAATTACAACCCGATGGAATTGGTGCTCTTCATTTAGCTTTTGAACAATTAAAAGAAAAACTTTCAAAAGAAGGTCTATTTGATCCAATACATAAAAAGGCTTTACCAAAATATCCGCAGCATATTGCGGTATTGACTTCACCAACAGGGGCAGCTATCCGTGATATATTAACAACAATGGAAAGACGCTATCCGCTTGCCAACATTTTAATTATTCCTGTATTAGTGCAAGGAAAACAGTCAGCAACCTCTATCGTAAATGGGATCAAAAAAGCAAATCAGATCGATGAACTTGATTTGATGATAGTGGGTAGAGGTGGAGGTTCTTTAGAAGAATTATGGTCTTTTAATGAAGAAGACGTTGCTAGAGCAATCTTTCAATCTGAACTTCCGGTAATATCTGCTGTTGGTCACGAAACAGATGTAACCATTAGCGATATGGTGGCAGATTTACGTGCGCCGACTCCTACAGCAGCTGCTGAAATGGCTGTACCATCGCAATTAGAATTATTAGACAAGCTTAAGAAGATACGTCAGTTTTTGGAGAACAATACTCGAAATAAAATCGAGCGTTCCAGTGAAAAGTTGATTTCGATTGAAAGTTCATACGTGTTCAAGTATCCTAGACGATTAGTAGAAGAAAAAGAACAAAGGCTTGACAGGGCAGTGGATCAGTTGACGAAACAGTTACATCATACCGTTCAATCAAAAGAAGATTATTTTAAATATTTGAATCAACGTTATCAACGTCTCCATATTGATAAGCAACTGGAAAAACAAAACGAACAAGTACAACATTTGTTAAAACGTTTATATCGAGCTAGCAAACATCAGATGGATCAAAAGGAAAATCGTTTTAGTAAGCATTTAGCACAATTAGATCTTTTAAATCCAACTCGCATTATGAGTAGAGGTTATTCGATTACATACTCTGAGGAAAATGATATTATTCGCAGTGTTGAACAGGTGGAAAAGGATCATTCATTAACCATCCAATTGTCAGACGGTTTTGTAGAATGTCTAGCACAAGAAATTAGAAAGGGAGAGAATACATGAGTGAAACAAAGAAGGAATTATCATTTGAAGAAGCATTAGCCCAATTAGAATCGATTGTCAACAAGATGGAGGAAGGGGAAGTTCCGTTAGAAAAAGCAATGGAGTATTATGCAGAAGGTTCCAAACTATCGAAAATATGCCATGATAAGTTAGTAAATGCCGAGAAACAAATGAAAGAAATTTTACGTGAAGATAACGAACGTTCTAGCTTCGAAATCCAGGAGGAAAATTAAGTGGATCAATCATTGCAAAATTTATTAGATAAAGAACAGCAACAATTAAATAATGCTTTAACTTCTTATATTACAAGACTAGATATACCTGATCGATTAAGAGAATCTGTTCTATATTCCATTGAAGCGGGAGGAAAAAGGTTACGTCCGCTTTTGATGAAACTAACTTGTACAGGACTAGGTGGAGATCCGGAGAAGGTATATCCTGCTGCAGTAGCATTAGAAATGATTCACACGTATTCCTTGATACATGATGACCTCCCTGCGATGGATGATGATACGTATCGCAGGGGACAACTTACTAATCACAAAAAGTATGACGAAGCCACCGCTATCTTAGCAGGAGATGGCCTACTCACGAATAGTTTTCATGTCATTACAACTTCAAATTTATATACCGATCAAGAAAAAGTTAGCATCATTACCAAATTATCGAAAGCAAGCGGTTTAGAAGGAATGGTAGCAGGGCAATATTTGGATATGGAAGCAGAAAATCAGACTATATCGATTTCGAATTTAGAAAGAATCCATCATTTGAAAACTGGAAGGCTTATTTCATTTGCGGTAGAAATAGGTGGATTCTTAGCAGGCGTCTCACTAGATAAAATGGAAACACTAAAGAAATTTGGTGATTACCTTGGTATCATATTTCAAATTCAAGATGATATTTTAGATATCGAAGGTGATCAGGAAATAATCGGTAAACGCGTAGGCAGTGATGTTGATAATGAAAAAAGCACATATCCAAGCATAATGGGATTAGAAGGAGCGAAACAATATAAAACGAAATATGTTAAAGAAGCAGCAAGATGCTTGCAGAAAGTCGGATTAGAAAATACCGATCTGGCTTTGATAAGTAGCTATTTAAGTGAACGAAACCAGTAATAATATTGTGAAAAAACAAGAAACATGTTATATTTAAAGTAAGTCAATGGGATGGTGCAGTATTCTAGTCAATCCTCCGTTTCTGAAGGCGGGCCTAAAAATCCGCCAAAGGGCACATCGATGAAGTTCCTTGTGTCGGCTTGAGGCGCCCAGCCTTGGGTCGATGCTGGGAGTTAAGGTTGAAGGGCGATCCACAAAGGCATGTGGGCGACGACCCTTCTTCCGCGGAGGCCCATCTCTGTATTTTATTCTTAGCCAAGAATAAAGTATGGAATGGGGTATGAACCTATGTAATAAGGGTTGGGGAAACCCTTATTCGTAGCGTAGCCTGCCTTGAGTGGTGCGAAGGGGATTACAGGCAACAAAGTGTTCTTAACTGGATGGCCACTAGTTAAGGACATGTTTTTCTGTATGAAATTCGTACTGCAAAAGAGGCTAGGGAACGGTTAAGGGTTGTTGAGGAAATCTCCTAGACTGTTCCATAAGAGGACATTTAAAAGGGATTATAGTGCGGACTAAGTGGTAATCCAGTCTAGCGTTGGGTGACTGCGCTAAGACAGGTTTAAAGGGGAACCGCCAGAGTGGCAACACTCGGTACCTGTCTGGGAAAACCTACTGGACCTAAGCCGCAGTTTTTACCTTTTAAGTGACCATTCCATTCCTGCTACATAATGTAACCAGTTAACGGGGTTTTGATATGGATAAAAAACAATTACAAAAGTCGATAAAATTCAGTTTAAGCATTGCCGTTATCACGTTTGTGTTAGCGGCTATTTTTTCAATAGTGTCTTCTTCGATATTAAGTGGTGTAATGTCGATCATTGGTTTAGTGATCGTATTTATTATTGTATTTATCGGTGTGTTTTTTGATATGCTAGGGATAGCAGCAACTGCTGCAGATGAAGTTCCATTTCACGCAATGGCAGCAGAGAAGGTAAGCGGTTCCAAGCAAGCGATACAAATTGTCAGAAACGCTGATCGGTTTGCCAGCTTTTGTAATGATGTGATTGGAGACATTTCTGGTATAATAAGTGGGACAGCATCTGCAATTGTAGTATTGCAAATTTCGAATGGGTTTGGTTATGCGGAAGGTACCTCCTTTCATTTATCCATTAACGTCATTCTTACAAGCCTTGTAGCAGCTTTAACCGTTGGAGGAAAGGCGTTGGGGAAGTTCTTAGCCATTCACTCTTCAACCAACATTATTTTTATTGTTGGTAAAATAATTGCATTTTTAGAAGAAAAATTTAAAATAAAAGTATTGTCGAATAAATAAGGCGAATCTTGAATAATAGTAGGGAGGATTCCTTCATGGATCTAACCAGGATCAAAAATCCAACATTTCTTAAACAATTAAACACGGAAGAACTAGAGCTCTTAGCTGGTGAAATACGTCAGTTTCTGATTGAAAAATTATCGGTAACGGGCGGTCACTTAGGAGCTAATTTAGGTGTAGTAGAACTAACGCTTGCATTGCACAAACAATTTAATAGTCCTGAAGATAAATTAATCTTTGACGTCGGACATCAATCTTATATTCATAAAATGCTGACAGGACGTACAGAGCAATTTGATACCTTGAGACAGTATAAAGGACTTTGTGGTTTTCCTAAAATGACGGAAAGTGAACATGATGTTTGGGAAACAGGACACAGTTCAACATCTCTGTCTGCAGCCATGGGCATGGCGATTGCTCGTGATATGAAACAAGCTAATAATTATGTAGTTCCTATTATTGGCGATGGTGCTTTAACAGGTGGTATGGCGTTGGAAGCACTAAATCATATTGGTCACGAAAAGAAAAATATCACGGTTATACTCAATGATAATGAAATGTCCATCGCAGGCAATGTCGGGGCATTACATAATGCGTTGGGAAGAATGAGAAGTGCCGGTAAATATAATCGTGTTAAAGATGAGTTAGAAATCCTGCTAAAGAGAATTCCGGCAGTCGGTGGTATGATTGCTCAAACAGCGGAACGAGTGAAGGATAGTATGAAATATTTTATGGTTCCGGGTATGTTGTTTGAGGAATTTGGTTTTACCTATTTTGGCCCCGTGGACGGTCATGATTTTAAGGATTTAGAAGAAAATATTGCATATGCCAAGAAAACACAAGGCCCTGTACTTGTTCATGTAATCACGCAAAAAGGAAAAGGCTATTACCCTGCTGAATCTGATAAGAAAGATAAATGGCATGGGGTAGGTCCTTATAAAATCGATTCAGGTGAAAAAATTAAGCCTGCTAATTCGGCACCAGCTTGGAGCCAAGTTGTCAGTGATACATTAGAAAATATTGCTGGAAAAGATGAACGCCTTGCTGTAATCACACCAGCTATGATACTTGGGTCCAAACTGGATAAATTCCAGGAAAAATATCAAGATCGTTTATTTGACGTGGGAATTGCTGAACAACATGCCACCACATTATCTGCGGGTCTGGCAACACAAGGTATGAAACCTTTTCTGGCGATATATTCCACATTTTTACAAAGGGCATATGATCAATTAGTTCATGATGTTTGTCGGCAAAACTTGAACGTTGCTTTCGGAATTGATCGTGCGGGATTAGTAGGTGCTGATGGTGAAACACATCAAGGAGTTTTTGATATTGCTTTCTTGCGCCATTTACCTAACATGGTCATTATGATGCCGAAAGATGAAAATGAGTGCCAGCATATGGTAAACACTGCTATTTCTTATAATGAAGGACCTATTGCTGTACGGTTCCCAAGAGGAAATGGATTAGGTGTAGAAATGGATCAAGATTTAAAAACATTGCCGATTGGTCAATGGGAAGTATTAAAACAAGGAACCGATGCAGTTATTTTAACATTTGGTACTACCATTGCTATGTCTCTTGCTGCGAGTGAATTTTTGCAAAAGCAAGGTGTTCAAGTTGAAGTCATTAATGCAAGGTTCATTAAGCCGTTGGATGAACAAATATTGCATGACAGAATGCGTAAAAATATACCGATATTAACTGTGGAAGAAGCAGTACTTAAAGGTGGTTTTGGTTCTGCGATACTTGAATTTGCAGAAGAAAATAATTATCATCCGCAAATCAAAAGAATGGGCATCCCTGATCGATATATTGAGCACGGTAATGTCAAAGAATTACTGGAGGAAATCGACTTAACAAAAGAACAAATAGTTGTCGAACTAAAAAAGTTATTAGCCGTAAGTAATGATAAGCAAAAAAGGGCATGATGAATAATGAGTAAAAAAATTAGATTAGATCAATTAATAGTTGATCGCGGCTTAAGTGAATCCAGGGAGAAGGCAAAAAGAACGATCATGGCTGGCCTTGTCTTTTCTGAAGGGCAACGTATGGACAAACCTGGTACTAAGGTGAAAGATGATATCCCGATTGATATAAAAGGTAAGGCGATACCATATGTTGGACGTGGTGGATTAAAACTTGAAAAAGCGATTGAATATTTTTCGTTAAATTTAAACGATAAAGTAATGGTTGACGTAGGTTCGTCTACTGGTGGATTTACAGATTGTGCATTACAAAACGGAGTTAGATTGAGCTATGCAATTGATGTGGGCTACAACCAATTAGATTGGAAATTGCGAAATGATCCAAGAGTAGTTGTTATGGAAAGAACCAACTTTCGATACGTAACACCAGATATGCTTACGAAGGAGATACCTAATTTTGCTACAGTAGATGTTTCTTTCATATCTTTACGCTTAATTTTACCACCGCTCTTTCATTTGTTATCAGTAGACAGTCAGGCGGTAATCTTAATCAAGCCACAATTCGAAGCTGGAAGAGAACAAGTTGGGAAGAAAGGAATTGTGAGAGATCCGTCCATCCATTTACAAGTATTACAAAATATATTGACTTTTGCTAAAGAAACAGGGTTTCAAATTCTGGATGTTACATTTTCACCAATAACTGGAGGCGACGGCAACATCGAATATCTGGGCTTATTGGGGAAATCCAGAGACGAAACAAGCGAGGAAACCGACTTCTTGGCCTTAACAGAAAAAATAGTAGCAGAATCACACCAGGCATTAGATCATTAAATCCAATTGGACTACCTGTTAAAGTAGTCCATTTTATCACGGTGCTAAACGTCTGTAAGTCCCACTTCAAGCTTCAAGTAACACAAGGATAAGTTTAAGGGTAACAGACGCGAACTCCCTGATAAGTTTTGCTCACTTTATATGAACAAGTAAACCGGGAGGAAGAACCATGAACAAAGCTCAACGACATATTAAAATTCGTGAGATCATTACCGAAAATGAAATTGAAACACAAGATGATTTAGTTGAGGAACTTAGAAGTCAAGGCTATGGTATTACCCAAGCAACCATTTCACGAGATATTAAAGAATTGCACTTGGTGAAGGTACCTACTACAGATGGCAGGTATAAATATAGTTTACCGGCTGATCAAAAATTTAATCCTTTAAACAAATTAAAGAGATTTATTATGGATGCATTTATTAGTATTGATACAGCTACACATTTCATAGTCATGAAAACATTGCCAGGGAATGCACAGGCAATGGGAGCGTTAATTGATAATTTGGGTTGGGAAGAAATTGTCGGCTGTATTTGTGGTGATGATACGATTCTGATTATATGTAAGACAATAGAAGAAGCAGAAGCACTTAAGGAAAAGTTTTTAGATATGTTATAAGGTGGTGAGCATATGTTAGCCGAATTATCCATTAAAAATTTTGCTATTATTGATGAACTTCATATTCCATTTCAAAAAGGTCTAACGGTATTAACAGGAGAAACAGGTGCAGGGAAGTCGATTATTATCGATGCGGTAGGTTTGTTGATTGGTGGAAGGGGATCGGTTGAATATGTTCGTCACGGTGAAAAGAAGGCGGAATTAGAAGGTTTATTTATCATTGATGATACTAAGCACCCTGTTTATCAGAAGGCAAAGGAATTAGGAATAGATATAATGGAAGATCATATGCTAGTTCTTCACCGGACTATTTCCCATTCAGGTAAGAGTATTTGTCGCATTAATGGTAAACTTACAACTTTAGCCATATTAAAAGAAATTGGACAAACCGTCTTAGATATACATAGTCAACATGAAACACAAGCATTACTGAATCAGGATAAACACATCGAGTTATTGGATTATTTTTATCAGTCGAATCATTCCCGGTTTAAGAACCACTATCAAAAGTTATATCAGCATTGGAAAGAACTAAAATATAAATACGAAGCCAATAATAAAAATGAACAAGAGTTGGCTCAACGAATTGATTTATTAGAATTTCAATTAAATGAAATTCAAAATGCTGATCTACAACCAAACGAAGACATAGTGCTTACCGATGAACGCAATAAATTACATCATTTCGAAACGATCCATAAAAATTTAAACGATGCTTATAATGCATTACACGGTGAACAAAAAGGGTTGGACTGGTTGTCACATGCTGCTAATAACCTTGAAGAAGCTGGTGAACATAATAAAGACATTCAAAAATTGCAACAACAATATGTAGACCATTACTATTTGATTGAAGAAATATCTTATCAAATCAGACAACACCTTGAGAGTATGGATTATGAACCAGGCAGGTTAGAATTAATTGAATCAAGGTTGTATGAAATCGATCAATTGAAAAGAAAGTATGGTCAAAGTGTTGAAGAAATTATGACATATAGTGCCAAAATTGAGGAAGAATTAGATGAAATCAAAAATCGTGATCAGCATCTTGCCAATTTATCCGAAATGGTACAAGAAGCAGCAAATGATTTATTATTAGAAGCTAAAGAGTTGCATAACATTAGGAAGAAAGCTGCTAAACAATTGGAAAAAGCCGTTTTAATGGAACTAAAGGACCTCTATTTAGAGAAAACCAATTTCCAAGTGGACGTATTCATTCCTTCCAAAGAAAAAGGTGTTCCTTTTGAAGGGAAAAATGTTACACCGCATGAAGATGGAATTGACCAAGTAAGGTTTTTAATTTCAACCAATCCTGGAGAACCAGTTAAAGAATTGGATCGAATTGCCTCGGGTGGAGAAATGTCACGAATTATGTTAGCGCTCAAAAATATTTTTTCGAAGCATCAAGGAATTACAAGTGTCATTTTTGATGAAGTCGATACGGGAGTTAGTGGCCGTGTTGCCCAGGCGATGGCTGACAAGATTTATAATATATCAGTCGGATCACAAGTTCTTTGCATTACGCACCTGCCACAAGTAGCTTCCATAGCTGATACGCATTTAAAAATTGAAAAAGTTGTAAAGCAAAATCGAACACATACAACTATCCAAGAATTATCGTTTGATCAAAGAATTGATGAAATTGGCAAGATGATTACTGGTGCTGAATTAACAGAAACATCCAGAACACATGCAAAAGAATTAATTGAAATGAATCATAAAAGATAATAGTATCCCGGCAAAACATTTCTACAAGTGGAAAACTTCACCCGATTTTGTTATGTTTAACGGGTTTAAAAAGCCCTCCTTAAGGTCAAATTAATGATACAGATCAAAAACAGTCTGTACTTACAAGGAGGGCGATGTTGTGAAAAATGATTATGTAAGAAAAAGTATAGGATTAATACTCCTTGTCATATTATTTGTACTTCCATGGTATTCACCATTTCAAATATACCTTTCCATCCCAAACCAAATTAAAACCTTTTCTCAGCCAGAACCTGTTTCATTACCAACATTAGGTGATGATGTCTCGGTATCCGCGATGAATGGTGATTCCGTTCATTATGCTACAGATTTGATGAAGTATTCACTTGAGGAAAGTGGAAGTGATGAAGTCACCTACACAGTAGGTCAATTTCCAGTTAAAAAAGTAAAAGTCGATGTGTATGATGATTTTCGTATTATTCCTGGTGGTCAATCGATAGGAATCAATTTACAAACCGAGGGAGTTTTAGTTGTTGGTCACCATTTAGTTACAACTGATGACGGAACATCATCACCAGGAGAGGAAGCAAATATTCAAGTCGGTGACAGCATCATATCGATCAATGATAAATCCATTTCAAATATGGAGGAAGTAGCACCAATTGTTAAGGAAGCTGGAGAAAACAATAAATCATTAGATGTTGAGATTAAACGCGGACAGCAGACCATTGAAACTGATTTAACACCTCAATATGACATTAAAGAAGAAGATTATCGTATTGGTTTATATATTCGTGATTCAGCTGCTGGAATTGGCACGATGACTTTTTATGATCCAGCAACAGAAAAATACGGTGCTTTAGGCCATATTATTTCTGACATGGACACACGAAAACCAGTAGAAATCAATGATGGATCCATTGTCCGCTCGGAAATAACTGACATAAAAAAAGGGGAAAATGGGATTCCTGGAGAAAAGAAAGCAGATTTTAAATTTAATGATGTTCAATTAGGAAATATAACCAAAAATTCACCTTTCGGTATATTTGGTACATTAAAAGAGCCACCTAAAGAAGGCAAATGGTCAAAACCAATGCCGATAGCATTACCAAATGAAGTAGAGGAAGGGCCTGCCCAGATATTAACTGTAATTAACGGGGAAAAAGTGGAAGCATTTGATGTAGAGATTGTCAACAGTGTTGAGCAATCAGCACCTGCAACCAAAGGGCTCATATTAGAAATAACAGATCAGCGTTTATTGGATGCAACTGGTGGGATTGTCCAAGGAATGAGTGGTAGTCCTATTATTCAAAATGATAAAGTGGTTGGTGCTGTTACACATGTTTTTGTCAATGATCCGACTAGTGGCTATGGCGTACACATTGAATGGATGTTGAATGAAGCAGGAATAGATATTTACAAACAGGAAGAGAAAAAGGCAAGCTAATACTATAGTCCTCCCGTTTTCAAGAGGTTCAGAATAACTTGAAAAGCCCGTTTCATCTAATGATGGAAACGGGTTAACTTTTTTGAATGGGAATTATTTTTATAAAAAGTATTGATGAGTTGGAATAATTTTGCTATGCTAAAATAAAGATTTTTCGACAAACCTGATAGTTAAAAGAAAAATATTTTTTTTAAGAAGATAAGAAGGATTTTTCTTCCTTTTGTCGAATTTATTAGGTGGGATCAAAATTGTAGCATAGAATTGAAGGAGGAACTTTTTGTGGAAAAGACAAAGGTTATGTTAGTTGATGACAATCAAGAGCTTGTAGAATTAATGGATGAATACTTACTAGATCAGGATGATATCGAAGTAGTAGGTAAGGCATATAATGGTAAGGAATGTCTGGATAATCTAGAAGAACTAAATCCTGATGTTGTCGTGTTAGATATTATTATGCCCCATATAGATGGTTTAGCAGTTCTATCTAAACTAAAACAAAATAATAACACTAAACACATTAATGTTATTATGCTTACTGCGTTTGGTCAGGAAGAAGTAACGAAAAAAGCTGTTGGATTGGGTGCATCGTATTTTATCTTAAAACCATTCGATTTGGAGCATCTTGCAGAGCAAATAAGACAAGTTCATGGTATTCAAACTGCGGTACATAATGAGCAGAGATCTTCTGCTAACAGCAGTCAGAACAAAAAGTTCGATCTAGAAGCAAATATCACACACATTATTCACGAAATAGGTGTACCTGCGCATATTAAAGGATATATGTATTTACGTGAAGCAATTACGATGGTTTACAATGACATTGAATTATTAGGTTCGATAACGAAAGTGTTATATCCAGACATTGCATCCAAATTCAATACTACTGCTTCACGCGTGGAAAGAGCTATTCGCCATGCGATTGAAGTAGCATGGAGCAGAGGTAACATGGAATCCATTTCTTCATTATTCGGATATACGGTAAGTGTCTCAAAGGCGAAGCCGACCAATTCTGAATTTATTGCAATGGTTGCAGATCGATTGAGACTAGAGCATCGCGCAAGCTAATTTAACGAATAAATACCTTGTCACAAATTTAAAGTGACAATCCTTCTCATGAAATTCAAAAAAGTGCTATTAAATATATAACCAAATAAAAGTACCACCCGTTTCATTGTTAGGAACGGGTCGTACTTTATTTTAAATATTTAATTATGATCGGCAAAATATATAAACTGCGAAGTAACTTAGACATGGATTTGCTCTCTGCTACTCTGAATTTAGCTGAGTGCTACCATACGCTCCGGCAGAATACTACGCTATAGTTGTGCTCTGGTTATAGAAGGGATAGAACTCATGGAACTAAACTCTTTGATTTCTTGTCACTTAATCAGAATTGTATACTAAGCTGTAGAAAATGTGTCTTCCGAAACTACATATGGTGGAGAAATCGATTGGTTGATTTCTGATTAGTGTTGTGGAGCATAGCTTAACGAAGGCCGCTCACTTTCACTCCTGTGGATCTTCAGGGCAAACCCCACGGAAAGGGAAGTGGGCAGCCGGAGTGGTAATTATCATCACGATATATGTCAAAATTATCGCTTAGGTGACCGCACATCTAATTACCACATTACTTCGCAGTTTGTATCTAGTTAGTGTTTTGATCGCTGTTCTTACGGAAGCTCTTCATAAATTCGTGGCTTTCCTGATCTAAATAAAGCGAACGGGAAGGGAAAGCGACTGAAACATTTTGTTCTTCTAATATCTCCATAATTTTAAAATTTACTTCCTCTTTTATTTTTAAGTATTCTTCCCAAACAATTGTGTTTGTAAAGAAATAAAGCATAATATCTAAGCTGCTATCATTGTATTCGGAAAAACGTACAAAAATGGTTTCTGGATGAATATCTTCATTATTTTCTAAATAGGCTCTAATTTGCTTGATTACTTCTTCGAGCTGCTCTTTAGATGTACCATATTCTACACCTAAATTAAAGAAAATTCGTCTTTTTCCCATTTGACTCCAGTTCGTTATCGGTTCATTTGATAATGTGGCATTGGGAATAGTAATCACAGAATCAGCAAAAGTACGAATGATCGTACTACGAAAGCTAATATCCTCAACGACCCCTTCAATACTAGGTGACTGAATCCAATCACCAATAGAAAACGGTTTTTCTGTAATAATTACAACGCCACCAAATAAATTTTTGATTACTTCTTGTGCAGCTAATGCAAAGGCAAGACCACCTAGACCAAGCCCGGCAACAAAACCGCTTACCTCGTAATCAAATTCCTGAGCAATAATACTGAAACTAATGGCGATGATGATTACACGAACAGCTTTTGAAAGAAAAGGTATTAAAATTTGATCAATTTCAAAATTAAAACTGTCATTTATCTTCATAAAGAGTAGTGAAGAACTAGAGGATAGATTGTACAACCCCCAAGTTATCACGATAATAAAACTCACACTAATGACCTTACCGAATAACTCATTTTCTTGATTGATATAAGGAAAATAACCGATAGCAATATACACACCGATAATCATGATTAACATACGTAATGGCTTTTCGAATGCTGTTAAAACATAATTGAAAAAGTCGCTTTTTCCTTTTTTAGCTAACTTCAACAATAAGTAAAAGATATATTTAATAAAAAGTTTCCTTAGGATAAATGCAATTAATACGATTCCTATACTTATGGCGATATTAACATAATCATCATAAGTAATGCTTTCCCAAAATCTCCAATTCAAGTCTAACCCTCCACCCTTTTCAACCTATTGATACTTTATCATGATCGCTTTGTTATTTCCAATTATTTAAGCGAATATTAACAGCTGTATGGGGAAATATAGAAAAAAATTCAAGGAGCTGTAGGTATGAAAAAAATAATAGGGATAATATTTACTTTATGTATGATTCTGTTTCCGGTACAATCAATCTTTGCCGCAACTCATATCGTCCAGCCTGGCGAAAGTCTTTGGAAAATTTCAAAAAAGCATCAAATTGGTTTATCTGAAATCATAGAAGCCAATCAACAAATTGAAAATCCTGATCTAATCTATCCTAACCAGAAAGTAACCATCCCAACCAAGGATGAAATAAAATCGATTGAGCATCAAGTTATTCAATATACCAATCAAGAGAGAGCAAAATACGGATTATCTCCACTAAGGCCTGACTGGCAATTGTCACGGGTTGCCCGTTATAAATCACAGGATATGCAGCAAAATAATTATTTCAGTCATCAAAGTCCAACATATGGATCTCCTTTTAATATGATGAATGATTTTAATATTAACTATCGATCGGCTGCAGAAAATATCGCTCAAGGACAGGAAACCCCTTATCAAGTCGTACAGGCTTGGATGAATTCAAGTGGCCATCGAGCAAATATTTTAAATGGTGAATATACACATGTAGGTGTAGGATATGTAAAATCAGGGAATTATTGGACACAAATGTTTATTGCAAAATAAGAAGACCTACCTAATACTAATCTCTGTTTATATGATTTGATTTAAACCAAAATTTTAAGATGTCATTCATCTTATTCACATAAGCGGTTAAATACTCCAATATTTTTGCGTTTAGACACTACTTTTGTTTAACAATTCTGATAAAAGTGTGATAATATTTTTATTGGCATAAAAATAATTATTGGAGAGGTTAAAACATGAAAGTAGCTAAATTTGGAGGAAGTTCAGTAGCTAATGCTGAGCAATTACAGAAAGTAGCAAATATTATTCAAGATGATAAAGAACGTAAAGTAATTGTCGTATCCGCACCTGGAAAAAGATTTTCTGATGACATCAAAGTAACGGACCTGCTTATTGAATTAGGTGAAGCATACTTTAACAAGCAAGATTACCAAGGAAAGTTACAAATTGTATTAGATCGCTTTCACGAAATTACGAAAGAACTCAACATAACAGATAAAATTATCCAAGAGATAAGAGATGGCGTAGAAGGGATACTTGCTTCTGATGATAGTGACGCACTAAAAATGGATGCGCTAAAAGCTACAGGGGAAGATTCATTAGCAAAAGTTTTAAGCGCTTATCTGCAATCGTTAGGACTTAAAGCAACGTATTTAAACCCAGGAGAAGCTGGTATATTGGTAAGCGACAATCCTGGTAGTGCGCAAATTTTAGATGAGAGTTATAATCAGCTTTATAAATTAAGAGAACGCGATGAGATAGTAGTTATTCCAGGCTTCTTTGGTTACACAAAAGATGGTAAATTAATTACATTTTCCCGTGGTGGATCAGATATTACAGGTTCAATTGTAGCGGCAGGTGTAAAAGCTGATCTCTATGAAAACTTTACAGATGTGGATTCTGTGTATTGTGTAAATCCAACGATAGTCGAGAATCCAAAAGAAATTACTTCTTTAACATACAAAGAAATGCGTGAATTATCTTATGCAGGCTTCTCTGTTTTCCATGATGAGGCACTAATTCCAGCCTTTAAAGCAGATATTCCAGTTTGTATTAAAAATACGAACAACCCTCAAGGAATGGGGACGATTATTGTATCGAAAAAGGAACCGCAGCCAAATCCTGTGGTAGGAATTGCTAGTGATACTGGATTTATTAGCATTTATGTAAGTAAATATTTAATGAATAGGGAATTAGGTTTTGGTCGAAAACTATTAACGATTTTAGAAGATGAAGATATCTCTTTCGAACATACTCCTTCTGGAATTGACGATCTTTCGGTCATAATCCGTGAATCAAGCCTTACAAAAGAAAAAGAAGAACGTGTAATTGCTCGAATTAAAGACGAGCTTGATCCAGATACTGTAAGTGTGGATCGAGACTTAGCTTTAATTATGGTTGTTGGCGAAGGGATGGATAGTACAGTAGGCTTAGCTGATAAAGCAACCCATGCCTTTACTAAAGCAAATGTCAATATTGAGATGATGAACCAAGGCTCATCAGAAGTCTCTATGATGTTTGGGATAAAAGCTGATAAAGTAAATGAATCAGTTAAAGCATTGTATAACACTTTCTTTGAATAAAAAAACAGGTATTCCTCATTGGGAATACCTGTTTTTTTTTCCACCTTTTATTAAATGTCGTTTGCGATCTCTGTGAAGGATAAATCCGCCGATAAAATATAAGCCTCCCGCGAAAAGTCCTAGTCCCACAATGAACTGAACAATAATGTGCATAAATATATCAGTAAGCTCACCGAAAAATGCATCTCTCATTAATTTAATACCATAAGTTGCTAATATAGCAGGTAAGGCTAATAGCAATAACGCTATAATTCTCACAATACTTCCTCCTACCACGCGTTGGTAATATATGGATTACGCGCAAACCGTCCGTAAGCCACAGTATTTTCATATGCTATGTGGGAGATAATATAATGGACGATAAGTTTCGCTATCCATCAGCATAGTAATGCTGATAAATTCTTATTTTATTATAGCAAAAAACGACAATAAAAGAAATTATCTATTCTTGCAAAAAATTGCAAGAAGTTTTATCATAAGAGTATGAAAAATAATGCAAGGTGTGATGAAAATAACTGCAAACATATTGGATAGATATGACCATTTATTTCATAACTTACCAGTTGGCTTATTATTGGTAGATAAAAACGATAAAATAAATTATCTAAACAAGATAGCTCTAGATATTTTTGATTTGGATGGGGATATAAGCACTGTTTCAATTAATGGATTACTTGAAAATGCTTCTACAACTGACGTTAAACAAATGCATGATCCTATAGAAAAACGCGATATCACCAAAAGAAATCGAAAGCAAGTCGTAACGCTATATAGCCCTTACTTAAGTGAGCAAGGAGAATTGCTAGGGGTCGTCATTCTGGTCGAGCCTTTATCTTTATTCCATGAGCGTGTCAGTCAATTAACGAATATCGATTTAGTTCAAGGAGTCTTGCAGGAATTACGCAATAGTCATGCAAAATTTCGTGTAGTACTTGTAGATCATAGTGAATGGTTAAGTAGTGAGGATTGGTGGGATGAATTACACGCAATCAGTAGACATGCTGACAAGTGGGTCCATAAATTAGCCGAAATAGCGATGGAATCTAGACGAGAAATCAAGGAGACTTTTGAAGATAATAAGGTTATGTCTAATCATATTGAGATCATAAGTAAGCCAATTCAAAAATATGGGAAGTTAATCGGTTGTGTGCAGTTTTTAAATGCAGATAAGTTAAATAAAAGTGAACAAGAACTTCAATTCGCCAAAAAAATCATCAGAACATTAGAAAAGACTTACCAAATAGACGATATCATTGGGGAGTCGCCAGCAATCAATATTGCACGCGAACATGCTAAGTTGTATGCAAAGATGGAAACCCCTCTACTCATTCGTGGGGAAATGGGAACAGGAAAATATATGCTGGCAAGAGTCATCCATACTCTAAGCGATAGGTATTCACATCCTTTTATAAGATGTAACTTTTCTGCATTAGCAAATTCGAACAATATGAGCATGGAGTTGGAACATGTATTGCGATCCGGAAGAAATGGAACAGTATATTTTTATATGGATGAAATAATTGAAAAAGAAAAACAAGGACAATTACTGAGCTTTGTAGATAATATAGAAGAATTGCGAGTGATTTTTGGATGTTCACAGGGTCTACTGTCCGAACATTGGAAAGATTCTTTTTACAATATGATTCAACGTTACCAAATTACGTTACCAGCTTTAAGAGAAAGGCAAGAAGATATCTCATTGTTAGTAGGTACACTTTTAGCTAAACTTAACCGACGGTATCATACAAATATATCAAAAATAGACAAGGAAGTTATTGAATATTGGAAAAAGTGTGAATGGCCTGGTAATATTGCTCAGCTAGAAAGAACGCTTGAAAATCTCGTGCTAGAAGCTGATGCTTTTACCCATGTGATTACAAAAGAGCAGTTAGAAAAAGATGACTCAAAAGAAACCCGTCATTTACATAGAGCTAGCTCTCATATGCCGTTACAGACTGCGATCGATCAGTTTGAAAAAGATTATATTATGTTAGCTTTACAACAACATGATTTTAATAAAACGAAAACAGCCAAATCCTTAGGTATTTCTGTTCGTAATTTATATTATAAGATGGATAAATATAAGATTGATCGAGGTGCTCCATGACGAAAAAGATTTATCGTATTTTAGTTATCAATCCATTGGTGGAAAGTACGAGAATAGCACTGTTTGAGAATGACGAATGCTTATATGAACAGCTGGTCGTTTTAACAGATGTATGTGTAGCGAAAGGCATAATCGCGCAACGAGATGAAAGAAAGCGAAATATTATGGATAGCATCCAATCCATTGGTATCGATATTTCTACAATTGATGCTGTCTGTGGAAGCGGTGGGCTACTACGTCCGATTGAAGGTGGTACCTATCAGGTAAATGAGCAAATGGTAAAAGATTTAAATGATAGTATTAATGGTACCCACGTCTCTAATTTAGGTGCATTATTAGCTTTTGACATAGCAAACGAATGGAATGTCAATGCTTATATTGTCGATCCTGTCGTAGTAGACGAGATGCTGGATATAGCAAAAAAGACAGGCATACCTTCGATTGAACGGAAAAGTATTTTTCATGCATTGAATCAGAAATCTGTAGGAAGATCGCTTGCCAGTCAACTTCATGCAACATATGAAGATCTTTGTTTAGTGATTGCCCATATGGGTGGTGGCATAACAGTTGGTGTTCATCAGTACGGACAGGTAATTGATGTTAATAATGGTTTTGATGGAGACGGTCCATTTTCATTTGAGCGTGCAGGTTCGATTCCGAATAAAGATTTGATACAATTAAGTTTTGATTCAGGTATGTCGAAGGAAGCATTACAACATCAGTTAATTAACAAGAGTGGAATCAAAGCTTATTTAGATATTGAAAGAAGCGCTGATTTAAAAATATTGTTGAGATCACAACCCGAGAAAGTGAAGGAAGTATTTGATATTTTAGCCTACCAGGTAGCAAAAGAGATAGGAAAGATGAGTACGGTTGTATCTGGAAATGTCAATGCAATTGCTCTAACAGGTGATCTGGCTGGATACGATTATCTGAATCAAAAAATTATCGAGCAAGTAAGTTGGATTGCTGACACCTATGTATTTCCTGGAGAAAATGTGATGTTAGCTCTTGCGCGAGGTACGTTAAGAGTTTTACAAGGAATAGAGAAAGTAAAGCAATACAATTAAAGGAAGGAATGGCTTACATGGCATTAAATTATGATCTTGTTATTCTTGGTGGGGGCACAGGCGGCTATGTTACGGCAATTCGTGCTGCTCAATTAGGTTTAACAACAGCAATTGTTGAAAAGGAAAAACTTGGTGGAACCTGTTTACACAAAGGATGTATTCCTACGAAAGCTTTACTGAAGAGTGCTTCCGTTTACCAACAAGTAACAAACGCAGCTGATTTTGGTGTGGAAACAACAGCCCCAACATTTAATATGAACCAAGCAATGGCAAGGAAGGAAAAGGTAATCAACTCTTTACATCAAGGTGTCGAACATTTAATCCGCACCAATAAAGTCGATGTCTATGAGGGGGTTGGTCGTATATTAGGTCCATCTATCTTTTCGCCAATTGCTGGATCAATCTCAGTCGAATATGAAGACGAAAGAGAAAATGATATATTAGTATCTAAAAACGTAATTATTGCAACTGGCTCATCACCAAGTATACTGCCTAATATGGAAATCGATCATAGAAATATCGTTACTTCAGATGACTTAGTAGAAATGACTGACTTACCAAAATCGATCATCATTGTAGGTGGCGGAGTAATTGGGATGGAATGGGCTTCTTTCCTACATGATGTTGGTGTAGAAGTAACAATTGTGGAAGCACAAGACCAAATACTTTCGACATTTGATCATGATATAGTGAAACAATTGAAGCGAGTATTAACAAAGAAAGGAATTACCATTCTTGAACAAGCCAAAATAGACCCTAGCTCTATTGAGAAAGGGGCTGAAATACAAGTAAAATATCAACAACAGCATGAAATACATAATATTTCAGCCGAAAAATTGCTGATTGCAGTAGGAAGACAAGCAAATACTAAAGAAATTGGAATAGAAAACACAGATATACAACTTGATCCAAAAGGGTTCATTGTGGTGAATGAACATTTTCAAACTAAAGAGAGCCACATTTATGCGATAGGTGATGTGAATGGTGGACAACAACTTGCACATGTTGCGACTTATGAAGGAAAGAAAGCTGTAGAACATATCGCAGGAATTAGTAGCAGTTCCATAACGCAACAGGAAATTCCGTCATGTATCTATGGAAGTCCAGAAATAGCAATGGTTGGTTATACAGAACAACAAGTAAAACAAAAAGAATATGACTATCGTGTGGAGAAAGTATCGCTTCAGGCGATTGGAAAAGCGCATGTAAATGGTCATACAGAGGGTTTTACCAAAATAATTATAGATAAACAAACAAATGATATTTTAGGAATTCATATGATAGGTGACCAAGTAACAGAATTAATTGGACAAGCAAGTACTGCAAAATATTTCGATGGTTCGGCTTTAGAATTATCTGAAGTAGTCTATCCACATCCATCTTTAAGTGAAATTATTGGAGAGGCTGCATTAGCAGCCGAGGGGAGGAAAATTCATGGTTAATCAAACTTATTCATTAGAAAACGATAAAGATACGTTACTAGCAATGTATCGTGAGATGTTATTAGCAAGAAGAATTGACGAAAGAATGTGGTTATTAAATCGTTCGGGAAGTATTCCATTTGTTGTATCCTGTCAAGGACAAGAAGTAATGCAGATTGCAGCTTCTTTTGCCTTGAACAAAGAGCGAGACTACGTATTGCCATACTATCGTGATCTAGGTGTTGTCATTCATTTCGGTATGACTACAAGAGAAATATTTTTACAGGCATATGCCAAAGGCGAAGACCCAAACTCTGGCGGTCGACAAATGCCAAGTCACTTTAGTCAGAAGCAGAATCGTATTGTTACAGGATCTTCCCCTGTAACGACTCAAGTACCACATGCTGCAGGTTTTGCCCTAGCTGCAAAAATGGAAAAGAATCCTGCTGTATCGTTTGTCACTTTAGGGGAAGGCTCTTCGAATCAAGGTGATTTTCATGAAGGGTTGAATTTCGCTGGTGTTCACAAATTACCTGTTATTTTTATGGTAGAAAATAACAAGTATGCCATTAGTGTCCCTTTAAATAAACAAGTAGCATGTGAAAATATTTCGGATCGAGCAATTGGTTATGGGATAAAAGGAATTAAAGTCGATGGAAACGAAGCGATCGAAGTATATGAAGCAGTTAAACAAGCACATCAGCGAGCTTTAAATGGAGAAGGGGCAACGTTGATTGAAGCTGTTTCCTATCGATTAACACCTCATTCAAGTGATGATGACGACATGACTTATCGAACGAAAGATGAGGTAACGAACGAAAAATCAAAAGATGGTATAGTACGTTTCCAAAACTTCTTGTTTGAAAAGGGATATCTTACGGAAACAATAAATGACGATTTAGAAGCGGAAATTAAAAAAGAAATAAATGATGCGACAGAATATGCTGAGAACGCACCATATGCAGATGCTTCTACAATTAATAATTATGTCTATGGTGAAAAGGGGGATCACTAATGGCTGTTATGACGTATATCCAGGCAGTTAACCAAGCATTGAAAGAA
Source organism: Gracilibacillus lacisalsi DSM 19029 (assembly GCF_000377765.1). Classification (GTDB taxonomy): domain Bacteria; phylum Bacillota; class Bacilli; order Bacillales; family Amphibacillaceae; genus Gracilibacillus; species Gracilibacillus lacisalsi. Next base: position 344,455 of record NZ_KB898664.1, on the reverse strand, counting down.
GAAATGGAACAAAACGAGAAAGTATTTGTTCTTGGTGAAGATGTGGGAAAAAGAGGTGGTGTTTTCCTAGCAACAGCAGGTTTATATGATCAATTTGGAGAGGAACGAGTGATAGACACACCTCTAGCTGAATCTGCGATCGCAGGCGTTGGAATTGGAGCAGCAATGTATGGCATGCGTCCTGTTGCAGAAATGCAATTTGCTGATTTTATTATGCCTGCAGTTAACCAAATTATTTCTGAAGCTGCGCGGATTCGATATCGGTCTAACAATGATTGGAATTGCCCGATAACAATAAGAGCACCCTATGGTGGAGGAGTACACGGAGCACTTTATCACTCACAATCAATTGAAGCTATTTTTGCAAATCAACCAGGGTTGAAAATTGTAATGCCATCGTCTCCTTATGATGTAAAGGGATTACTAAAAGCCGCTATTAGAGATGATGACCCAGTGCTATTCCTAGAACATAAAAGAGCTTATCGTCTTTTGAAGGAAGAGGTGCCAGAAGAAGAATATACCGTTCCGATCGGTAAAGCAAACACCGTTCGAAAAGGCGATGATGTAACAGTGATCACGTATGGATTATGTGTACATTTCGCTAAACAAGCAGCAGAAAAACTGGAGCAAGAAGGCATTAATACCGAGATTGTTGATTTACGAACGGTCTATCCACTAGATCAGCAAGCGATTATTAACGCTGCTTCTAAAACAGGAAAAGTGTTATTAGTCACTGAAGATAATAAAGAAGGCAGTATAATAGGAGAGGTGTCTGCCATCATAAGTGAACATTGCTTGTTTGATTTGGATGCACCGATTCGCAGATTAGCGGGGCCAGAAGTACCCGCAATGCCATATGCACCACCGTTAGAGAAAGAATTTATGGTAAGTCCAGAAAAAATTGAACAAGCTATTCGTGATTTAGCGGAATTTTAAGAAGGAGTGAGAATGTTGACGGTGCTACGAATTAATATGCCTCAACTTGGTGAGAGTGTAACAGAAGGAACGGTCAGTAACTGGCTTGTCCAGGTAGGGGATTACGTCGAGAAATATGATGCAATTGCAGAAGTAATGACAGATAAAGTGAATGCAGAGGTTCCTTCATCTTATTCTGGTGTTATTAAAGAATTGATTGCTGAAGAAGGAGAAACAATTGAAGTCGGTCAATTGATGTGCTACATCGAGGCAGAAGGTGAAGAGAATGAGCAAACATCCTCAGCTCCTGCACCAGAATCAAATGATGAAGCGTCGGTAGAACAAAATATGAAAACCCGTTATTCTCCAGTAGTCATGCGGCTAGCAGGAGAGCATCAAATAGACTTAAGTACGGTAACAGGTTCAGGTAAAGGTGGCCGCATAACGAGAAAAGATATTGAAAAAGTTATTGATAGTGGGCAAACATCGACAGTAGATAATACTGAACCAATGTCAACGCAAGAAGAGAGTACAGCGGAGCAGGAAGACCTCGAGGAATTTACGCCACCTATCATTCGACGTAAAACTGTCCAAGCGAAACCTGGTGATCGTGAAATACCGGTGACAGGTCTAAGAAGAACGATTGCTCAAAATATGGTACGGTCGAAAACTGAAATACCACATGCATGGATGATGATTGAAGTGGACGTTACCAATCTGGTTGCATATCGAAATGCTGAGAAAGATAAATTTAAGGAAAATGAAGGATATAACTTATCTTATTTTGCCTTTTTCTTAAATGCTGTGGCAAAAGCCTTGAAGAAATTCCCTGAATTAAATAGTTGCTGGGCAGGAGATAAAATCATTCAGCGTAATGAAATTAATCTATCGATTGCAGTAGCTCATGGACATGAATTATATGTCCCTGTAATTAAAAACGTAGATGAAAAGAGTATTAAAGGTATTGCCAAAGAAATTGCTCAGCTCTCTAATAAAGCAAGAACAGGGACGCTAACGAAAGACGATATGGAAGATGGGACATTCACAGTGAACAATACGGGGTCATTCGGTTCTGTAGAATCTATGGGTGTTATCAACTATCCACAGTCAGCAATTCTACAAGTAGAATCCATAGTAAAACGACCGGTTATAATCGATGATATGTTCGCTGCTCGTGATATGGTAAACCTTTGTTTATCATTAGATCATCGTGTGTTAGATGGTGTAATCTGTGGAGCGTTTATGTCACACGTTAAAGCAATTTTAGAGAATATTTCAAGTGAGACAACACCAATTTATTGAAAATGGTAAAAAACAGTTTCAATTTAAGTCTGAAAACAGTATACTAAATAAAGTAAGGGAAACCTGTGATCGTTGTTGAGGTTTCCCTTTAGTTTGTTTGACGAAATATCTAAAATAATTCTGACAGAGAAAATTAGTGGTGCCAGTGATTCTTTGGGCATATCAGTCCACTTGTCTAGTATTACTAGAGCATTAGGCCAGCTTTTTCTTTTAGAATAATGGTGATAATAATGCAGCAAAAAGCTAGAATGATATATGACATGGCCATGATTCTGTTAGTTATGGTCACTATATTGACACTATGGGTTGAACATACGGTAAATTCAACCATTAATTTGATTGTATGGATCGTATTTTTAATTGATTATATCATTCGAATCATATTAGCAGATAATAAATGGCAATTCATTAAAAAAAATCCTTTTCTATTACTTGCAGTGATTCCATTTGATCAATTCTTTCAAGTAGCAAGAATTGTCCGATTGTTCTATCTGTTTCGAATCAAAACGATCACGAAATATTATGTTACACCTTATATAAAACAATTAACCTATACTAAAAAAATGCTACTGTTATTGTCACTACCGGCATTGTTACTAATTGAAACGATTATGATCTGGAAAATGGGGAACAGATTAGAATTTTGGCATGAAGCATTTTTCGTCGTATTCCAGCATTTGTTTATATTTGCGAATAGTTTAGAAAGCATTAACCATTTTCCTAGTATTTTGCTATTAACGATAACCTCGATATTCGGTGTTATTATTCAAGGATTAGTGTTACAATGGTTATTTGATAAGCTAGAAGATATTTGGCATAAAAGGAAACAGATATTTTCATCTACGAAAAGTGGGGGATAGTCATGTTTTTAATTGAAGCATTTGTTTATATTGGAACAATAGCATTTGCTATTTCTGGGTCTTTAATTGCAATTAAAAAAAATTTAGATATATTTGGTGTCATTTTATTAGGGCTAACTACAGCACTAGCTGGTGGTGTGATTAGGGACTTGATGATCGGTAATATACCACCAACTAATCTAGCAGACCCGCAATACTTTTTAGTTAGTTTACTAGCAAGCTTGGCAACCATACTATTTTATGACAAAATCGACAAATTTGAACATGGGATCACGTTCTCGGATGCGATTGGATTAGGCGTTTTTACCGCTGTTGGTGCCAATGCTGCCATAAGTCTCGACTACTCTCAGCCATTCCTTATTGTAGCAATGGGATTAGTAACAGGAATTGGCGGTGGTGTTTTACGAGATGTATTTGTTCGAGAAATTCCATTCGTATTTCGCAAAGAAATATACGGGATTGCTTCGATTGCAGGTTCTATTGCATTAATCAGCACATATGAATTGCTGTCACCAACGATTAGCTTATATATATGTCTAACGGTGACTTTAACAATTCGTATGCTAGCGGTCAAGTGTAAATGGAATGTCCCAGTTGTTCATAAAAAAGCAGCAGTTAAGAAAGGAACGGTCAATTATTAAGAATTTTGCTCAGTTTGTTTATTGGTAATATAGCCGGAAATGATGACACCGATTGTGACGATAACACTTAATAAAACAGTAATCAGTCCAGATTCCAGTTGGAAAAACTGATAAACAAATGGTTCATGTACTAGCATATCCACACCAGTGTAAACTAGTATAGCTGATCCGATATACATGAGATATGGGTAACGTTTTAGAAGATGAACAATAAATTTAGCTCCAAATATCATTAACGGAATACTCACGATAACACCTAATGCCAGTAATGTAACACTACCTTTGGAAGCACCTGCGATTGCTACAACATTATCTAAGCTCATGATGACATCCGCAAGAATAATGGTCATTACAGCTTTGTATAAAGAGTGATGTGACGTAATTTCTTGTGCTTCCTCCTCTTTTATTAAAATCTTGTAACCGATCCAAATTAATAAAATACCACCTATAAGGTAAATTAGCGGGAATTTCAGCAGATAAATAATTCCAGTCGCAAAGATTATTCTAAGGATAATAGCTCCAGCAACCCCAATTAAAATAGCTTTGTTTTGATTTTTTTTATGGAGATTTTTTGTTGCCATCGCGATAACTAAAGCATTATCTCCAGATAATACTATATCAATTGAGATTATTTGTAATAAACTGATCCAATCTATTCCTGCAAACAATGATATATTCAATGCATTACTCTCCTCCCTTATAGCTACTAAATCCTGTATCGTTTAACTATATGCTCGTCTACTTTGTCGATATGACTATTATTTACGGAAGAAAAATGTCGAAAATAAATGAAAATTGTAAAAGTGTGTTCAAATCTTGTCTTTTTATGTATAATGGACTTGTTACTATGAATAAGGATGAGGGCAAATGGAAGCAAAAAAACAGGTAAAATACATATTAGCAATTACATTGATTGTCGTATCGATCTTTGTTATTTTTTTAGTGTTCAAATCTAATCAGATAATGAATAATATGAATGCTTCTGAATCAGCTCCTACTAAAGTATTAATCTTAACGACTGACCGATTAAATGATCAAAGCTGGGGAAGTTTAGCTTATAAAGGAAAAATCCTTATAGAAGAAGAGTATAATGTAACTGCTGAAGTACTTGGAGAAGTCAATGCAGAAAGAGATACCTCTTCCCTTGTAGAACGGTATGTTGACGAAGGTTATGAGTTAGTTATTGGTCATGGAAGAGAATTCTCTGAACCTTTTTACCGAATAATTAATCAGTATAAAAATGTTCAATTTGTGACATTACATGGTGATAATATAGCGAAAAACCTGGCTGTTTACACATTTAATCAAAATGAAATAGAAGTGATTGCAGGTATGGCTGCTGGTTTAAAAACAAAGTCGAATAAAATTGGTTTAATAGATGCTGTTGAAAACAGTCATAAGGACTGGGGATTTCCCAAAGGAATTGAATTAATTGATGATTCAATAGAATTGTTGTACAAAGTAGTCCCTGAAAGAACAAGTAAATCAGCAGCAAAATTAGTTGCCGCGGAATTAATTGATCAAGGTGTAGATGTCATCTATACGAAAGGGAACAGCTACAATCAAGAAGTTATTAATTATGCAAAAGAGCAAGGTATATATACAATAGGTTACTTAGAAGATCAATCTTATATGGCTGAAAACAAGGTTCTTACTAGTGTTCTAAATAACGTGCCTATGGCTTATAATGCCATTTTGGAAGATTTTCTAAGTGAAGAAGGAATTAAGTTTGAAAAGAAATACTTGGATGATAATGATGGAGTTTACGGTATTGCACCTTTTGGTCCGATGTTTTCAGAAGATGAAATTGAATTAATCGAAGAAGCAACAGATCATAAAATACCGCGATAATTTTAGCTAATGATAGGAGAAATGCCAAATGATTTCCTCTTTTCGAAAATTTTCATTACGCAATAAATTACTATGCATTCTCCTTACTGTAATGGTTATTTTTAGTGGCTTTTCGCTTTTATTAATTCAATCCATTGAAGAAGTAAGTGATGTAACGAACTCTATCAAAGATGAAAACTTACCTGAAATCGTATGGTTGAATCAGTGGGAAAAGGAATTAGAAATAAAAAAACAGATAGTTCTCAGTCATTCTCATACTAATTTTGAAGATGATTTCCAACAGGCATTTGAAGAGAATGAGATTGCCACCAGTAGTATGGAATTAGAGGATGAAATTCCAATACCAGAAAGTATTGAAGGCATACATAAGCAACTTATGTTATTAGATTTCACTGTGACCAACAAAGTATTTGGTTTGCTTGAATATGGTGAAGCAGAAGCAGCTAAAAATGTGATTGAATCAGAATACTTACCCGTTTTAGAATCACTTAAAGAAACAATCATTACGCAGAGAGATAATGAGTACAGTTCTTTACAACAAAATACTAATACATACCCCGAGATTATTGAAAAGTCCTTATATTTTTTACTTATCATTACGATATTCGGTGTTTTAATTTCTTTATATTTTTCATTTAAAATGAGTAAGAGTATTACAAAACCTATCGAATCGATGGTATCGAAGGTAAACAAAATTGCAAATGGTAATTATGGGGAAACCGTATCTAGTACAACCCAGTTGGAATTGCAAAGTTTAGCTAAATCGATTAACCAAATGTCCGTCAGCTTGCAACAGTCGTTCCAGCAAATCATTTCGGATAAAATGAAGCATGAACAAATTTTAAACTCGTTGCCTGTAGGTATCATTACGTATGATAATAATGGCAATGAATATTTGGCAAATTCATATGTACGTGATTTATTTGAATTGAGCAATGAAATCATTACGGATAAAGATATTATAGAAAAGCAAAATAAATATCCTATACTTAAAATGCTTGTTTCTAATGAGTCTTTCCAAAATAAAAAGCTTCATATTACTATTCGCAATAAAGAGTATGTCTTACTAGTTTCGCAGAGTAAATTGAAAGATCGTCATCAAATGACAACAGGAAAAATCCTTTTCTTTATTGATGTTACGGAATCTACGAAACTAGAAAATCGTATCATTCAGTCAGAAAAACTTGCTTTAGTTGGGGAGATGGCGGCTAGTTCAGCTCACGAGATAAGAAATCCTTTAACAGTTATCCATGGCTTCTTATCACTTATGAAGGAGTCGATGTCAGAAGAGGAAATGAAAAAATACAACTTTCATTTAATAATGAAAGAGATTCACAGACTTTATTCCATTGTGGAACAGATGTTATTAATGTCAAATCATAAAAAGCCAGAAAAAGATATGGTATTATTGAAAGACATGCTAAATGACTTGCTCCCGCTTATGTATAATTCATTGGAAGCAAAAAATATTAAAGTGGAGACAGATATAACTGACGAATACATACTTGCCGATCAAAAGCAGTTAAAGCAAGTATTCTTAAATCTTTTGCGAAATAGTAAGGATGCAATAGGGGATAGTGGTTCAATAAAAATAGAAAGTAAAGTGGAAAATAATAAGTACCATATATATATAAGCGATACGGGATCAGGTATTCCAGCTTCTGTTAAAGATGTCTTGTTTGAACCTTTCTCTACATCTAAATCTAACGGAACTGGATTAGGATTAAATGTCGTTTGTAGAATTATTAAAAATCATCAAGGTGACATTTCTGTTGTTTCCAGCGATTCTTCAGGAACGACATTTAAAATAACACTGCCTATTATTAAGACTAAAAGTTCAGTTAATTGAAAAAGTTGATGTCAATTGTTACTATTTAAAAAACTACTTTATTTAGAGAGGGCGAGCAAAATGGAATTTAACTTATTTATGGGAGATATAGTGGAATCAGCAAGAAACGAAATCACACAAGCAGGATTTGAAGAACTTAGAACGCCTGAAGATGTGAAAGAAGCTTTATCTAAAAGTGGTACCACATTAGTAATGGTGAATTCCACATGCGGATGTGCAGGCGGTGTTGCAAGACCTGCTGCAGCTAGTGCTATTCATTATGATAAAAGACCAGAACAGCTAGTGACAGTTTTTGCTGGACAGGATCGAGAAGCTACAGAAGTAGCACGTCAATATTTTGAAGGTTATCAACCATCGTCACCATCATTTGCTTTATTAAAAGATGGACAAATACTGAAAATGGTGGAAAGACATGAAATAGAAGGGCATAGCCCAGTAGAAGTAGTGAATAAACTGCAAGGATTGTTTGATCAGTATTGTGAGGAAGTGTAATCGGCGAGATTTCATACCATAGCGTGAGAAGTTTTAAACCCGTTTCAATCACGAATGAAACGGGTTTAAATTTGTTATTATCTAATCGTTATCATTTCAAAATACTGAACAGTCAAAGTTAGTTAACAAACATTGCTAAACCTGCTGTTAAAGTTGATAATACCATTGCTACAATCATAATATATATAACCAGTTTCATTCGTTTTTCACGCTTAGATGCCATATTAAATCCTCCTTTATGAGCAATACTAAACTATATTTTACAACTAATTAAAAGAATGGACAAGTACATATCAAGAAAAGGGGTATAAACTTTGATCAATCAAGAACGTATTGTTAACCAATTTATTGAGTTAGTAAAAATGGATTCAGAAACGGGAAAAGAAAGAAAAATAGCTGATTATCTAATCAATCTATTTCAGCAATTAGCGTTAGAAGTAAAAGAAGATCAAACCAATCAAGTAACAGGACATGAAGCAGGTAATATCATTGCACGACTAGAAGGAACCAATAAAAACATGCCGGGCATTTATTTTACCGCACATATGGATACTGTTGCTCCTGGTGAAGGGATTCAGCCAGAAATACGTGATGGTATCATCTATTCTGATGGAACAACGGTTTTAGGTGCGGATGATAAAGCTGGAATATCAGCTATTTTAGAGCTTATTCATATCATGAAAGAAAACCCGATAGAACATGGTGATATTTATTTTGTGATTATGAGTGGAGAAGAATCTGGACTTGTAGGATCCCGTGAATTTGACGTTAAGCACTTACCGGTGGAGTACGGTTATGCGCTGGATAGTGATGGGGAGATTGGCACCATTATTACAGCTGCGCCAGCACAAGCAAAATTATATGCCACGATAAACGGAAAGGCTGCTCATGCTGGGGTGAGTCCGGAAAAAGGAATTTCTGCGATAAGTATGACTGCTAAAGCAATTACGAATATGCCATTAGGTCGAATCGATGAAGAAACTACTGCAAATATAGGGAGTTTTGAAGGGAAAGGACCGACAAATATAGTATGTGAGCAAGTATTGTTAGTTGCAGAAGCAAGGTCTTTATCAAAAGATAAATTAGATAGACAGGTGAACGTAATGTGTCATGCGTTGGAAGAAACAGCTTCACAAATGGGTGGAACGGTTGATATAGAAGTTAAAGCCATGTACCCAAATTATCAATTTACAGAAATGGATCAAGTCGTACAAGTGGCTAAGGATGCTGTAAAAGCTGTAGGCAAGACCCCTGCATTAAAAGTAAGTGGTGGTGGCAGTGATGCAAATCATCTATCTGGAAAGGGAATTCCAACAGTTAACTTAGCAGTAGGTTACGAAAATATTCATACAAAAGATGAAAGGATTAGTATTTCAGATTTAACAGAGGTACCTGTTTTATTATATGAAATTGTTAAAAAATCAACTGAATGAGCGTGATGATATGAAATCATGGTATCCGAAAAACGGACGTGTCATATTACATGTTGATATGAATAGCTTTTATGCATCGGTAGAAATAGCAGATAATCCACAGTTAAAAGGCAAGCCGCTTGCTATTGCAGGTAATCCTGATGAACGTAAAGGAATTGTTGTTACAAGTAGTTATGAAGCACGAAGTAAAGGTGTAAAAACTACGATGTCTCTATGGGAAGCGAAAAAACATTGTCCTCAATTGATTGTAAAAAGACCAAATTTTGATCGCTACCGAGAAGTTTCCAATCAAATTTTTCGTATTTTGGAAGATTATACACCATATGTGGAGCCTGTCTCGATTGACGAGGCGTTTCTGGATATTACAGACAGCTATGATCTAGGAAATCCGCTCGATATTGCCGATGCTATTCAACAACATCTCGCAAATGATTTACACTTACCTTGTAGTATCGGGATAGCACCTAATAAATTTCTGGCGAAAATGGCTTCAGATATGAAAAAGCCAAACGGTATTACGATATTAAGAAAAAGAGATGTCTCCTCTAAGCTATGGCCGTTGCCAATTGAAGAAATGTATGGAATTGGAAATAAAACAGCCGAAAAATTAAAGAAATATCAAATCGAAACAATTGAAGATTTAGTAGAAACAGATACAGTGCTATTAAAAGGGTTACTAGGAGTGAATGGGGAGAGGTTAAAAACGAGAGCGTTGGGAGAAGACCCACGTCCAGTTGATCCAGAAAGTGCGAGCAGTTTTAAAAGTATCGGAAGCTCTCAGACTTTCCCTGTTGATGTATCTGATTATGAGCAACTACTTGGACAATTACGAGTTCTTTCGGAAAGCGTTGAAAAGCGTCTGCATCGAAAATCTGCTGTAGGTGATACTATTCAGTTAACTATCCGTTACAGTGATAGAAAAACAATCACGAGAAGAATGAGATTGAATCAGTACGTTGAAAAAGCTTCTGACATATTATTTTACAGCGAACAATTATTGGAAGAGCATTGGAATGCTGATCCCGTTAGGTTACTAGGTATTACTGTACAAAATGCGGTAAAGAAAGAAGATATTACTTACCAGTTAGATCTGTTTCATTATTTAGATGAGCCCAATTAGGATTTGACTAAGACTAAGTGAGTGGTCAGGTGAGCTAACACCTTGATAAGGTTCGCTAATGATCAGTGGGGGTTAAAACCCCCACACTGATCATAGTCTTACTTTACGGAGGCTGAATAAAAATCATGTGCGATAACCGTTTCTTCAAAATATTGTTTAGCCTCTAATAATAATTGATCTACTTCATCCAATTGAAACCTCGATGATATATGGGTAAGAATCAGTTTCTTTACATTTGCCTTTTGTGCGATTTTTGCAGCTTGTGCTGTAGTAGAGTGAAAGTAATCATGTGCCAGTTGTACCTGTTCCTTGTTAAAAGTAGCTTCATGAATCAATAACTCCACATTTTGGACAAAGGAGACATATTCTTCTTTAGTTCTGGTATCACCTAAAATGGCAACGCTTTTACCTTTCTTCGGCTCTCCTATATAGTCTTTGGCATGAACTGTTTTACCATTGGGGAGTTGTACTGTTTCTTTTGTTTTAAATTGACGATAAATCGGACCAGGTGTAATACCATCTTTTTTTAATTTCTCTACTAATAATGAACCCTGACTGTCTTTTTGATCAATGCGGAATCCAAAGCTGTCAATCGCATGGTCTAACTTTTTCACAGAGACGGAAAATTGATTATCCTCAAAAATAATCCCCTCTTTCAGTTCTTCTATCATAATGGGGTAGGATAGTTTGGATTGACTAACCGTTAATGCAGTTTCTATAAATTGTTTAATTCCTGCTGGACCGTAAATAGTTACTGGTTCCTCTCCACCTTGAAAAGATCGACTGCTTAACAAGCCAGGTAACCCGAAAATATGATCTCCATGTAAATGTGTGATGAATATTTTCTCTATCTTCCTCGGCTTGATTGAGGTATGTAATATTTGGTGTTGTGTTGCTTCTCCGCAATCAAACATCCAAAGCCCATTACGCTCTTGTAACAAATCTAGTACGATGGATGTAACATTACGATCTTTACTAGGTAATCCAGCCCCTGTTCCTAAAAAGTGTATGTGCATCGATTAATTCCTTTCTGCAAACCTTCTATTTTTGATATCGATCGCTAATTTAGGTACATCTGTAAAAACGGCATGACACCCTAAACGGATCGCTTTCTTAATAGCAATTGATGAATTTACTGTATATACTGCGACATATAATTGATTATCATTTGCCAGCGCAACTAACCTGTTCGATAGTAGGCGAAAACTGATATGGATACCTTTTGCTTTAATTTTTGTACTGTATGGCACCAAAGCTTTATTATGTCTACCTGTTAATAAAGCATAATCGATATCAACTCTTTTATCATAAATTTTTGTAATACTATCGTGGTTAAAACTCGAAATAACCGTTTGTTTTGTCATATTGTATTTAGCTAATTTTTGGCAGACTATGTCTTCTAACCCTTGATAGAAAATAATATTATTTTTAAGTTCTATGTTTAATTTTAATTGTTTATCCTGGTTCCATGCAAGTAGGTCATCTAAGGTCGGTATTGTTGTGTCCTTATAATGATAAGATTTCCAACTTCCTGCATCTAATTGTTTCAGTTCGTCATAAGTAAAATCTTTCACAAAACCTTTCCCGTTAGTAGTTCTGTTTAGTTGTTCATCATGAATTAAGACAGGGATGTTGTCTTTCGTTAATTGTACATCTGTTTCAATACCATCTGCACCGTGTTTATATGCTAATTCAAAAGCTGGCATTGTATTTTCTGGTGCATATTTGCTAGCGCCGCGATGTGCGTAAATAATGGTAGACATCATTTCACCTCTAAGTAAAAGTTTAACTTCTTCATGATTGTCTTTAATTTATTAGGAAAAGTCAATGATCTAGCTAATAAATTCGTTATTTCTAACAAAAAATTTACATACAATTCAAAATCAATTGGTTCTGTCCATGTTATGGAATATGATATGATAAGGGTGGAGTTGATAGAATGAATCAGTTAAAAGAAAAACATGTATTGATTACTGGTGCTTCCAGCGGTATTGGTGAAGCTTTGGCCTTTGCTTTAGCGGAACATAAAGCTATTCCTGTCTTAGTTGCCAGAACAGAAAGTAAATTAATCGAGATTGCAAGAAGAATAGACAAAATGTATGGAATCAAGTCGATTACGTATCCAGTTGATATTACAGATCGTAAAGAGTGGCAGAAGGGAATGGACCAAATTCTCAAGGAATCTGGTAAAATAGACATCCTGATCAATAACGCAGGAGTAGGTTATTTTGAGGCATTTGATCAATTAAATTGGGAACAGATTGATAACATGATTCGGCTCAATTTGGATTCTCTGTTTTTTACTACTTACTATATGCTTCCAACACTTATGAATCAACCAGTCGCACATATAGTTAACATCGGTTCTCAAGCAGGGAAAATAGCTACACCTAAATCTGCTGTATATAGTGCTACAAAAGCAAGTGTTATTAGTTTCTCTAATGCTTTACGTATGGAACTGGAAGGAATGATACCTGTTACATCGGTAAATATTGGACCGGTAAAAACTGCTTTTTTTGAAACTGCAGATCCAAACGGGGATTATCAAAGAAGCGTCGCAAAGCATATGTTAGATCCAAATGATGTAGCGAACCACATAACCAAATGCCTTTTTAAGAATAAAAGGGAAATCAATTTACCATTTTGGATGCATGCGGGAAGTAAGCTATATCAAAACTTTCCACGAATAATGGAAACCATTTTAAAACCCGCATTTAAGAAGAAGTAATGGAGGGGTATTATGCAATTGATGATTACAGAAAATGCACTAGAAAAAATAAATTCATTAGCGAATTCTAAAAACACTATCTTAGCTTTAACGTATGACACAGAGGGCTGTGGCTGTGGTGTTAACGGCATGCCTACTATTTCACTAATTCCTAGACGAGAAGCAAATCACATAGAGGTGGAATGTGATCAATTTGATGTAGTTGTTCATAACCAAGAAGCTACATTTTTTAGTAAAAAAATGAAATTAGATTATAATGGTGCAACGTTCCGATTAACAAGTCCGAATGAAATGTTAAATCCGTTTATCCACATACATTCAGTAATAGCCTAACTATAAAAGAGATGTATAAAATCGCTGTTATTATCGAATTGTTGGTGGTATTACGGCATAAATAGTTGGGATTCGTTTGGCCTGAAGATTCACTTTTTCGAGCGGTTTTTGCTCGAAAAAGTTAGCTGAAGGGCAAACCCCAGGAAAGAAAAGGAAGCAGCTAGTGGTGGTCAAGCTGTTCAAATATTCATCATTACTACCAAAGTAATCCACGTCTACTTAGCATTTAATGATGAAGTGGCGGGGTTTGCTAGTTTTTTATCTGTGTTGTTGATAGGTATTGGCTTTGGTTATTTCTTTAACTTTTGCAAATTGTTCAGGGTTAAAATGTTGATTTAATGCTTCGGCATTCTCTTTTAATTGTGCAATCGAGCTCGCACCAGCTACGACAGAAGCAACAGCTTGTTCTTGTAATACGTATTGCAATACCAAGCCGTTCAATGTCTGGTTATCCTGCAACACCCCTCGTAACTGCTCAACCGTATGTTTTAAGGTACTTGCATCATAATCTATATATCCGTTCTTACCTTTTGCTGAAACAACTTCTGGACCTTTAGCACTTAACATGCCTTTAGCTAGTGATCCTCTTGTTACTACACTAATTTGATGTTCAGCTAACTGTGTCATCACTTCTTCTTCCGGACGACGATCGAGCATGCTGTATTGCATCATCACACTAGTGATATTAGATTTTGAAATATATTCATGAATGACATTTGGCCTGATCGAAGAAATACCATAATAGCGTATGACACCTTCCTTCACCAAGTCCTCAAAAGCTTCAATCGTTTCATCTATCGGATCCTCAATCGTACCGCCATGTAACTGATATAAGTCAATGTAATCCGTTTGTAGTCTTCTTAAGCTTTCTTTAACTTGTTCTTTAATATAAGCTTTTCGAGGATCCCAAAACCAACTGCCATCGTCTTTTAAATGATTCCCTACTTTTGTAGCTAATACAATTTGATCTCGTTTATTTTTAATCGATTGACCAACAATTTCTTCATTTACACCTTGATCATATAAATCAGCTGTATCTAAATAATTAATACCAACTTCCAATGCTTCATCAATAATTTCACTGGCTTTGGTTGGGGAGGTACCTAGAGACATACAACCAAGTGCAATTTGAGAAACCTCAAGTTCGGACATTCCGAGTTTCGTTTTTTTCATATTGTTCATCCTTTCTACATCATCCATATAAATTCATTGTACAAATCGTAACAAAGAAATACAATGAAAGAGACTGTAGGAAAGAGAAAGGATGAAATATTATGACTAATTTTAATGAGAAAACCATTCATACAACAACTATTTTTGAAGGAAAGGTGATTAATGTGCAAGTAGATGACGTCACCTTGCCAAATGGGAAAACATCAAAAAGAGAAATTGTAAAGCATCCAGGGGCTGTTGCGATAATTCCAGTAACGGAGGATAATAAAATTATTTTTGTCAAACAATATCGTAAGCCACTAGAAAAAACATTAGTGGAGATTCCAGCGGGAAAACTGGAACAAGATGAGGCACCTGAAGTAACGGCATTAAGAGAATTAGAAGAAGAAACAGGTTATACGACAGATCAATTAACATATGTGACTTCTTTTTACACCTCTCCCGGCTTTGCGGATGAAATAATGTACCTATATAAAACAAGTTCATTGAAAAAAGTAGAGCAGCCAAAAGCAATGGACGAAGATGAATTTGTTGAATTAATCGAACTATCATTGGAAGAGGCAGAAAGGTTAGTTACAGAACAAAAAATACATGATGCAAAAACAGCTTATGCGATTCTTTATTTACAACACAAGGGTTTGAAGTAAAATGCTAAAAGAATTTTTTACCGATTTACATATTCATATTGGACGTAATTTAAAGGGGAAGCCAGTGAAGATTACTGCTTCCCAACATTTAACATTGATGAATATTATGCAAGAGGCCAGTGAACGGAAAGGGATAGATATTGTCGGTGTTATTGACTGTCATGCTCCAACGGTTCTAAACGAGGTTGAGCTAGCTGTTGAACAAGGGAAGGCAGCGGAACTAGCAGATGGTGGTGTTCAATTTGGGGACACAACGTTAATTTTAGGTAGCGAAATAGAGGTATATGACAAGAATTGTAAAGGGCCGATACATGTGTTATGTTTCTTTCCCTTTATTCGAAATATGAAGGCATTTTCCCTTTGGCTGTCTTCACATATGAAAAACGTTGAACTGAGTTCACAACGTTATTACGGTGATGCTGTTACTTTACAAACAAAAACACATGAGCTGGATGGGTTATTCATTCCTGCTCATGTTTTTACACCATTTAAGAGCTTGTTCGGGAAAGGAGTAGCTTATTCTTTAACAGAGGTATTAGATCCAGATCAAGTGGACGCCATTGAACTTGGTTTAAGTTCTGATACCAAGATGGCTGATCAAATTGAAGAATTACACCAGTACACGTATTTAACGAATTCAGATGCCCATTCGTTGCCGAAAATAGCAAGAGAATATCAACAGTTACTTTTAGCAGAACCAAGTTTTAAAGAATTAAAAATGGCATTAAACAATGAAGTCGGGCGGTGTGTTAACCGAAATTTTGGAATGAATCCTAAATTAGGAAAATATTATGCAACAGTGTGTGCCAACTGTCTTGCCTCATTTAAAGGAGATAAATGTTCAAAATGCGGTTCTAGTAAATATGTTAAGGGTGTATCAGATCGAATACGAGAATTAGCTTCCGACCAAGTTACTGCTAGTAAGCGACCAGATTATATATATCAAGTCCCCCTTGAATATTTGCCTAAACTGGGGCCAAAAACGATGGACAAGTTATTAGATCATTTTGGTAACGAAATGAATATTATTCACTATATACCAGAAGTTGATTTAGCAAAAGTTGTTGGAGATAATCTTGCTGAAATGATTATTAAATTACGTAAAGGGAAGTTAATGGTGGTTGAAGGTGGAGGCGGACGATATGGAAAAGTTGAAAGTTGACCGTAATAACATTATGTAAAATTAAAATAAACTCTAGTTGAGTTCTATTTCTATTATTCCAATCATAGATTGGAAACGAGAACATAATTAGAGGATGTGAATGAATTGAAACTACCAAAAAGCAGAAAACCCATCTCCAATCATCTTGCAAAATACCATACCATCTATATATTTACGATTATTCTTTTTATAACCGGGATCATATTTGGCGCAATTATCGTCAACAGTATGAATTTTGTTCAAAAAGAAGATTTATTTTTTTATTTAGAACGATTCTTTCTTGGTTATTTACAAGATGAAGATATATCGAAACAAGCATTATTTCAAAATGCAATATTTTATCACATTCAATTTCTATCTTTGCTTTTTTTCCTAGGATTAGCTGTTATTGGATTACCTATCATTTGGGTGTTATTATTTGTAAAAGGAGTAGCAATCGGATTTACTGTTGGTTTTTTTGTTAATCAACTAGGTATCAAAGGATTGTTGTTCTCATTCTCTGCAATAGCACCACAAAACTTGATTCTCATTCCGATCTATATAATGGCTAGCAGTTTCGCTATGATATTCTCATTAACTTTGTTACAGAGTATGTTTTCGAGACGTTATAAACAACCGATTTTACAGATTTTTTACCGATATACCGCTGTTTTTATCTGCTTAATGATCGTGGTTAGCATAGCAGCTTTATTGGAATCGATTGTTTCATTTGAAACGATGAGATTAATATCTGACAGATTTATTAATTGATAATAATTATTAAAAAATAAAAGTTTATTTGCGTTTTTTATAATTATTTTAATTGACACCTTACATTGGAATATTTATAATGTACATATGTAAGGAGGTCTTCATTATGGAACACCGATTAGACCGTATTAAGAAGGAATTGCACGCTCAAAGTTATAAATTAACTCCACAGCGTGAAGCAACTGTCCGTGTATTATTGGAAAGAGAAGAAGACCATCTTAGTGCGGAAGATGTTTATTTATTAGTAAAAGATAAATCACCTGAAATAGGTTTAGCAACTGTATATAGAACTCTAGAATTATTAACGGAATTAGAAATTGTCGATAAAATTAACTTTGGTGATGGGGTTTCTCGCTACGATCTTCGCAAAGAAGGGGCAAAGCATTTCCATCATCATTTAGTTTGTACGGAATGTGGCTCAGTAGAAGAAATAATGGATGACTTGTTGGAAGAAGTCGAGCAAATTGTTCAAACTGATTGGGGATTTATTGTCAAAGATCACCGATTAACATTCCATGGAATATGTCAAAAATGTCAAGATCGAATTTGTCGAAATTGTGAAGCAAAAAAATTATCCGCTAAATAGGTATATTTTTATATAATATCGGTATAAATTCTAATAGAGTCTATTCTATTAGGAGAATGCCATATGTCTTCCATTGTAAAAATTTTTTTTGAAATGATGAAGTTTTTTATTATTTTTGTATTGTGTACCATTTTGTTTTATTATGTGATCAAAGCGTTACATCAAGAGTATGAAAAATTAGATCGCTATGAGTATCCTCAAGGAAATGCTGTAAAAGTGTTTCAGCAGGAAGAGCCCGATGTTTGGGAGCGTTTGAGTATCTTTTTTCGATTGGGAGAATAAATCATGGATGAGATGCAATATCCAGTAGAAGAGTTTTTTCACTTTTTAAAAATAGAAAGAGGATTATCTGATAATACTTTGCAAGCTTATAAACGAGACCTTCTCAAGTATTATCATTTTCTTAAGGAAGAAAGAGAACTAACGGAATGGAACGAGGCTGGTCGTCGTGATATTATGCAATTTTTGTATCAGTTGAACGACCAGGGTAAATCACCCGCTACTATCGCAAGAATGTTGTCCACATTAAGACTATTTCACCAATTTTTAATAAGAGAATATCAGCTAAAAGAGGATCCAAGCTTACATATCGAAACGCCAAAAGCAAACCGAAAATTGCCAAAAGTATTATCTGCAAAAGATATTGATAAATTACTGAATATTCCGGCTACAGATAAATATTCCATACGTAACAAAGCAATGTTAGAAACCCTTTATGCAACAGGGTTGCGTGTTTCAGAACTGATTAATTTAAAGATGAACGATTTGCATTTAACAATGGGATTTGTTCGCTGCTTTGGGAAAGGATCTAAAGAACGGATTGTTCCTTTAGGTGATATTGCTAAAGATGCTTTAGATTTATATATTCAATCTGCTAGACACGATTTAGTTAAAAAAAAGCAAACCGAAACAGTATTTGTCAACCATCATGGAAATCCATTGTCACGTCAAGGGTTTTGGAAGATTATTAAAGAGATTGCCAGAGATGCAGGTATTGAAAAGGAGCTGTCTCCACATACATTACGCCATTCCTTTGCGACACACCTGCTAGAGAATGGTGCTGATTTAAGAGCAGTCCAAGAAATGCTTGGTCATGCAGATATATCTACAACTCAAATTTATACACATGTTTCTAAATCTAGATTAAAAGATATTTATAAAACACATCATCCAAGAGCTTAAAATCGTCACGATTATCATCGTGGCGATTTATTTGTTTACATAGGTGTATCGATTTAGCTTCTTTTTTGTTCCTCTATCATAACAATTATTCTGGAACAATGCATATTTCATTAATGAATATACTAATATGAGGCATACTACGTTGATAGGGAGGGTATGGAAGAATAGGAGGGATTAGCATGCCAACTTTTAATCGAATTTTTTTAATTGTACTTGATTCTGTAGGTATAGGAGAAGCACCTGACGCGGCAGATTTTAATGACATTGGTGCTGATACATTGGGTCACATTGCCGAACATCGAAATGGATTGCATATGCCTCATATGGGAAAACTGGGTTTAAGTAATATAAAGGAAATTAATGGCATAGAAAAGACAGCTAAGCCAAAGGCTCATTATACGAAAATGCAAGAAGCGTCCAATGGAAAAGATACAATGACAGGTCATTGGGAAATGATGGGCCTCTATATTGATACTCCTTTTCGAACATTTGAACAATTTCCTGAAGAGTTAATTGAAACGATTGAACAGAAAACGGGAAGAAAAGTAATTGGCAATAAACCAGCTTCAGGTACAGAAATTATTAAGGAATTAGGTCCACAACATATGGAAACAGGAAATCTTATTATTTATACTTCAGCTGATTCCGTATTACAAATTGCAGCCCATGAAGAAATAATTCCTGTAAAAGAATTATATGAAATTTGTGAGTTTTGCCGTGAACTGACTTTAGACGAAAAATATATGATCGGGCGTGTAATTGCCAGACCATTTGTCGGTGAGCCAGATCATTTCGAACGGACTGCTAATCGACATGATTATGCCCTAAAACCTTTTGGATATACTGTTATGAACTCTTTGGAAGATGGTGGCTATGATGTTGTTGCGTTAGGTAAAATTACGGATATCTATGATGGTGAAGGAGTCACGGAATCAATTCGAACAGAAGATAATGAAGATGGGATCAAAAAATTTATACAATCAATGGATAAATCGTTTCACGGTCTGAATTTCTTAAATTTAGTTGATTTTGATGCTAAATATGGTCATAGAAGAAATCCAGATGGGTATGCAGAAGCGCTAGAAAAGTTTGATCAATTTTTACCGGAAGTCTTAGATAAATTACAAGAAGCTGATTTACTTATCATAACAGCAGATCATGGTAATGATCCTACTCATCATGGAACAGACCATACCAGAGAATATGTACCGTTACTTGTTTATCATCACGGGATAGATGTAGGAAAAGAGTTGCCATTAAGAGAAACATTTGCTGATGTTGGAGCTACAATTGCGGACAATTTTAAAGTGAAACGTCCTCAATATGGTAAGAGTTTTTTGAGTGATATAAAATAAGATTTTCTAACTTCTAAATTGTCTCCCTTTAATAGGGATTCATAAAAGAAAGGCTAGTCCGAGTTTTTCCTTTAGGTTGAACCTTGACTGCTAAGAAAATGGAAGAATAGTAAAAGAGTAATTGTGTAAATGACTTCAAAAAGAGGTGATTGGAATGAGAATGGTTGATATTATCGCCAAAAAGCGAAATGGTGAAACGTTAACAGAACAAGAAATTTCTTTCTTTATCAAAGAGTATATGAAAGAAAATATTCCCGATTATCAAGTGTCTGCATTGATGATGGCAATCTATTATCAAGGTATGACACAAGAAGAAACTGCATCCTTAACAAAAAACATGGTTGAATCCGGTGATATTATTGACTTGAGCCCGATTAAAGGTCACAAAGTAGATAAGCATTCAACTGGTGGTGTCGGTGATAAGACAACTTTTATCGTTGGTCCTTTAGTTGCTGCAGCAGGTATCCCAGTAGCAAAGATGTCGGGAAGAGGGTTAGGTCATACAGGAGGGACTATAGATAAGTTAGAATCCATACCTGGCTTTAAGGTCGAATTAACAAACCAACAATTTATTGATAATGTCAATAAATTCAAGTTATCTGTAGTTGGCCAAACGGGTAATTTAGCTCCAGCTGATAAGAAATTATATGCTTTGCGAGATGTTACAGCAACAGTTGATTCAATTCCATTAATCGCAAGTTCGATCATGAGTAAAAAAATTGCTTCAGGAGCTGACAGTATTGTCCTGGATGTTAAAACAGGTTCAGGGGCTTTTATGAAATCATTGCAAGATTCTAAACGATTAGCGAAAGAAATGGTAACGATCGGTAAACAATTAGACAGACAAACCGTTGCCGTGATCAGTGACATGAATCAACCGTTAGGATATGAGATCGGAAATGCTAATGAAGTAAAAGAAGCAGTTGAAGTATTACAAGGAAAACGAATAGAAGATCTTCGAGAATTAGCAATTGAACTTGCGGCTCATATGACAATATTAGCTGGTGTGTATCAGGATTATTCAGAGGCAACCCAATCATTAGAAAGCTTAATCGATAACGGTGACGCGTTACAATACTTTATGGACTTTATAGAAGCACAAGGCGGTGATATAACTGTTATTAAAGACCTGTCTCAACTCCCTGGATCATCTTATCACATGGAAGTGAAAGCTGATCAAGGCGGCTATATACATGAAATGGAGGCAGATGAAATAGGGGTGGCTGCTATGCATCTAGGTGCTGGAAGAGCAACCAAGGATGATGCTATTCATCACGGGGTTGGCATTACCCTCCAAAAGAAGATCGGTGATTATGTAGACCAAGGCGATACTTTAGCTATATTAAACAGTGATCAAGAAGATGTCGAACAAATCATCTCTATTGTAAAAAATGCTTATACGATAAAACCTGAAAAAGCAACCCGCCAAAAAATGATTTATGAAGTCATAAAATAGGGAGTAGAAAAGATAGCGACGATGTTCGCTATCTTTTTTGCTGTCTTTTTTAAAATATTTCAAAGTACAAGTTATACTTTTAGATTATTTTGGAAAAAATAGAAATGTTATAAATCGGAGGTGAAGATGTTGAAAAGAATAAGCATAATGATACTCATTGTTATAAGTATGGTGGTGGTCAGTCAAGGAAACGTATTTGCTCACCATGAAGAAAATCACGTATCAAGTGAAGTAAGTGAAAGTGAATCATTAGATTTAGCCACAAATTCGAAATCAGCGATACTTATTGAGCGTGATACAGGTAATATATTATATGATAAAAATTCTAACGAAGAATTACCACCAGCTAGTATGACTAAAATTATGACTATGCTACTTATTATGGAAGCTATTGAAAAGGGGGAATTATCCTTAGATGAACAAGTCAGAGTCAGTGAAAATGCTGCATCAATGGGGGGATCACAAATCTTCCTAGAAGCTGGAGAAGAAATGTCAGTAGATGACTTGTTAAAGGGTATTGCTATTGCATCAGGTAATGATGCTAGTGTGGCAATGGCAGAAAGAATTGCTGGCAGTGAGCAAGTTTTTGTGGAAATGATGAACGAAAAAGTTGAAGAATTGGGGCTTAAATCTACTAATTTCCAAAATTCAACTGGCTTACCTGCAGAAAATCATTATAGTACTGCTCATGATATGGCGATTATGGCTAAGGAGTTACTAAAGTACGAGGATATTACACATTACACAAGTATTTATGAGGATTATTTGCGTAAAGACACTGAAGATGAGTTTTGGCTTGTTAACACCAATAAACTAGTTCGTTTCTATGAAGGTGTAGATGGTCTGAAAACAGGATACACAAACGAAGCGAAATATTGTTTGACGGCAACTGCAGAGAAAAATGGTATGAGAACTATAGCTGTTGTTATGGGAGCAGAAAGTACGAAAGATCGAAATAGTGATGTAAGCCAATTGTTAGATTATGCTTATGCGAAATTCGAAACAAAGCCATTATATGAGAAAAATCAGGCTGTGACGTCATTCGAATGGTTAAAAGCAAATAAACAGAAGGTGGATGTTGTTACCAACGACTCAGTATCGATTCTTTATCCTAAAGGAACCAATTTAGATGAAATCGATACGAAAATAAAAATTAATCAAGATGTAGAGTTACCGCTAGAAAAAGGAACAATGGTTGGTAAGCTCCAAGTGGTAGAGGGAGAAGACATTATTAGTGAAACAGATTTAATTGTATTAGAAGATATTAAGCATGCTAATGTACTTCAGCTGTTTAAACGAACATTTCAATCATTCTTTTAATGAAAAGAAAAGAATAGGTCGAATATAAGCTTATTTAGACGATTTCGTTCTAGTTTTGTCAATTAGCAGGATTAGGGATGAGAGATATAGAAAAAAGTAATATAGAAAAAAACTGGGAGGGAAATATATGCAATTACAGACTCAATTTACTGTAGTCGAAGATGTATTAATCGTCCGATTGGATGGTGAACTAGATCACCATTCTGCTGCTCGATTAAAAATAGAATGGCAAGATCGCCTGCATCAAGAGGGGATTAAGCACGTCATTTTAAATCTTGATGCCTTACATTTTATGGACAGTTCAGGTTTAGGGGTTGTATTAGGGCGTTATAAGGAAGTAAAGCAATTAGGAGGAGAAATGATTGTTTGTTCTGTCAACCCAGCAGTAAAAAGGTTATTTAATATGTCGGGATTATTCAAAATTGTTAGGCTAGAGTCAAATGAAGATTTTGCTCTTTCCAGTTTGGGGGTGGCATCATGAATAATGCAATGGAATTAAAGTTTAGAAGTGTCAGTGAAAATGAGGCATTTGCTAGAGTTTCAGTTGCTGCATTTGTATCACAAATTGATCCAAATATGGACGAATTAACAGAAATCAAAACTGTTGTTTCGGAAGCAGTAACTAATGCTATTATTCATGGTTACGAAGAGGACCCAAACCAATACGTCTATATCTCTTGTTCCTTAACTGATCAGACATTATCCATTTTAATTGAGGATGAAGGAATGGGAATTGATAATATCGATTTAGCGAAAGAACCACTATATACCTCTAAACCAGAACTTGAGCGGTCAGGAATGGGTTTTACGATTATGGAAAACTTCATGGATAAAGTCGAAATTATTTCACATCCAGGAGAAGGCACAAAGGTGAGAATGACAAAAGATTTTCAAACTAGCAAAACCATGTGTAATTAGGTGATGCCTATGAAAACACAAATGTCTAACGCATCGCCTTTAGATGATAAAGATGTAAAGAGGTATATCCAGTTAAGTCAACAAGGAGATGAGGAAGCAAGATCATTATTGGTAGAGAAAAATATTCGCCTCGTTTGGTCTGTTGTTCAGCGTTTTCTCAATAGAGGTTATGATCAAGATGATTTGTTTCAAATTGGTTGCATCGGTTTACTAAAGTCAATTGATAAATTCGACTTAGAATACGATGTCAAATTCTCCACTTATGCTGTACCGATGATTATTGGTGAAATCCAACGTTTCATACGAGACGATGGAACAGTAAAGGTTAGTCGTTCCTTAAAAGAAATTGGCAATAAGATAAGAAGGGTAACAGATGAGCTAACCAAAGAACTCGCTCGAGCCCCGACAGTGCAAGAAATTGCGGAAAAGCTAGATCTTACGCCTGAAGATATCATCCATGCGCAAGAAGCGACAAAGAAACCGCAATCCATTCATGAAACCGTGTATGAAAATGACGGTGATCCTATTACGTTACTGGATCAGATTGCAGACGTCAATGACAATTGGTTTGATAAAATGACGATGGAACAGGTTATTAAAGATCTAGATGAACGAGAGCGGTTGATTGTATACTTAAGATATTATAAGGATAAAACCCAAACAGAGG
Source organism: Gracilibacillus lacisalsi DSM 19029 (assembly GCF_000377765.1). Classification (GTDB taxonomy): domain Bacteria; phylum Bacillota; class Bacilli; order Bacillales; family Amphibacillaceae; genus Gracilibacillus; species Gracilibacillus lacisalsi. The sequence continues at coordinate 319,715 of NZ_KB898664.1, read as the reverse complement.
TTGCAAACCGACTGGGAATATCACAAGTTCAGGTTTCCCGAATAGAAAAGAAAATATTAGAAAAAATAAAAGAAGAAATCACAAATTAAGATTATCCTCCGGGATAGTCTTTTTTTATGGAAAATTTACAAATATTCATAAACTAAGAAGTAACTTTGTATTTGCTCTCTTCCATTCTTGACTTAGAGAGTGAGACAAACCGCTCCGGCAGAATACTCCGCTTTCCGTGGGCACGTCCTCAGCTAACTTGGTAAAGAAAAGCACTTTACCAAGTGGATCTTCGGCACGCGTGAGTTCCCACAGGAGTCTCCGTATTCTGCCTACGCTATTTTTGTTCTCTGATTATAGAAAGAAATGAACTCATGGAACTAAACTTTTCTGTTTTGTTACAGTGTTAATCGGCTGTGAATGCCCCTGTAGCATACTAGAACTTATGCTATATATGTTGGAGAAATCGACTGGTTGATTTTGGATTAGTGTTATGGAGCATATCTTAACGAAGGCCGCCCACTTCCACTCTTGTGGGACCTGTTTGACCTGAAGATCCACTTTTTCGAGCGGTTTTTGCTCGAAAAAGTTAGCTGAAGGGTAAACCCCACGGAAAGGGAAGTGGGCACCCGGAGTGGCGGTTATGATCACGATATATATCAAAATTACTACATAGGCGACTGTGCATTTAGTTTCGAACAAACAGTATTTTCATTACTTCGCAGGATGTACCTACATTTCTAAATAGAGTGTGTTGTTTTTCTGTGCTGTTATGAATGAATATTTAAAATCAACTTATACTAAGAACACCATTTTCCTCACAAGCAAGCTAAAAGTTAAAGGATGATGTAATGTGCAGGAAGAAAAAGTATATATACGACTCAAAAAAAAGATTGAAGTGGATAAACAACATTTAATTACTTTAAACGATATTGCCTTTATCACCGGAAATATTGATTATCTGAAAGAATTAAAAACTTTAAAAATTTATCAAATTACAGAGAAAGATCAAAATGTTTCTGTTATTGATGGTTTCCATTTATTAGATACCCTAGTAGAAACTTATCCTTTCCTTAGTGTTGAATTGTTAGGCTCAAATCAAGTAATTGTAGAGATTAAAAAAAATGACAAAAAAGCTAATATCTTTTTAATCCTGTTAATCTGGCTACTTCTTTGCATTGGTTCTGCAATGGCGATTATGAATTTCCATTATGATGTCAGTATGGAAGAGGTACATCAAGGGTTGTATTTCTTGTTAACAGGGGAACAACAGAATAAACCACTATGGATTCAAATTCCCTATTCAATCGGTTTAGGCTTAGGGATGATCCTTTTCTTTAACCATATTTTCAAAAAACGTTTCAATGAAGAACCAAGCCCGTTAGAAGTTGAAATGTTTAACTATCAACAGGACCTTGATCATTATTTAATATATCATGAGAATGTTCTAAATAAGCGCAATGACTCGTGAAATAGTATATATTGTAGTGGAAATCGCAATAGGATTTGGATCAGGGCTAATGGTAGGTGCGGGCTTTGTAGCTTTTTTAACTGTATTAGGAATTATACCGAGATTAGTCCAGCTAAGTAAATCAATTGACTGGATGAAACATTATCAAGCAAGTGTTATCGTTGGTGCCTTACTAGGTACATATTTATCCTTCACAGAGTGGACGTTGAACCTTCCAGTTTACATCTTAGGTTTCTGGGGGTTATTACACGGTATTTTTATTGGAATGTTGGCTGCTGCATTAACAGAAGTATTAAATGTTTTTCCAATTTTGATGAAAAGATTAGGGATAGATAAAGAATTACTATGGTTATTAATGGCAATTGTGATCGGTAAAATAACCGGGTCTTTGTTTCATTGGATCATCTTCGTAGATATTTTTTAGAGAAGGAGTTCATTATGAATAAAAAGAAAAATAAAACACCAGTTAATAAGTTACTAAAAAAGAATCAAGAATACATGGAAACAAGGCTAGGTATTGATGTATCTTTTGATGTCGGATTTCGTGAACTGACTATTTTTGAGAAGAAAATCCAGTTATATTATGTTACTGGCTTAGTTGATACTGACTTTGTGATTGAAGTAATGAAAAAGCTAATTTCCATTAATGATGAAGAAGAATACAATAGTGAAATTTATGAAGTATTGAATAATCGTATCGTTCATCAACAGGTTGAAAAGGCGAAAACAATGGATGAAGCAGTCGATCAAATGTTATCTGGACTACTTGTTATCTTAGTTGATGGTCAAGACGAGTGCTTTATCGTTGATGTTCGTCACTATCCCGGTAGGTCACCGGAGGAACCTGATACAGAGAAAGTCATACGAGGCTCTAGAGATGGCTATACCGAAAATATTATTGAAAATACTGCCCTAACCAGAAGACGGATAAGGGATGAACGCCTACGTCATGAGATGATGCAAGTTGGTGAACGATCTAAGACAGATATTTGTATCTCCTATATTCAAGATGTAGCTGATAAAGGTCTAGTAGATTTAATTAAAAATGAATTAGAACAAATTGAAGTAGATGGGCTGTCAATGGCCGACAAGACTATAGAAGAATATTTGGTGCAACAAGGCTTTAACCCTTATCCACTTGTCAGATATACAGAAAGACCAGACGTAGCTGCTACCCATTTATTTGAAGGACATGTTCTCATAATGGTTGACACATCCCCAAGTATGATAATTATGCCAACTACGTATTTTCATCATGTGCAGCACGCTGAAGAATACCGAGAATCTCCAGCAGTAGGTACATTTGTCCGCTGGATCAGGTTCATCGGGATTTTTGCTTCCTTATTTTTATTACCACTTTGGTTATTATTAGTGATAGACCCATCACTATTACCTGATAATTTACAATTTATCGGTCCCAATGAAACAGGGAACGTGCCAATCATTGTCCAAATATTATTAGCAGATATTGGTATCGAATTTTTGCGGATGGCAGCCATACATACACCAACGCCTTTATCAACTGCGATGGGCTTGATTGCAGCGGTATTAATCGGGGAAATTGCGATAGATGTAGGCTTATTTAGTGCAGAAGTCATTTTATATGTTGCGATAAGTGCAGTTGGGACATTTGCCACACCGAGTTATGAATTAAGTGTCGCAAATAAAATGGCAAGAATTATTTTAATTATTTTAACTTTTATCTTTCAAGTGAAAGGACTAGTTATTGGACTGACGATTTTTCTCTTGCTATTGATTTCGACGAGATCCTTACAAACGCCATATTTATGGCCATTTCTGCCTTTTAACGACAAAGCCCTATGGCAAATTTTATTCCGGGTGTCGATGCCATTGTCTAAAACAAGACCTAGTATAGTGAAACCTAAAAATAATCAAAAACAAGCATAATCTTAATTGTAAACACTTGAACTGGAGATAAGCCTGTGATAAATTATCTTTATACTTTGTTAGATTTTGTAGAAATGGGAATTCTTTTATCCCTTGTCTACCTGTCTTCTTTAAGAAAGATGGGGATAAGGGATTTTTGTTTGATGAATAGAGGTAGAAGCTAGAGAGAAGGCGAGGGTTCAAGATGTTACATCCGTTTGCAGTGAATGGCGATGGCCATTTAACAATTGGTGGCTTGGATGCAGTTGATCTTACTAAAAAATACGGTACTCCACTATTCGTGTATGATGTCAATAAAATTCGTGAAAATGCAAGAGCCTTTGTAGATACATTTAAAGAAGAAGGTGTGCAAGCACAGGTTGCATATGCGAGTAAAGCATTTTCATCTGTAGCGATGGTGCAGGTTGCTAAACAAGAGAATTTAAGCTTAGATGTCGTATCTCAAGGTGAGTTATATACAGCATTGCAAGCAGATTTTCCTGTTGAAAAAATTCATATGCATGGGAATAATAAAAATATCGATGAAATTTCGATGGCTGTAGAATATAATATAGGTTGTATTGTTGTCGATAATTTTTATGAAATAGATTTATTAGCGCATGTTTTAAAAGAACAGAATAAAAAGATGGATGTTTTAATTAGAGTTACCCCTGGAATTGAAGCACATACACATAATTATATTTTAACTGGAAATGAAGATTCAAAATTCGGTTTTGATTTAACAAATGGTCAAGCTGAAGAAGCTTTACAGAAATTAATGAAAATTGATGAGATCCATGTAAAAGGACTACATTGTCATATTGGATCACAAATATTTGAAACAGATGGATTTACAATGGCGATTGAAAGACTTTTTCAAACGTTGAAAGGGTGGAAAGATCGTTATAATTTTGAATCGGAAGTATTAAATGTTGGCGGTGGATTTGGTATTAGGTACACAGCTGAAGATGATCCTTTGCCACTTTCAACTTATGTTAAAGCTTTAATTGATAAAATTCGCGAACAAGTAAATGAAAATGAGATGGCATTTCCTGAAATTTGGATAGAACCTGGTCGTTCCATTGTCGGAGATGCAGGATTAACATTGTATTCCATTGGGTCGGTCAAAGAAATACCAAATGTGAGAAAGTATGTGTCCGTTGACGGTGGCATGACGGACAATTTACGTCCAGCGCTTTATAACGCCAAGTATGATGCAGTTATTGCCAATAATGTCAATGGAACGAATAAAGAAGAAATATCTCTTGCAGGAAAATGTTGTGAATCTGGTGATATGCTGATTTGGGATATAGAATTACCTAAAGTCACGCAGGATGATATTATTGCCGTTTTATCAACCGGAGCTTATGGATACTCGATGTCTAATCATTATAATCGTTTTCCCAAACCTGCTGTAGTTTTTGTTGAAGATGGGCAAGATAAACTAGTTATTAAACGAGAGTCATTTAAAGATATGATCCAAAATGATTTGTCATATGAATAGGAGGATAAACATGAAACAAGCAGTAATAGAATTTGAAAATGGAGAACAAATTGTTATAGAGTTATTTGAAGAAGAAGCTCCTAATACGGTAGCTAACTTTGAAAAATTAGCAAATGATAAGTTTTACGATGGCGTGATTTTTCATCGTGTAATTCCTGGTTTCGTTGCACAAGGCGGTGATCCGACAGGGACTGGTATGGGGGGACCTGGATACACAATAAAATGTGAAACAGAGGGCAACCCGCACAAGCATGTAGCAGGTTCACTATCGATGGCACATGCTGGGAAAGATACTGGTGGCAGCCAATTTTTCTTAGTACATGAGCCACAACCACACCTTGATGGTGTTCATACTGTATTTGGTCAAGTAACAGAGGGAATGGATACAGTTCTTCGTATCCGTCAAGGAGATACCATGAAAACTGTACGCGTTTCAGAATTATAAAACCAACTTCTTCAGTTACCATAATTAGATAAAGATTGACATCCAAATGGGAATATAATATTGTAAGTGAAGGAAAGCTCATATTCTATGAACTCGAAGGAACGATAGATATGCGTAGAAAAAATAGTATACTTTTTCTTGTTTTACTAATTTTAAGTATTGTGTGGGGTTGTTATTATTGGTTTGGGATTGTATTTTCTTCCTAGTAATTGGAAATGATTAATAGTAACGACTTTTGTACGAAAACATAACATGTCAATATACGAATTGTTATGAATAATGAGGGGTTCAATATGTTAATTCGCTTTAAAAAAAGATTTGAAAAAATAGCAATGGGTTTACTTTCCTTTATGCCCGAAGAAAAAGAAGTTTCAAAACTTCAAGATACCATTAAAGAATACGAATCAAATGAAGATTGGCAGTTATTTCTTTGGAAAGAAGAAGAAGATGTTCTAGGAGCAATTGGCGTATACCTGGATAAAGAATCCGAGTCTGCAGTTGTTCAGCATTTAACAGTTAATCCATCCCACCGCAACTTGGGGATAGGAAAGAAAATGGTCAATGCTTTAAAAAAACATTATGGTGCTACTTATGAAGTGATTGCAAATAAACAAACTGAAAAATTTCTACAAAAATGCAATGCAAATACGGATGAATAAAATCGTAAAGAACCTTTGCTAATCATGAAATAGCAAAGGTTCTTTTCCGTATGGATTGTATATTTTTTTATCCAATAGAAAAGCTTATCACCAATTTGGTGATAAGCTATGGTAAACTTTATTCTAGAACCAAGCTGCACCAACAATGATTAAAAGAATGAACAACACAACGATTAAAGCAAAGCCACCGCCGTATGAGTATCCCATTTTCAAACCTCCTAAAGATGTAATTAATCAATTATAAAATTGATTTCTCAACATTAATGTATGCAATTTTATTTATATGGTATAGGCGTTTATAAGAAATAGCCTATAAATCTTTATTTTCATGTTGGAGGTATTCATTATGCCCGACCATTATCAAGTTAAATTAGAGACATTTGAAGGTCCATTAGATTTATTATTACATCTTATTAATAAATATGAAATCGATATTTATGACATTCCGGTTAAAGAGATAACCGCACAATATATGGCTTATATCCATACGATGCAACAATTGGAGCTAAATATTGCTAGTGAGTATTTAGTGATGGCAGCTACATTACTGGAAATCAAAAGTAAACTGTTATTACCTAACCCAACGGTAGAAATTGAAGAAGAATATGAAGAAGATCCACGTGAAGAATTAATGCGACGTCTTATTGAATATCGAAAATATAAGGAAGCAGCGGAGCATCTTAAAGAAAGAGAAGTAGAGCAAAGCCAAGTACACACAAGACCACCACTGCAAATGGGGCAAGAAGAATCATATCCATTACCTGAAGGTGGTGCCAATATATATGATATGATTGAAGCAATTGGAAAAGTATTGGAAAGAAAAAAGTGGAACCGGCCAATGGAGACCTCTGTGCAACGGCAAGAAATACCAATTGATCAACGGATGGATGAAATTATGGAGAAATTAGATGAATTCGAACATCCTATTTCTTTTTATCAACTTTTCCCAACTAAAACAAGAACATATATTGTTGCGACATTCATTGCGATACTGGAATTGATGAAACAAGGAAAGATAAATTGTAAACAGGAAAAACAATTGGATGAATTGATCGTATATCGTTACCAATCCTAATGATTAATGATTGATGGAGGTTATCAAGTTGGATATAAATGATATTAAGGCGATAATGGAAGGATTAATATTCGCTGCCGGAGACGAAGGGATACATAAGAAAGAACTGCGAAAAGTGTTAGATTTAGATAAAGATATGGCTGATCATTTAATTAATGAGTTAAAGTTTGAATATGAACATGCTAAACGAGGCATTATGTTAATGGAATCACAACAAGTGCTATTTTTAACTACAAAGCCAGAGCATAGTGAATATTTTACGAAATTGAAAGAAGCGAAAGTGCATGCTAAGCTATCTCAAGCAGCCTTAGAAACACTAGCAATTATCGCCTATTTGCAACCAATTACCAGGACGGAAATTGAACAAATTCGCGGTGTGAAAAGTGAACGACCATTACAAACCCTTATCTCCAGAGCATTAATTGAGGAAGTAGGTCGTAAAGAAGGTGTAGGGAGACCAATCTTGTTTGGGACAACTATCGAGTTTTTAACTTATTTTGGCTTAAGTTCTATTGATGATTTACCACCGTTACCAGAAGATATTAACGAAATCGATGTAGAACAGGAAGCTGACCTATTCTTCGACCGACTACAAAACATGAACGACTAACCCTGTAACTCACCAAAGTTACAGGGTTTTTCCTTTATATAATAACAGTACAAAATACATATACTGCGAAATAACTGGACATGGATTTGCTCTCTTCCGTACTGAATTTGATGAGTACTGCCATACGCTCCGGCAGAATACTGCGCTTTCCCGTGGGCGGTTTTTAGCTAACTTTGCAAAGAAAACCACTTTACAAAATGGATCTTCAGCTCTCGTGAGTCCCACAGGAGTCTCCGTATTCTGCCTACGCTATTTTTATTCTCTGATTATAGTAAGAAATGAAATCATGATACTATATTTTTCTGTTTTGTTACAGTGCTAATCGGATGTAATTCTGCTACATATGGTGGAGAAATCGACTGGCTGATTTCGGATAAGTGTTGCAGAGTATATCTTAACGAAGGCCGCCCACTTCCACTCCTGTGGGACCTGTTTGCCCTTCAGCTAACTTTTTCGAGCGGTTTCTGCTCGAAAAAGTTAGCTGAAGGGCAAACCCCACGGAAAGACCAGCTATGGAAAGTCAACCATAAAGATGTAATTTTTAAAGAATTATTTTTCATTTAAAAAAAGACATGCGAAAATACACCTCATGTGAGAGGTGTTTCAAGGGAAAGTATGTTCGAATTTTATTTACTTAACATGTGGTTCATATGGCTTGTTATCTCGTAATATGGCGAAAATAATATGTGTTAGCTTTCTGGCTACGGCGCCAACAGCTACGTAATGCCCTTTTCCTCTTTCTCTTAAT
>NZ_KB898664.1:45488-311228 GCF_000377765.1 Gracilibacillus lacisalsi DSM 19029 | reverse complement strand
TTTCTTCACCAAGTTAGCTGAAGCCGAGCCCACGGAAAGCGCAGTATTCTGCCGGAGCGTATGTGAGCACTCATCATCAATCAGAATGGAAGATGATCACACTCCACAAATTTTCATTACTTCGCAGTATATATCTACAATCATTCAAGCGCAATTCATTTGGCTTATTGGTAACGAAATGGATCGGTTGATAAGGTTGAGATCTCTACTTCGATTTTTTCTGGTAATGCATCAAGGTTTGCTAAGAAATAATCTTTTACCCCTTCTTTCATTACTTCCTCGACATGGTGACCTGGATCAATCAAGCAAATCCCCGCTTCCTCTGCATCTTGCGCTTCATGAAAGGTTAAATCACCCGTTATATATAGATCAGCACCAGCATGGCGTGCAACATCGATATAACCTTTACCACTACCTCCAAGTACAGCAACCTTCTTAATCCATTTATCTTGATCGCCAACATAACGCAATGCTGGGATATTTAAATTACGTTTAATTAATTCCGCATATTTTGATAATTTCATCGGCTTAGCAAGCTTACCGATTCTGCCTAACCCTTCCTGATTACCTTTATTAGCAAGTGGTACTAGGTCATACGCCATTTCTTCATATGGATGTGCTTTCTCTGCAGCTTGCAAGACAGCAGACAACTGTGATTTCTTTATAATAGTTTCTACTTTATACTCATCTACTTCCTCTATTTTACCCAGTGTACCAAGGAATGGATTAGTCCCATCTAACGGTTTGAAAGCACCTGTTCCTGCAGCTCTGAAAGTGCAATGGCTATAGTTACCGATGTGCCCTGCTCCAGCATCCCCTATTTTCTCGACCACATCATCCAAGTGTGATTGCGGAACATAGACGATAAATTTCAACAGTTGGTCTTCTATGGTTGGTACTAATACCTTTGTGTTGATTAGTTCTAACCTTTGCGCCAGCAGGTCGTTTACACCCCCACTGACTACATCTAGATTAGTATGGGCTGCATATACGGCGATATTGTGCTGAATTAACTTTTTCACTACTCTGCCTTTCGGATCTTGAAAATCAATTTTCTTTAAACCTTTGAATAACAGCGGATGGTGCGCGATAATAAAGTCGACATTTTTCTCAATCGCTTCATCTACGACTGCGTCTATCACATCTAACGTAATCATTATTTTCTTCACTTTTTTGTCCTTTGCTCCTACTTGAAGGCCTACATTATCCCAAGACTCTGCATATTGCTTAGGAACCCATTTCTCGAATAAGTGGATTACATCCTTAACGGTTGTCATCTTCTATTACCTCCTCAATCCATTCTATCTCTGCCTCTAGCTTCCTAATTTTTTCAACCGGCAAGTTTGCAGCTTGTTTCATCTGATTGATTAACTTGATACGTTTTTCTTTTTCATGGCACCATTTTTTTAAAAAAATTTCACTTTTTTCTTGTAAAAGGTATGGACCAAATAATAGTTCTTGTTCAGAAAGTTCTGAAGACTTATTTTGATAATCACTAACTATTATCTCATAAATATATCCATCCTCTGTAATAATTTCTTCTGCAACAATCTGATAGTGATGATCAATTAACCACTTACGAACAATTTGAGCGTCTATATTAGGTTGTAAAATTAATCGGGAGACACCAGATAATTTTGCCTTACCTTCTTCCAATATGGTTCGAATTAGCTTTCCTCCCATACCAGCAATGGTAATTTGATTCACTTCTTTTTCCTTAATCATTTCCAAGCCATTCCCTTTTCGCACTTCAATTCTGTCAGCTAGTCCATATTCTCCAACGGTTTGCTTTGCTCTTTCAAACGGACCCTGGTTAACTTCACCAGCAATGGCTGTTGCATGTACGTGCCGTGAACAAACATAGCATGGTAGATAAGCATGGTCAGATCCAATATCAGCAAAATGAATTGGATCCTGCAGGTATTGGGCTAGTTGTTCTAGTCTTTTGGATAACATATTTTTTGTCCTCTCTTAACTATATTGAAAGATGAAAAAAGCCTTCTGTAGACACAGAAAGCTTTTGCAAATTTATTCTTGTCCCTCAGCAAGCCATTCAGCTAACACTGCAGCTTCTTCGTTCGTTACTAAACCACCTGGCATATTACCATTCTCAGAACCGTTGATAATCATACTTTCAATTTCATCAACACTTAATCTCTCATGAACATCATTAAGCGATGGACCACTTCCACCTTCTAAGTCACCGCCATGACATCCAATACAGCTTTGTATTAATGCTTCTGGATCAGCTTCTGTTGTTTCACCTTCACCATCTCCACCTGTTGCAATTCTTTCTTGTTCGTTGAGACCAACTACGGATAAAATGATCATCGCTAAAATCCCAAGAACAGCAATAAGTGCAAAAGGTATAATTGGATTTTTCTTCATCGTTTTTTCCTCCTTCAATGACACTTCAAGTTGGATTTTACGTACCAACAATTTTTTCTACTATGTATAAATGGAAAACCATCTTTATTTTACTTTAAAAAAGACAAATAGAAAAGTGATACTCATTAAAATTCATGAAAATGTCTAAAAATAATTAAAACCAAGCATAATGATCAGAATAATTAAAATAAAAACACCTGCCACTTGTAAGAAAAATTGCTTTTTCAATTTACCAAAAGTAATCCAAGAAATACTATTAATAAAAATCCACAAATAGGTGATCCACCCTACTTTAATATGATCATTCATCCATAATACAGTAGCAAATAAAAACACTACAAAAAATATCATAATAGCAAAAGAATTTTGTAATCCACTATGCCGTGAAAAAATCTTCATCATCGCGAACGCGATACAGAGTGTGAGAACGATACCAATTATTTGTACCAAAAGATTATCGGTAAATTGAAAAATGAAAAACGGCAATAATATCAGTAAGGTGTCCAAAAAATAAAACAGTAAATAATAAGGTGTTTGTTTCATTTCTTTATTTTTCTCTGATAGCCCTTCACCTTCCGTATAAAGAGCTAACAAAAAATCACAATACTGATTGGGTAACAATTGATGTGTTTTCCAGTAATTAATTTCGTTAATAATTGTTTGCTTACGTTCTTCTTCCATTAATACCATCTCCAAGTCAGAACCACTTTAACCATTATATCGGATTATTAGATGAAACATTGATAGTCTAAGCAAAAATTTAAAATGAACTATCTTCTGTGAAAGAAGATAGTTCATTAATCACACTTAAAGATTTATTCCAAGAAATCTTTTAAACGTTTGCTGCGACTTGGATGACGTAATTTTCGTAATGCCTTTGCTTCAATTTGGCGAATTCTTTCACGAGTCACGCCAAATACCTTACCGACTTCTTCTAATGTTCTTGTTCTGCCATCATCTAAACCAAAACGCAATCGAAGCACATTCTCTTCACGATCTGTTAGTGTATCTAAGACATCTTCTAATTGTTCTTTTAATAACTCATATGCTGCATGATCTGACGGTGATGTAGCTTCTTGGTCCTCGATAAAGTCTCCAAGGTGTGAGTCATCTTCTTCACCAATCGGTGTTTCCAAGGATACAGGCTCTTGAGCAATCTTTAAAATTTCTCTTACCTTGTCAGGTGTTAAATCCATGTCCTTCGCAATTTCCTCTGGCGTTGGTTCTCTTCCCAGATCCTGTAGTAATTGACGTTGAACACGAATCAGTTTATTGATTGTTTCTACCATATGAACAGGAATTCTGATCGTTCTCGCTTGGTCAGCAATTGCTCTTGTAATAGCTTGGCGAATCCACCAGGTTGCATAGGTACTAAACTTAAATCCTTTACGGAAATCGAATTTTTCTACTGCTTTTATAAGCCCCATGTTACCTTCTTGAATAAGGTCTAGAAACAACATACCGCGCCCCACATAACGTTTGGCGATACTAACGACTAAACGAAGGTTTGCTTCCGCTAACCTTTTTTTAGCGTATTCGTCACCTTCTTCGATTTTCTTTGCAAGATCAATTTCTTCCGAAGCAGATAATAAATCAACTCGACCAATTTCTTTTAAATACATACGAACTGGGTCGTTAATTTTAATTCCTAACGGTACACTTAAGTCATTTAGGTCAAATTCTTCCTCTTTTGACAGCTGCTGCATGGTAGGATCTTCATCTGAATCTCCTATCACTTCAACACCTTGTTCATTCAGGTACTCATAGAATTCATCCATTTGGTCAGATTCTAAGTCAAAATTTGATAATCTTTCTGCTACTTCCTCATATGCTAATACACCACGTTTTTTACCTAATTCCAATAATTGGTCTTTGGCCTGCTCAACTGTTAATTCAGCTTCTTTTGAACGTGACGGCTTGTTTTCTGCCATGAGTGCCCCTCCTTCCAAAACTAACTCCAATTTTTCGATTGTTGTTTTATCTTTATAATCTCCATTGCTACTTTAGCTGCTTCTTTTGGATCTGTTTTCTCTAACTGTTTCATTTGTTGTTGTAGTTGTTTAATTTTCTCACTGTCTGTCTGTTCTGATTGAATAAGATGGATATAATCTTGCAGCTCCTTCTCTGATATTTCCCAAGAATAATCCATCATTGATAACTCAACAACTGTTTGTTGAAGATTTGCATCTTCCAGATATGTTAAGAAATGACTGGGATCAGGTGGATTCCCTTCCTCATAATATCCGTACAAATGGGTTACAATAATTTGATGTTGCTCTAAATTGAACTTAGATCCAATTGTTTCTCTGACTTTTTCTGCAATGTGAGTATTTTGTAACATGAATGCGATCAATCGACGTTCTGCATTTTGATATGCTGGCGGTAAAACATTTAACTGTTTCGGTGTATATTTCTGTTGATTTCCACCATTAGTATTACCAAACCTAGCATGGTTATCATCATTTTTTTTGATATTTCGCATTTGAGACATTAATTCTTGTGATAAAGCATCATAAGAGAGATTAAATTCTTCTGCTAATTCTCGTATATAATGATCTCGTTCAATAGAACTATCTAACTGTGCAATTTCCCCTATTACTCTTTCTACATATTGCAGTCGATCTCCTTCAAGTTTTAAATTAAAATTCTTTTTTAAATATTTCATGAAGAAGACCATTTCGGTATCTGCTGTTTCAATCACTTCTGTTCGAAATTTGTCACTGCCATACTCTTGTATATATTGATCTGGATCATAATTATGAGGTAATGTTGCTACTTTTATGTTACAACCAACTTTTTTCAATAACTGAATAGCTTTATACGTAGCATTTTGACCGGCATCATCACCGTCATAACAAATGAGAACTGTATCAACATACCTTCTTAAAAGACTGGCATGTGATTCGGTTAAAGAAGTCCCTAATGATGCTACGCCATTTGTAATACCAGCCTGATAAGCTGCAATTACATCCGCAGAGCCTTCAAAAAGTATTACTTCTCCTTTTTTCCTAATTTCACTTCTAGCCAGATCAAAGTTGTAGAGTAATTTACTTTTCTTAAACAATGATGATTCAGGACTATTCAGATATTTAGGTTGCTGATCTGAAATAGTTCTTCCTACAAATCCAACTGTTTTCCCTAAATGATTACGAATTGGAAAAATAACTCTTGCTTGGAATCGATCATAATAGGCCCCTTCATTACCAGCCGTTAATAATCCGGCATTTGCCATTCTCTGTTTGTGGAAACCTTTATTCTCTAAAAATTGCGCAATAAAATCTCTTGATGTTGGCGAAAAACCAATTTGAAACTGATCGATTGCCTCATCTGAAAACCCTCTATCATATAGGTATTCCAAAGCCTTTTTTCCATCTTTTGTATGACGTAATAAATGATGGTAAAGCTTAACCAACCACTGGTAAGCATCTAAAATGGTTTGTTCTTCGTTATTAACCCTTTCATTTGCTGGTTCTTTCAATTCAGGAATAGACTGACCAGATTTTTCAGCTAAATATTGAATAGCCTGTTGAAAAGTATATCCTTCCATTTCCATAATAAATGTTATGACATTGCCACCTTTGCCACAACCAAAACAATGATAAATTTGCTTATCTTGATTAACGGAAAAAGAAGGTGTATTTTCAGAGTGAAAAGGGCAAAGTCCAAAATAGTTGCGGCCTTGTTTCTTTAATTGAACATATTCTCCTACAATATCAACAACATCATTAGCACGACGAAGTGATTCAATTGTTTCATCTGACACTTGATAGGCCATTATTTATCACCATTTCTCACAACTACTCAGTATAAGGTTCGACAATTTTCTCATCCTCGGTATAAACAACAGCTATTACTGTGTAAACAGTACAGCCTCTTGTTAACATAATACCTCCAACTTAGTTATGATAAACACCATATTAGAATAATGACTATTATCCATACGATGACAATAAATTGTCGGATAACAAAAAAACTCCTTACGGATACATTATTCTACACAAAACCGCAAATTCCTGCTAAATTCTAAGTTTTTTTGAAAAAATGTTTTCTTTCATTGCTAACCTATAGTGAAATGGCTAGCAAAACCTTATTATATTAGTAAGTAATATACATTTTATTGATAATATAAACATTTTCACAAAATATAATTATAATACATAAATAAAATATTTGCCAACATCTTAACTTATTTATTCACTTGCCTTGTTATCATGTAAATCCCAATAAGGCTGATTGATCATATTTAAAATAATATTAGCTGTTTCTTCGACAGCTTTATTCGACACATCAATCACAGGACAACCCAGTTGATGAATAATCTTATCAAAATAATCTAATTCAGATTCGATTCGGTTTAAATTTGCATATGCAGCTTGATCATCCAGTCCAAGACTTTTGAGTCGTTCCTTCCTAATTCCATTTAATTTTTCAGGACTGATTCTTAACCCAATACATTTATGGGTAGGAATGTTAAATAAGGAAGAAGGCGGTTCTACTTCAGGAACAATTGGTACATTCGCAACCTTCAATTGCTTGTGTGCTAAATATTGTGATAACGGGGTTTTTGACGTTCTGGAAACTCCAATTAATACGATATCTGCTTGTTCTACCCCTCTTGGATCTCTGCCATCATCATAGCGAACTGCAAATTCAATAGCTTCCACTCTACTAAAGTAATCTTCATCCAACTTATGAATAAGTCCTGGCTCTTGTTTGGGTTTCTTTTGAAATTTTCGTTCCATTGCCTGGAGCATCGGACCCATTATGTCCACACATTCGACATTTTTATTCGCGGATTCCTGGATTAAAAACTCTCTGAACATGGGGTTGACTAACGTGAATCCAATCATTGCACCTAATTGTTTCGCGTGGTAAACAGCCCCACGCAAAACTTCGATATTTTCTACATAGGGTATGCGATATAAATCATAGTCATTTTCACTCATAAATTGACTGAGTGCTGCTTTTGTTACTAATTCTGCTGTTTCACCAACTGAATCAGAAACAACATAAATAATTGCTTTTTCCATGTACGTGATGGCCTCCTCAGTCCGCCTAAATCTGCGTCTGTTTCCATTGGACTTTGGTTAAATCTGCAAATTGATGAATTTCATCGGCAATTACTTTCAATAAAGCTAAACGATTATGACGAATCTGTTCATCATCAGCCATTACCATTGTATTATCGAAGAATTGATGGATAGGTTCAACCAATGGTGTTAATTGTTCCAGTGCTTCTTTGGCATCTTTCTTCACCATTGCATTACGATATAGATCTTTTATATCTAAAAATGATTGATATAATTGGTTTTCCTCATCTTTTTCGAAAAGTTTTGAGTCGACAGTTACGTCTTCCTCGGCTTTCATTGCTAAATTCATTACACGGACGAAAGCTTCTTGTTTGTCTTTAAAATCAACGTCTGTACGTTTTTCTTTCAATAATTGTGCTTTTTCTAGTACTAACGAGAAATCTGCTAATTCATTGACAAGAACTGCCTCTATAATATCTGCTTCAATGTTTGCTTCTTTCATAATATATGCAGCACGTTGTTTGAAAAATGATTCTAATTGTGTTAATACGTGAGATTTTTCTGTTGTTGAAATATTTTTGGCATCAAATAAACCAAATACCTTTTCGATTAATTGATTAATATTAACATCCCAGCTATTATGTTGATTAATCTGTAAAATACCTAGCGCTTGTCTTCTTAATGCATAAGGATCTTGAGAACCACTTGGTATCAAGCCTACCGCAAAACATCCAACAATAGTATCGATTTTGTCTGCAATACTTACAACAGATCCTACCACACTAGCCGGCAATTTATCATGGGCATTTCGCGGCATATAATGCTCCTCTATAGCTTGTGCGACGGCATCATCTTCACCAAAAATTGTTGCATATTTTCTTCCCATTATACCTTGCAGCTCCGTGAATTCATTAACCATGTTGGTTACTAGATCAAATTTACTTATCTTCGCAGCTCTTTCGATTTGCTTCTTTTCCAGCTCGGTTAAATCTAATTCAGTTGCAATAATTTCGCTTATTTCTATTACTCGTTTCACCTTGTCTGCAATTGTACCAAGGCTTTCTTGGAACACCATCCGATCTAATTGTTTTAAGTTATTATCTATTGATTGTTTCTGATCCTCTTCATAGAAAAACTGTGCATCCTGTAGTCTTGCCTGTAATACCTTTTCATTACCTCTTGACACCGTACCAATGTGATCATTTGTACCATTACGCACGCCAATAAAAAATGGTAATAACTGATTATCTTTCGTTTGAACAGGGAAGTAGCGTTGATGCTCTTTCATAGAAGTAATTAGTACTTCTTTTGGTATATGCAAAAATTCCTCACTAAAATGGCCAAAGAATACAGTTGGATACTCTACTAGATGCGCTACTTCTGTTAGTAAATCATCATCAACTGGAATATCCCAGCCATTTTCTTGTTCCAGTTGTTTAATACCTTCAACAATCATTTGTTGCCGTTTCGTTGTTTCTGCGATTACATATTGCTTACTTAATAGCTGTGAATAGTTAGATGGTGTTCTTATTTCTATTTTCTCCCCTAAAAAGCGATGTCCGAAGCTGACATTACTTGTCTGGACACCTGCAATCTCAAAAGGAATAACATTTTCATCTTGTAATGCTACAAGCCATTTTATCGGTCGAATAAAGCGCAAGTTTTGATCAGCCCAACGCATATTTTTAGGGAAGTTTAAGCTGAGAATAATATCTTTAAAATCCGGTAACAACTCTTCCTGTGTTTTACCTTTTAGAAATTTGTTGACAAAAACATATTCTGTTCCATTAATTTCTTTTACATACAGATCATCTACAGACTTTCCTTGACCTTTAGAGAAGCCGATCGCAGCTTTCGTCCAATTTCCTTCATCATCCCTTGCAATCTTCAAGGCAGGGCCTTTTGCTTCTTCTTCTTGATCGGCTTGTTTGTAGTCTAATCCTTCAATCAGTACAGCAAATCTCCTTGGAGTTATATAGGTGGTTAGGTTTTGATAAGCTAATCGAATCGTTTTAAGCCATTCGATCGTTTTATTCTTTAATTGCTTTTCCGTGTCATTCATAAAACGAGCTGGCATTTCTTCTAAACCAACTTCAAATAAAACATTAGTTGTTTTCATGACGGTTTTCTTCTCCTTTCAACATCGGGAATCCAAGTCTTTCTCTTTCTGCTACGTATAACTTAGCGATCTCTCTTGCTAAATTACGGACACGTCCGATATATCCGGTACGTTCTGTTACGGAAATAACACCTTTTGCATCTAATAAATTAAAGGTATGAGAACATTTTAGAACATAATCATACGCAGGAAAGACTAAATCTTTTTCCATTGCTCGTTTTGCTTCTTGTTCATATGTAGTGAACAAGTCAAAAAGCATGTCTGTATCAGATTCTTCAAATGTGTACTTAGAATGTTCATACTCCGGCTGATAGAAGATATCTCCAACTGTAACTCCTTTTGTCCATTCTAAATCAAATACATTCTCTTTATCTTGAATGTAGGAAGCTAATCGTTCGATGCCGTAAGTGATTTCAACGGCTACCGGTTTTGCTTCCAGTCCACCAATTTGTTGAAAATAAGTGAATTGTGTTATTTCCATACCATCTAACCAGACTTCCCATCCTAGTCCAGCTGCACCTAAAGTTGGGTTCTCCCAATTATCTTCAACAAAACGAATATCATGATGCTTAGGATCAATTCCTAACTTTTCTAATGATTCCAGATATAGTTCTTGAATATTGTCTGGAGATGGTTTCATAATCACTTGGAATTGATGGTGTTGATATAATCTGTTTGGATTTTGCGCATAGCGACCATCTGCAGGTCGACGTGATGGTTCTACATATGCTACGTTCCATGGTTCCGGACCTAGACTACGTAAAAGGGTCATAGGTGACATTGTTCCGGCCCCTTTTTCAACGTCATATGCTTGCATTAAGATACAATTTTGATCTGACCAATGCTTTTGTAAAGTTAATATCATCTCTTGAATATTCTTCATCAGTACATCCTCCTATGTATAGACGGTTTGATAACAATTTTAATAAGAAAACTTTAAACACATAATGCGAACTAGTGAAAATACTATTTGTTTGAACGGTCACTTATGAAGTAATTTTGACATTTATCGTGATGATAACCGGCACTCCGGCTGCCCACTTCCCGTTCCGTGGGGTTTGCCCTTCAGCTAACTTTTTCGAGCATAACCCGCTCGAAAAAGTGGATCTTCAGGTCAAACAATTCCCACAGGAGTGGAAGTGGGCGGCCTTCGCTAAGATTTGCTCCACAACGCTAGTATGAAGACGCATCGTATTTCTGTACACGATGGATTTTCCATTGAGCCATGTTACAAAAGCTTTCGCGTCTTCCAGACAAAGAACTGGCAAGCAAACGTTCTTAGTTTTCTACTCCCCCATATTTTGAATGGATGAGTAAAAATCCATGTCCACTTCATTTCGCAGTTTATGCATTATGTGTTATAGATGAGAGAGCAATAGAAAAACCCGTCCCTATGCCTTATCCACTGATAAAGCATAGGGACGGGTTTGCCCGCGGTTCCACCCTATTTGTCACCAAAAATTATGATGACCACTTTGTTAAAAGTTGCTCTAGAGCGCCTTCCTGATTTTGACCTTATTCAGCTCCCACCATCCTGAACTCGCTTGAAAGACAATCAATCAGTACTACTCTCTTTCTTTGCAATCCGCTATTCATTTCATTTTTACATCATACGCAAGATTACACCAATTGTCAATTATAATTTATCATTTAACTGATTCATCTGTTTCAGAAATCTTTTGGACTTCAAATAATAACCGCCATGCTCTTCATAATATTGATCCATGATTCTCTGGAGTATCATTTTATTTTCAGTTTTTACTGAAATATTCCCGATTTGTTCCACTTCAACCCAAGCGAATAACGCCATTAGTTTTGCTACTTTTTCAGGTATCGAAATCGCATTCTCATCTAATCGCATACAATTCCTGCATAACAACCCACCATTGGAAATAGAAAATACTTTTAAATCTTGAGGGTTTCCGCATGAAACACATTGTGTCACTACAGGAGCGAACCCTGCTTCTTTATACATTTTCCATTCATAGATCATTGTTAATATCTCGGGATCCTTATCATCATCTATTCGCTCAATTGTATGTAATAATTGCTTATAGATAAAGGGGTTATACTTTTTAGCATCGACCAATTTATCCGTTAATTCTGCTAAATAACTAGTATATGCGGTCTTAAATATATCTTCCCGTATTTTACGAAAGGAAGTGATCACTTCGCCTTGCTGAATAGTAGCAAGACTTGATCCTGGCTGAATCAGGAATGAACCATGAATAAATGGCTGCGTAATAGCAGCCATTCTACTTTTTGTTTTCTTTGCACCTCTTGCTATGGCACCAACTTTTCCTAATGTCGGTGTTAATATGGTCACAATTTTATGTGTTTCCCCATAATCCTGTGTTTTCAAAATGAAGCCTTCAACTTTTTCAAACACAAGCTTCACCTTTCCCTTTCACGCTTAAAAATGAGTATCCTTTAACAACGAATCGTCAACTTCTTCTTCTTCTTCCTCAAAATCATCTGACTCCACTTGTTTCATCCATAAGTAAGCTTCAATATTGCCTGTTTGACTAAAAATTTTCCATGGTACATCGATCACAATAAACCTCACCTTTCCTTATGGTAATCTTTCATTGTGTTCAATATTAGATTTTCCTGAAATCTTCATTCAATTAGTAAAAATATTTACCATGTATCAAACTACAAACAACAACTTATCAAACATTTACTGCTGAGATACTACATCTTATTTTAATATTCATCCTGATTAAAACCAAATTCACTTAGTTGATGTGGTTTATTCCGCCAATTTTCTTGCACTTTCACCCATAACTCTAAATAGACTTTCGAACCTAACAATCGTTCGATATCTTGTCTAGCTCGTTTCCCAATCTCTTTTAGCATTTGACCTTGTTTACCAATAATAATACCTTTTTGCGATTTTCTTTCAATCACAATGGTTGCTTGTACTAAGACTTTTTCATCTTCACCGCGGTTATCAATTCCATCTATTACTACAGCAACAGAATGAGGTACTTCTTCTCTCGTTAATTGTAAGACCTTCTCTCGTATTAATTCACTAATGATAAATCGTTCTGGATGATCGGTAATTTGATCATCTGGATAATATTGAGGGCCTTCCGGAAGATGCTCTGTAAAGACATCCATTAAATGATTAACATTATTTCCCTCCAGAGCTGAAATCGGTATAATTTCTTTAAACGGATACTTGTCCTTATATTGGTCTATAAGTGGCAGAAGTTGATCAGGATGAACAAGGTCAATTTTATTAATGACTAAAAAAACAGGTTTTTTGATCGATTCCAAGCGATCCATGATATACTGATCACCCATACCATAGCCTTCATCCGCATTAATCATAAACATAATTGCATCTACTTCGTTTAAAGTATTCTCCGCAATTTTCACCATGAAATCTCCTAATTTATGCTTAGGCTTATGAATTCCAGGAGTATCAATAAATACGATTTGTTTTTGCTCATCAGTGTATACACCTTGAATTTTATTTCTGGTAGTTTGTGCTTTATCGCTCATAATAGCAATTTTTTGACCAATAACATGATTCATAAAGGTTGATTTCCCTACATTTGGTCTACCAATAATGGCTATAAATCCTGATTTGAAATTGTTATGCATAACTTTTCCTCCGCTTTAAATCCTGTTGCTTATCTATAACATAATAATACTATATCTTCTCTGACATTTCATACTTTCGACAAAACTAGTGGTAAAGTTTAAAAATATGTGCTCCTATAGTCTAAAATCACGATACTAAACGTTCGTAAAACCTCCTCTAAGGAAATGTTCGGTTTATGACAAAATCTTTGGTGCAAAAATGAGACAAGCAATGATGATTGCCACAATGGCAGTAACGAAGACCGCGCCTGCAGATATGTCCTTGGCAACCCCTATCTGAGGTTGGTGCTCAGGCTCCAAATAATCTAAAGCTCTTTCCAAAGCAGTATTCATCATTTCCATACTTATAACCGCACCAATCGTCAAAAACAAAATAGCCCATTCTATCACGGAAATAGAATAGAGAACCCCAGCAATTAGAACAATAGTTGCTGCAATAAAATGAATTACAATATTCCGCTCTGACAAAATGGCAATTTTCAGACCGTTCAATGCATACCGCAAACCAAAATGAAACTTATTTTTCTCGCGATAATCCGAACTCATTTAATATCTCCTCTTGTCTGGAAAACATTTTTCTTTCATCCTCTTCATTCATATGGTCATAGCCAAGCAAATGTAAAAAACCATGTAAAGCTAAGAATCCTAATTCTCTAGAAAAAGAATGATTGTATTCCAAAGCTTGTTCATTTGCTTTATCAACCGAAATGATAATGTCTCCTAAAGTTACAGGAATATCAGCTCCGATGATCCTTATCTCTTGATCAACTTCTTCTTCAAGAGCAAAAGATAAGACATCTGTTGGCTTATCCAGTTCGCGATATTGTTTATTTAACTGTTGGATTTCATCATTATTGACAAATGAAATGGATAACTCTGAATTAGCTGCAATGTTTTCCTGTTTTGCAGCATGATTAAGCAATTGACTAATTAAATCCAAATGTTCCTCTGATACTTTATTTGTTTCATCATGAAAATCTATTTCCATTTCTATTTCGCCTCCTTCATGTTGGATTCCTTAGGGTACTGAATTCGAGAGTGGTAGATACCTTTTAATGTCTCACAAATTACTAATTTCATTTGTTCTAATTCCTTAAATGTTAAGGTACTATCGTTTAACTGACCGTCTAATAATCGATCTTCAAAAATAGATGATACCACTTTTTCAATCTCTTCCTGAGTGGGGTTTGCCAGTGATCTTGCAGCTGCTTCAATGGAATCACAGATCGAAACTACAGCAGCTTCTTTCGTCTTTGGTTTTGGCCCCTCATATCGAAAATCGTCTTCATTTACTTTGTCATTCCGTTCTTTCGCTTTGTAATAAAAATACTTCAATAAAGTTGTGCCATGATGTTGTAAGGCAATATCAATAATCTCGTTAGGTATTTTTTCTTTTTTTAGCAGCTTTGCACTATCAACTGGATGCTGCAAAATGATTTCTGCGCTCTGATAAGGATCAAGATAATCATGGGGATTTTTCATTCCCATTTGATTTTCTATAAAATAATGAGGCCGGATTGTTTTACCAAGGTCATGATAATATGCTGCAACGCGAGCTAATAAACCATTTGCGCCAATCGCTTCACAGGATGCCTCACTTAAATTAGCTACCATGATACTATGATGGTAGGTTCCAGGGGCTTCAATTAACAACTTACGTAATAATGGTTGATTAGGACTTGATAAAGCTAAAAGCTTTGTATCAGATAAAATCCGTAATCCCGTCTCAAAGAAAGGCAACATCCCCATTGTTAATACCGTAGCAAATATTGCCGAGAGAAATCCATATCCACTTAAAGATAAATAATCCAACCACGAATATTTTTCGAAGGATAAGAATAAAAATAAACAGATTGTTACCATATTAATGACGGACGTAGCTAATCCACTTTTAATAATCGATCCTCTATCTTTAACTACTGACAAGGAGAAAATACTGGCTAACTGAGAAAAGATAATAAAAATTCCTGCTTCCATATTTAACAATCCTGGAATATCCGCATTAAAAATGACACTGCCAATCACACCGTAAAATAACGACATAACTATAGCAATTCGTTCGTTAACTAAGATTTTTAATAACATAGATACCGTGGCGACAGGGGTAACTAAGTATAAAGGATTAACAGAAGTTGTATAAAAACTTACTACTTTCATCAGTAACACAATAAAAATGCTTAATACGCTAACTGCCAATAGTTTACGAAAATGAAAATTAGACCTGTTCATATGGTGGCTTAATTCAAAAAACAAAAATAAGCCAATTAATGTAACTAACAGGAATAAACCAATCATCGGATAAAAATTACGTTCTTCGTTTAAAAGGCCTGTAACCTCAAGCTCTTCATATAATTCATTCGTGATCAATTGTCCTTCTTCAACAATTACTTCTCCTGCTCTTATCATTACAGGCTCAACACTATTTCTCGCTTGTTGTTGCGCTTCATTAGTTTGGTCAGCAGAGAAAAATGAATTAGGTTGTATACTAAAGGCAATGAGTGGCCGTAAAGCATCCACAAAAGAAGGATCTAATGTTGAATACGTCAGTTTTTGTTGAGCTGTCTGAATGGCTTGATCCACTTCTTCGACCTTAATGCCATTATAATACGCGTCATATAATGCAGTCGTAATTAATTCCTTCGCTAATACTCTTTCTTCATTTGTCGCTTGGAATAATGCTCTAAACGTAGTTCTATCAACTTCAAGAAGTAGTTGATCGTGAACTATATTTTCAAGATAAGTAATCTTTTCTGAAACAGAATCAAGGGTTTCTTCCTCCGAATCTAATTCGATATTTCCTGATTCGATTTTGTCTATCGCTTCGAAAACCTCATTTATATATGTAATTTGTTCTTCGGTCACTTCTTCCGAAATTTCGAAATGATCCTCCACGGATTGGACTACTTCTCTAATCCTCCGTTCCGTTTCTTTGGTATTCTCGATCGTAATAGGGGAACGAATAGTTTCATTAGCTGTAGAAAACTTTTCTATATCATACGTTTCTGTATGAACATTCTGGTAAGTTACAACAAAAAAGATGCTTGCGATTGCAATGCATGCTGTAACTAATTGAATTTTATTATACTGAAAAAAAGAAACAACTTTTTGTTTTAACCACCAAAGTTTTTTCATTTCGATTCCCCCATCTCTTGGGCTTTCCATTCGGAAATATTTTAGGAGAGAGTGACCTTAACTTTCACGGCACCATCCATACGTGAGACCCCCAAATGATGGAAGTCCCATTTCATTTAATTATCAT
The DNA here is from genome assembly GCF_000377765.1 of Gracilibacillus lacisalsi DSM 19029. GTDB lineage: Bacteria > Bacillota > Bacilli > Bacillales > Amphibacillaceae > Gracilibacillus > Gracilibacillus lacisalsi. The sequence goes on along the minus strand of NZ_KB898664.1, from coordinate 294,820 downwards.
AAGCTTCAATAATTTTTTGTACTATTGGATGTCGTACCACATCAGATTGCGATAAATAAACAATACCGATACCTTTCATATTGACTAGTTTTTCTTTTGCCTCCGTTAAACCTGATTGAACTCCGTGCGGCAAATCAATTTGAGTGACATCACCAGTAATCACCATTTTGGAGCCAAAACCTAAACGCGTTAAAAACATTTTCATTTGTGCATTGGTTGTATTTTGAGCTTCATCTAAAATAACAAAAGCATCGTCTAACGTTCTACCACGCATGTAAGCAAGGGGTGCAATTTCAATCGTTCCTCTTTCGATCAAACGCATCGTATGCTCGGTCCCCAATACATCATGTAAAGCATCATATAAAGGTCGTAAATAAGGATCGACTTTCTCCTTTAAATCTCCCGGTAAGAAACCTAAACTTTCTCCTGCCTCAACTGCTGGTCTTGTTAAAATAATTCGCTTTACTTTGCCATTTTTTAGTGCGTGGATAGCCATTACTACAGCTAAGTATGTTTTACCAGTACCCGCTGGACCTATCCCGAAGACAAGATCATTCTGTTTCATCGTCTGCAAATAATGGCGCTGCCCTAAAGTTTTTACACGGATGGATTTGCCTTTTGCATTTTTGGTAATTTCATCTTCAAATAATGTTTCTAATTGGTTAATTTTACCTCTCTTTGCAAGGTCTACTGCATAAATAACATCTCGCTCTGTGATCGTGATTCCTTTTCTAATAATGGTTAATAATCCATTTAAAACTTCTTGAATAACTTTGACATCTGTATTACTACCAGAAACACTAATTTGCTCACCACGAGAAGTTATCGATACTTGCAATTGTTCTTCTAATTGCTTTAAATGTCGATCTTCTGTACCGAAAAGTGTTAATGCTTCATTCGGATTTTCTAATTGTAAATCAATCATCTTTAGATCTTCTGACATAATCAATCTCCTTGAGTAATTGGTTGTTTCTTTGCAATATTTTCTAGTACAGTATAATACAAGGTTAATTTTACTTTACCACTCTCTACACTTTCGTGCAAAACTTTTTCATCCGTAATTTCTGCATCATGTGGAATTTCTCTCCTTAACTGTCTTCTGCCTTGTTCTAATGCAATTTCCTTTGCTTTATCTTCACTAAGTTGTTCCTCTTTCAATTCTGCTTCATATATTGTTTGGTTTATATAACTGATTGGGAGTTTCCATTTTAAAAAATAAAAATTTTTTTCTTCAATGTCGACTTGATAATGTTTATATTCAGGATTTTTAAAATTCCAGATCGGAATTAAATATTTAGAAGCATGTAAATAATGTTTTTGTTCTGTTTTACCATTGAGTACTTGATACTGGTTGTCCAACGGTATGGTCACTTCACTTTTATACCATACTTTAGCAATTACCTCTCCCTCTGCTGCCACAGGCTTTCGTTCTTCTTCTTCATCATCTTCCTCCGACTCATTTAGATATGCAGATACTAAAATATCTCCAGGATAGACAACATCATTGGTTCTTACGAGAGGTTGTCCTCTAGAAACAAATAAATCTTCAATAACACCTTCTTTTGTGGCTACTAAGTGTCCTGCTGCTTCCTCTTCTTCTTTTTCAACTATTGTTTTTTCAACACCTTCGAGATGAAAAGCAGACCCACTCTTTTTCACACCAATCCATAATAATTCTGGAACATCCGTTAATAACTGTTTTTGGATAGAAGCTGGTGAATCTATATTCCACTGAAAGCTACCCTCTTCTACACCATATTCTTCTAATTGTTGAATGACTTTGTTTTCAATTTCTTCATCCAAACCTGACACATCAATTCGCCAAACGATATTAGACAAGAAAAAAATAACTGCCATGGCAACAAAGAACCCAATTAATAATGGTTTTTGAAAAAGTAAGTGACGAAGAAAAAAAGGTAGTCCATTTTTCCCTTTAAAATATACTTTGAAAATTGTTTTTCTTTTTACTACCCTTAGTTTAGGCAAATCGGATAATTTTATTTTCCCCAATGCGATTGTTTCACTCTTTTTTTTGATATCCCAGGATGGAATATGATATTTTGCACACAAATCAAAAAAACGCTCTGGATACTGACCTTTAATTTCAATTGTGATATATCCTGATAACCAATTTTTGCGTTTGAAAAACATAAGCCCTTCCCTCCGAATTCAGACTTTACGATTGCTCAAAGGTGACATCTTTTATATTACCTTCTAGTAAAATGTCTTTATCTATCATGGTTTTCAAGACAAAATCTTCTCCTTTTATTCGAACATGTCCTTGGTGAACTTTTAAAAGCAATTCGGTAGAAGAAAAGATGATAAGGCCTTGATGATTTTCTATGTACGCATGAATGGATCCGATCATTGTAATCCGCGGCAATTCTAGCGTTACTTCAGAAGGCAAATCAAATGTACGTGTAAAGGCAGTCATAAATTTTTCTTTTATCTTTTTCACTGTGCATATGCCTCCCCTCAACTACATTCTATGAAAATATACAAATTTAAGAACAGTTATACACAACTGATGAAAGACAAATCAGAAAAGTGCAGAGCGCCCCGCTTAAAAACATAACGGCTGGAACTAATCAACTGAGATAAAGGAATCACTGAGAAAAGTGAATCGATGATGACTTATCGGAGGGCGATTCATGAAGTCGCCTAGTTTTTGGGCGCTCGGAGCTAGACATCTGCGCAAATTTTATGCTTTCCTTACAAATAAGAAAAAACGGGAAAGCCCACCCGGTCCTGTCCAAAGTAGTTATTTTGACATGAATAATAGGCGCAACAACCGCTGCGGCTTGCCCACTTCGCTTTCCGTGGGGCGTGTCTTCAGCTAACTTTTGTAAAGAAGATCGCTTTACAAAAGTGGATCTTCAGATCACGCTGATCCCACAGGAGTCGAAGTGGACAGCCGCAGCGATGGTTTCCTGTACAAGCTAGCTTTCAAAATGGCAACAGCTTGACCACCACTCTAATATATACGAGGTAGTAACTTGGCTTATTCCACCGTGGCGAGTTCAAATACAAGAAATTTCATAATTCCCTATAACATAAAAAAGTCGAATGGTTTCCCATTCGACTTTTTTAACGATAGTTCCGATAATATTTTCTTTTTTGATAGGCGCGTGGCGGTCCCAATACTTCTGACATAATAATACCTTGAGCTATTCCTTTTGATGTTAAGTTTTTTTCAACTGATAAAGAAATCTGTTCTTTACTATCTTTTCGATACGCTCTTGGCGGCGGACCATCCTTAATGGCATCATGCTTACCTAGCTCCTGGTCTTTCGATTTATCCCGAATATTTTCTGCGTGATGGATTTTTTCCTTTAACTTTTCCATTTGCTTTTCCTTTTGTTGAGCAAATGTCTCTTGTCCAGAATCCGTTGAATCAGTATTGGTACCGATTGTTTGAAAATCAGGAACAGTTTGTGTTGTTGTTTCGGTTCTTGGCTGTTGCGTATGACTAGTTTTTTGTTGAACAGGTCTTTGTGGTCTCTTTTGATTCTGCTCTTCCTCTTTAGATTTTAACAGTCCGAAAAGCCAAATCACTATTGCTATTATCGGAACAATAAAACTTAACAATTCATCCATATACATCTTCCTTTCAGGGACTATTCAACAGCTATTAGCAATTTACGCCTTCTAACCAAGAAAGCCCCTATGAGGATCCTTACTTGTTGTCTTCTTCTTCGTTGTCTGTTTCTGTTAATTTACCAATAGAATCACGCATATCTGTATCAGCATCAATATTCTTATAATTCATATAATCCATGACACCCATATTGCCAGAACGCAAGGCTTCTGCAAGTGCCTTTGGTACATCTGCTTCGGCTTCGACCACTTTAGCACGCATTTCTTGAACTTTTGCAACCATTTCTTGTTCTTGGGCAACTGCCATTGCACGACGTTCTTCTGCTTTTGCTTGGGCGATGTTTTTATCTGCTTCGGCTTGGTCTGTTTGTAAAATCGCACCAATATTTTTACCGATGTCAACATCGGCAATATCGATTGATAAGATTTCAAAAGCAGTACCAGCATCTAATCCACGGTTTAAAACGTTATGAGAAATAGAGTCGGGATTTTCTAGCACTTTCGTATGTGCTTCTGAGCTACCAATAGTACTTACGACACCTTCACCAACACGGGCAATAACTGTATCTTCACCAGCACCACCGACGAGTCGATCAATGTTTGCTCGAACAGTAATTCGTGCTTTCGCTTTTACTTCAATACCATCCATTGAAATACCTGCAATAAAAGGTGTTTCAATTACTTTCGGATTAACACTCATTTGTACCGCTTCTAATACGTCACGACCAGCTAAGTCAATCGCAGCACAACGCTCAAAACTCAACTCAATATTTGCTCGTTGTGCAGCAATTAACGCATTAACAACTCGGTCAACATTACCACCAGCTAAAAAGTGGCTTTCTAATTGGTTTGTCGTAACATCTAACCCTGCTTTGTGCGCTTTAATTAGCGGGTTAATAACTCGCGAAGGAACAACCCTTCTCAAGCGCATCCCAACCAACGTAAAAATACTTACTCTAACACCTGCTGCAAGTGCACTAATCCACAGCATTACCGGAATAAAGGTAAATAGAATAGCAACTGCAATGACAATCAGCCCAATAATAATAATTGGAAAAATATCTCCAAATCCTTCCATACTACATCCTCCTAGAAATTAAAAGTTTATATTTTTCTTACTACAAGACGTGAACCTTCGACTTTAATGATTTTTATCGGTGTGTCCACATCAATAAACGCTCCTTCTGACACCACATCTAGCCTTTCATCACCAAACTCTGCAGTTCCTGATGGCCTTAGTGGTGTAACCGTAACACCTTCCTGACCAATTAATTCTAATCGGTTTACACTAGAGACATATCCTTGCTCTGTAGTTGTTGAGTCTTTTAGAATAACATGCCTGAAAACCCCTTTCTCCAAACCAATCGTTTTAAATAAAATAACAGCTACAATAATACTTGCAATAAGTGCAATAGCAATACTCATCGCCATATGCCCAGGATCATCAGTCGACATAAATAATGAAGCTACTATCGCACCAATACCAATGAAGCCGAGAATCCCCCCCGGTGCAAATATTTCAATAATAATTAAAACAATCCCTAATATAAGTAAAACAATTGCTTCATAACCTGCTAGACCAGCTATGATATGTCCATAAAAATATAAAACCAATGAGGCTATTCCAATGGAGCCTGGAATCCCGAAACCAGGGGAATACAATTCCACAATTAAACCAATACTTGCTAACGATAACAGTATCGGTACAACTATCGGATTTGTCAAAAAACGAGCTAAACCTTCTGCAGCAGTTGGTTCAGTTTCAATGATTTCCGCATCTGCTAAGGATAGATTACTTAATAACTCTGCCCTGTGACTTACAATCCCTTGGGCATAACCTACTTCCACTGCATTATTAGCATCCAAAGTTAGGAAATCACCCTCAGGGGCACCATATTCAGGTAAATCAATTTCAGCATTTGCCATAGCTTCTGCATATAATGGATCTCTGTCTTTAGAGCTAGCTGCCCCTCTCATACTTGCAACCCATGCTGATTGTGCTTTTTGGTCAGCTGCCGTACCATCTGAATTAATGACACCACTTGCTCCCATGCTTGTTTGAGGTTTCATATAAATATTATCCGTATTTAAAGCAATATAAGAGCCTGCAGAAAGTGCTCTGACTGTAATAAATGAAGTCGTTTCGATCTCTAAATCCTGCAATATTTCGCCAATATATTCTGCAGCATCTACTCGACCTCCAGGGGTATTAATTTCGAAAATTATATGATCTGCATTATTTTCAGTTGCCTCCGTTGTTGTCCTTCTAATAAACGCTTCTAAGCCACGTTCTACCTCGTTTTCTATAGGTATAACATAAACAAGTTTACCTTCTCCACTGTCTTCAGCAAGTACTTCCGTTTGAAAACTATTGGTGAAGGTAAATAGAGCTGTAATGATCGATATCGAGACCAACAACACAGATACGTATTTTTTCAAATCCCACCCTCCCTTCACTAAGTGCTTTGACATCTAAGTATTCATACGAAAAATATGTATAAAAAGTTTCATTAATGGACAAAAAACTTATGTCAACGCATTCAGTTTATCATACTTATATCTACGAGAAAAACTTTTCACTTATATATTTGTATATACATATACCCTACCATCACATTTGTTAAGGAAAGAGAACCAACCTTTATACTTCCTATCCTTGTAAGAAAAGCGAACCGATGATGACTTATCGGAGGGCGATTCGTGAAGTCGCCTAGTTTTTGGGCGCGCTAAGCTAGACATCTGCGCAAATTTTTTATTTTCTTGTCTTGTTAAAAAGACCCTTAACTTATTCAATAAGTCAAGGGTCTTATAGATGAATGAATTCATTTTGTCCGTTTATGATAAGTTCTTTTGAACCAATTGATTCACTCTTGAGCCTTCTGCTTTACCTTTTACTTTAGGCATTAGCGCACTCATCACTTTTCCCATATCTTTTTTTGATTGAGCTTGAACTTCCTCGATCGTCTGAACAACTATTTCCTCTAACTCTTCATCAGAAAGTTGTTCAGGCATATAAGCTTGTATTATGTTAATTTCATCTTCCAACTTGCTTACAAGATCTTCGCGTTCAGCTTCTTTAAATTCATGGAGGGAATCTTTTCTTTGCTTTAGCTCTCTCGCTAAAACCGTTAATTCTTCTTCTTCAGACAATGCATCTTTCTGTAATTTAATGGCTTCATTTTGCATCGATGCTTTGACCATTCTAATTACACCTAATTTAACTTTATCTTTATCCTTCATCGCCTGCTTCATATCCTGGTTCAAAAGTTCAACGATTGCCATTATTTCATTACACCCTCTTTAAAATTTACGCTTTCTAGCTGCCTCCGATTTTTTCTTACGGCGAACACTAGGTTTTTCATAAAATTCACGCTTACGATATTCAGATAATGTACCAGATTTTGATACACTACGTTTAAAGCGACGAAGAGCATCTTCAAGTGACTCGTTTTTACGAACGCGAGTTGTGTTAGACATGCTAATTTCCCTCCCTCCGAAGCATCAACAAAATTAATCAAACATATGTATAGATACATATGTCTCTTTGCAATTATAATATACCAGTAAAAATAGGTCAACCGTTTTAATAAGAAAAACCGGCAAACCTTGCCCAATGCTTATTACTAAATGCTAACTAGACCTGCGATTTCTCTAGTAGCCATTATGAAATATGTCGACTCGTTGACCATCACTCCGGCTGTTCACTCCCTTTCCGTGGGACTTGCCCTTCAACTACAACGCTAGCATGAAATTACACGGTTGCTTTTATAATAAGAAAAGCGCAGCACCCGCAAACGTAGCAGCTAGAGCTAATCAACTAAGATAAAGGAATCACTGAGAAAAGCGAACCAATGATGACTTATCGGAGGGCGATTCGTGAAGTCGCCTAGTTTTTGGGCGCTCGGAGCTAGACATCTGCGCAAAATTTTATACTTTCTTGTCCTACTAGAAAAGAGGCTGAGACATAACTAAATAGGTAGAATGAGAATCCGAACAATCTGAACTAAGCGTAGGCAAAATACGCAGAATCCTCATGAGGAGCGCATGCCGAAGATCCTCTGTGTGAAGTGTTTTTCTTCACACAGTTAGCTAAAGATCGCCTACGGAAAGCGAAGTATTTTGCCGAAGCGGTATGTGTACTCAGACTTTAATGTTCGGATTTTTCCTATCTAATTATTCTTTTGTCCCAGCCTCTTTGGTTTAAACAGATAATGCGGCGTCATCCATTACTCGGACAAATTGACCTTCGTTATACGGATAACCAGCCTTTGTTACTTTCACGCGAACAATCTCACCGATCATATCTTTCGTTCCTTCGAATTTTACTTTTAAATAGTTATCCGAATAACCTACCAACATATTGGGTTGATCAGCATCAAATGTTTCCTCTGGAATAACCTCGACCACTTCATTTTCATAATTTTTTGCATATGCTAATGCTTGTTCATTTGATTGGTCAATTAAAGCTTGAACGCGACGATTTTTCACTTCATCATCTACTTGGTTGTCCATCCGTGCTGCAGGCGTACCAGTTCTTCTAGAGAAAGGGAACACGTGTAATTCAGAGTAACCAATTTCTTTGACAAAATTCATTGTCTCCTCAAATTCTTTCTCTGTTTCACCAGGAAATCCGACTATTACATCTGATGTTATCGCTAAATGCGGTAAGGCCTTTTGTATTCTGGCTACACGTTTTTTATAGAAGTCTGTTGTATATTTACGACGCATTCTTTCCAACACAGTATCTGAACCTGATTGTAATGGAATATGAAGATGTGGTACTACTTTTTTAGACTCATCCAAAGCCTCGATCACTTCGTCCGTAATTTGACTCGCTTCAATTGACGAAATACGGATTCGTTTTAAACCGTCTACTTTGGATTCTAAGTCACGTAATAGCTGTGCAAAGTTATAATCCTTCATGTCTTCTCCATATCCAGCTGTATGAATACCTGTTAGAACAATTTCTTTATAACCCGCATCTACCAGTTGACGTGCTTGATTCAGTACATTCTCTGGTTCTCTAGAGCGTAATAGTCCACGAGACCATGGGATAATACAGAACGTACAGAAGTTATTACATCCTTCTTGGATTTTTAGTGACGCACGTGTCCGATCTGAGAATTGAGGCACATCCATTTCTTCAAAAACACGATTTTTCATAATATTGGATACACCATTGATTGGTTGGCGGTGCTCTTGATGTTCTTCAATATATTGAATCATCTTACCGCGATCTTGTGTACCTACAACTATATCAACGCCTGGAATCTCCATAATCTCTCCTGGCGAGGTTTGAGCATAGCAACCTGTTACACAAACTACTGCTTCCGGATTGCTACGAATGGCACGACGAATAACTTGTCGGCTTTTTTTATCCCCTGTATTGGTAACCGTACACGTATTGATAACATAAACATCAGCATGATGATCGAAATCTACTCGCTCATAACCTTCATTTTTGAATTTCTGCCATATACCTTCTGTTTCATAATGGTTTACTTTACAGCCTAATGTATGAAATGCTACTGTAGGCATTCCTTCACCTCATTTCTTCAAAGTAGTAAGATAAATTTGCAAGTACGTATAAAGGTGCTGTTTCTGTTCGTAAAATTCGTGGTCCAAGACGTATTGCCTGAAAACCTACATCCTTTAATCTATATGCTTCATCTTCACTAAATCCACCCTCTGGACCGATGCATATTATAATGGATTGACCCTCTTCTATTTGTGAAAAGTAGTTATGTAATTTGAATGATTTGTAATCACGTGTCGCCTCTTCGTAAGCAAAGAATTTCCAATCATAAGACGCACTTATGTCCTTTAATTCTTTGAATGTTACAACCGATTCCACTTTAGGGATTTTTGAGCGGTGTGATTGTTCACTCGCTTCTTTCACAATTTTTTGCCATCTAGGTAGTTTTTTCTTCAGTTTTTTGTGATCCCATTTTACGACAGAACGGTCTGCTTGAAAAGGAATGAAATGTGTAGCCCCAAGTTCAGTCCCTTTCTGGAGAATTAATTCCCATTTATCCCCTTTAGGCAATCCTTGTACAATCGTAATGTCAATTGGTGACTCCGATTCTTCCTGAAGCCACTCTTCAACAGTAGCTTCCACCACTGTTTCATGAATTACGTTGATACGACATATGGCTGATTGTCCGTCATAACGGTTGGCGATCAATGTATCTCCTTCTTCCATCCGCATAACATGAACAACATGATGATAATCGTCAGCCACAATTTGTATTTTGTCTTCCTGCCAGTTATCTTTTTCTATAAAATAACGTTGCATCCCTTTACCTACTTTCTTCAGGCTTTTGGGCAATAATTGAAATCCAATCTTCCATCTGATTGATTTCTAAAATGTTAAATCCAGCTTTTACTAAACCTTCCTTAACATCCTGCTTTTTCTTTTGAATAATGCCAGAAGTAATAAAAACTCCGCCTGGTTTCAATCGTTCAAAAGCATCATTTTCAAAACGCAAAATGATTTCAGCCAAGATATTTGCTACGATGATATCCGCTGCTTCCTTAACATTTTCTAGTAAATTATTCTGCTTTACTTTGACTTTGCTATCCACTTTATTTACTTTGACGTTTAACTTGGTGCTTTGAATAGCTACTTCGTCTAAGTCGTAGGCAAAAACCTGTTCTGCACCTAATAATACGGAGGCAACACTTAACACACCTGAACCACATCCTACATCAAGGACAGTGTCCCCCTCTTTAATGAATCTCTCAAGTGCTTGAATACTTAGTACAGTTGTCGGGTGGGTACCTGTACCAAACGCCATCCCTGGATCTAACTCTATGATGAGTTCATCTGTGGAGACAGGCTGATAATCTTCCCAAGTCGGTGTTATCGTTACCCGTTCTGAAATTTTCGCTGGTTTATAATACTTTTTCCAAGCAGTTGCCCATTCTTCTTCATTTACTTCACTAAGTGTAATCTTGTTTAAACCAATATCTATATCATATAGAAGCAAATTATTAATCGCTTGCTTAATCTCAGATACCGTTTCACCTAAGAAACTATTAACAGGAAGATATGCTTTTAAACGAACCCCTTCTTCAGGGTAATCATCAGGATTCAGATCATATATCTCACCATAAATGCTTTCACGTTCCTTCTCTAAATCCTGACGGTCTTCTATGACAACACCACTGGCACCTGCTTCATGAATAATGTTGGAGATCGGTTCAATTGCTTCATTTGTCGTATAGATACACAGCTCTGTCCACTTCACACAGATCAACTCACTTTATAATAATTTTCATCAAGGATTGCTTATTCTCCCTTAAAAGCACGCTTTACGCGTTGAAAGAACGAATTTTCATGTTCATCGGTCGGTTGGTTTCCACTAATTTCATTGAATTCCCTTAATAATTCCTTCTGACGGTCACTTAAGTTCGTTGGTGTAATCACACGGATTTTAATATGCTGATCACCATGGCCATATCCTCTAACATTTGGAGCACCTTTTCCTTTTAAGCGGAATGTTTTACCAGTTTGTGTACCAGCTGGAACCTTAAGTTTCACTTTACCATGTAAGGTTGGAACCTCAATTTCATCTCCAAGTGCAGCTTGTGCAAAGGTTATAGGCATTTCACAGAAAATATGATCGCCTTCACGTTGATAGAATTCATGTTCTTTTACTTGAATAATAACATATAAATCCCCAGCTGGCCCACCGTTCACACCAGGTTCACCTTGACCTGCAACGCGAATTTGCTGTCCATCATCAATACCTGCTGGAATACTAAGATGAATTTTCTTGCGAGTCTTGACCTTACCTTGGCCACCACACGTTGTACATTTATCTTTGATCATTTTACCGCTACCTTGACAATGGTGACATACACGTCTATTAACAACTCTACCAAAAGGCGTATTTTGCTCAACATTTAACTGACCGCTACCATTACAATGACTACAAGTTTCTGGGGTAGTGCCAGGCTTTGCCCCTGAACCATTACATGTTGTACAGTCTTCCTCTTTAGGGATGTGGATATCTGTCTCTTTTCCAAAAATGGCATCTTCAAAGTCTAATGTCATCGAATATTGTAGGTCGTTTCCTTGGCGAGGGGCATTCGGATCTCTTCTGCGACCACCACCACCAAAGAACATATCAAAGATATCTCCGAAGCCACCGAAGTCTTCCGCGCCTCCGAAACCACCAAAGCCACCCTGACTTTGTGGACCGGCATGACCAAATTGGTCGTATTGAGCTCTTTTTTGTTCATTACCTAATACTTCATAAGCTTCTTTTACTTCCTTGAATTTCTGATCTGTGCCTTCTTCTTGATTAACGTCTGGGTGATATTTTCTTGCAAGTTTACGGTACGCTTTTTTTATTTCTTCTTTTGAAGCATCCTTGGATACACCAAGCACTTCATAATAATCTCGTTTACTCACTGACTGATCACACTCCCGCTCGTTTATTGCATAAACACTATCATAACATTGATTGATAAAGATAAGCAAACAATACTTGTTAGACGCTAAGCATCATGAAGCAGCGTCAGTTGTACACTAATTTGAATAAAAATTGAAGAATTGACTATGTCATGGAAAAAGCCAAAGCCATGTATTACTGACTTTGACTTTCCAAACATAGATCTAAAATCTATTTTTATTTTTTATCTTCATCGTCCATTTCTTCATAGTCTGCATCTACTACATCGTCTGCTTGTTGTTCTTCTGCACCTGCTGCATCGCCGTTAGCCTGTGCTTGTTGTTGTGCTTGCTCATAAAGCTTCATGGAAAGAGCTTGAACTTCTTGTTCTAGAGCTTCTTTTTTCGCTTTAATTTGTTCCTGATCATTGTCCTCTAATGCCTTTTTCAGTTCATCTTTTGCTGTTTCTGCTTTTTGTTTTTCTTCGTCAGAAACATTGTCGCCAAGATCTTTTAACGTTTTATCCGTTTGGAAAACCAATTGATCTGCTTCATTACGCAATTCTATTTCTTCACGACGCTTTTTATCTTCTTCAGCATTTTCTTCTGCTTCCTGTACCATTTTTTCAACTTCTTCATCAGAAAGTCCCGAAGAAGATTTAATCGTAATAGACTGCTCTTTATTTGTACCTAAATCTTTAGCACGAACATTTACGATACCATTGGCATCAATGTCGAATGATACTTCGATTTGAGGTACTCCACGTGGTGCTGGTGGAATATCAGTTAATTGGAAACGACCAAGTGTCTTGTTATCTTGTGCCATTTCACGTTCACCTTGTAATACATGAATATCAACAGCTGTTTGATTATCCGCTGCAGTTGAGAATACTTGTTGTGCACTTGTTGGGATCGTTGTATTACGTTCGATAAGTTTTGTTGTTACACCACCCATTGTTTCGATACCTAGTGATAATGGAGTAACGTCGAGTAATACCACGTCTTTTACGTCGCCTTGTAATACCCCACCTTGGATAGCCGCTCCAAGTGCTACAACTTCATCAGGATTTACACCTTTAGATGGGTCCTTGCCAATCTCTTTTTTAATCGCTTCTTGTACTGCTGGAATACGTGTTGAACCACCAACAAGCAATACTTTATCAATTTCACTTGCAGTAAGATCAGCATCTTTTAATGCTTGACGAGTTGGCCCCATTGTTTTTTCCACAAGTCCTGCAGACAGCTCGTCGAACTTCGCGCGAGTAATGTTCATTTCTAAGTGTAACGGACCAGCATCTCCAGCTGTAATAAATGGAAGTGATACTTGTGTTTGAGCTACACCTGAAAGATCTTTCTTTGCTTTTTCGGCAGCGTCTTTCAAACGTTGAAGTGCCATTTTATCTTGTGAAAGATCTATACCATTTTCTTTCTTGAACTCTTCTACCATGTGGTCAATTAATACTTGGTCAAAGTCATCCCCACCAAGACGGTTATCTCCGGCTGTGGAAACTACTTCAAATGTACCTTCGCCAATGTCTAAGATAGACACATCAAAAGTACCACCACCAAGGTCATATACAAGTACTGTTTGATCTTCTTCAGCTTTATCAATACCATACGCTAAGGCCGCTGCAGTAGGCTCGTTAATAATACGTTCTACTTCAAGGCCGGCGATTTTACCAGCATCTTTTGTTGCTTGACGCTCAGCATCATTAAAGTAAGCTGGAACAGTGATAACTGCTTTGTCTACTGTATCACCTAAATAATCTTCTGCATATGATTTTAAATGTTGTAAAATAATTGCAGAAATTTCTTGAGGTGTATATTCTTTCCCTTCAATCTCTACTTTATAATCTGTCCCCATATGACGTTTAATCGATTGAATTGTGTTTGGGTTGGTAATAGCTTGACGCTTTGCTACTTCCCCAATTTGACGTTCTCCATTTTTGAATGAAACAACAGAAGGGGTTGTACGGTTACCTTCAGGGTTTGGAATAACCTTTGATTCGCCACCTTCCATTACAGCTACACATGAGTTAGTTGTACCTAAGTCAATACCAATAATTTTTCCCATTTTCAACATCCTCCTTCACAACGTATGTAATTACTGATTAACTTTCACCATTGCTGGTCTGATTACGCGGTCCTTTAATTGGTACCCTTTTTGCATCGTCTCAACAATTTGGTTTGATGCATAACCTTCTTCTTCTACTTGCATTACTGCTTGGTGTATATTCGGATCAAAAGTTTGACCATCTGTTTCAATCTCCGTTACACCTTCGTTTTCCAATACTGTCTTCAATTGTCGGTAGACCATTTCTAGACCTTCGACAACACCTTTTGCTGCTTTATCTTCAATTTCTACTTGAAGTGCTCGCTCGAAATTATCTAAAACCGGTAATAGTTCAGTTACTACCGATTGTGATTTGTATTTTAAGTCTGCTTCTTTTTCTTTCTTGGTCCGTTTTCTAAAGTTATCATATTCTGCTTGCACACGAAGAAGTCGCTCTTGCAACTCATTTTTCTCTTGTTGCAATTTTTCAAATTCTTCATTACTTACTGTTACTTCTTCAGATTCTGCTGATTCCTCTTCTGTGACAAGCTCTTGTTCAGCATCTTCAACTACTTCTTCTTTCACATCTTCTTGTTCTTGTTGTTGTACGTCTTTTTCTTCCATCCCTGTCACCTCCTAAAATAAAGCCATTGTATAGCAAAACACATTTTTACTAAATAATCAAATTTTATACACACACGAGAAAAGAGTACGGGATTGCACCATACCCTTCTCGTATTAGTACCACGAATTGAATTTTTGGCTTAATCTGCTTGATAAAACATTCAATATGGATACAACTCTTGAATATTCCATTCTTGTCGGTCCAAGCAACGCAATCGTTCCGAGCTGTTCATCACCTAACGAGTATGTTGCGGTAATCAGGCTACAGTCCTGCATTGCAGCCAATTCATTTTCCTGTCCAATCGACACTTTAATTCCTTTACCAGACGTTCTGAGCAGATGCGCAATTTGATCTTCTTTTTCCATCACGGAATAAAGAGATTGAATCTTGTCAATGTCATGGAATTCTGGCTGTAACATGATATTGGTTTTTCCATCCATGTAAAGTTTTACAGGTTGTTTCTCTAATAAGGCTTCTTTCAAATAGGCATAAGTTGCTTCAAAATCGGAACTATAACGTTGCAACATTTGGGCTACTTCGCCATACAGCTTCTGTTGCAGATGTACAATCGGCACACCAACCAAGCGATCATTTAAAATATTCACCAGTTTCTCTAAATCTACAGTTTGCATTGTTGTTGGTACATTGAAATAGCGATGTTCCACATGTCCTGTATTAGTGACCAATATGGCAACTGCTGTATGTTCAGATAAACTGATAATTTGGATTTGCTTTAATGTTGTTTCAAAAACTTCCGGCCCTAAAATGATCGAAGTATAATTCGTTAAATCTGATAAAACACGTGCTGATTTTTGTACAACCTTTTCGAATTCGATCATTTCCCGTTCAAATGTACGTTGTATCATACCCATATCCTGATTCGATAAACGAAATGGTGACATTAAGTTATCTACATAAAAACGGTATCCTTTCTCGGATGGTACACGTCCAGAGGAAGTATGGGTCTTTTCAATAAAACCTAACTCCTCTAAGTCTGCCATTTCATTTCGAATCGTGGCAGGACTAAAGGAAATGTCTTCCTTCTTTGCGATAGCCCTTGATCCAATCGGTTGTGCCGTCTGGATGAACTCATCAATAATAACCTGCAAAACTTGTATCTGTCTCTCTGTAAGCATCGATGATCACCTCTGTTAGCACTCTGAAACCTTGAGTGCTAAATCTAATAATAAATTATCAAATACCACTAAAAATGTCAATCAGGAAACTCATATTTAATTTGACCTCTAATAAATATCTCTGTCCAATAAAAAGGATTGGAATACCTCATTACCAAATGGCTTTCCTTCTTCGGTTAATTTAATAAACGTAGTATTACGATTAATCCATCCTTTTTCCTCAAGCTGAGCTAATTCATTACCATACACTTCTTCTATATTTACTTGGTATTTTTCCTCGAATTTTGGAATCGATACTCCTTCACTTTTCCTTAAACCTAGGAACATCTCCTCTTCGATTTGTTCCTTTTTCCCGATTTTTTCTACATGAAGAACTGGTTTTCCTGTTTCATTAGCTGCCTCCACATATGTCGGAAATGGACGGATATTAATAATCCTTTCACCTGGTAAATACCCGTGTGAACCAGCACCAAATCCATAATAGTAATCATTGTTCCAATAAGTTAAATTATGTTTGCTCTCAAAACCAGGTTTGGCAAAGTTACTGATTTCATATTGCTTGATCCCCTTATTCCTCATTTCTCTACGCAGTAACTCATACATATCCGCTTCTATTTCTTCTGGAGGTTTAGTTAGCGTTCCCTTCTTATATCGCTGATAAAAGATGGTTTTCGGCTCAATCTGTAATGAATAAGCAGAGTAATGAGGCAGATCAAACTGTAGTGCCTCATCCAACGTTTTCTCAAAATGTTCTATCGTCTGGTTTGGCAGACTATACATTAAATCGATACTAATATTGTCGATGCCTACCTTTATCAAGTCATTCACATTCTGATAAACATCTTTCACACGGTGCAGTCTCCCTAACTGTTCCAACATCTCGTCATCAAACACTTGGACACCCATCGAAATCCGATTAACTCCATGGTCTTTTAAAATACGTATTTTATCTTCCGTTAAATCACCAGGATTTGCTTCAAATGAATATTCTTCTACACTGGCAACATCAAAATAAAAATCAATCATTTTCACCAATTTCGTTAATTGACGGTTATTCAATGCCGTTGGTGTTCCTCCACCAACAAAAATAGTTTTCATTTTCTTTTTTGATTCTTGTATATTCGTTTTTATCTCATTCTCTAATGCAATTAAATAATCATCTGCCATCTTTTCTTCGTAAAAGAACTTGGTAAAATCACAATAATGGCAAATCTTTTCGCAAAACGGAATGTGAATATATACAGACGATACCATGCTTTCTCCCCCTTCCACGTACGGTAAAAACCCTTGCCAATTGACAAGGGTTTAACATTTGTCTAATCATCATCCATTTTAAGTACGGCCATAAAGGCTTCCTGAGGAACTTCGACAGAACCAACCATTTTCATTCGTTTCTTACCTTCTTTTTGTTTCTCTAGAAGCTTCCGCTTACGGGATATATCCCCACCGTAACATTTACTTAACACGTTTTTACGCATTGCCTTAATATTTGTTCTTGCGACTATCTTATTACCAATTGCCGCTTGGATCGGGACCTCGAACTGTTGCCTAGGTATTAACGTCTTTAATTTATCAGCGATTTGCTTGCCACGTTCAAAAGCAAAATCACGATGTACAATAAAAGACAACGCATCGATAGTATCACCATTTAGTAAAATATCCATTTTCACCAAGTCTGATACTTTATACCCTACCATTTCATAATCAAATGATGCATACCCTTTCGTCTGTGACTTTAATTGATCAAAAAAGTCATAGACAATCTCAGACAATGGAATTTCATAGACAACATTGACACGATTATCATCTAAGTATTGCATATCCTGAAATTCACCACGTTTTTTCTGGCAGATTTCCATCACTGGTCCGACAAAGTCGTTAGGTACCATAATCGTCGCTCGAACATATGGTTCTTGAACTTCTTGTACCGATTGATTATCCGGCATAAATGAAGGATTATCAATATCAACTTCTTCCCCGTCAGTCTTTACAACCTTATAAATAACACTTGGAGCTGTTGTAATTAAATCTATACCAAACTCACGCTCAATACGTTCTTGGATAATTTCCATATGTAGTAGTCCTAAGAAGCCACAACGGAATCCAAAACCTAATGCTTGCGAAGTCTCTGCTTCATATTGCAAGGAAGAGTCATTTAACTCCAAACGTTCAAGAGCTTCTCGTAAATCATTATATTTATCTGCATCAACCGGGTAAAGACCACAGAATACCATTGGATTTAGTCGACGATAACCTGGTAATGGCTCAGGTGCTGGATTGTTTGCCAATGTAATCGTATCCCCAACACGAGAATCTCCTACATTTTTAATTGATGCGGTTAAGTACCCTACATCTCCTACTGTTAGTTGATCTTGTTGGACTGGCTTCGGATTAAATACTCCAACTTCATTGACCTCAAATTCTTTACCCGTTGCCATCATCTTAATTTTATCTCCTACTTTAACTGATCCTTCTTTCACACAAATATATGCAATAACACCTCGATATGGATCATATAAAGAATCAAATATTAGTGCTTTTAGTGGCTCATCAGGATTACCTTCTGGGGCAGGAATTTTTTCGACAATTTGGTCAAGTATTTCATCGATACCTATACCTGACTTCGCACTAGCTAGAATAGCTTCATCACCATCAATCCCAATCACATCTGTAATTTCTTGTTTTACACGTTCAGGATCAGCACTTGGCAAATCAATTTTATTAATAACCGGGATTATTTCCAAATCGTTATCTAGTGCTAAGTAAACATTCGCCAATGTTTGTGCTTCAATGCCTTGTGCAGCATCCACCACTAATATCGCACCTTCACAAGCTGCAAGGCTTCTTGATACTTCATATGTAAAATCGACATGCCCTGGTGTATCAATCAAGTGAAAAAGGTATTCATCCCCACCACCGCGATCATATTTCAATTGAACAGCATTTAGTTTAATGGTAATTCCGCGTTCACGTTCTAAATCCATCGCATCTAAAAATTGTTCTTTCATCTCACGAGACGTCAATGCTTTTGTTTTTTCCAAGATTCTGTCAGCTAACGTTGATTTTCCGTGATCAATATGTGCAATTATGGAAAAATTACGTACTTTGCTTTGATTTCTAATGTTCGTCAATGTCATTCAACTCCTATGTTCGACCACAATACTAGCATTGATTATAGCAGTGAAAACGTGGATGTTCAACAGAAATATCCGATAAGAATTTATCATGGAGCTATTCATCTGTAATACCCTCAAGTAACACAAGGATCTAAATCGGGAATAACAGACGCTAACACCATGATAAGTTCCGCTATTTATCATTTGAACAGTTCAGTTGTTAGACCCATTAAAAAATGCCATCCACTACTGTGTAGGTAACATCGACAATTTGATCGAAAATAACTTTGACGATTTTTTCCCCTTCTCCAGCTGCCGAGTGTAAAAAGGTAGGTTCAGCTTTCTCATTTACCTGTACGTCTCTTTCTACTTCTTCAATAATTTTATCTCTATCTACTACCTCAACCTCCTCCTCTTCTACAGGTTCATTAATCACCTCTTCTTGAGGATAACTGACTGCTTCACGACCTTCTGACCGATCAATACCAATGTACATCCCTAACGAAAAAACTAGTGTCAACAACAATAGATAAAAGAAGTACTTCACCTTATTCATCCTCCTCATTCGATCCCGAAACACTTTCTGCATCCCAATAATATTCACTGAATATTTCTGCAAAAACTTCTGTGGTGTTATACAACTCTTCCATTGTGTTATCGACCCCGCCAACTTCTATCGTCAAAGCATTTTCAGAGACATCTTGATTATAAACACCATTTCTGCCTGCACCACCATACATCTCTACCCCTCGACTTAAGCCATAATATTTTTCATCCAATAAAGCATGTAGTTTCTCTGCTAAAGCATAATTCTTTTCATAATTTGGATTATCTCCACCTATTACAAACATAATCTTGGCATAAGATTTTCCGTCAATCTCAATGGTTGTTAAATCTTTACGGATACTATCACGGTGCAAATCAAACACAAAGTTAACTTCTCTATTGTCAGTTAGCGCTGCTTCGACTACTTCTTTAGAAGCTGTATAAGAATCCGAAGAATAATCCCATCCTTTTTCATTTAAAATAGCACCAATATCGGTCTCATCCACTTCTGCACCTATACCATGACGCTTTAAATCTTTTGCAAGCTGTTCACTGACTTTAGTGATATTCACTTCATGATGAAAGGCATCATTGGGCTCATCTGTATCAGGCAAATAAGGTAAAAACGATTCACGATTATGTGTGTTATAGATATAAACAACATCCTTGTCACCTGTTGTTTTTTCTTGTTCCTCAACAGGTTTTTCCTCATCTTTTTCCTCAGGTGTTGTCGCTTCTCTTTCCTCTAAAACGATATCTAGTGGCGGTGTTGATTCTACCGTTAAGTTCGTATAATCGGTTCCTTCACCTGCAATTAAGATTTCCCGATCGTACATTTCAAATCCAGGAAGTTCTCTTCCTAATAAACTTCTGACATCATGCATTCTGACATTCGTCCCTAATTCAAACACTACTTTCCACATATCAATCGGTGTTTGGTCTTCTGGAAGAGCTTCTTTAAAGATGCGATTTTCCATCATCATTAAAGATAAGAAATGGACTTCCGTTACATTGTTCGTCCATTTCTTAACTGTGTTAGAAGCAACGCGATAATTCGGATCAATACTTGTTAACATACCTACTAAAATAAACATCGCAAAAAATGCGGCAACAAATCCCGATATAATGATTAATAATTTATGTTTTGAAAATAAAAACAACCGTTTTTTTTGTGTTCGGTTAGGACGGCGCATACTCGGTCTCCTTTCTATCTCCTCTATCACATCTAGTAGATACTATGATGATTCGATAGAAAGTAGAACCTAATTTTACCTTGTATAATTAGCAAAATTTTTAACATTAACATTTTCATGCATTGCTGCATTCAATGCTTCTGCCAATAGATGAGCCATATCCTTTATATATCCATCTATTTCCTTAGGAGTTACCATTAAATTATGTCCTAGAGGAGTCAGCACTTCTTGCATTAATGAACGCTTCTCTTGTTCATCTAGTGCACCAATCATGCCAAATATTTTTTCTCTTTTTTCTATAGGAGGTAAGTCTTCATCAGATAGAGAGCGCTCACCAAAATTTAATCCTGCTGGAGTCAGCGATTTAGAAGGTTTGTCTTTTTCTCGCCACTCTTTACCAATATGTTTTAACACATAATCAATGGCATCGCTTGTAATGGTAACCGCATCAACTACAGTTGGCACACCAATAGCAAAGACAGGTACACCTAACGTCTTTTTACTTAACTCTTTTCGTTTATTGCCAACTCCTGATCCAGGGTGGATACCTGAATCTGATAATTGTATCGTTGCATTCACTCTCTTAATAGAACGAGATGCAAGAGCATCGATAGCAATAACAAAGCCCGGTTTATATTTCTCGATGACACCTTTAATAATATCGCTCGTTTCAATGCCGGTAACTCCCATTACGCCTGGGCTAATAGTCGCTACTTTACGATAGCCATCTTGTACATATTGCGGTTCGTGAACAAATAAATGATTCGTGACAAGTACTTTATCCATTGCCAGCGGACCTAATGCATCAGGTGTTACGTTACGATTTCCTAAACCTACGATTAATCCGGAAGCATCTTTTGCAACATCATTTTTATCCATTAATTCAAGTAATTGTTTCGTTACTACTTTTGCTGTTTCTTCTTGGGATTTTGTATCTTGTTGTTTTATTGCATTAGAATAAATCGTATGGTAGGAACCTGGATTCTTCCCTATCGCATCTGCACCTTTCCCGTCGACTTCAACGTTTGTTACTTCTATATTTCCAATTTTCTTCTCGCTTATGGTTACTCCTGGTATTTGTTGTTCTTTTTTTTCTTCTTTCTCAACATACATATCTTTTGCTTCTACCGCTAGATCTGTTCTTACTTCGAATGATTGATCTTTCACAAACAAACCTCCTCATGGATTTTTGTATAGTTTTACCGAGTAGTTCGAAAAGATACACGGAGGAATATTCCTTTGTAACAACAATTTTTATTGAAAACTTGTTAAAGCTTTGGTAGAATATCATTTGACCTAACTTAAGATAGGGTAAGAAGCAAGATGGAGGTGAAGACATTGGCTAATATTAAATCAGCAATTAAACGTGTTCGTGTGAATGATGATCACCGTCAACAAAATCAAACCGTTAAAGCAGATATGCGTTCACATATTAAGAAAGTGGAAGCATTAGTAGCAAGCAATGATGTTGAAAATGCAAAGGCTGCACTTGCAACTGCAGTGAAGAAAATTGACAAAGCCGTACAAAAAGGACTTATCCACCAAAACAAAGGTAACCGTCAAAAATCTCGCTTAGCACAGAAAGTAAACGGACTAAGCGCATAATAAAAAACCACAACAGAGCAAACTGTTGTGGTTTTTTTATCAGAAAAGATTGAGTACACTATCCATAAAATGTGAAGTGAAGTAACGTAAATATAGAAAAGAGATATCCCCGGAAGCGCCGTTCTGTTCCGGAGAAAAAGTCTTCCCTTCCGGGGATAAACGACTATATCCAGGGAAGGGAAGGAGATATCCATGGAAGAGAAAGGGATATCCCCGGAAGGAAGACCTGTTTCATTACTTCGTAGTTTGTTTTTCTTGGAATCAACAACCTTCTTAAGATACAATCTTCCTTTTGGAAATTAAACGGTATAGTAACAATTCAAAGGCTAGTGATTTATCCATTTGACCGGATTTTATTTGGGCATCCGTTTCGGTTAGGAGGTCAATCGCTTCTTTCAATTCTTTAGTCTGAAATTTACTTTGGCGCTGAATCGATAACTTCGCAACATATGGATGAATTTTGAGTTGACTTGCCATTTGCTGTTGCGTATAGCCTTTTTGCTTCAATATTTTCACATGCAGCAACGTCCTGAATTGTGACGCCACAAGTGCAACCAATGCAATTGGATCCTCGTTCATCTTTTCTAAATCTTTCGTGATATCAATAGCTTTCGCCAAATCGTTTGCCATGATAGCATCCATTAATTTCAAGGCTGAACTGTTCTCTTGACTCGATAATAATAATTCCGCATCTTCTAGTCTGATTGCATTTCCTTCTCCTACATATAAGGCAATCTTTTCCATTTCAGAATGGATAATCATCAAGTTAGTTCCAATTTCGTTAACAAAATATGTCATCACTTCGTCAGATATGGATACACCATGCTCTTTTGCAATGGTGCCGATCACCTCTTGTATATTCCATTCCTTTAACGGATCGCACGCAACAGTTTTGGCGGCTTTCTTAAGTTGTTTAACAACCTTTTTCCGCTCGTCCACCTTCTCATAAGGGGCGATTATTACTAAAACAGAATATGGTGCAGGATTTTGTATATAATCAATTAATACTTCAGGCTGATGCTCGATTTCTGATTTAGCCGGTTTTGCCTTTAAAAAATCTGCATTTGTAGCAATGATTATTTTTCTTTCCCCTAGGAAAGGGAATGTTTCTGCATCTGTCACTACTTCCTGAATCGAAATTTCTTCCAGGTCATATATAGATAAATTCGTGTCCTGTTCCTCTTGTTCCACACCATTTGAAATTAACGCCTGCTTTAACGCTTCAATCATATAGGTTTCAGTTCCATGAAAATAATAAACAGGAGCGATTTTTCCTTTCTTCATTTCTTCGATACATGTCAAATAACTCATTCACTCATCTCCAAAATATGTAACTTATTTCTAAAAAAATTGTGTCAAACACGATAAAAAGTTGAAAAAAAACGGAATATGTTTTATTGTATAATAAGATTTAACTGTTGAAAAGAAGTGTGAATGTAAAAACCTATATCATACATATTAATAAAAAAGAGGGAGGCATTTTCATCCTTCCCTCTGCAATCTATATCAACGCAACTTCATTAGCCCTAGGTATCTAATCAAGCTGCGATATTTTCTTATATATAGATTGACCTGATACCCCAAAATATATAGGTGTTAACTCTTGCTAAGTTAGGGAATCCTGAGATATGGATGAAAAAATTTAAGTAATGCTAACAGATAATCATTGATGTTACATTCAGACAGGAGTATGGCAATTCACTTCTACTTGATATTTTAAGGAGGTAATAACAATGAATGAATTTGAAAAGGATGTTCAGTCTAAACGACATGACATTTTTGATGCTGGATTTGGGTTTGTTTTCTCATTTGTATTCTTTATGATTATTTTCTTTATTGGAGTTATTTTCGATGCAATCGGTTCATAAAAGGAACGAGGCTAACTTTTTAGTCTCGTTTTTTCTTTGCTACTGTATATTATGGTAAATAAGGAAAAACTGTTCCTCTTTCTTCCGAGAATTTATAGATTAAGGCACCAGATTGGTCGGTTCTCATCACTTTTATATTAAATTTTTCTAAATTATCTAATACTTCTTGATGTGGATGACCGTAACGATTATTTTCACCAACTGATATTAATGCTACATTTGCTTCTACCGCTTCTAAAAAAGGCGTAGAACTTGATGTATTACTGCCATGATGGGCAACTTTTAATATATCTGCTTTTAATTCTGGATATGCATTTACTATTGCTGTTTCTCCCTCTTCTCCTAAATCACCCGTAAATAACCATCTGTCCTTACCAAATATGCTACTTAGCACTAGTGAGTTTTCATTTTTATCTGTTTGCTCTCGAATGGGATAATGAACTTCAAATGGTTGCTCGTTCAGTTCGAACGTATCCCCTGCCTTCACATTAACAAATTGAATTTCCGGCACAATACGGTTATATTGTTCGATTATCTTTTCATCAAAATAAGGACTTGTGATTACATAGTCAACAGGATAGCCGGCTAGAATATATGGTACACTGCCAATATGATCATGATCAGCATGTGACAATATAATCGCATCAATTTTATTAATTCCCTTAGATTTCAGAAATGGATCGATTACCTGATCAAATGTTTCAGACGATATTTCGGAATAATCTGCTGTCATCTTCCCACCAGCATCCAATATAAAAACTCCTTTTCTGTAGGGTAATTCTACAATAATTGCATCTCCCTGACCGATGTCTAACATCGTAATATACCCATGGTGATCCAGGTATGGCTTGAGATTTATCATGATTAGTAGCATCACTAATAACGAACCATATTGAAGCGATTTTCGCAATTGTTTCTTTTCTAAACAGTTTAAAAATAACCATAGAACTGTATAAAAAGGAAGAAATAAATTAATTGGGAATTCTCCCGTCAACCAAGGCGCCGGCATCCAATGATCAATTGCTGTCACAGTGGCAATTACCGCTGTATGGATGTGTATAAAAATGTAATCTAATATCACTAAAACGACCGGTAAAAATGAAGCAAGTAGTATTATAAATAAAATCGGTAATACTACTACTGTAAAATAAGGAATGACAATAACATTTACAAAGACAGACAATGGTTGAAATTGGTAAAAATGATACAACTGAATAGGTAAGATAATAAGCATACTTATTAGGGATATTCGAAGCACTACCCATAAATTACCAACATTTAATAATTTTCTTGATAATATGATCCCAAACGTTACAATAAAACTAAATTGAAAAGCTATCGAATAAATGATGAATGGATCCAATATCACCATTATGATAAAAACAATACTCAACATATCGGTTATAGCAAATCGAACTGGTAACTTAGAAAGTGCAATGATAACAATCGCTAACAGACTGGCACGCCAAACAGAAGGTGATCCTCCTCCCATAGCGGGATAGAAGAACAATAAACAAGCGATTAAAAATTGTGCTTTTTCAATCGTGATCCGGAAGACAAATAATAGTAAAAAGTAAACGATAGTCAGAATTAAGCCGACATGTAGACCAGAGATAGCTAGTAAATGGCTAAGATTCCAATTTTGAAATACGTTTACTACATCATCTTCTAAATGTTCACGCTCTCCAAATAAGAGAGCTGCGAACCAAGCATATGTAAAAGAACTCACATGATGCTCGATATGAGCTAATACTTGTTGACGAAGATTATATATCTTTTGCCAGGATGACTGTCCTTCACATTTACTTTTGTCTAACGATTCGATCACAAATTGTTTCTCAATACCTTGGGAAGCCAAGTATTCTTTGTAATAAAATTGCCCTGGATTACGAGCAAACGAAATATTCTGAAAAGTGCCGTACAAGACACAAGTAGCACCGGTGCGAAATGAGGATAAATTGTCTCGAAAATCTGTTTCAGGAAAAGAATATACTTGGATAAGAGAATCATCAGAAGCTTGAAGGGTAAAGCGAAGAAATTGACTGTTTTGTTCTACTTGAGATTGAATATTTCCTTGGACATAGGCACTTGAGACTTCTTCGGGATCATCTAGATTTAAGGAAGGAATATGATAAAAAGAAAAAAGGCTAAAAGCGATTAGAGAGGTAATAAAGAGTTTAGAAAATCGATGGATGTATATAAAAAAAATCATGATAACAGTTAAAATTATTAAAAACCATTGAACACTCACATCTTTCAGTACAAAGCTCATGGCATATAATAAAACAAACCAATGTAATTTTTGATACAAGCAACCATCACCTCCCTTACCTTACCAAGCCATTATGGTTTCAATGCTATATAGTGCTGATCTAATTCTACTTTTTCAACATGGACTCCAGCTTCTTCAAATAATTCCACTGCATACGGATGATTCTTATAATCTTCAGCGTAATAAACGGTTTTTATCCCGCTTTGAATAATTGCTTTACAACAATTCAAACATGGAAAATGTGTTACATAGATTTCCGCATTTTCTGTAGAAGCACCAAATTTAGCACATTGTAGTAAAGCATTCATTTCTGCGTGAATGGTTCGTACACAATGTCCATCAATCACATAGCACCCTTCGTCAATACAATGTACACTCCCAGAAACACTGCCATTATATCCGCCAGCAATAATACGCTTGTCCCTTACAATGGTCGCACCTACCATTAAACGCTGACAAGTACTACGTAATGCTAACAAATGACTTTGAGCCATGAAATATTGATGCCAAGAAATTCTTTCCACTTAAAACACCCTTTCTTTTTCTCACATATTAAAAGTGTACTTGTCCAATAAGAAAGCGTCAATAACATTATGGAATTCTAACGTATTCCTCTAGTTTTTCGACTGTTTTATCACCAATTCCGGAAACTTTCGTTAAGTCCTCCAATTTTTCAAAACGCCCATAAGTATCTCTGTATTCCACAATTGCATTTGCTTTTACTTCACCTATTCCTGGGATAGTTTGCATTTCTTCTACCGATGCGATGTTCACTTTTATCTTTTGATCGTCACTGCCTGTATCTAGGACTTGTTGTGTTTTTTCAAGATTTTCATCTGTCGATGGTACATATATTACCATTTCATCATAAACTCGTTCTGCAAGGTTAATCATTTGTTTATCTGCTTTGTTAGTAAAACCACCTGCTAATTGAATTACATCTTCGACACGATCATTTTCACTAACTTGATATACTCCAGGGCGTTTTATTTCACCTTTCAGATCAATTTTATATTCTGTTGCACCACTTTGATCCTCTTCTTCCTGCAGTTCAACATTATGCTCCTCCTTCATTTGATCTGTTAACTCGTCTTCTTCATCAATCGATGGATCAATTAATAACCAAAGCAAAACTGCTCCAACTACTAAAACTAAATACCAATTTTTAAATATCCAAGACATGTTTATCATTCCTTTATCATAGAATAGTAAAGTTGTTCATAGGATAGTGTTAGAAATTATCCAGGAGGCGAGATGAAATGAAATGGGGTATAATTGGAACCGGTAATATGGGCGCAGTTTTAGTAACTGCCTTTCTTGAATCGAACGTCATTGATCAGGAAAGTCTTTATGTCTCTAATCGTACAGCAGAAAAAGCATATGCACTCCAAAAGAAGTATCCACAGATTCATGTAAAGGAAAACATCTTTGAATTAATTGAACATGTCGATACGATTTTTTTATGTGTAAAACCAATAGACATGATAGACGTGTTAAGAGAAATCCAACCAATTCTTGATGAAAAGCAACTATTAGTATCGATAACAAGTGCAATGTCAGTGGAAGAAATTGAGTCGTTAGTTGATTGTCAGGTGGCTCGAATGGTACCTAGTATTACAAACCATGCTCTAGCAGGTGTCACACTGTTAACGTTTGGTAGTAGATTAGATTCTTTTAGGAAAGAATTATTTATTAAAAGATGCCAACAATTTTCAGAACCAGTAGAAATTGAGGAAAACATTATGAGGATTGCATCAGATATCGTTTCTTGCGGACCAGCCTTTTTTGCCTTTTTAGCAGAAAACTATATCAAAGATGCTGCCAATCGAACAGAAGTTACTACAGAACAGGCAACACAGTTAATGGAAAAAATGTTTATTGGCTTTGGAAAACTATTATCGGAAAACCATTTTACTCTCAATGAGTTAATAGAAAAAGTATGTGTAAAAGGTGGAATCACTGGAGTTGGTATTGCATCACTCGAGGAAAACTTAAACGGATTATTTGAAAAATTGATTAACCAGACACACCATAAATTTAAAGAAGACAAAGAGATGATCGCAAATAAATTAAAGTAAGACTTTAACTCGGATGTTACAACGATTAGTACGATGATAAATAAGTGATGGAATTGGGCACCGAAGAAATATTACTCGGTGCCTGTAAATATTGCCCGGGAAACCGCAAATTACGACTTAACCATTCCTTTAATGTGTCGTAAAAAGTCATTTTTGTGACTATAAGATATGTTCGGCAATAATCTTGTCTAACTTTCGAATATCAACTTTTTTATTAAGATTTAATTTAAAATGGCCAGATCTAGTCCACAATTCAATCTCAGCGTTTAAATCTAATTTTCCACCATTTTCTGTTGAATACATGTCGATTGATTTAAATGGAATGGTGTATATTTCCACCTTTTTTCCGGTTATCCCTTGCCGATCTGCAATGATGAACCGTTTATTTGTTATAACTGCTATGTCACGAACCGTTTTATATGCAGTATGGGCCATTTCACCATCAACAAGAAGATTGTGTATGTCATTAGGCACACTCACTTCATCATAAAATGTCCATTCCATAATGTGACTAATATCTGCCATTAATAAAACCTCCTTAAGCGTTAATCATTTCCACCCGATCTCTCCCGGCTCTTTTTGCTTGGTACAATGCTTTATCTGCTTCCTTATACATTTGTTCAAAACTAATTGGTTCATTAGTTGTGGTTAATCCGATACTGACCGTAATTTTCTCTTGCTTTTCCCCATTTATACTAATTGAATGTTCTGTCAGATTTTGCTGAAAGAGATTTGCTTGTTCACCAGCCTGCGCAGCATCCTTATGTAATAATACGCCAAACTCTTCTCCTCCGATCCTTCCAACAATACTGTAATTTTTTGCAGGTTTAAAAAATTCAGTTAAAGCAACGGCAAATTCCTTTAATACCTGATCCCCAACGATATGACCATACTGATCATTAAATTGTTTAAAATGATCGATGTCTAGTATTAAAAAGGAAATAGGAAATTTTTTATGTTCCGCCATTGCATTGTATTTTTCAATAAAGGAATGCCGATTACATATATTGGTCAATGAATCATAGTGAGCTAATGTGTACAACCGATTTTCTATTAATTTCTTCTCCGTAATATCAGTTAACACAACAAGCATGATATCACGACCATAATATCCAATTGGAACAATGTTAACCTGCAGATAAATATATTTTCCTGCTAATTCTACCTTCCATTCAAAGGATGTTGATAAATGTTGATAAACCCCTTTCAGAATCCTTTCATCCGTAAATAATTGATCCACTTTCTGCCCAATTATCATATCCTCATCAAGATATGACATCCACCGTTTCAGTAGTTTATAGCCTGCTTGATTAATTTCTAAAAGGTTATAATTAGGGCCAAATAACATAATTCCTTCGTCTAGTGATTCTAAAATTTGATGACGAGAAACAGGCCAAATGGAATTAAAATCATAACGTTTGAAAATAAAAATAAGCAAGACACTCATCAAGGAAAATGATAGCGCAACCTGACCTGGAATTTTCACAGACAATAATGGCAAGACACATAAAGAGACTAATGGAATTAAAATAGCAATAGAAGATAATAGATGACTATTTCTGAGGTGTGATGGCAGGTCATGCATATTTCTGATAAAAGTAAAAACCGCCAATAAAGTTAAGAATAATAAATAGGCAATGAAAGTAATCCCCAATGGTGTCGGCGTTATGGTAATTTCAGTTAATCCCCAAATGGTATCTGTTGTCACACTGGACCTCATCCAATGATGAATAGGATTTGTAAATATCAAAAAAATGCCGATCACTGCAGGTGCTCCCAAATAAATCATATACTTTATATTCTTGATAGCATTTGGCTCAGCTATTTCTTTGGCAAAGCCAAACAGAAAAACTGGACATAAAAATAATGCAATTTGTTGGATATTCCTTAACCATTGCATTGCATTAAAATCATCGATGTATAATTCTAAGGCAGTAGAAATCATAAATAAACTGGAAAGCATTAAACATATAGATAAAAATAAACGGACAAGATTACTAGGCTTTTTTAAGAGTACAATTGATAAAAAAAATATAAAAAAAGCCATAATTGAGATATAGAGTGGATAAGGTTCAAACCATTGCATTACGCATCCCCCGAGTAGATAATAACCTTTTGAATTCAAACTATCATAACAGAATATTGGAATAAATTATCACTAGTGTATATTTTTACTCGTTATACTATATACTATTCGATACGAATCGGCTATTTCCTGCAAAATATTTATAAAATATTAAAAATTTTTATAGTGGAAGAAATTATCATGTAACAGCACCCCAATTGAATAAGGTCATAA
Organism: Gracilibacillus lacisalsi DSM 19029; assembly: GCF_000377765.1. Lineage (GTDB taxonomy): Bacteria > Bacillota > Bacilli > Bacillales > Amphibacillaceae > Gracilibacillus > Gracilibacillus lacisalsi. Next base: position 264,034 of record NZ_KB898664.1, on the reverse strand, counting down.
ATTGGGGTGCTTACTTGTTATTGCTCTTGCAACTGTTCCACTGTCACCATATATTTTTGTTCGGGATTTTCGATCGGGTGGATGGTACAATGACCTGTTCCTTGATCGACATGCTCAATATATACTCTATCGCCATTATAAGTTACATTACGCATATCAGGCGAATCCAAAATTTCTTGTGCACGTTGTGCGTCCATTATTCTATCCTCCTTACCTAGTTATTGAGAATAGTTTACTATTTCTAACTGTAAATTATGTACCGCTCTCTCTGGAACTATTTTCTTGTTGTTTATTCCTTTTTTTAACGGCTACACTGAACACCGCGATCGTTATTGCTCCTACTCCAATCGCAATCAGCATACCTAACAAAAAGTTATCAAATACAAGTCCTAAAACAAAGCCGATAAGAATCGAATAAATGATTTCCGTGATAATGAATCGTTTTACACTCATAACATATCCTCCTTTTAAATGGATAATTTTATTACTATGATATCACGTTATCTTACTTTCCTAAAGAATGATTGGAAGAAAAAAACAATAGTTTTTCGCAGTTTATGGATGTTTGGTAAATTGATTAATATGTATTCAGAAAAGAAACAGAAATATGCGGTTTTGTGAAAAAAATGTTTTTTCTGTTGTTTTTCCGTGGGTTTTATCCTTCATCTAGCTTTCTCGAGAAGGTTTATATGCTTATAAAAAGTTTTCTCCTCCTTGGATAAACGGTTATATCCAAGGAGGAGAATCCGATAGTATATGCAAATTATCTGCTGATAAGCCCTATCCTTTTTTAGTTTGCCTTTGCTTTTTGTGAAGCTGTTTTCTTTGTCGTTTTCTTTCGTTTCGTAGTTGTTTTCTTTTTCCCTTTTTGAGTTTTGTTTAATGATTTTTCGAGAGCTTCCATCAAATCTGTAACATTGTCTTTTTTTGCAGGTTCTTTTGCCGTTGAAACTTCTTCTCCATTTTTCTTCTGTTCAATAAGTTCCAATAATGCGGTACGATACTCATCATGATATTTTTCCGGTTCAAATTCTGTTGATAATTGTTCAATCAACAATTTAGCTGTTTCCAGCTCTTTCTCAACAATATTTGCTTCTTCCGGTACATTTGGAACCTCTTGGAAGTCCCTAACTTCATCAGGATAATAAATCGTCTCCATTACTAACGTATTTTGATAAATGCGAACAACTGCTAAATGTTCCTTTGAGCGAATCGTAATTTTTGCCAACCCAATTTTCCCTGTTTCCTCCAGAGCTTTGCGCAATAAGCCATACGCCTTTGCCCCACCTTCATTTGGGGACAAATAATAACTGCGGTCAAAATAAATCGGATCAATTTCTTCTAACTTTACAAAATCCACAATATCAACCGACTTATCCTCTTTTTCTTCCTTTAATGCTTCTAAATCTTCATCTTCTAGAATAACAAATTTATTTTTCGTATACTCAAATCCTTTTACAATATCGTCTTGCTCCACTTCTTTTTCACAGACAGGACATACTTTTTCGTACTTCACAGGAGATTGGCATTCTTTATGCAAATTTCTGAGCTTTATATCTTTATTTTCCGTTGCTGAATGGAGCTTGACTGGGATATTAACAAGACCAAAACTAATGGTTCCTTTCCACATCGTATGCATCATAATCACCTCTTTATCAATAGTTTTTCTTTTTATGACATAATCATGCAAAAGTTTGTCAAAAATATTTCTGATAACTGTGTCTAATAAAAGGAGTCTATACTATGTGGAAACCGATGCTGCCTACACTTGTAAACGAAGCACCTTCAGGGAATGAGTGGATATATCAAGTGAAATATGATGGATTTCGTTGTGGTTTACAATGGACCGATCAGGGCGTTACCTTATGGAGTCGAAACGGTCATGACCTTAGCAGTTCATTTCCTGAAATCATTTCGTGGTGCCAGCAACACACTTCTAGATTCCAAGCCTATTTACCACTTTTTCTTGATGGAGAACTGATCATTACGATTACTGCCTATCGAACGGATTTTGAACAAATTCAAAAGCGATCCAGAATAAAAAAGAATGTAAACCAGTTTAGTCAAAATCGCCCTGCTACTTTTGTCGCCTTTGACTTATTAGAATCAAAAGCTCAAAATTTGCGAAAAGAAAGTTTTTCTACGCGTGATCAATTATTATCCACGATTCTGAAAGGTTTAACAGGAAGGATTCGCAAGGCACCTACTTTCGAAAAACTGGATAGCATTCTCGAAGTGGTCGATATCCATCAGGCAGAAGGAATGGTTGCCAAACAAAAGAAAACGACTTATACAGAAGGAAAGCGAAGTAATACATGGCTAAAAATCAAAAATTTTCGAACCATTTCTGGGATTGTTACGAATTGGAATACCGAAAATGATTATTTCACGTTACAATATTATCACAACGAAACACTCAGCATTCTCGGGAAATGTAAGAATGGGCTAGAACAAGGAGAGAAAGAAACGTTAACTACTTTTTTCAAACGTTATGGGCAGAAGGTAAATGGGACAACGTGGGAGCTGGATCCTTCTGTTTGTATGGATATAAATTGTCTGAGTGCTGAAGATCAAGAACTCCGTGAACCGGTTTTTCATCAGTTCCGATTTGATATCAAACCAACCGATTGTAATCAACTTACGATTGATCAAGGATTGGCACAATTTCCATCATCGGTTAACTTATCCCGATTAGAAAAAGAATTGTTTCCAACTGTTACGAAATTAAACTACTTGTGTTATTTAAGATGGATTGCACCTTTTATACTTCCTGGTCTGAAGGATCGCAGGCTGACATTAATTCGTTTTCCTGATGGGGTACATGAACATTCCTTTTATCAAAAACATCTGCCAGATTATGCCCCTTCTTTCATTCAAACTATCCCTAATAGTGATGGAGAAATGGATATACTTTGCCAAGATCTGCAAAGTCTAATCTGGTTTGGTAATCATGGTGGATTGGAGTTCCATGTTCCTTTTAATAAAACTAACAAAGCAGATCCCGAAGAAATAGTCTTCGACCTTGATCCGCCATCATTAGATCAGTTTTTTATTGCTGTTCGTGCTGCCCACTTGATTAGAGAAATGATGGAACATCAGGGCTTCACACCTTTAGTCAAAACATCCGGAAGAACTGGATTACAAGTTCATATACCGATTCAAAATATGACGTACGATGAAACGAGAGTATTGATGGAGGCTACGGCAAAAGTATTGGTTGACTCTGATCCTGATCATTTTACCATCGAGCGCTTAAAGAAAAATCGCGGCAAAAGACTTTATATCGATTATGTTCAACATGCTCCAGGAAAGACAATCATTGCTCCCTATTCGACAAGGGCAACTGATGAAGCAACTGTCGCGACACCGTTATTTTGGAATGAGGTAACAGAAACATTAGACCCAAGAAAGTTTACGATTCACACGATACCAACAAGAATTAAAGAGAAAGGCTGCCCATTTAATTCGATGATTTGACTTTGATCCGTTCAGCTATATTTTTACCCATGATCCATATATTTACTTTATCATCGATTTCTAACACATCCTTTCCCTCTATTTCTGTTTGATCAGTAATTTCAAGTTCAACAGGTGCATAAGATCGATCGTGGACATCTAATATTGGCGCTATAATAATCGTGTCAGATCTCACTTCTTCAATAAAGTAATGAAAATAATCGGCCTGATCAGCTAGAAATTCATCATTCGAATGGTCTTGATAATCATATTTTTCGATGTCTGATTGACAGGCTATTAAAAATATCAAAACAATAACCATGAAGAACCTTTTTCTTAATAGAAACTTATATAATCCCAAATAACATCATCCCAATCAGATTGATGGATACATTCGCACTGATGTGAACTATCCATGACGGCAATATACTGTCTGCCTTCTCATCTAATTTATTAAAGAGGTAACCGGCAACAAATAAACTGAATAGGATGAGGATAAATAAGTAAATAGAAAACCAATCCGTCATCATCGCAATATGATAGAGAGCAAACGTGCCAGCACTAAAAAGGTAAGCTACCCACCTTTTTGTCTTTTTTAATAAAGCTAAAAAGGCAAAGCCACGAAAGAAAAATTCTTCTAATAACGAATTAACGAGTGCAATATAGATCGCAACAAAAAGGAAGTTATGTTTATCAACTGCCATGTTATCCTCCAGCATTACAGTCACATTCGAAAAATCAAAGAAGCTACCAATGATCCAATACAACGATAAAATAATGATAGATACACCGCTTGCAAGAATAATTGGTAATTTTAGATATTTCATTTTTGAAGAAAATAAATCTTTAAAAGATAAATGGGCAATAAACCGAATATATAAGTATGGAATGAACAAGAAAAGCAACAGCTTACATATCGATTTAACTAAATAGTTAGGGGCAATATATAGTTCGATCACTGCCATCGCAAGACAAGCAATAACAACGAACAACATTAATCGTTTCATTTACCGACACCCTTTACTGTAATTAGTGTCATCTGACTCTGATTAAACATTCTTACATCTATTACACTCGTACCAAGACCACTATCGATGTATAACTGTTGATGTTTGTTTAAATCAAATAATCCTTGATCATATTTCGGAAAAAAACCTTGCCCAGGAGCAACAACTGCTCCAATTATAGGTAAGCGTATTTGACCTCCATGGGTATGACCACTTAATACTAAATCAACCGCATCTGGATACTTTGAACGTGATAAATCAGGAGCGTGTGATAACATGATCGTCACATCCTCCTCATTTAACCCTAACATAGCGGGTTCCATATCATCGTGATTGGTTGATGGGTCACCTACACCTACCAACTGAAAAGAAATCCCTTCCAGTTCAATGACGCGGTTTTGATTATCTAGTAGATGAATTCCTTTGTCGGCAAGGCCTTGAATAAATGATTCTCTCAACGGATTTTCCCATTCATGGTTACCGGTTACAAAATAGACGTTGGAATTAATCATGGCTAATTTGTCCGCAAAGTCCAAGACAAACTGTAAATCATCCGTTTTCCTGTCAATTAAATCACCTGTAATCACGATAACATCTGCATCTACTTGTTCTATTTCATCTAATAATTTCTTATTATTGTCACCGAACTGTTTATTATGTATATCCGTTAATTGCAATATAGTAAAAGATTGATCCTTATCCAACTTTGAAGTAGCTATCTCCAGCTTCTCAACCTTGAATAAATTTGTATCATAGTATATTTTCACACCGCCACTTAAAACAATAACTAGTATAAATATCAAGAAAAACATGCGACCACGCCTCATCTAACAACCTCTTTTTATATGGATAATGTATTGTCATTTTAACATAAATGGATAGAAATGTACGTGTGTAGTCGACATAGTTTCCCACAGCATACTTGACATTTGTACATCTCACTTTATTTCTATTTTATGTTACATAAACCTAATAACCTGTTACAGAAAAAAAGAACCTTCATTGCCATTCATGCAACAAAGGTTCCTTGTGATTGCTTACCTAATTCAACTGAATGCACCGATAAGAAGAAATAATTCTTTAACCCCAAATTTCTTTTGTAATTTGTACAATGTGTTGGAGTTTGTTCCATTGGTCTTGTTCGGTTAGTTTGTTTCCATGGTGAGTAGATGCAAAGCCACATTGTGGACTTAAACATAATTGCTCAAGTGGTACGTATTTTGCTGCTTCTTCCACTCGTGCTTTTATTTGTTCTTTGTCTTCCAACTCTCCATTCTTTGATGTAATTAATCCTAGCACAACACGTGCGCCATCATTTGGGATATGTTCTAACGGTTTGAATCCACCTGAGCGTTCATCATCATATTCAAGGAAGAAACCGTCTACTTTTTCCTTAGCGAATAAAGTTGGAGCAATTAAATCATAGCTTCCTTCAAAAGCCCAATTGGAGCGATAGTTTCCTCGGCATAAATGGGTAGTGACAACAAGATCACTTGGTTTATCTTCTAAAACGCCATTGACTACTCTTAATGCCAGATCAATTAAAAATTCCCGTGAAAACTCACCATCATTAAATGGAATATCAGGTGAAGACAATCCTGCTATATAAACGTCATCAAACTGTAAATAACGCACACCAGCATTATAAAATGCTTTAATTGCATCACGGTATGCTTGAATAACATCGTTGGCATAGTCCTCAATATCTGGATAAATACTTACATCACGAATTCCTACATTGAAAAGCTGATTAGGACTTGGAATGGTTTGTTTTGCCACTGCTCGACCATCTACTAATGCATTAAACTCTTTAAAATCTTGGATAAATGGATGATCAGGATTAAATGAGATTTTACCTGTATTTCGAATATTATAGCGTTCTGTTTCTTCATTCCCATGAAATATATATCCTACTTCAGGTACATATCCTTCAATGCCATTTAAATGCTCTAAAAAGTCTGTGTGCCAGAAACGACGGCGGAATTCTCCGTCTGAAACAAGACTCAATCCTACTTCAATCTGTTTATCAATGATATGAGCTATTTCTTTGTTTTCCACATCACGTAACTGTGCACTTGTAATATTACTTTCCTCAAAATCCTTTCTCGCTTTCAGTAAATTCTCCGGGCGTAATAAGCTCCCCACATGATCTGCTCGAAATGGTGCTGATACTGTTTTTGTTGTCATACTACCTCTCCTTATAATGAAAATGAATATGGTCAGCATATCTTACCCAGTAAAAAAAGACCTTCTAAGAAGAAGGCCTTTACCATGAACGAAAGTCAATCTTCTTATCTATTGGAATTAGCACCGTGTCAAAAATGACTGGTTGCTGAGACATCATAAGGCCAAATCCCTCCGTCTCTCTGGATAAGAATATATGCAATTTTTACCATACATACATCATACAATATGTAGTTGGAAAATACAACCCTATTTTTTTGAAAATGTATAACACGATTGTTAATCATGTTTATCAATTTATAGCTAACATTCAAGAAGCAAAGAAAAAGAGATGCAACATATAATATTGCATCCCTTCTTAATCATTTAATTTAATTGTGTTCTATTTCTGACATATAATATCGTTCCAAAGATTAGCAATATGATACTTAATGTTATATTTTGGAAGATGTTTGTTGCTGTATTTGGGAGATTAATGTTATCATTTCTTGCTATTGGTGATTGTTTATCACTATTCTTGTCCTCTTGTTTACTTCTTTGGTCCTCTGCTTCTTGTACGTTATTCCTCTCAGAATTTTGATTATTATTGTTGTCGTCTTTATCAAAACCAGAAGTAGAATCCGAGTCATTATTAGAGTCTGGATGCTTCTCTTGTTTATCCTTGTCCTTATCTTTATCTTTATCCTTATCTTTGTCATTACCTGATGAATCTGAATCATCTTCCCCTTTGACAAAAGACCAGATAGGTGAGCGACTCTCACCTGTATAGTTATCAGTCACTGTAGCATACCAGAAATACTGTTCTCCTTCAGTAAGGCCCTCCCATGTAACTTTAGCAGTATCTCCGCTCACGACATTTTCTACCATGCCTATTTCATTATCAGTATAAACATTCACTACAAAACTATCCGTCGCAACTCGCTTTTCTTTAGCTGATAAATCTAAATCAATAGTGAATTCATCCTTATTTGGGTATTCATCCGTATCATAATAATTATAATCATCCATATATGGTGAATAGGTGTTCACATATATTTGATTATTATCTGTATCAAAATGTAACAAACGCATATAGCCTTGCCCACCTTCAGGTCCGGCTTGATAGTTTGCTAGCATCTGATATACAGTACGATCAGGATTGCCATCCCCATCATCATCGATTTCATCTACTAATGTCTGTGCTTCATGATAATGACCAGCTAAAACTGCTACAACATTTTCATTTGGAAGTACTACTTCTTGATATAGCTTTTCACCTAATGGATGACGTGTTCCTGTTGCCTGTAAATACTCATGGAACGTTAAGATCGCTGTACGGTCTGGATGTTGACTTAATACTTCATTCATCCATGCGATACCTTCATCATCAATACCCCAACCTAAATAAAGCATAATATAGTCGTTGCCATCAACAGAAATTAAGTCATAGTGACCACGGTTATTTTGATATGAACCACCATAAAAAGGCTTATCTTGAAAACGATCTTCTCCGAAATATTTATAATATTCGGTATAGTCTTCAGTCTTTTGGAGTACGTCGTGGTTTCCTGCAAGAACTCCATATGGTATGGCTGCATCATCTAATGTTCTCATATATTCATCCGCGTAATCCCATTGGTATGGTTGATCTGCTTCATCTACTAAATCTCCACTATGAAAAACATACTCAATCTTCATTTCTTCTTGCTGCTCTTTAATCCATTCCGTTTGGCGCTCAAAAATGTGGGGATAGCTCTCAGAATAATATTGTGTATCTGACATCCAAACAAACGTATAGTCATAGTCTTCCCGATCAGCAGGTATTTCATCTTGAATCATTACTTGAATTTGATGATCATTACTATATGAAGCAACTTCGACATCGCCTTTTAGTGTAAAATTCTCTTCACCGGCAATTTGATAATCGACAATGTCCCACTTAGAAGTCTCCACATTCCATGCGTACATCGTTACTTTTCTACCTTCTAAAGAATTACCGTTCCATTCTAATTCAACCAAATCATTCTCATCGACTGTATCATCAAGTGTTACGTCAAAACGGTGATACGGAAATTCTGTTGTTGCATCATGTACCAAATACTCACCATCTTTTTCAGCTACTAGTGAAATTTCTTCTTCGTGCAATCTTGAACCGTTTATTTCATTTGTATTAGGCGGTTCCACAGCTGAAGCACCTTGATAAGATACCACGGCCTCTGTATCAGAGGGTTTATACTGAAACCCTTGATAGAAACCAACATCCATCTTGTCTCCCATCGGATCATTAACACGGACCTTTAAAGTTGGATCACCGTCTTGAACATTTGATAGATTTTCCGGTACCTCTGGATTCTCTTCAACTGTATAAAAAGTAATTTCTTCTGTCCCTTTGTTACCAATTTGATCTGTAGCCGTAATGCTTAACGTATGCTCTCCATTCGCAAGCTCACCTGACGAAGTTTCAAAAGGCAAATCTATCTCCTCTCCATCAAGTTTTGCTTGGTAACTATCCACGCCAGCTACGTCATCATCAATCTCTGCATCAATTATAAAGGTACCTTTGTATGTTTCTTCATTTGCAACTGTAGCTTCAATATTTGGAGCTGTGTTATCTACAAGTACTTGTTCTTGAATGGTCTCCTTTGAATCGGTTACTTCTACTGTGTGTTCACCATCTGTTACTTCTGTAGTATCCCATTCATAAGCAATAGATTGTGCATGATCTTCCGAAATAGTAAATGTAAAGTCCTCCGCAATCCGGTGTGTACCATCATCCCCCATGTCTAACACATTTTCAGGATCTGAATGATTAGGATCTGTTAGAATCGTACCATCAGCCAATACGAGACGTACATTGCGCAAATTATAGTCATCACGATTCTCACCCGGGTCACCTTCCCATGGTGTAGCTTTGTTTCCGGCACGTATCGTAATCGTGTTTTCCCCGATTTCCAAATAGTTAGGATCTATTGGTACTGTGATCGTCTCCCATTGCGCCATCCAATCATCAAATATATGAATGATCTCATCACCAATTGTTACACCATTTTGGAAATAGGTATTAATTCCGCTTACTTCAAAAGCGAAGTATGCTTCATGTTCTATTGCTTGATAACTTGTGGGCACTTGATTTCCATCAATAAGCATCTTCATATCTGCAGGTTGATCGATATTGGATGTACCTTTTAGCACAAATGTTTCCTTTAATACTTGACCTTCTTCGACATTTAAGCGTAAAGGACTATGATCCAAATTACTTTCAATCGTTACTGTCTCTGGATTAGTAGTTGTTGTATTTTCACCGTCTGAAGCTTCAAAATAATATTCGACCTCTGTATTGCCAATCATTTCAGGAGCATAAATGCGATACGTAAATACTCCTTCCTCTTCTCCCTCTTCAATCAATGCTTTCTTATAATCTTCATTAGCATTTGTACGGTAGTAGATCGCAACCGTTTTTAATTCTTCTTGATCACTTGCTTTAGCAGTCACATCTAAGTCATCTGTCTGATCAATAGTGGCAACACTCGTGATATCTTCAACAACTGGTGCTGTTTGATCTGCTTCTACCTGAACAGGTTCTGTTGGTACCTGATAGTCTTCCACAACACCAGGTGTAGCATCAATCGTTCCCGCACTTACCTTCTCCATGATATTCGAATCATCTGCTGGATATTTATAGACAATTCCTTTATTCGGGGCAGTATCATCTGTGGTATCCATATCATTATAATAAGCAATCGAATATTCGTGGCCAATATTGGAAGCAATAATTAATCCACGCATACTGCCATTTGCCATTCCAGCAGATTCTATTCTTACGATATTTTCATTTTCGATCAAATCAGATCCATAATTAGCATTAAAATCTGCTACAGTTTGATCATTATTCTGTCCATTAATAATCCAGAACACCAATGTTTCACCTGCAGGAATCACGACATCATCTGGAATAGATGGCCAAACCACATCACTTGCTGGATCATTGCCGTATCGATACTGCATTTTGTAGTGTTCAAAAGGGATGTCTTGATTGGTATTATTATAAATTTCAATAAATTCATAACCATCAGCAGTACCTACATTTGTAGAATCAGGCACAATTTCCGTTACTAATAAAGGAGGCAAGCTTTGCGTATCTACTTCATCTTGTGAAATGGAAATGGTGAATTCTTCTGTCCTTTCTGTATTAACACCATCTGTTGCTTCGATATAATAGGTCAAGTCAGATTCCACATAAATCCCTGGTATTTCAACCTTATATTTATCTGGTTCCTGTGAATCTGATACCATAGATAAACTACGATATTCAGAGTCTTCATTTTTCACAAAAAGGGTTACATTGGGAATTGCTAGATTGTCAGTCACTTCAGCTTCAATTGTGACAGATGAAAAAGCTTCTGCACCAGTTACTGATTCATGTGTTATGACTGGAGCAGTAGTATCTTCTTCTGGTTCTTCGATTTTTACCACTTTAGACGGAACTTGCTCGTCGGAAATCGTTCCTGGAGTTGGATCTGCCAATGTTTCTAGTTTAGTCATTTGTGTTCCTTCATATGGGTATTTGTATTGAATGACACCACCATTATTATCATTATCTGCTCCATCATAATCTGCATAAATAACTTCTTCTTGTGATGCATCTCTCAAGATTAAAGCTCGGTTTCCTCCATTTGCAAACCCAGGAAATGTCGTATCGGTTACTTCTACTACCTGTTCACTTGATAGATTAGTAGCGAAATGGTTATTAAAATCATCTAATGAATGATCCCCATTGTTATACCAGAAAACTAGTGTTTCCTGTGATTCAATATCTACCGGAGGAACTTTGAACTGTACTTCACGTCCAGAATCTGTGTAATAATAAATATGCGCATATTGATGAAAGGATAAAGTCTGGTTGGTATTATTATAAAGTTCAAAGTATTCGAAGTAATCTGTGCCCCCACCTTCTGTGTTTGGTGAAATTTCAGTAATAAGTAAATGGGAATACTGCTGAAAATCCTCTTCAGACTCGTCGATAGATGTTACATCAATTGTGAATGTTTCACTATCTGTCTCAGGTAAACGTATACGTTGTTGAGAATTTACTGCTGTAATATAATATTCAAGTTCACCAGCTGTAACATTTTCACTGCTGATGCTTGCTTCATATACATTATTCTCCACGGAGGTCATGTCTATTTGTTCAAATGAACCTTCTTCTGAACGGTAGTGTAATGTTCCTTTTACTTTATGTTCTGCACTCGTGAGTTCTGCAGTTATGATGATCGATTTACCTGCTTGTCCTTCTGTGATTGGTGTATGATCAATTTCAGGTTTATCGAGTTCATCAAGCATTACTTTTTCTTCAGGAAGTTGTTCTTCTTCCACCGTTCCAGGAGTTGGGTCAGTCACTGTTTGATATCGTTCCATTTCTATTGATTCCACTGGATATTGGTATGTTACAACTTTTCCGGATGCAATATCTTCCGCAAGGTAGCTGTTCGTTACGATATCTTCATTGTCATCTTTGATAACTACACCACGGTTTCCACTGTTATAAAAGTTCGTTCCCTGATAGGAAACTATTTGATCTTCTGATAATTCGGTTGAATAGTGTGCATTAAAATCAGCTACAGTTAATTGTTCTGGGTTGTGCCAGAAAACAAGTGTTTTCCCTGCTGGAATCGATACTTCCGGGAAATCGAAGTTTTTATCATTAGCACTACCATCCGTATAACGCAGTGCGATGGTATAATAATCTAATAAAATAGCTTGATTGCTGTTATTGTATACTTCAAAGTATTCAAAGTTGTCTGCACCATCATTATTCGGCATAATTTCTGTTAGTAAAAGTGGTGGGAGTGTTTGATAATCAATTGCGGATTGGGCTTCCAACTTCTTGTCTGAACTCTCCTCAGTAACAGCCTCTTCCTCGTTAGACTCAGACTCTTCACCAGAATTGGTTACTTCTTCTTGAGAATTCTCTTCCGAAGCTAATTCTTCATCAATGGACTCTTTTTTCTTAGTATCTTGTTGGCTTTCTGTCTCTGTTTCTTCATTATGTATTTGTTCTTCTTGTGTTGAGGATGAATCTCCTCCAACTGTCTCACTTTCTAAACTTTCTCCAGTTGAATTTGTTTCTTCGTTTTGCTCCGGTGCAGTCTCTTCTTGTTCTATCTCTTCATCTGTATTGGCATATGCAACTGGTCCATATGCAAAGACATTTGTAAAAATTAACAAAAAGATAACAAGAAGCGACAATCTACTTGTCCATTTCTGTCCCATTATTCGTCATCCCCTTCTAATATTAGATACTCTTTCACTATACAAGTTAAGTGTTAATTCAAAGTAAACTACTAGTAAACTAATGTAAAAAAACGTAATATTTTGAGGGGTTGCTTCTCATTAATAACTTGAATGTAAGATGAGTAAGAACTCATTTTCAAAAATGATTTACACTTTTTACAAATTGAAGTATACTATTTATGAATAAAAAAATATATTATTCATAAATTCATAAAAGGTGGTGCTATAATGGCAAAAGGGTTTACAGAACATGAAAAAAAATCTATTAGACAACAATTAATCGATGTTGGCACACATCTATTTGCAGAATTGGGTGTCAAAAAAACAAGTATCGTACAATTGACTTCCGCTGTTGGCATTGCACAAGGCTCTTTTTATCAGTTTTTTGACTCCAAGGAAGTTCTCTTCTTCGATATTCTAGAGATGGAAGAAGCTAATCTCAAACAAAAAATACTTAACAAATTCGACAACGAAAACATAACAAAACAAGGTTTTAAAGAGATGTTGCTTTATGGTATAGACTTGATTGATCAAAACCGGTTCATTAAGCAAACCTTTCAAGGTGAAACATTAGAACATCTTGTGAGAAAACTTCCTCCGGAAAGACTACAACAACATGCAGAACAAGATGAATGGGTTTTATCACCACTTATTCATAAATGGCAGAAAAACAACTGTATGGTAAATCGCTCCACGCCAACCATTACCGCAGTGCTAAGAGGTTTTTATACTATTCTGCTTCACAAGAAAGAAATTGGCGAAGATATCTATCCAGATGCAGTCGATTTACTTGCCGAATGTCTTGCTGCAGGTCTCATTCAGGAGGAAGATAAGGATGATCTATGTTGAAAATTTAGCCTATCGGTATCCAGGTGAAACAAAAGATACGATTCATGATATTTCATTTGAAGTAGCGAGAGGAGAAATTTTTGGATTTTTAGGACCATCTGGTGCAGGGAAAAGTACGACACAAAATATCTTAATTGGTATTTTAAAAGGGTATCGAGGAAAGGTCCAAATCAATCAGCAAGAACTTGATCAATTAAGTGCTGACTATTATGAACGGATTGGGGTCGGATTTGAGTTTCCTAATTTTTATCAAAAGTTCACCGGATTAGAAAATCTACAATTTTTCAGCAAACTGTATAAAAGAAAGACTCAAAATCCACAAAAACTTTTAAAAAATGTGGGACTAACAGATGCTGCGCATGTACGGTTCAGTAACTATTCCAAAGGAATGAAAATGCGCTTGAATTTTTGTCGTGTATTGTTAAACAATCCTGATATTTTATTTTTAGATGAACCTACTTCAGGGTTAGATCCAGTCAATGCCAAGAAACTGCGCGAACTTATTTTAATGGAAAAAGAAAAAGGAAAAACAGTAATCATCACCACACATAGTATGGATACGGCTGATAAAATTTGTGATCGTGTCGCTTTTATGGTGGATGGAGAAATAGCTTTGATTGATCAACCAAAACAATTAAAAGTAAGATATGGAGAAAAATCATTACAAGTTGAATACCGATGTCAATCTGGAATTAAAAGAGAACTTTTTTCACTCAATAATTTATATGAAAACCAGCATTTTCAACACATATTATCACATTATGAAATCGTCACTATGCATACACAAGAAGCGACATTGGAAGATGTATTTATGAAGGTGACAGGAAGGATATTATGATGAAACATCTTGAACTTTTTACATTTGATATTCGGTTTCAATTTCGTCATGGTTTTTATGCTGCTTATGCACTCGTCAGTATCGTCTATATCTGCTTGTTATTATTAGTGCCAGCTTCCTATGTCAAACAAACATCGATCTTAATTATATTTACCGATCCCTCTGTTTTAGGATTTTTCTTTGTTGGAGGACTAGTTTTACTTGAAAAAGACCAATCAATCTTTAACACATTATTTGTTAGTCCGATTCGTATTCATGATTATTTAATCAGTAAGGTTTTATCTTTAACAATACTGGCAACGGTATCAAGTTCAATCATTTTTATTGCTGTTCATCAACTTCATGTTGATTACTTGCCATTTTTAATTGCGGTTATGTTATGTTCAATTTTCTTTACATTATTAGGAATTTCGCTAGCAGTTCGCGTTGATAACGTTAATATGTTTTTATATACATCACCTCTTTTCATAATTATTTTTTATTTACCATTACTTAGCTTTTTTAAGCTAACAGATTCGTTATTGTTACACTTGCTGCCAACTCAAGCTATTCTCATTCTCTTAGAAGGAGCGTTTGATAGTCTTACTGTACAGGATTATATCTATGTGATAGTAATCTTTATACCATGGATCAGTTGTGCCTATGTCTTAACCTATTATTCATTTCAACGATTTTTACGAAAAAAAATCTTTTCGTGACAGAGGTGAAGTATGTAATGAAGAAAATGTTGTTATTATCAATTGGCGATATAAAAAACATCAAACGCGAACCATTATTAGTATTCTCTTTATTTGGTGTATTAATATTATCCGTAATAATCCGTTTAGGTTTACCTGTATTACATGACATCCTCCTAACTTATGCATCTTTCCCATTACAACCACACTTTCGGATTATTGTCAGTTTGGCATTACTTATGACTCCCCTGATGATCGGGATGCTTTATGGATTTATTATCTTGGATGAACGAGACGAAGGAGTTCTACTTTTTTATGCTGTTACACCGATAACGAAAACAGGTTATCTTTTCGCTAGAATATTAGCTCCGATTATCATTACTTTTTTAATATCTTTTGCTGTTGTGTTGTTACAGGGACTTGTCGTTTGGAAGCTCAACACGTTTCTCCCTGTCGCTGTATTACTTGCATTACAAGCTCCGATTATAACAATGATGCTAGCGAGTCTAGCTGCTAATAAAGTAGAAGGATTAGCACTTACCAAAGTAATTAACTTAATGATTCTCGCACCATTACTAGATTATTTAATCAGTCACCCGATTATTAAAATTACCATGCTTATTCCTGTTTACTGGCCAGTGAAAATATTTATGGAAGCAGAAAGTGAGAACTACTGGTGGAATATTTCGGTCGGGTATGTGATTACACTTATTTGGCTTACCTTTCTCGAACGAATTTTTCGCAAGCGAATAGAATAGATGATTCCAATAGAAATCATAAAATCAATTATATCGGTTTCTTCGTTATTTCATGTTCTACAACGCTAGCTAGCATTTGATAACACGAATGTTTTCACTTACAAAAAGCGATGTACAACCTGTTATTGTAAAAAAGTCAACCTATTACTTCTGACAAGAATTGTTACACCTCTAAGGAAGACTAATTACGGTGACGCCTGCGAGAATAGCATGAACCAAAAATCCACTTTGCAAAGTTAGTTGAAGCCGTGCCCGCGGAAAATAATTAGTCGCGACATGGCAAATATACATTAAACATGTCAAAATAACTACTTCGCTTAACACAAGCATTGCGCTGATTTTATGCTTTCTTTACTGGCTAAAAAACACTTGGATAAAAGTCAAAATTTAATCCAAGTGTCTTGATACGTTCTGCTATTTACTTGTCTCACAACAGCACTCCTTTTTGCTTAAAGCCGAATCATCACATCGTTAGAATTAAGATTATAAATAAGTCCTATCATCTTTTTGTAATTTCTTAATTTGATTTAACATAGCTTGATGACGCTTTTCTTCTCTAGTCTTGCCTTTCCATTGTGTAACTTTAGGAAATTTTTTTCGTTTGATGAGATCGGTGCTTTCCTTTTTGATTTTAGTCATGTCTTCCATCTCTCCTCATCAATCTTCTTACTTTTTAACAAAAAAAAATACAACCCATCTCCCTTATCACATTACTTAGAAAAAAGGGTCGCTTCTCCATTATAACTTTTTTAATGCTTTTCGCCTTAACTTCTCCAAATCTTTCGTATATCGGGTTTTAGATGCATCCGCTATTTGTGTAATTGGTGATTTCTTACGACTTAGAATATCACTCAAGGGAGTGGTTTCTTGGTATAGTGTATTCACATTATGTGATTTAAGTTCCTTCTTTTCATCTCTTTTTAAATTGGCTCCTATCACTGTCTCAATCACAAAACTCCTCCTCCTCAACTTCTTTACATCAACTTACTTAAATTACCTCGACTTTAAGATACTCTTCATCATTTTACGGGAATAACTCCCGATTTATTACTTTTTTATTTAATTTGTCACTAATTTTTCATCTTCAAGAAAACAGAAAAGACAAGCTAGATTGGTGATAAATAATGCATCAATCTCATAAACTCTTTCATGTATTTCCTCAATAAATAAAATAAACGTATGATTTTCGCCTACAAAAGCAGGACATATGTGTGCCATACCTTTTCCATGTTTTTCTTCACGATCTAATGCCACAATATCTCCGTTCCATAATGTTTCCATAATTACCCTTTCAATATTATCTTCATTGTCTATCACCAAGTTGTCCAGCATACTTTCCCAATCCAATGTGTGTGTTTGCTTTATCGTTTGAATCGTTTTTATAAAAATATCAATAGGTTCATACTCTGTTTCAAGGTCTTTCGGTTTCACCTCATAAAGGTGAACACGTAAACCAAAAGTATCTGCATAGTAACTTAGAAATAAATTAAGTGAATCTGGAAAATCAAGCTGTTTCTTATCAATATCGGATTTAATAAATGGAGCGATTTGCAGCAATTGGGAGAAATAATTCAGCTTATCTTGTTGCTTTTCTTCTATCAAACTATTCTCTTGTATATATGTTTTTAATGGATCATAGCTTTGAAATTCTGTCTTCCAAATCTTCTTTATTGTTGGCGTAGAAAATACAAATATATCAATAAATACTGCCATTCCAGCTAAAATCACTAGTTTTTGCCAATCGTCAATAGAAATGATTTCAACTAACCACAAAGCCCCTATCACTAAGACAAATAAAAAATACAAAGTTTTTCTATATTGATATAGATTTTCAGTAAAACGATTATCTTCTTTATCATGGAAACTCCGTAAACTTTGGATGTATACGAATAAAATAAACAACAGGAGAACCCCTACCAGAATTGATATAATAACTGTTTCTTTCTCCATCTTTATTCACACCCTCTCTCCTGTATAGAAGATAGATTTTTCCAAAAAGACGTTAATGCCCTATTTTTTCCAAAAGTGCTTATTATAGTATATGCTTGATAATTTCAATTCATTCTTGACGAAATGATTATCAAGCAAAAAAACGAGTTAAAAAGTGACGAAACAACATACACTTTCTAACTCGTTATAGGACTTATAGCCGACTTCCATACCTACTCGAAAAAATAATCCTTAAGTCCACTCTTTTAATCTAGTAATCATTTTTTAATCTTCTGCTCCATGTACATTTGCATAAAATCTAAATGCCACCATGAGCGACGGAATTCCCCATCTGTTATAGCACTTCAATTACATATTTCAATTGTTGCAATGTCGCATTATGTTCACTTCCTATTTTTTATTAATCTTATTTTAACAGGTAAACGAAAGTTGAAATGATGATTTTGTTCACAAAAAATGAAACATATTGATATCTGAATCGTAGACAATAGGAGAGAATACTTTATGAAAATGTATTCAGTTAGCAATTTAGGAGGTATGAACATAGTGGAACACAACGGTTGTATTAAATGCGGAAGTACTAGAGCAGCACAAAAAGAAGTAGCAATGACTGGAACAGGTCTCTCCAAAATGTTTGATGTGCAAAATAATCGATTTCTTGTGGTCTATTGTGAGGACTGTGGTTACTCTGAATTTTATAATAAAGAATCTACTACAGGATCCAACATTTTGGACTTATTTTTTGGCTAAACCTATTATAGGGATGTACGTTCATCCCTATATTTTTTTATGTAATTCCCCTCTTTTGTTAAACATAACCTATCTACAAAGCACTCTAGTTAATGAAATATATTTAGCTTAGAATCCATTCATTATCACCTAATTGTATAAATTCCTTTTCATATAGTAAACATAATCGTATGGATACATAACCTAAACATAAAGATAATAAAGGAGGGATCACGAATATTTAACAAATGGAAAAAATTACCTACTGATTTGAAGTCAATAAAAAAAACATTACAGCAAAACAAAGATTCCTTTACTGACTTTGACAGCCTTACAGACGATGAAGCAAAACTGGTACAATTTATCAAAGGACAGACAAGGGAAAATAATCTGAATAACGTTACTAGAACGAAAGCATATCTTGCATTTTTTAAAAGAAATCCTGAAATCGAATGGGCATTTCTGGCACATATGGTGTCCCGAAATGCCGGATGGAACATGACTGATTTGAAGGGAAGCCTATTGACACGGCTCATGACTAAAGAGCAGCAAGCTTATTTTTTTGCATTTTTAGAACGGAGTAATTGGCTGATTTTTCATGACGCCTATCCTCAATTGCTGTTATATGAAGAGAGTAAAAAAGCAAATAAAAATTTATTCTATTTACTTCCACAATTCGGTATATCTTATTTTATGAAGGTGATGTGGGATCATTATTATCAAAAGAAAGATAATTACCTGATAACTGTCGCACTTATTATTAACGAACAAAACTATATCGAAGGCAGAGTCATTCAGAACAAAGAATATCAAGCTACATTGTTGGAATCGGTAGAATTTAAAATGCAGGAGTTATTGCAACTGAATCAAATACTGTTTCCCTTCAATGATGGAAAGCACGTTAAACTAGTCGGGCAATCTGTACATCAATTTGCTTCTTTAAAGGAGCGAATTCTATTAGGTAAACGGTTGTATCAATTATTATTTGATGATAATTTCTTCTCCGACATTTATGATATGGCAATGCGGCAACCACACACAGGGTCAAGGAAAGACTACTGGCCAGACATTTTTAATGACATCAACGAATCCAACCCTGACGAAACTTTTCAACAAAGGCTAGAAGGATGCCAATTAAAACCTGGAGCAAACCGTTTGTACAGTCCTTCCTTAGAGAATGCTTGGAGTAATGTTGAACAGCAACCAGCAGAAAAAGGCGACTGGTATTCCAATTGGAGAGTGATTCACTATTTACAAAAAGATCCTTCCAAAGTAAATGGAGATATTCAAGATGAATATTGTGTATCATTGGAGAAGATGGAGGTTGCTATCCTTGCTAAAGAACCACTAAGCAAATAAGTAACCATGATTAAAAGACTTCCAATACCATGGAAGTCTTTTGCTTGTATGGAAAGAAGTATAAAATCAGTGTAATGACGTTGTTAAGCGAAGTAGTTATTTTAAAAGGTTTGATGTATAATTGCAACGCTTCGACTAATTACTTTGCTATGAGAAGGTGCAACAATTCTTATCATAAGTATTAGGTTGATTTTTTTACAATAGAAAAAGTGAAGAATTGCTATTAGTAATGATAAAAGCAACTGTATTACTTCATGCTAGCGTTGTAGAGCAGATTTAAGCGTAGGCGCCAACTTTCACTCCTGTGGGAAGTGTTTGGCCTGAAGATCCACTTTTTCGAGCGGATTTTGCTCGAAAAAGTTAGCTGAAGGACAAACCCCACGGAAAGGGAAGTTGGCAGCCGGAGTGGTGGTTAAGCTGTTCAAATATTCCATTATAACTAATAAAGTAATCGACTTCTATTTGCATTTAATAATGGACCGGCGGGGTTTGCCGTTTTTTTCTTAGTTTATATGATCAATAAATCTTACGTTTTTCGGGAAATTTTTTGAATTGGATCCCAAACACTGTTAAATGGCGGAGCGTATGCCAGGTCAAGGTCTTGCAATTGTTGAATGGTCATTTTATTGAATAACGCCGTGGCCAATACGTCGATCCGCTTGTCGACACCTTTCCTTCCGATAATCTGGCCACCTAATAATTGACTCGTTTTCTGATGGAAAATCAACTTAATAGTTAGTGTTTTCGCTCCTGGATAATAACCTGCCTGATTCGTGTCTTCTCTTGTTTCAATCTGATAAGGTATGTTCAACCTTTTTGCTTCTGTTTCCGTGATTCCAGTTCTACCTAGATCTAAGTCAAAGAATTTGATAATGGATGTACCTACTATTCCTTTAAACGTAATGGCATTTCCAGCCATGTTTGCACCAGCAATTCTACCTTGTTTGTTGGCGGTAGTACCTAATGGAATATAATCATCCACCTGTTTGATCATATGATAATGTGTGGCACAATCACCTGCAGCATATACGTTTGGAATCGAACTTTCCATATAGGCATTTACACGAATCGCACCTTCCTTGTTCATCTGAATCCCACTACTTTTTAGAAAATCAGTATTCGGTTTTACTCCAGCACTTAGCAGAACTAAATCAGTTGAATATGTACTCTTGTTGGTAATAACTGCTTCCACACGTTCTTTACCAGAAAAACCTGTTACTTCTTCCACTAACTTAATGTCAATCTGATGATATAATGCTTCTTTTTCAATTAACTTTGACATATCTTCGTCGAAAATTTTCGCTAATTGATCGCCTCTTTGAATTAGTGTTACTTCTTTTCCGATTGATCGAAAACTCTCTGCCACTTCGAGTCCGATATAGCCTGCCCCAACAATGGTGACATGCTTGATTTCTTCTGTTAACTCAGTCATTAATCCATCTGTATCTTGTAAAGTTTTTAACGTATGAATTCCTTCTAAATCAATTCCTGGCCATTCTGGCAAAATAGGATCAGCGCCTGTGGCGATTAACAATCGATCATATTTTAAAGTAAAGGATTGATTCGAATCTAGATGGAAACCTATGACTTGGTGGTTTTGCGGATCTACTTTTGTCACATTCGTATATATTCTGGCATCAATACTGTACTTTTCTCTAAATGTTTCAACCGTCCTCGCAATAACATCTTTGGTTGACGGTACAAGTCCATTGATTACATATGGTAGCCCACATTGCCCATATGAATAATCTTCACCACGTTCCAACACTGTGATCTCCGCAGCATCATCTGTTCGCTTAATTTCCATCGCTGCACTCATCCCTGCCGCAACTCCACCGATTATAACGTATTTCATCCAGCAACTCTCCGTTCTGAAATAAAATTCAAATGCCTATTAGTATTATACTCGACTATTCTTAGTCCATCATTTAATCAGCTTTTATTTTGTAGCTATGTTAAAACTGGACATTTATCAAATCAGGAAAAACAAGAGAATGAATAGAGCTACCGCTAGATACTTTATTGTGTGAAATGTCGACAAGACGTCTCCAGTTCTTCAAGCTGTTAAATTTCTGTTTATCTTCAGCCATGGCATCTTCCCCTTTAATTCTCCTGCCTATTTGCCCATTATACTATCAGAGTTAGTGACAAATCAGCAAAGTATTGCTATAATGACATTAGGTAAAGCATATACTCATACTAAAAGCCCACAGCGGTAACTGTGGGCTTTGGATAAGCGGTTCCCCCAGAAGGGTTCGGCTATCTGTTAGATAGGCCTCACCTAGTCACTTGTCAGGGTAAATAGGGAGGTCTATTTTCGATTGATCATCGAAACGATCAAAGCGAGTAATGCTATCAAGAAAGTTCCAAAACTAAACAACACCATGAAACTTTCATACATACCCAGAGGCATCACCCCCTTCCCCGGAGATTAGCCGACCTTCCCTAAAAGAACATTATCCAACTTTATTGTAACATACCGCACTAAGCAAGAACATACATGCTTATCCCTTTCTATCTTATTTGATTTAAATATCTTAATCACTAAGAAATTGATTGCAAGCGTTGTAGGGAACTACCAAGCAATCCCATATTGGTTTTATTCTTTCCTTGGAAGAAACAAATTCTCGTTTCAACTTACTGAATCATTTGAAACACAATATACAGCAAAATATAAGAAATATCTTTTTCTAATATAAATTAATATGAAAGAAATACATTATCAAGAGGTGAAGAAAATGAGTTTTAGATCAAACAATATTTTCGTAAACTTACCAATTAAGAATTTAAAAAAGTCTGTTGATTTCTTTAGTACGTTAGGGTTTGAGTTTAACCAACAATTCACAGATGAGACGACAACATGCATGATTGTTCATGATAATATCTTTGTTATGTTGTTAGAAGAAAGTCGTTTTCAAACGTTTACTAATAAAAATATTGTTGATGCAACAAAAGCAACAGAAGTATTAATCGCTTTATCAGCTGAAAGTCCAGAGCAAGTGGATGAAATGGTGAATAAGGCTATAGAAGCAGGCGGAAGCCACGCAAATGAGAAACAAGATCATGGCTTTATGTATGGTTGGAGCTTTCAGGATTTAGATGGTCATATTTGGGAAGTAGTTTACATGGATGAGAATTATGTAGAATAATTAGCAAAGAAGCTGTCAACCAGTTTTTATGACTTGTCGACAGCTCTTTTCTTACTAAAACATATTTGATTTTTTATATTTCTACTAAGTATTTACCAACAATTTAATATTAAAAGAATTATATAAATTCCCTAATAATCAGCTATTTAAAAACCCTTTTAGTTCTTCTCCAAGTTTTTTTACATCCTCATAGCCTTTTTGATATAAATCCATTAGCTTCTTCTTGTTCTTTTCCACACGTCCGACAGTTAATTTCTCTGTTGGAGAAATAATGAAAACATTTCCCTTTTTCTCTTCTTCAAACAAATAGTTTAATGTGTCATTATATTCAATATGCCTTTTTTCCAGAGCTTTTAATAAGCCAGGGTAGTCACGGTACTTTCGTTTTATGTACCAACTGAATGATTGCGGCTTTTTAAAGTAACCTCTATTTCTCGTTAAAATTACTACATTTTTTCTATTACCATCTTTTTCTGATTGCTTAATAGGAAGTGGTGCTGAAATACCGCCATCCATCAAAGCAAGGTTATCATATTGGACTATAGGTGCTACCATTGGTAAGGAGCTTGATGCACGTAGAAGTGTAAGCATATCATTCGCATAATCTGATTTATGATAAAATAATGGTTCACCCGTTTTACAATCTGTTACACCTACCACGAATTCTTCCGTTGCTTTATTAAATGTTTCATAATCAAATGGAACCAAGTCATTTGGTAACTTATCAAACAGAAAATCCATTCCGAATAATTCACGTTTTTTAATCCAATTTCGGAATGATAAATATTCAGGGTGGCTGACATAATCGATATTGACTGTTTTGTTTCGTTCTATTTGACGAGAAATATAAGATGATCCATTACAAGCTCCTGCTGAAACGCCAATTACATAAGGTATGTAAATTTCCTGCTCCATTAAATATTGTAGCACTCCTCCTGTATATACTCCTCTGCTTCCTCCACCTTCTAAAACCAATCCAACGTCTCTCATTCTATCGCCTCTTACTTTCCTATAATTTACAATACGTACATGATACAACAGCTATTCAATCAAATCCAGTTTTGAATCTTGCATCATTTATAGAAAGATTTATTTTTCATTCTATAAATTGTATCTAATAGCAATGTTGATATAACTGATTTATTATATAAAAGCGTCCTATAAATCGAAAATCACCATTATTAATCACTAAAAATAAAATGAATGGGTGTCTGTTTTTTTTATCGTGGCGCTAATTGTCTTTGTAAGCCCCTCAGTTGACAAGGGGATCATACATTAAGTAAATTGTTTCTATTATGTTTTTATTTAGTGTACGATATTTATCTGGATAGTAAGAAGGTGAAGGGATTATTATGGAAAAAAATCGATTTCGTTTTTGGATTTTAGTTAGCATTGTTGCTGTATCTGGTTTTAGTCAAGGTATGCTTTTACCATTAATTGCAGTAATTTTTGAAGGTAGTGGTGTTTCTTCTTTTTTAAATGGTTTAAATGCAACAGGCTTATACATCGGAATCCTGTTAGCTTCCCCTTTTATGGAACAACCGTTAAGAAAATTCGGATACAAGCCATTAATTATAACTGGTGGACTGCTTGTACTCGTTTCATTAGCATTGTTTCCTTTGTGGCACTCCTTTTGGTTCTGGTTTTTATTACGTTTATTGATTGGAATCGGTGATCACGCACTTAATTTCGGAGCACAGACATGGATCACTGCTTTTTCGCCGGAACAGAAACGGGGTAGAAACATTGCTGTCTATGGTTTATTTTTCGGGATTGGTTTTGCTGTCGGGCCATTAATGGTCCCCCTAGTAAATATTAGTGAAAGCTTGCCATTCATACTCGCATCTGGATTAAGTCTTATTGGCTGGCTGTTTTTATTTGCGCTTAGAAATGAATTGCCGGAACAGGATTTGCGGATGAGCTCTTTCAAAAATACGTTTAAACGGTTTGCACAAGCGTGGAAATATGCATGGGTTGCATTTTTGCCGCCGTTTGCTTATGGCTTTTTAGAAACTTCACTTAATGGAAACTTTCCTGTCTATGCGCTACGAATCGGTATTGAAGTAGAAAATGTATCAGCATTATTATTTGCGTTTGCAATCGGAGCTATCATCTTTCAACTGCCTCTCGGGATGTTGAGTGACAAATTGGGGCGAAGAAAAGTATTAACAGCTGTACTGCTGTTAGGTTTTATTTGTTTTTTCGCAGCAGGATTTTTAGAGGAGTCTTTCTACGGTTTATTTACTTGTTTATTTTTAGTTGGAATGTTTGTGGGATCCATGTTTTCTTTAGGAATTACCTATATGACAGACTTAACACCTACAGAATTATTACCAACGGGTAACTTGTTATGCGGCGTGTTCTTCAGCTTTGGCAGTCTAGTTGGTCCATCGGTCGGCGGCTTATTTATCCAATTTGTAACATCTGTAAGCTTTTTTTATTTAATTAGTGCGCTATTCTTCACTATTTTTGTAATCATCTCAGGGAAGGGGAAATGGAAACAGAGATAACTTTCCCTTCTCTTTTCCATTGACAATATTCATCTAAACACCTTAAGTGATTGTAGGTTTGTTCCCTTAATTTTCTCACATTACTGTTTCTATAGTAGATAAAAATGGACTTTATTTCCCCATCATTCACCCATTCATATAAAATATAACTGCATATATTAGCAACACAACAATCCATTTATCTTTTAAATTTCATTAAAAGATAAAAAAATGCCTCTTATCATCAATGACAGAGGCATTCTGGTACCTTTTTGAAAATGGGCTCAAAATAAAAAAAGAACTAATAATAATATGGGAAAAACAAGCTGCGTAATAAGAAAAATGGAAGTCTACGGCGTCTAAACCTGCGAAATCTTCTAGGAAAATAGCCATAACCATATCCGTATTGACGTTCTGCTTCGTCCACTCTTTCCATATCTCCAACTGGAATGAGTATGATTACACCGTCATCATCTATGTCTTCAATAATTCCCTCGATTGTTTCTCCTTCCGTTGTTTGAAATTGCATAAAATAAAGATGGTAACTTTTGCACATTTCATGCATCTGTTTTTGATAATGATGATAATCCATTTGTTGAGGCTCCATCATTTGACCATATGGTTGTTGATGGTGTGGATTAAGATGATGTGGTCGCTCTTGATACATGCTATCACTCCCTATGATGTTATTCATATCTAAAATATTCAATTTATCCGCTAATGTTACAAAGTACAGATAAAATTATTAACTATGGGAATTACATCTTGAAATATAACGACGTATGAGTCACCAATTTTATTACACACTATTATTGAAGGAATAATCTAAGATGTTTAGCATAAAGGGTGTCATTGATTGTGCTTTTATTTATTGGTCAGATCATCATTCTATTTATTATTTATGTTGTCGCCATTCGAATTTTAGGAAAAATTGCATTAGCACAGCTTACACCACATGACTTTGGCGCATTATTTTTTTTAGCATATATACTTTTTGGTTCAGTAAAAGTGGATGGTATCATGCAAGGCATAGTCGGAGGCATTACAATCATCGTACTATATTTAATTATTTCAAAATTGAGCCTTTGGAATAAGTTGGATAGACTGCTTATTGGAGAGCCAACGTTTTTAGTCAGAAATGGTAAAATAAATATGGATAGTTTACGAAAAAGTCATTTTACATTAATAGAACTATTAGCAGCTATTCGTAACGCTGGTTTTTTTGATATTAGTGAAGTCGATTATGCGATTCTTGAATCAAATGGAAAAATTAGTATCCTACCTAAAAAAGATAAAGTATATTTAGCACCTTATCACCTAGGATTAAATACAGAAGATCAAGGCTTACCCATTATAGTCGTTATCGAAGGCGAAATACAACACAATAACTTAACCATTATGAATAAAGATGAACAATGGTTGCGAGAAGAACTTACTTCTCAAGGATATGATCAGATTGGGAAGATATTGTACGCTACAGTCAGAGATAAAGATTATGACCTAAAAGTTTATACCAAACAAAAAGATACATATTAAAAATTCCTACAATCATACATTTAGGAAAGGGAGATACCATCAGTCACCCTTTCCCACTACTCCGGCCAAAAAAAGAAAAAACCATATAAAAAATACAAAAAGATGAACAACATAGGCTACTCCTATCACGATAATTGATAAGAATGCTTCTGTGACTATAGCATTGATAAATTCTTCTGGTGTCTCCATCAGAATTGTAGCTAATAATCCACCAATGACAAATGTTCCCCCTATTAATCCTACGTAAATGAAGACTTTCCAAATCGGATACATATCTTTATGAATAATAAAATGTCGCAAGAAAACTAACAGTAAGATCACGATACCGTAGGAAAGATGTATTATCCCATCTTCATCAAATGTACCATCTTCAAGTATCTCCCAATTAGGCATAATAAATAAAACAATGAAAAAAAGGACAGTTACCGCAATCCCAACTGCACCATCTCTAATCCATCTACTACGGTCCTCACGTTTTTGTTTCTTCTTTTTGACATGATTTGGTTCCCATACTGGTGGACTTGAAGGAAAACTGCCATGAACAGGAAACGGTAGTTCCACCATACCTTCTCTGGGTACAGGAATTAATTTTGATGTTCTCACTATCTCTGGCATAAATAACATTGGGGTGTGCGTGAGATCAAATTCAATCGCTTTTAAAGGAATCGTGACAGGTATTAAATTCAACACCTTTGCCATTTTCACCGGATCCATACCTCGCCCGATATAATAAAGTTCCCCATCTTGCTCGTATTCCATAACTAAAATAGGAAAGATTTTAACTTTCATGGATGAAGGTTGATTAGGGAATAAGTGATGTCCTCTTGCCAAATAGACTGTTTTAACTTGATCATAGGAAATTGTTGATTCTATCGTGATATTTTGATTTTTCTCCTCATACCAATAATACATTTCATCTTCTCTAAATTCATATACTTCTTTACTTTCCTTCATTTGTTTCATTTGATCATAACTAAATTTAGTCAGACAAAAAAGACAAATGATAGAAAAAGCATAAAGATAGTTACTCCCTGACCATCAACTGAAAAAAATAAATTGATACTCAATAAAAGTATAGCTACAGCAATCAATAAAAAGATGCCGGTAAGTATTTTTACAGCTATTTTAGATCCCATCTTCACCTCGTGTTTAAACGTAACTTTTTTGTCATCTTCCATATCCATCCCCTCCCTATGGATGTGGTTTCAGAATAGTTCCATATGTTTTTCTTGCTTTTAGTAAGATTTTTCTTCCTTCTGGTTCAGCTAGGGATTGTTTCATGCAAAACACCTACCTAACCTTCTTATCTTTCTGTTATACATATACGACTGAATAATACCAAAGGTTTCAATTGTACAACCACGACTAGTCTTCTACCAAACAGAGAGCATTTCCATAACTTGAGAAGGCACTCTGATTCTGAGAATAATTACTATGAGATTGTTTGGACATTTGTTATTGGTGTCATGCTTCGTCATTCTCGTCTGCGTTTTGCATATTACCTCTTTGATCACATTCCCAACAATAAATTTTACCTTTATGATGAACACCATCTAGAAAGCCATCTTTGCAATAAATCGTTTTATCACATTTTGCACAATGACCTACCTCCTCGTACACAAAGCAATACCTCCTTTTATTAAATATGATATTTATTAGGACTAAAAGCAGAGTGAAATCTCCATAAACAGACTTGTTAAGCACTTTTGCTTGTCTTACTTCACCTCAACACACTCCCACCAGAAACCTTCACTGATTCACCAACAATGTTTTGCGCAGCATCAGTTAATAAAAAAGCAATCGTATTTGCTACTTCTAAAGCTGTGGTTAAACGCCCTGATGGTATACTGTTTGTCGCATTTTCTAACGCTTGTTGATAGGAAATGTCATTTCTCTCTGCCTTTTTCTTTAGGATATCATGCGCCATGTCAGTATCGACAAAACCTGGACAAACAGCATTTACTCTTATGTTATACTCGATGGCTTCCAATGCCATGGACTGTGTCCAGCCAATCATTGCAAATTTAGTAGAAGCATAAGCACTGTTTCCATATGTTCCTCTCAGTCCAGATAATGATGCAACGTTAACGATATTACCTCTTTTCTCTGGTATCATTTTCTGATAGATTTCCTTCGTTAAACGGAAAGTTGAAAAGTAGTTTATATCCATCAATTGCTCGATCACATCTGTTTCTAACTGTTCTACAGGCGCTCCTCCACTTACACCAGCAGCATTGACTAAATCAGAAATATAACCTTGCTTTTCTTCTGCAGTTTGTAGCAAATTGATTCGATCTTTTTCCTTAGTAATGTCTGCCAAAACAACACAAATTTTGTTTTTCGATGCAAGCTGTAGCAAATCTTTCTCAAGCTGACAAAGCTTATCTGGATTTCTGCCTGTGACTGTCACCTTAGCTCCCATACTTATGAGCACTTTTGCTGTCTCGTATCCTATTCCACCAGTAGCACCGGTAATAAGTACATGCCTATCTTTCAATGCATCTATAGCGAAAACTGACATCACTTCTTCCCTCCATTTGGACAAGATTGTTTATATTATGATAACTGGTTTTAGCATAAATTCCCAATCATCTGAATAAGCGTATGATATTGAATAGTCTGAAGAAATAGACATACCGTCAAATACTTTACTTGCAAAAAAAAAAAAAGAGAACACCAATACCGGTGGCCATCTATTTTACTTTAGGATAATACCAATATTCCCCTTGACAAATACTTCGTTATCTCGGGAATTCAATTAACTTTTTCAAACCTAGAATCATCTCTATTTCATTTTCTAACTTGTCAAGTTTCTGAAAATCCTGTTTTGCTTTCGAACCTTTTTCTGCACTATCTCCCAAATAATGCTCCACCTCTTTGACGAATCCGTCCTCATACTTTACCCAGATCGTGCAATAAGGTTGATCTGTTGCAAATACAGTAGTGGATGGATAAGTGAAATGACGAAAATCTATTGACCGTAGCTTCTCAGCTAATTGCTTTACGCGTCCTTTGTCAATACAAAACTCTTTCTCACCAACATGATATACATGCATACCTCCGAACCACTTGACCGTACCATTACTATTTACGATTACATCGAATTCAGGACAACTGCCATAACATATTGAGCGTGAGAAAATGATTTTCTCAAACAATATACTTCGCCCCCTTTTAATTGAAACATGTTTATTACTTGATTATAGAGGAAATAGAGGCAATAATAGTGTCAGTTGAACGAAAAGCTGACTAAAAACTACCTTCCTACTACATGAATAAGAAGGTAGCTCAAACTCTTTCATTATTTTTGAAATTTCTGTAGCATTTGTTCAACTTCTAACTGAATTTCTTCCTTCAAATGCTCAGGTGCTATTACTCTAGCCTTTGTCCCCATTCCTAATATCCATTTCTTAATAGATTGTTCACCGTTTAGTGTCGCTTTAAAACGAATCGCATTATCAGGTAATTCTTCGATAATTTGATCGGTGCTGTAAATGGATTCTTTCACTTGGTTGGAGAAAGGTGTATCAATAATTAATTCCACTTCTTGTGGCTCACGAATAAACCCCAAGTGCGGGAATTGTTTTCTTATATCAAAATCCTTAGGTATGTAGAAACTTTGATCTACCAAAACTACATCATGAATCCGAATAATTTTAAATGTACGCAGCGCTTCTTTTTGTTCACAATATGCCACACAATAAATATTTTCATCATAAACGACAAAAGCATAAGGATGTATTGTTCTTTTCGTGACAGCATTTGTCGATGCCGCCTCATATGTAATCATTACCTTTTTCCGATGGTTAAATGCATGATACAGTCTTTTATAATGTTCTGATTCATTGCCCACTTCTGCATTAATTAAATAGTCATTGGCAAAATAAAAATGCTTGCTGCTTAACGCTTGATCACGCTGGGCTGCTTTGATTTTTTCTAATGCATTATCGAGTGTACTATCATGATCTGGTTGCTTGGAAAGATAGGATTTAATTGCGATTTGCAGTTCTTGTACTTCTGTGGAATTAAAGTTCCGTATTGGTAGGATCGACCGCCTGTCTAGTGAATAGCCGCCGTTTACTCCTCGGACACTTTCGATATAAATACCTGCTTTCTCCAGTTCATCACGATAGACACGAATCATACGAGGTTTCACTCCAAGTTCAGCTGCTAAATCATCAATTTTTACTTTCGGTCTTGCCATTAAAATCTGAATCATACTGAGACAATTACTTAGTTTGCCCATAAAGCACTTCCTTTTTCATTAATATATAAATTACATAAGACTATTTTACCATGAAAATAGGCACTATCTTTGTCATAATTCAAATTATTTAAGAATGTAACGCACATCATGAATTGTTTTACGAAGTTTACATGCTATTTTCAATTCAATTAAAAACCTGTTAAATCGGTTTAATTTTTAGATTTGGAGGTATAATATGGGTATCCAAGCTACTTAAAGAAGTTTAGAGTAGGACATCCGAAAAATTCATCAGTGTCTTTACATATTTCAGACTCTAGGAGGTCTATCCATGTTCCAGATTAATTCACTATTTAACTTTAAACGAAGTAAACCGAAACAATATGTCGGCTGTGTCAGGAACCCACGAAAGCCGAATGAATTTCATAAATTATTAGCCAAAGCCTGTGCCCATTATGGGTTGACTATGATTTATTACACGCCAAAAGATGTTGATATGGAAAAACATCAAGTAACTGGGAAAATACTTGTTAATGATAAATGGGTGACAGAAGTTACTAATGTTCCAGTGTTTAACGACCTAGCCACGTTATGCTTCAGGCACAAAGAAGTTACTAACTATTTACGTCAGGTGAGTACAATATCGAATGACTTGATTGGAACGAAGACAAAGCAGTATAGATTAGTTAGGGATGGTAAAACCTTCAAAGATATTGTGATACCTTACATTACAACGAATCAGCCAGAAAGTATCATGAAATTTTTATCCAAGCATCCAATGGTCATTTTAAAGCCGAGTAGAGGGATGAGAGGTGAGCATATCTATAAAGTTACTGTATTAGATGATGGTCATTATCATCTGATTCATGAGACAAATGAAGAAACGCTCACACATGATGAAATTTTTCAATTCCTTTATGGTCTTGTCTCCAAGAAAAAATATATCTGTCAGAAATATATTGAAACAGTAGATGAAAACGGGAAACCTTTTGATGTCCGCATTCGTTTAGAGAAAAATGTGTACGGCAAATGGGAAACAGTCGTTAATTTAGTTCGAATTGCCGGTAAACAAAAAATCGTATCTAATGTAGCCCAAGGTGGTTATGTTGCAGAATTAAGTTCTTTTCTGCAAGTCAATTATCCTGAAAACTGGAAAGCAATTGAGAAGAAGATTATTCAAATTGGAGAGGGTCTTCCTGGTCATATTGAAGAATTAACCGGTAAAAACTTAAGTTCTTTAGGAATTGATATAGGTATTGATCCCAGTGGAAACACCTATTTATTCGAGATTAACACTTCACCTGGAACAGAGTTTGCTATCGGTGAGATCGCCTTGATTAAATCCGGGTATTATTATTACAAAATGAATGAAATCAATAATGCTAATAAAAAAACTCAATCTATGTAATAGAAAAAGAATGATCCTGGCATTGGTAAAGGGTCATTCTTTTTGTCTGATGTATAACTTCGACCTGTGTTGGAATCCTAAAAGATAACTAACAAAGGCGGTGAAGTTAATGAAGGCTGTTACATACCAAGGGAAATATTCAATAGCGGTAAAAGATGTCTCTTTTCCAGATATTCAACAACCAGAGGATGTTATTGTTAGAATAACTTCGACAGCTATATGTGGTTCGGATCTACACTTATATCAAGGGAATTTCCCCCTACCTATCGGTTATCAGATTGGACACGAACCAATGGGAATTGTTGAAGAAGTAGGTCCTGATGTAACAAAAGTTAAAAAAGGGGACCGTGTAGTTATACCATTTACCGTTGCCTGTGGTAAATGTCCTTATTGTGAATCACATCATGAAAGTCAATGTGACAACGCAAATCCACACTATGACTCTGGTGGATACTTAGGTTACTCTGAGAAGTTTGGTAATTATCCGGGAGGACAAGCAGAATATTTACGCGTACCTTATGGTAATTATACTCCCTTTCTGGTACCAAAAGATTGTGAATTGGATGACTCCTCTCTTTTATTTTTATCTGATGTA
The DNA here is from genome assembly GCF_000377765.1 of Gracilibacillus lacisalsi DSM 19029. GTDB lineage: Bacteria > Bacillota > Bacilli > Bacillales > Amphibacillaceae > Gracilibacillus > Gracilibacillus lacisalsi. The sequence continues at coordinate 230,576 of NZ_KB898664.1, read as the reverse complement.
TTACCGACTGCCCGCTGGAGTGTTGAAAATGCTGGAGTAAAAGCTGGCGATACCGTAATTGTCCTCGGATGTGGTCCAGTAGGATTGATGACGCAACAATTTGCCTGGCAAAAAGGGGCAGAACGTGTCATTGCAGTTGATTATATTCCTTACAGACTAGAGCATGCTAAAAAGCATCATCAAACAGAAGTATTCAATTTTACGGAATATGATGATATGGGTGAGACATTAAAAGAAGTGACAAAAGGTGGTGCCGATGTTGTAATTGATTGTGTCGGTATGGATGGGAAAAAATCGCCTTTAGAGTTTGTCGAGCAAAAATTAAAGCTGCAAGGTGGGACACTTGGCCCTATTCAAATCGCAACAAAGGCTGTCAAGAAATGTGGAACTTACCAAATTACAGGGGTGTATGGCGGCAATTACAACCTCTTCCCTTTAGGCGCATTTTTTGCAAGAAATGTACAACTCAAAATGGGGCAAGCTCATGCCAGATCTTTAATGGAACCCATCTACAAACAAATTGCCAATGGTGAAATTGATCCAACAACCATGATAACACATGAGCTTGCGTTAGACGAAGCTGCTCACGGATACGAAATCTTTAATCAAAAGAAAGATAATTGTATAAAGGTTGTCTTAAATCCATAATGAATTCCAGCTCTGTCCTTTACGGAAAGAGCTGGATTTATTAGTTTATAATTTCTACTTCAGTTGGTGCCTCGTATGATGTTTCTATGGAACCATCTTTTTGTTTATAATGTTTTACTTTTATTGTACCATATGGGGTCGGAAAGGAACCTTCCACCCATTCAAGGTCTCCCAATGATGGTGTAATTTCAATCACTTTACAGCCTGGTTCGTTAATCTTAATTCCTAAAATATGCTGCGAGAGCCACGCTGTTGGACCAGATGCCCAACCGTGACAAAGACTATGTCTATAACCGACATAACAATGGTCACCATATGTTCCGTGTACATCAATTTTTCCTTCTGGTGTTAGTTGATCGATACGAGCAGCATTTTGAAGCCAATTGATATCAAAATCCTCCCAGAAAGTCGTAGCACCTAATGATAACATGCCACCCCAATACTCTCTAATTAAATCTAATGCTCCTGAAAAATCTTTTGCCAAAGCTTTTGCTTGAAGAATATAATACCCGTAAAAAGTAGATATCCCTTTTGCACCTGCCTTTGATAATACACTTTCATTGATTTGTAGTGCTTCTTCTTGCCCACTCAAAGCCAAAAGCGCTGCCGCTTGTTTACTATTTCCGTGATTTGGCTTATGTTTAGTCAACTTCTTTAAATAAGATTCTCCACGTTCAGCTGCTGAAAAATCACCTAATATCTTGATTAAATGAGTAGCTTTTTCGACAGCAAGCATAAATAATGCATGAACACCTGCATGTACTCCATTCTTGTTATGGACTGTTGGCCAATCAAGAAATGGATTAGGCATGGTGTTTGTTCCATTGTTATTAATATGTGAACCCATTTGATCAAGTAAAGCAATCAGGTAATCTTTTTGCTCATTTAAATAGGCTTTATCACCAGTGTACATATACCAATCATGTTGAATGATCATCCACCAAGCAGAATAACTCGGAAAAGTATTCATCCAATCAGGTAATGTTGTTCGATCTCTAACGAAATCTAAGCTTTGTGGAACAATTTTTTCCGGACCAAATGCTGCTTGAATCGTAGCAACTTCCGGATGCATGTCACCAATCCATACCATACGATCTCGTTTTATCCCGTCCCATATATAATCCTGCATATTCAAGTAAACCGTATAAGCTCCTGTGTCCCAAATTTGATTCAACAATGGGTCACTGGAGTTGAATGATCCTTTTAGAGGTAGATCACGATGATAGAATATCGCCTTGATCGTATTAACTTGAATAAAGCAATCTTCTTCTAATAAATCTATCCGGACAAATCGAAAACCGGTATTGCCAATTTCGTTCATTCCTAAAAAACTGATATCTAAAATCTGATCACGCATTGCGTGGTCATTGGTAGCATTCGTCTCTCCGCCGATTTCACTCATTGCTTCCATCACAGATTCCCCAAATCGAACACGAACTTTTGCACGTTTAGTCAGTTCTCCCTTTTTGACACAATTCCAGATTGCTAATTGGATTCCACCATGAAGTTCGATTCCGAAATCCAATAAAATTCCCGGGGTAATTCCATCGTTTCTCATGATGACTGGATTGTCGGGTGTAATAAGTACCTGGGAATCTTTGTCTTGTAATAATAACTCTTCGTTTTCAATTGTAGCATCTGCTGTTTTCCATACAATCCTCTTTGGTGTAACATATTCGCGAATGCGCTGATCCCTCTTTCCTATTGACATCGACTTCATGTAATTCCCCTCCCCTTTATAATGTTAGCGTTTACATTTGATTGCAAGGATTGGGACAAGTTAACCACAACTTGTCCCATTTTTAAAATTATGCTTCCAGTGCCTCTATTACTTTCATAGCAGTACTTCGACTTGATTGCGGGTTTTGCCCCGTAACTAAGTTGCCATCACGGACAGAAAAGTCAGACCAGTTTTTATCCTGTTGGAAATCCGCTCCTTTTTCACGGATTTTGCTTTCTAATAAGAATGGCATATGTTGGTCTAATTGCATTTCCATTTCTTCACTGTCCGTAAATGCTGTCACTTTCTTACCTTTCACTAGTGGTGTACCATCTCTATAAGTAACATTCACAATTCCTGCTGGACCGTGACACACAGAGCCGATAACACGATCATCTTCAGCAAATTGTTGTAATACATATTGTAGTATTTCATTATCAGGAAAATCGAACATCGTACCGTGACCTCCTGGTAAGAATACTGCATCATAACCACTGGCATGTCCTTCGGTTAATATAGTTGTTGATTTTAATTCTTCCTCTGCTTCTTTCCATTCTGGCTTATCTTCTATACTGTTAGGGTCTAACGCTACTTCTCCACCTTTGATACTGGTTACTGTGACATCATAACCTTTCTCTTTAAAAACTAAATATGGAACAGCAAATTCCTCTAACCATAATCCTGTTTTATGATCATCTGTAATGGTTGTGTGATTTGTAACTACCATTAAAATACGTTTTGACATTATTCTTTCCTCCTTAGAAGGTAATTGGCATGTTTTACTTTCATGCACATAGTAAAAATAACGGATATTGGTAACAAACGTCAAATGATTGAACTATGATGCCCCAAATCCGTTCGCCAAACAATTCCAACACGAGTGGAAATGGGCGGCCATCGTTAAGAACTGCTCTACAATACTAGCATGAAGTAACTAATCGGAGTGTTGCAAATATACATCAACATGTCAAAATAACTACTTCACTTAACGCAGTCATTGCGCTGATTTTATACTTTCCATATAAAAGAGATAAACCACATGTGGCTTATCTCTTCTTACATACAAAAAAGATGCGCTGATTCTCTTCGGGTTCTTCTGCTTCCTCGATTGAAAAATCTCCATGAACCGTGACAGATTGAAAACCCGCTCTTTTAAGTAGTTCTTTGTACGTTTCAACGGTAAAAGTTCGTTGATAATGTTGTTCATCGAAGCGTTCGTAGTGACTAGTCTCTTCATTCAACAGAAAAAAGGTAAGATCGTGTTCGACACTTCCAGTTTCTCTACCTTGTTCACAAAACCAAACATATGAAATATCATCATAAATCTCAGCAAATGTTTGTCCGACCATATTCTCATTAAAATGGTTTAAACTGTGGACATCAAATATAAATAATCCGTCGTTTACGAGACTTTCCCTAACATTCGTAAAGACTTTTTCCAAGTCAGCTGTAGTAGTAATATAGTTAATCACATCACAGAGGCTCACAACGATGTCATATTCAGTTAATCCTTGTAATAGACGAATATCTTGTTGAATATATTGAACGCCAGATGTATTGGCCTGGGCAAACGCAAGCATATCTTCTGAATAGTCAACACCTGTAACGGAAAAACCTGAATCCGCAAATTGATGACTTAATCTCCCGGTCCCACAGCCAAGGTCTAGCATCTTCCCTTGCTTACAAAAATGTTCGACAAATGATTGCCATTGATCATATGGTGCATCATCCATCAATACATCATAAATATATGCTAATTTGGAATATGCCATTTTATAATTTCACTTCTAGTTGAGGAGCATCTCCCCAAAGTTTTTCTATGTTATAATATTGGCGTTCATCACGGTGAAATACGTGACAAACAAGGTCTCCCAAGTCGACAAGTACCCATCTTGCTTGCTCGAATCCTTCCATCCGCTTCACATCAATGTTTTGTTCATCTGCAATATCTTTTACTTCACGTGCGATTGCTTGGACTTGGCGCTCATTGGTCCCCTCACAGATTAGAAAATAATCAGCAATTAAGGAAACATTTTGCATGTCTAATAAGACGATATCCTCTGCTCGCTTGTCATCACACGCTTTTGCAACTAAATCGACTAATTCTTTACTTTCCATTCATGTTCCTCCCTATTTTTTCATTATATAATTGAAATGTATCTGGATAGATCGGCTGGTTTTTACTCATCAAAAAGCTAATCGTGTTTCGTGCTGCCATCCAACATGCTTGATCAATATCATCAAAGACGATATTTCGAACCTCATCAACTCCTGGAAAATCCCGCCCCGGTTCAATATAGTCTGCAATAAATATCACTTGATCCATACGTGACATATATCGTTTACCTGTAGTATGCCAATAAATCGCACTTTGTATTTCTGGATCACAAATACCAACTTCCCGTTCAATCATCTTGGATCCAACAGGACCGTGCCACAATTCTTGGTGATAATCCAACAGATCTTGAGGTAATTTTTCTTCGATAATCCATCGTTTCATTTCTTCTGGATGACGATATTTGGCATAATCATGAAAAATAGCTGCAAGCTCTATCTTTTTTACATCGACATCATAATGATTAGCCAGTTCCAATGCCGTCTCCATTACACGTACAGTGTGCTCGTACCTTTTTTTCGTTAGTTGTTTTTCTACTATTTTTAGTGCTTCTTTTCTTTGCAATTTTCTACACTCTCCCTTTTTGTTAGAAAAAGGATTAATACATTTTATGAATATAACTCGTATTTATTAATAATTGCGATCACTTCTGGTGTCGTTAAATATCGGATCGATTGTCCTTCCCTGAGGCGCTTACGAATCATGGTTGAAGAAATGTCCATTAACGGCATTTCAACCTTTTCTACAGGATATGGTGAATTCGTTGTTGATCCTGGGCGATTCACACCTACAAAAGTAACTAATTCCACCAATTCTTCAATCTGGTGCCACTTGGGTAAATATTCGACCATATCGCCACCAATAATAAAATAAAATTGATAAGCAGGAAATTGTTCTTTCAATGTTTGAATTGTATTTAATGTGTATGATTTACCTTCCCGTTCCACTTCCAACGTTTGAACATGGAAAGCAGGGTGGCCTTGAGTAGCAGCTTTCGTCATCTCGACGCGGTCTTTGGCTGTTGTTTTGGCCTCTTCTTTATGTGGTGGTTGATAGGACGGAATGAACCAAACCTCATCTAGCGCTAATTGCTGATAGGCCTGCTCTGCCATTAGCAGATGCCCATAATGAGGTGGATCAAACGTACCTCCAAACAACCCTATTCGTTTCAAGCTTCCCACCTTCTTTTACGGTAACGTTATCTTCTTATTTTCTTCTGATTCTTTATATAACACAATCGTATTTCCAATGATTTGCACAATATAAGCACCAGTACCTTCTGCAATCGCTTCTGCCACATCGTCTTTATCTTCCATACAATTTTGCAGAACGGAAACTTTAATTAATTCACGTTTTTCCAATGCTTGGCTAATTTGTATAATCATGTTGTCATTAACACCATCTTTTCCTACTTGAAAGATTGGGTTCAAATGGTGTGCTTCCGCGCGTAAAAAGCGCTTTTGTTTTCCGGTTAGTTTCAAATTATTCACCTCTTAATTTATTTTCCAGTTTATCAACTAAGTATGCGACATCAAGATTATTTCCTGTCCATTTTTCAAATGCTAATTGTCCTTGATATAACAGCATCGCGTGCCCATGATGAATATGGGCACCACGCTCACTTGCATCATGTAACAATTGTGTTGTGATCGGTTGATAGACGATATCACTTACCACCGCATCTTTATTTATTTGATCAAGTTGAATGACTTGATCTTCTACATTCGGTTTCATTCCGACAGAGGTTGTCTGAACAATTAAATCATATTTCGCAAGCTGTTCCTCTGCTTTCTGATAGCTTAATACGTTAGAGTTCACATCACCAAGGCGTAATGACAGTAGGTCTTTCGCTTTATCGTGAGAACGATTGGCAATATCAATCGTGTCCACACCCTGTCCCATTAACGCCCGGTAAATACCACGTGCCGCTCCACCAGCACCTAATAATAACACAGTTGTCTCATGATTTAAAAGGTTAGGATACGGCTCCTTTAGTGAGCGGACATATCCTTCCCCATCTGTACTATAGCCTTTCCACTTTCCATCGATATTAACGACCGTATTTACGGCACGAAGAATTTCAGCATCTTTATCAATTTCATCCAAATAATCTACAATGACCTGTTTATATGGAACGGTGACATTAAAGCCATCGATTCCGATTTCTTTTAAGTGCTTTAATACCTCCGGCAGTGCTTCATGGTCTCCTTCATATAATTTATATTCCCCATCTACTTCAGCTAAATCCAAAAATTGTTTGTGAATCCATGGTGATAATGAATGACTAATTGGATGGCCGATCAATCCAAGTTTATATAACATGACTTCTCCCCTTCCCTCTTTATCGCGGACACCTGATAAGTTTTACTACTAAATTAAAGCAGGACGTAATGAGATCTGCACCCCTTTCGGTACATGAACCGAAACGGTTATGCCTCCTTCAGGTACAGTAATCCAACCAAGACCTGGTATGACGATATCTGTTTTATCTTTTGGGATTTTTACACTTTGTTTCTCTAAAGGCGGCAGCTGTTCAAGTGTCTCTGGACTAGGTGGTTCTAATAAATCCCCGACATGCTTATCATAAAAATCATCTGCATGTTCGAGTTTCGTACGGTGAATCATCAGTTGATTCGAGAAGTAACAAACAAAGGATTGTTTAAGTCCTTTTTCAAAATCAAAGCGAGCAAAACCACCGAAAAAGAGCGTTTGCTTGTCTTGTAGCTGATATATTTTTGGCTTAATTTCCTTCTTAGGTGTAATCACTTTTAAATCTTTATCTGTAACATAGTGGACAAGTTGTTTGCGATTGACAACACCGGGTGTATCGTACATGTTAGATTTTCTATCCAATGGAATTTGAATAAACCCTAACGTAGTCCCCGGAAAATAGGAAGTAGTGATCGCATCTTTTATTCCACTAGATCGTTTAATTAATTGGTTAATAAAAGTAGACTTACCAACATTCGTACAACCGACCACATAGACATCTTTTTCGTTTCTTCTCGCTTCGATTTCTTCTTCTACCTTATCAAAGCCTTGACCTTTTGCCGCTGACACTAGAAAGATATCCTGTACTTTCAAACCATAATCGCTAGCAGTTTTCTTCATCCATTGAATCAATTTGTTTTTATTTGTCGATTTTGGTAATAAGTCTACCTTGTTTCCAATAAGTATGATTGGATTATTTCCGGTCAAACGCTGTAATCCTGTAATAAAACTGCCATTAAAATCAAAAATATCAACAATCTTAACAACTAAACTATTGGTATCACTTATTTGATTAATCATTCTTAAATAATCATCATCAGTATATTCCACATCTTGCACTTCATTATAATGCTTCAAACGGAAGCAGCGCTGACAAATAATCTGTTCATTTTCTAACGCACTCTTTGGCACATAGCCTGATTTCGATTTATCTTCCGTTTGAATTTCGGCTCCACAGCCTTCACAAAAAATCTTCTCCATCATTTTTCCTCCCACGTGATCATGCCTTTTCTACGCATCCAGTTTAATATTCGACGTTCAATCATTCGGTTAAATCTAGTTATCTTTCCGTCCGTCTCGACAATCGGTACTACTAAAATCGTGTGATACCCTGCAAAATTCCCTCCTAGAACATCAGTCAAAAGCTGATCTCCGATTACGACAATTTCTTCTTTAGGTAACCCCATTTGTTTGGCTGTCCGATTAAATGCACGGACGAGTGGTTTTCTCGCGCTATATACATATGGTGCTTCTAACGGCTCAGAGAATACACTGACTCGCTCTTCATCATTGTTGGAAATAATTGTTACTTTTATATCGTTTTCTTTCATCTCTTTAAACCACTCAATTACTTCAGGTGTTGCATCTTTCACATTCCATGCAACTAATGTATTATCTAAATCAGTGATCACACCTTTAATTCCCATATCACGAAGTTTCGCTGGGGTTATATCTAAAACACGTTGTACATGTTCATTTGGTAAAAAATTTTTCAGCAATTAGGTCCACCTCTACTATTTTCTTCAGAATATACATATCTTTTCCTATCATAAACAATTTTCTCATTATGTTCAAAGATATCTCCTACAAAGTCGAAAGTATATCATATATTATGACAAAATGTCTTATATTTATAGGAAAATCGAACTGTATTCGTAAAATCGTTCGACATTTTCTTACAAAAGTTTTTCTTGTGGATAACTTTGTTCACATCATCCACACTTGTCCTATCAAGTTCTAAGATAGTTTCCCACCTTTTATACACAAGTTATAAACAGGTGTATGTAGATAAGTTAGCAGTTGTTCGTTTTCCTATTTCATGCTACATTAACTATAACATGTAGCAGACATCCTATCTATTGGAGGGACAAGCCTTGGAAAACTTATCGGATGAATTGCTAATTGAATCCTATAAAAAAGCTACAGAACTTAGACTCAGTTATGAATTTATACAGTTAATGGAAGAAGAGATGAGACGACGTTCCTTAATGGACTATCTCAAATTCCCGAATTAAATAAGAATGGATTCTCACTTAGGCGGTATTTCCGACTAAGTGTTTTTTTATTTCTCAATCCCCTTAGTAGAAAAAAATTTTTTTGGCATAATATAAATAGGAAATTTCTCGTCAAAATTACTTTATCAACACCGATGATAAGAACTCCTCTCTTGTATTCTTTGATATTTTTAGATTAGAATATAATAGGATACCATCAAAATTAACTTACATATTGATAAAGTGATACTTCCATCTACGGAATTTTGTTCTCCACTGATGGTTAGCGACACTTTTCAGGAAGGTTAGTGTCCGTTATTCTTCACTTCATTTCATTGACATACTTACTTGAATTACCGGATTACGGACAGTTAGCGCCGAGATAAATTTTCATAAGGGGGATCATCATTAGATGTTATTTGCAGTATTTTTGCCAGTTTTGCTGGCGATTTTTATCCCATTCTTTAGCAAATGGAAGGAAAAAATTCATACTGGCTATTTTGTCCTTTTAGCTCCATTAGCAGTATTTATTTATTTCGTTCCACACGTAGGGAATGACTTTTCACCAGTTAGTCAATCGTACAACTGGATCCCGTCTCTCAATATTGGATTAGATTTTTATTTGGATGGGTTAAGTTTATTGTTTGTCTTATTGATTAGTGGAATTGGAACATTAGTCACATTTTATTCCATTTTTTATTTACACAAATCAGAAAGATTGGATCAATTTTACGTTTATCTCCTGCTTTTTATGACTGCCATGTTTGGGGTTGTCCTATCAGATAACGTATTTGTTCTCTATTCATTTTGGGAACTTACCTCGATTTCATCATTCCTGTTAATTGGTTATTGGAATTATAGAGAAGGATCTCGATATGGTGCCTTGAAATCCATGCTTATTACCGTGTTTGGTGGTTTAAGTATGCTTGGTGGTTTTATCCTGTTATCTATTATAACCGAAACAACAAGTATTCAAGCAATGATGGAACAAGCAGATGTAATTCTATCTAGCGAATATTTTGGCTTAATTTTAGCGCTAGTATTATTAGGGGCTTTTACAAAGTCTGCTCAATTTCCTTTTCACATTTGGTTACCAGATGCAATGGAAGCACCAACTCCAGTAAGTGCGTATTTGCACTCTGCCACAATGGTTAAGGCGGGGATATTCCTTGTAGCTCGATTTACACCAATCTTTTCAGGTAGTGATTGGTTTTTCGTATTTGTCAGTGGAATCGGAATCCTGACGCTTGTCTGGGGTTCATATATGGCTGTTCGGCAAACAGATCTAAAGGGAATACTTGCTTTTTCTACGATCAGTCAGTTGGGTATGATTATGTCGATGCTAGGATTTGGCACAAGTGTAGCGATATTTGCTGCTGTATTCCATATTCTAAACCACGCTACATTTAAAGGTAGCTTATTTATGATTGCAGGTATCGTCGATCATGAAACAGGTACTCGTGATATTCGCCGTTTAGGGGGATTGGCTACTTTAATGCCTATTTCTGCCACCTTAGCGTTTTTTGGGACATTCTCAATGGCAGGTGTGCCGTTACCATTCCTAAATGGGTTTTACAGTAAAGAAATGTTTTTCGATGCATCATTAGAGATACATGAATCATCAATCGCTTTTGCCAATGTATTAGCTCAAGCGATTCCCTATTTAGCTGTGTTCGGCAGTATTTTTACATTTGTATATTCCATGTATCTTGTCTTTGGAACATTTATGGGGGAGAAGAAGTTAGATCAGCTTAAGATGAAGCCACATGAAGCACCAATTGGTATGCTTGTTTCACCAATTATTTTAGTATTAGGAGTTGTTATCATTGGAATCTTCCCTAATCTGGTGAATAGCACTTTCCTTGCTCATACCGCAGAAGCGATTTATGGTCAGCCTATGAAAGCAAAGCATGTTGAATTCTGGCATGGTTGGATAACTCCACTTTACATGTCATTAATTGTAGTAGGTGTTGGTGCCGTACTTGCTTTCACGAGAAAATCTTGGAATAGCATTTACAGCTTCTTCCCTGGCAAATTAAGCTTCAACAAAGTCTATGACTTTTTAGTAGATCAGTCAGAGAAGGCATCTGCTAAAATTACTAATCTGTATATGACTGGTTCACTGCGTCTTTATATGGCACTGATTTTAGTTGCTATTTTAGTGTGCAGCTTCGGGGTGCTATGGATTACAGATGGATTTGCTTTCGATACAACTGGACTTGCTGAAATTACAGTACATGAAATATTAATTGCCTTAACAATGGCTGTTGCTGCTATCTGTACGATCTTTACAAGAAACAAAATTGCAGCGATTCTAATATTAGGTGTTGTCGGATACGGTTTAGCCTTATTATTTGTGGTATACCGGGCGCCAGATCTTGCGTTAACACAATTAGTGGTAGAGACCATTACCGTTGCATTATTCCTGTTATGTTTCTATCATTTACCGAATTTACGTGAACGAACAGAAAAAGCATCACAAAAATTAATTAATATTGTAATCTCTGTAGCTTTCGGTACTTTGATGACAGTAGTAGCAATCTCTGCTCATAGTACAAAGCTATTTGATAAGATTTCAGATTATTTCTTAGAAACCTCTTATAAACTGGGAGGTGGGGATAACGTCGTCAACGTTATCTTAGTCGATATGCGTGGCATTGATACCTTATTTGAAATAGTAGTATTAGGAATTGCTGCGTTTGCTATTTACGGATTAATTAAATTACGCAACAAGAAGGAGGCAGAATAAATGGAACTAATCATGTCGATTCTTGCAGGCGTATTGTTCACAGCAGGTGTTTATAACTTGCTACAGAAACAAATGCTTCGAATAATTATAGGGACTGCACTAATTTCACACGGTGCACACTTGTTTATATTAACAATGGGGGAACTAAAAACAGGTGCTCCCCCTATCCTCGATTACGATATCGAACATTATGCAGATCCATTACCACAGGCACTGATTCTGACTTCCATTGTAATCAGTTTCGGTGTAACAAGTCTTTTATTAGTACTTGCGTATAGAGCGTCTAAAGAGAATGGAACAGACAATATGGAAAAATTGAGGGGTAACGAAAATGATTAGTAACTTAGCAGCTTTACCAATTGTCATACCGTTGATTGCTGGTGTACTTGCCGCACTGTTTCATAAAAAGTTGAAAATAGTGCGTGTATATGCTCAAGTGCTTACATTGATCAATACGGGTGTAGTTGCGTATATTTTATTTTATGTTCATCAAAACGGATCTGTTATATTAGAATCTGGGGACTGGATGGCACCATTTGGAATTGTTTTAGTTGCAGATATGTTATCCATGACGCTAGTATTAACTACTAATATTGTCGCAATTGCATGTATCTTCTATGCACCTCAATCACTTAGTCAAAAACAGGAAGAATTTTATTTCTACACGTTTTACTTCCTTTTGATTTCCGGTGTATCTGGTGCGTTTATTACAGGTGACTTGTTTAACCTATTCGTGTTCTTTGAAGTGTTATTAATGGCTTCTTATGGCTTGATTGTTTTAGGTGGGGAAAAAGTACAGTTACGGGAATCGATGAAATATGTGTTGATTAACCTATTTTCATCGATGTTGTTTGTTACAACGATCGCATTCTTATATTCCGTAGTCGGAACAGTAAATATGGCACAAATAGCAGAGCGTGTTGGAGAAGTTGAACAGACTGGTATTCTGACTACGATCGGTATCTTATTATTCTTTGTATTTGGTACAAAGGCCGCTCTCTTCCCGCTTTATTACTGGTTACCAAGACCCTATATTGCACCGAATCCGGTAATCTCTGCCCTTTTTGGTGCCCTATTGACTAAAGTCGGGATTTATTCGCTTTTACGTGTATTTTCCTTAATATTTGTACATGAGCGTGATGTAACACACGAATTCTTTATTTGGATTGCAGCCCTCACCTTGATTTTCGGTTCGATAGGTGCATTATCAACCAACAATATTAAACTTGTTGTTGCCTATAACATCATTCCTGCTGTCGGGTTTATGCTCGTCGGTATCGGAGTGTATAACAGTACCGGATTTAGTGGGACTGTATATTATTTAGTACATGATATGATCATCAAAGCAGCGCTATTTTTATTAGTTGGTGCCATAGCATACCTTGCTGGTACTAGTGATTTAAGAAAAATACGGGGATTAATCCATCATTACCCACTGCTCGGCTGGATGTTCTTTATTTCCGCCTTTGTACTAGCAGGAATCCCACCATTTAGCGGATTTGTCGGAAAACTTGTTTTATTACAAGGTGCAATGGAAGCGGACAGAATTATCATTGCAATCATTGGTCTTGGATCAAGCCTGTTGATCTTGCTATCTGTAATTCGGATATTTGTTCGTGGTTTTTGGGGAGAGAAAGACGAATCGATTACCCCTAATAGAAACGCAGCAAGAGGATTTATCATGCCTGTAGTATTTCTGCTCTTTTTCTCGGTAATACTCGGAGTTGGTGCAGAATGGTTTTACCCAAGCATTGAATCAATCGGGGACTACTTGATGAATCCAGAAAACTATATTGAATCTATTTTAAAGGAGTAAATCATTATGCCTCTTCAAATAATCTTAAATTTAGTTATCGCGATCATGTGGATGTTTTTGGGTGAGACATATACATTTGTATCATTCCTGACTGGGTATATAATTGGGGCATTACTGTTATTTATGTTAAGAAGGTTTATTCCAGATGCGTTTTACTTGGAGCGCGTCTGGAAAATGATTAAACTGGTGTTCCTCTTTATAAAAGAGCTATTGATATCTAATATTGACATATTAAAGTGGGTATACAAGCCACATAAGGATTATAAGCCTGGTATTTTTGCTTTACCTACTGATTTAAAAAGCAACTGGGAAATTACGATGTTAACCTCATTAATCTCGCTCACTCCAGGAACACTTTCAGTAGCTGTTTCTAAGAATAATGATACCATCTATATTCATGCAATGGATATAGATGATAACGAAACAGCAATTGAAGCTATAAAAACAACATTTGAAAAAGCGATTATGGAGGTGACAAGATGAATGATATCATCAATATGATTACAATTGTTTGTATGATTGTCATCACCATATCGATTTCCTTACTTTTATATCGCGTGGTCAAGGGACCTACTAACCCAGACAGAGCTGTCGCATTGGATGCAATTGGGATTAACTTGATGGGAATGGCTGGTCTCGTTGCGATTTTACTTGGCACTACACGTTTAAATGATGTTATCTTATTAATTGGCGTCTTATTATTCATCGGAACGATTGCGTTAGCAAAATATTTAGAAAAGGGTGTTATCATTGACAGGGACGACGATTGAATTCATCATGCAAATCATTATTATCTTATTTCTTGTGATCGGAACATTTTTCGTGTTATCGGCTTCTATTGGTGTCATTCGCTTCCCGGATGTATACACCCGTCTGCACGCCTCCACTAAGGCGGCAACATTAGGGATTTCCGGTATTATGATCGGTGCGTTTATCTTTCTATATGTCGAGCACGGGATTGTAAGTGGGAAGTTAATACTAGGAATTATTTTTATTTTGCTTACAGCTCCTGTATCTGCTCATATGATCGGACGTGCAGCACATACAACTGGTGTGAAGCCTTGGTCACATGATGGCAATACAAGAGACGCCTATGCAGATTCTTTTAAAGATGAATAATATATTTTTAGCCTTGTAATCCGTTGAGGATCACAAGGCTTTTTATATAGGTTTTATGATGGACAAAAAACTCACTCCGTTATAAAAATCAACTAAAATTATAACTTGACCATATGACACAATGGACAAACGTTCGGCATAAGATGAAATATGGGCGAATACCTACTGTCTGTCTAGGAGGTGTCATATTGTCAATATTGTTCGGGATTTTGGCGATTATTAAAGAAGCTTTATTTTTCGTTGCCTATGTAAAAAACAATACCTTTCCACAACCACTACCTGCAGATGAAGAAGCAGAGATGATTAAAAAAATGCAGGAAGGCGATGAAAATGCTCGCAACAAACTAATTGAACACAACTTAAGATTAGTAGCACATATTGTCAAGAAATTTGAAAATACCGGAGAAGATGCTGAAGACTTAATTTCGATTGGCACCATTGGCCTTATTAAAGGCATAGAGAGCTATTCCAGTGGCAAAGGGACTAAATTAGCCACATATGCCGCAAGATGTATCGAAAACGAAATTCTCATGCATTTAAGAGCAATGAAAAAGACAAAAAAAGATGTATCATTACAAGACCCGATTGGTCAAGACAAAGAAGGAAATGAAATCAGTCTGATTGATATTTTAGAAGCGGAGAACGAAGATATTACCGAAGCGATTCAATTGCATATGGAGTTAAAAAAGATTCAAAAATACTTACGGGTGTTAGATAAACGGGAAAAAGAAGTGATAATTGACCGTTTTGGATTAGGAAAGACAGATGAATTAACACAAAGAGAAATTGCCAAAAAATTAAATATCTCGCGCAGTTATGTGTCTCGTATTGAAAAAAGAGCTTTGATGAAAGTGTTTCATGAGTATTACCGCAATGAACTGAAATAGCTGTCGAAGTTTCGACAGCTATTTCTTATTCGTATTTCTAACAACATCAATAATTATTTTCGCTGCATTTGTCGCTGCTTTTTCAAGGAAGGAATCAAATGATACCGAAGAATTTTTCCCAGCTATATCTGATAGTGCTCGAATAATAACAAATGGTCTGGAGTACTGGTAGCATACCTGTGCAATCGCTGCTGCTTCCATTTCTGCTGCAATCATTTCTGGGAATTTTTCACGAACGAATTGAACTTTCTTTTCGTCTTGCATAAATGCATCTCCCGTACTGATTAAGCCTTTCATTGCTTCTATTCCATCTAATTGTTTGGCGGCGAGCATAGCTTTTTCGATTAATATTGGATTTGCTTGAAATAATGCAGGTAAGCCCGGAACTTGGCCATACTCATAATCAAATGCAGTTACATCTACATCATGATGTACTACCTCCGTCGATATGACAATATCCCCTACTTCTAGGTCATGATGAAACCCACCTGCTGATCCAGTGTTAATCACATAGTCAGGCTGATATCTTTCAAATAAAATAGTCGTAGCAATCGCAGCATTCACTTTGCCAATACCTGATTTTAATAATACTACGTCTTTGCCTTCTAATTTACCGACAAAGAAATCACTATTGGCAATTCTTTCTGTTCCTGTTATCTCCATTTTTTCCTTAAGTAGTTCTACTTCTTCATCCATTGCGCCAATGATACCTATCATGTTTCATCCTCCTACTCTGTACTTGTTCCTTCTTCCTCTGTTCCATCTTCATTATCATTCGAATTGCCGTTGTGTTTATTTTCAATTAGTTCTTCCACTAAGAGTGGTTGCCATCCTTGTTCTTCCACCCATTGCATTGTCACACGGTACGTTTCAGACTGATTTGATCTAGGTGAAACAGTTGCTTCTACCCTCTGATCCCCAGCTCGGCCAAACCACCAGGTAACCTGTTCATCTGTCGGAATACTTGTAGCTACTTCCACAGCTTTCATCATTTCCTGCCAGTCAACCGTTTCTTTCTCAAATGTTGTCGTATGAGGCTCTTCTTGTTCCGTACCAATTGGCTCCCAATTTCCTTCATATGCATAACTAACATTTTCATCATCTGATTCTACTTCATTAAGCTGAACACTTTCATTATTTTGTTCCTTCTCCTCTTCTTCTGTTTCATTCTCTTCTACTTCCAATTCTTCCTCTTCCACTTCCAATTCATCCTGGTCTTCTGCTAATGTATGTTCATCTGGATCCTCACCTTGGATCTCTTCTGTATCATTATTTTCTTCATCATCATTGGCTACTGGTGCGTCTTGATCACCTCCACCAAAAACAATAAGTGAAATGATCACAATAACTAAGACTCCACCAACAATACTTAACCATGTAATAGCTTTTGTGTTGGTTCTTTTTTTCTCAAACCTATCTTTTCTTGTAATTCTTCCAAATTCATCCGCCATTTTTCCACCCTCCCAATCGTAATTATACTAAAGATTATTTTCTTTCACCATGACAAGCCCTATTTTTAGGAAAATCGATCGATTTTTTTCTTTTTTTGTCATACTTGCAGGAGTTTGTCCATAGATATGGAATATAATAAATGAAAGAAAAAGTAAGGAGCGTGTGCTATGTTGAGAACGACTACGTTTGATCGCAATTTATGGCAACTAACTACCTTTGAATCAATTAGCTATGATAAAGAGAACCAGGTCTTATTTATTCATTTTCTCGATGACACCACGCTGCAATTCTGTTCTGTTACGGAAGAGCTTGTCTTTCAATTTATACTCGCTAAGAACAAAGAATATTTCATTGAAAAAGAACTTAAACCGTTATTAATTTCTTCTAACATTTAATGCGTGTTAACCTAGGAGCGATAAACTAGCTTCATACCACTATATTATTCATTAATGAAAAATGGATGTCTATTTTTAACAGACATCCATTTTTATTACTAACTTACTGTACACTAATTATTTTTACGTTCATATCACCAGCTGGGGTCGGTACCACCACTTCTTCTCCAATGGAGTGACCTAATAAACTTTTGGCGATAGGAGAATCATTGGAAATCTTTCCTTCGAAAGGATCTGCTTCTGCACTACCAACGATAGTGTAGCTCTCTTCTTCACCATCAGGCAATTCCTGAAATGTGATGGTTCTACCCAATGATACAACATCAGGGTTTGCATCTTCATCCTTAATAATAACTGCATTTCGAATCATATTTTCTACTTGTACAATTCGAGATTCAACGAAAGCTTGTTCATCCTTAGCTGCATCATACTCTGAGTTCTCGGATAAATCACCGAAATCTCTGGCAATTTTGATGCGTTCTACAACTTCTTGTCTTCGTTCTGTTTTTAAATATTCCAATTCTTCTTCTAATTTTTTCAAACCATCTTCTGTCATGTAAAACTCTTTTTCTTCTGGCATGATCCTACACTCCTTCAATCTACTGCTTTGAATCAGTTTATGCAAATACCCTTTACATTGTATGATATCTGCTTAAAAAAGAACACTCTTTTACAGCATTTAACATTATGTAAATGCTTTATTTACTAACCACTACTATCTCAAATTTTTTCATTTTTTTCAATAGTTTTATTTATAGTATTTAAGAAAAGCGCAGAGCGCCTGATTGGAACGTTGGGTTTTTATTCAAGCTCTAATATCTTTTCGATTTTTGTTGCTAATAAATCAATTGCAACCACGTTTTGTCCACCTTCAGGAATAATGACATCTGCATATCGTTTAGTGGGTTCAATAAATTGTAAATGTGCAGGACGTACGGTTTGGATATATTGATTAATCACAGAGTCAATCGATCTTCCTCGTTCATTAATATCCCGTAATAAGCGACGAATAATACGTAAATCTGCATCTGTATCAACAAAAACCTTTATATCCATTAATTCCATCAACTTAGGGTCATCGAGAATTAATATCCCCTCAATAATAATAACATCTTTTGGTTCAATTGGAATCACATCGTCAGATCTAGTATGGATCGTGTAATCATATACCGGCTTTTCTACTGGCTGATGCTCTAATAACTTCTTAATATGTTCAATTAAGAGATCATTATCAAAAGCTAACGGATGATCATAGTTTGTTTGCAGTCGTTCTTCCATTGGAATATCTGACTGATCCTTATAATAATAATCTTGCTCAATCACAAGCACGGATTGATCTGTAAAACGATTTTGAATAGCTTTTGTTACAGAGGTTTTCCCTGATCCCGACCCACCTGCAACTCCGATTATAACTGGTTTTTTCTTACTCATGTTGTGCACCTCTACTTTTACTTTTTCACACTGATTGCCACACCATCTCCAACCGGCAAAATAGTAGTATGATAAGCCGGATGCTGCAATAACCATTGATTATACTGATCTATTTTATTTGCAAGCTTTTGTAACCTTTTCGGCGCTTCTTCAGGAGTTACAACCCATCCTTTAAAAAGGACGTTATCAGTCACAATCATGCCTTTATCAGCAAGTGTTTGTTCATATTTTTCGAAAAAGTGGCGATATTGCCCTTTTGCTGCATCGATAAAAATCATTTGAAATGGTCCTTTTGCTGCAACTTTTTCATCTACCTCTAAAGCATCCCCAAAAATAACATCAATATGTTCCTCTTGATTCTGCGCATGGATATTTTTTACCGCCCGATCATACATTTCCTGGTTTCTTTCGATCGAGACTATTTGGGCATCAGATTTTGCTTCTAACATTCTTAAAGCAGAGTACCCGATTGCAGTGCCAATTTCAAGTATTTTGGTTGGCTGATGGAGACGAATTAATTGTTGGATGAAAGCAATTCCTTGTTTATCCATTATCGGTACATGATTTTGCTCCGCTTCTTCCTCTAATTGGTAACCCCAACCAGTTTGGTTTGGCGTTATTGTATCCAGATATTTGATTACATCTGTATGATTCATTTTTTGTCATTCCCTTCTAAAACAAGGTAAAAAGCAGGGGCAGTTACCCCCTGCTTTTGCTATTCCTCGTTATGAATATACTTATCTTCCAGGTTTTGATGTTCTTCATACGTAGTGGAATAATGTACGTTTCCATCTGAATCTGCTAAGAAGTATAAGTAGTTATTTTCTTCAGGATCAAGCACTGCAGATAAAGAGCTTTCCCCGAAGTTAGCAATTGGACCAACTGGTAATCCTTGTACTTGATACGTATTATATGGTGAATCTATTTCATAATGATCATACGTTAATCTTGAAATATGCTCCCCATGGGCATAGATAACTGTTGGGTCTGTTTGTAATTTCATACCTTCGTTCAATCGATTATTAAACACACCCGCAATCTCTCTTCGATCTTCTTCTGATGGTGCTTCTTCCTCTACTAAAGATGAGAAAGTAATCACTTCATGGATGGAGAGATCTGATGCATCTATCTGGTCATAGTATGCAACAACAACGTCATTGGTTTTATTGAGCATTTGGGTAATGATATCATCGATAGTAGGTTCATCCGTATAAAATTCATATGTCGCCGGGAATAAATATCCTTCTAATGGATAAACAATATCTTCTGCTAAGATCTCTTCGGTTAATACATTTGGATATTGTTCGATCAAACCTTCGATATACGACTGATCTGTCATTTTTTCTAAAAATTCTTCACTGTCGATACCTGCATGTTCCTGATAGATGGATGCAATTTCTTCAATATTTCTACCTTCCGGTACTGTAACACGTAATTGTGCTTCTTGCTGAAGCGATCCTGTTCCTAGGGCTTCTGTCACTTCTGCTAACGTCATAGAAGGTGACAAACTGTAATCCCCTGCTTGAAAATCAGCAGCATTATTAAATTTAACGTAAAAACGATAGATCAAACTATTGGTGATAATGCCTTCATCTTCCAATATATTAGCAATATCTGAGCTTGATGATCCTAATGGTATCGTAACATTGACCGTTTCATCACTGTCCGGATCAACTGGTGATAAACCTTTTTTTACGTACTTATAACCGCTAAAGCCACCAATTATGATAATCGCTGTTAACACGATAAATACAATTAAGATAATTTTTCGTGCAACACTAGCTTCTTTCGCCCGTTCTTGAGAAATTTCTTTATATGTAAGTTTCTTTTTAGACTTGTTGTTTTTCTCTTCTTTTTCTTTACTTTTATCATTACTCATATAGGTCTCCCCTTTCACCCGATATATTATACTACAAATTTTGCAAAAGGGAAACATTAGGGAAAAAAGGGAGTAATAAATATCACTACATTGGATCTGACCTGAAGATCCACTTTGTCGAATGGTTTTGACTCGAAAAAAGCTAGCTGAAGGGGCAAAACCCACAGAAAGAAAAGTGGACAGCCGGAGTCGAGGTTATCCGGTTGATGCACCAATTTTATTCTTTCTTTCCAAACGAGAAAAGGCTTAGTGCACCCGTTAAACTTTAGAATCAACTGAGAAAAGCCCGTTTCACGAGGAAAACAGCCAAATTAAACTGTAAGATTTCCGTGTAAAGGTTAATTAACAAGGAAATCTATCCATGCAAATCAACAGTTTTCCGCGTAAGAAGTTAGTTTATCATAGTTCGATGAATGCTAAATATATTAGCTTACCTCTTTTAAAAAATTCACCTTTTTATCATTATTGCATTTGTTTAATGCGAAAATGCTCTCGTTTATTGCGAAATAGCATTCCATTGTAACCAGTTGAATTCAATGCGTAGAGCGCCCGCTTAAAAACATAGTGACTTCAGAATTAACGGAGATAAAGAAATCACGTGAGCGCGTCTAGACAAATTGCCTACATGTTATCCACTTCCCCAAGATTTATAAATTCCTGGTGTATGAAATAATATATTCAAACACTAAAAGTCCCAATGACTATGCTACGATTGAAGTACTTAACCAAGTTTAACTCAATCTACCACCCACCAAGGAGGCCATAGTCAATGAGATTACTTAATAGTAAACAAGGGTTAAGAAGAAGTCAATTCGCAAAAGAGCTAGACAACAATAAAAAAAACTGACCGGCAAACCCAGTCAGTTTTGTTCTTTTTATTCTGTTAGATCGTTTTCTGCTACTGTGTTTAATACTTCTTCGACCATGTCCCATTCATCGTCAGATTCAATGTGATACAGGGCAAGATCATCGTCGTTTTCTTTCTCTTCGTAACGGAATGCGAATACTTCTACTTCTTCGTCTTCTTTCTGTTCAGCTGGTACTACTGCTACATAAGATTCTTGTGTCTGATCGACATCAAATGTAAACAGAACTTCAAATAAATGTTCTTCGCCATTTTCATCAGGAATGATGATACGTTCTTTTTCTTCTAGTGCCATTTGTAATCCTCCTTCATGGTTGACTATCCAAGTAACCTTGCAAAATCATGACGGCTGCCATCTTATCAATAACTTTCTTGCGTTTCGAACGACTCATATCCGCTTCTAATAAAACCTTCTCTGCAGCCATTGTTGTGAGTCGTTCATCCCAAAGAATAACCTCTTTTGAAAAGGTATCTTTTATGAACTTCGCAAAATCTTGCGATGCTTCACCTCTAAAGCCGATTGAACCATCCATATTTTTAGGTAAGCCAATGACGACTTTTTCTATAGTATGTTCATCGATCAATTGTTTAAACGTATCTTGTACCGATTTATAATCTGGTTCCTGCCAATGAATCGTTGTTAAACCTTGGGCAGTCCACCCTAATGCATCACTGATCGCCACACCGATCGTTTTTGATCCTACATCTAGTCCTAATACTTTTGTCATTTCTTGTTATTGGCGCTAATGTAATACTTGACTAATTCTTCAATGATTTCATCGCGCTCAATTCTCCTTATTAAATTTCGTGCATCCTTATGTCGTGGAATATAAGCCGGGTCACCTGATAATAAATATCCAACAATTTGATTGATTGGATGATATCCTTTTTCCTCGAGCGCATTATGCACTAACAACAACACTTCTTCCACATTCTGCTCAATGGGCTCTTCAGAAAAATCAAATTTCATTGTCTTGTCCATTCCATCCATGGAAGCACCCCCAAATAATATTACAACGATTTGTATCTATCTATTATACCTTCTATTAATAAAAATTACCAAAATTATTGTACCTCTTGCGCATATTTTTCTACATAAGCAAGAGCTTCTGATAATTTAGTCGCATCTTTACCACCAGCTTGTGCCATATCTGGACGGCCTCCACCGCCTCCACCACAAATCTTAGCAGTCTCTTTAATTAAATTTCCAGCGTGATACCCTTTCGCTACTAAATCCTTGGTAACTCCTGATGCTAACTGTACCTTGTCATTATTGACCGCAGCAAGCAAAATAATACCTGATTCTAATTTTTGTTTCATTTCATCTACCATTTGACGCAATTGATTCATATCAGAAACATCCATTTTTTTCGCTAACACGTTTACTCCATTTACTTCTTGAACATCATCAAGGATCGATGAAGCCTCTAATTGGGAAAGCTTGGCTCGTAATGATTCAATTTGACGATTTTGTTCTTTCATGTCATTAAATAGATGTTCAATACGTTCAGGTACTTGGTCTTCTTTTGTTTTCAGTTGATTGGCAGCAGTTTGTAACAATTGATGTTTACCATTCACATATTGATAAGCACTTTTAGCTGTTACTGCTTCGATTCTTCGGGTACCTGCGCCAATTCCTGCTTCCGAAACAATCTTAAATAAACCAATTTCGGCAGAGTTCTGAACGTGACAACCACCGCATAACTCAATACTATAATCACCGATTTGGACTACACGTACAATATCGCCGTATTTTTCGCCAAATAAGGCCATAGCACCCATTTCTTTAGCTTCTTGAATTCCTTTATTACTAATGGATACCGGAATAGAAGCCCAAATTTTCTCGTTGACTCTCTGTTCAATCTCGGTAATTTCTTGCTCTGTTACCGCACCAAAATGAGAGAAGTCAAAACGAAGACGCTCACTCGCTACTAATGAACCGGCTTGATTAACGTGTTCGCCTAATACATCTTTTAATGCTTGATGCAAGAGGTGGGTTGCCGTGTGATTTTTAATGATGTACTGACGGGAGGTTTTGTCAACCTGTGCTTTTACAGCCTGTCCTTTTGTTAGCGTACCTTCCTGAATCAATATACGATGAAGGTTTTGTCCGTTAGGAGCTTTCTGTACATCTTGTACTTCTGCATGTCCACCGTCAAAGGAGATCGTACCTTTATCAGCAATCTGACCACCACTTTCAGCATAAAAAGGTGTTTCAGCTAAGATAACGTATGCTTCACTTCCTGCTGTTACAGATTCTACTCGATCTTTATCAGCAACCATTTCTAGTACCGTTGTTTCTGCTTGTAAGTATTCATAACCTACAAAAGAGCTTTCTGCGTTGATTTCATTTAATACGCCATCCTGAATTTGCATGGAATCGACTTTTTGACGAGCATTACGTGCTCTGTCACGTTGCTTGGCCATTTCTTGTTCAAATCCTGCCACGTCAAGCGTAAATCCTGCTTCACCTGCATACTCTTCTGTTAACTCTTTTGGAAATCCATACGTGTCATAAAGGCGGAAGACTTCCTCACCCGGGAATACTTTATTTCCTTTCGCCTTCTCTTGTTCAATGATCGTGTTTAAGATTTGTAAGCCTTCCTGTAATGTTTCATGGAAACGTTCTTCCTCTGTTTTAATCACATTTTGAATAAAGTCTGTTTTATTCTTCACTTCTGGATAGAAAGCTTCCATAATTGCTCCTACCGTCGGAACAAGCTGATACATAAACGGCTTCTCTATTCCGATTTGTTTAGCATAGCGCACAGCACGACGCAGGAGACGACGCAATACATAGCCACGACCTTCATTTGAAGGTAATGCGCCATCACTCACCGCAAATGTTACAGTACGAATATGGTCAGCAATCACTTTAAATGCCACATCTGTTTCTTCTTTTGCTTGATAAGTAGTATTAGCGAACTTTTCTGTTTCTTTTATAATCGGTAAAAATAAGTCTGTTTCGAAATTTGTTTTCGTATCTTGAATCACACTAACTAGACGCTCAAGTCCCATCCCGGTATCAATATTTTTCTTCGGTAATGGGGTATATGTGTCATCCGGATTATGATTAAACTGTGAAAACACTAGGTTCCAGATCTCTAAATAACGTTCATTTTCACCACCTGGATACAGTTCCGGATCATTTGGATCATTACCATATCCTTCGCCACGGTCATAGAAAATTTCGGTATTTGGCCCACTAGGACCTTCCCCAATATCCCAGAAGTTTTCTTCTAGTCGAATAATGCGTTCTTCGGGTAAGCCGATTTTATCACGCCATAGCACATATGCTTCTTCATCTTCCGGGTGTACGGTAACCGATAGTTTCTCCGGATCAAAGCCAATCCATTTGTCACCGGTTAAAAATTCCCAGGCAAAATCGATTGCTTCTTCCTTGAAATAGTCACCAATCGAGAAGTTACCTAACATTTCAAAGAAAGTATGGTGTCTTGCTGTATAACCTACGTTGGTAATGTCATTCGTACGAATTGATTTTTGTGCATTGGCAATACGAGGATTTTCTGGTACTACTCGACCATCAAAATATTTTTTTAAAGTTGCCACACCACTGTTGATCCACAATAATGTCGGATCATCTTTTGGTACTAATGATGCACTAGGTTCAATACCATGACCTTTTTCTTTAAAAAAGTCTAAAAACATTTGTCGCACTTGAGCAGATGTTAAATGCTTCATGATTAATCGCCTCCGTTTATTTGCTTAATTTCCAATAAAAAAACTCCCATCTCTGCCTTAATCAGCAGGGACGAGAGTTATATCCGCGGTACCACCCTAATTACAGTCAACGTGACTGTCACCTTAACATCAGTAACGGTGATGGAACCGGCAGTATTTCGCTGCACTTCAAACTAGCTTCCTGAATCAGAGCATTTAGAATTTCTTTCAGCCACGGAAATTCCTCTCTTTGAAACGATAATCCAGTACTCAGGTTTTTCATCGTTTTTGATTTATTTAACTTCGCTAGCATATTATAGATAACTTTAGGCTATCTGTCAATTGCTTTCACTTGTCTAACCATCAAAGGCACTGCTACTCTAGCAACAGCTAGGAATGGAACTGCAAAAATCATCCCAACCACTCCTGCGGTCTTTGCTGCAATAAATAATGCCAAAATTAAATACACAGGATGTATGTGAATGCTTTTTCCTACGATAAATGGTGAAAGTAGATTACCTTCTGTTATTTGGACTGCTATCACGACCAACAGTACATATAACACCATTTTCGTTGACATGGTAAAGGCAATTAACACAGCAGGGATAGCTCCTATGATCGGTCCAAAATAAGGAATGAAATTGGTGAAACCAATAATCGTTGCCAACACAACTGCATAATTCATCCCAACCCATCTTAACAGAAAGTAACTCACTAAGCCTACGAGAAAACAGACTAATATTTGACCGCGAATATACTGACCAAGGCTTTCTTCCATTTCATGTGCTAATTTTTTCGTGAAAGCTTGATATTTTTGCGGGATCATTCTTAGTATGCTTCTCTGCAATTTCTGATAATCCTTTAGAAAGTAAAAAGCTAAAATGGGGATCACTGCTACCATGACAAAAATATCAAACAACAAAGGGATATTTTTCAATAGGTTGGTAAACTGTTCCCCTAATGTTGTTTCAATATTTTCAAAGAGTTGGTCTAAATGATCATGAAATCCCTCTGGCAGAAATGATGTTTGATCATAAATATCATAGATAAATGTGCGATAAGCATCTACATATTGCGGGATATTCTGTTGCATTTCCTGTAGTTGCTTCATCCACATTGGAAAGGATATATAAATACCATACCCAGTAAGTGCGAAAAAAAGGATATATATGAATATAATAGCCAATGGCCTTGGAATACGAAAATGATGAAGTTTTTCGACAACTGGATGTAATAGATATGCGATTAATCCTGCGATTAAAAATGGTGCCAACACCTGTAAAATGACAATAAGCACGTGCTTATAGAACGGAAACAGGATGTACATTAAATAGAGAAACAGAACTGCTAAGCAAAGAATAATCAGTTGCAGAACGAGACGAATTTTGGCTTGATTGGACTTCATTACCTTTCTACACGTCTTTCCTCATCAGAAAATAAATCATCTAATGAGCTTAACGATCCATCCATTTCTACTTCATGCAAATGCAGCATATCATTTTGGACAGATAATTCAATGAAGCAATCCCAGCAATAATATTGCTCAGGACCGATAATTCCGATATTCTTGCTGCGACAATTCGGACAAATCACTAACATTCCCTCACTTTTCCATTTTTATTTTTCATCCTTTCCTTTTTGGAGGGAATTATACATATACTACGGTATTGTTTTTCGAAGTATAGTTTCTGTATATGAAGAGAGGCTTTGATCAATGGAGGTTTTCAGGCGGTGAAAAAATGAAAACCGATCCGATGTATGTTGTATAATCATCACGCTGTGTCGATCATCATTAAAAAATAACCTTGAAAGGCATTTAGCCCCATCAAGGTATAGTTTATTCATTATTTTCTTTTACTTCCTCAAACCAGTTATCGAAAATATCATCAGGCAATAATTCATCATCATTGGAATAAACTAGATCATATTTATAGTTTGCCTTTAAGGAGTTTTGTTTCACATTATAATGTAATTTTATTTCAGTTGGCATGTCTCTTCCGTATTCTTTGCATTTTTTATGAATTTCCTCTAAATTTTGAACACCAATACGTAGTAAAGCTAGTTGTCTCTCAGTTGAAGTGTCATAAGTAAAATCACCAGGTACATCATTTAGCTGATGTTTCAAAACAAGCTTCCCTTGAAGTCTAAAAAAAACATCAAGGTAATAAGCCTCTGGTTCATATGAACAATAAATAAAAATATCATCAGCTCTATCTTCTACATACTCTAGACTAATTGCTACCATGTCAGTTTGTAGTTCAGACAAATAATCTTCAAATTCTTTTGCCAATATAAAACCTCCTAATTCAACTATAATAACAAAAAACGAGATTTTGACTGCTAATACTTTTGCTTTTGGTTTGTTTAATTTCCCTATTATTTATCTACCCTTTAGAATTTAAAGCATCAGACCTCATTTACAAAGTAAACCACAGATTAAATGAACTTCCTTCAAGTATTTAGCTTCCCATCTATCTTGTTTCTCCCGGTAATATATTCGCTGTGTTAGCAATGGATGCTTAATTATAAGAAGATAACGTCCGTTGTTCAAAAATTAAACCTTGAATGGCATTTAGCTAATCAAGGTTTATTTAATAAATTATTTTCTTTTACTTCTCGAACCCGTTATTGGTTCTTCATTATTTGAATAAACAAATATAAGTTTACCATCAAAATTCTAAGTAGACTTTTTATAATTTTTTTGTGAAAGTACATAATATCAATTTTTTAATCATATCGAACTGGTGAAAATGCTATCAAGTACTTTATTCAACAGTAGTATTATTTTTTTCAAATTCTTCCATTCTCTTAATTAAATCTAGATCACCTTTATCACTACTTAAATATTTATACTCAAAATAATCAATTCTATCCGCCGGACCAAATTCGCTATCATGCCAATTAGTATAATCAAAATGTACATTTAACTTACCTGAATCATTAACTATTATGGTAACAGAAAACCAAGGCTCTTGATCATTATCAATGAATATTTGTTGCAGTTGAACAGTCAGTTCAAACAGCTTATGAAGTTCTTCATCGTACACACTCTCATCTTTTTGAAATAAATCTGGGATATCATGTGAATAAACAGGTTCATCCTTATTATTAGCTAGGGTAAAAAAGAAGAACACTCCACCTTCTTTATTCTTCACTTCACCATTGAAATAAAACTCGCTCCATTCCACCGGAATTATATCATTTACATGTTGAGCTATTTGTTCAAATAACTTATTTAATTCTAACTCAAAACTCATATTCTAACCTCCCGATTTATTTAATATCTCTATCCTTACTTGGCGCTTTCCTTCAATTTTATATTTAACCTTAAAAGAATCTGGTCGCATTGTATTATTGGTATAAATTGGGATAATATTAACAGAATCTTTCTTAGGCGGTACCTCTTTTAATGCATTGGCCCACTCTGTCTCCATATCATACCAAACTCCACCCCTCCTGTTAATTTGACTGTTTTGTGGTACAAGATTATCAATATCAGGAGGACCATTAAACTGTGCGCCTATTAAATGACCACCATCATCATCTGGTAATCTATCATTTCCGCCCACATTTGCCTGAGCATATTTATTTCTGCCACCCTTTTTTAATACCAGTTCAGGAGCCTCTACTTTCATAATACGCCCAAATTCATCGGTAGTATACTTATAGTTGTCATCAGTTACATACTTAGTATTTGGAATGAGCTGTTTCTTTCCATCTTTTCCTTTAATAATATGCTTTCCAAAGTCAACTTCCTTCACTTCGTTAACGATATTACTTTTGACTGTAGTATTAGATTTATTTCGAAGCCCTCTTACATCCTCAACTCCTCCACCACGTCTTTTCGCAAACATCATATGGGTACCACCCATCGAATCCTGTACGATCCGAACTTCCGGTATTTGTTCCTTCAACCACTTCATTGCATGATTTACCGACCATGGTTTTGGAGTTTTCGGTACTGTTGCGGGTGGTTTTGGTGTTGGGAAGATCGTGGAGAGGCTGTTTTTTGCCTGCATGTGATCTACGACCAGCTATCGAAGATATCATCAGGCAATAATTCTACATCATTGGAATAAACTAGATCATATTTATAGTTTGTCTTTAAGTTAAAAGGTGAGCCAACATCATCTGTAAGCCCACCTTTTTTTACTTAAGTGATTCTATATTCAGTTTAGTGTCAATTACTCTTCTACCTCTATAATTTCGTCTCAAGTTAAAACCTTATGTTAGTTAAATTTTAATTTGTAATTCCCTTAAAACTTCTGTTTGTAAATCACTCTCAATATTTCCCTTACTGTAATCATCCAATAAAGAATTTATTGTCTGAATATAACTTTCTGAATTCTCCACGCATTTTTTAAAACACTCAATAAAATGGTCTACTAATGTGTCATCAACTAAAGCAATAGGTTCTGGGAAATATTTTACATTTTCTCTTTCAAATGCTTTTCTACTAGTAAAAGCAACTGCATCAATAATACAATTCCATGCTGTAACATCAAATTCATTATCTGACATCTCTTGAATTATAGTAATACCATTTTCCTCATTATCCAATAAATCATAAAGAATATCGCCTATGTTTTCTTTATGTTTTATCCACTCCCAACATTTATTTATAGCTTTCTGAGCAACAACTTGATCTTCCTTTCGAGAAAATACCATTAAAACTTTTTCTGATAATCCTAGGAAAAATATAATTTGACCATTTTCTGTAAAATTGTGAAAGTTAGTATGTGTCATAATATACCTCCAATTAATCAATATAGTTTCCATTTTTTATTTTTAGATTAAGTCTACCAGTTACTTTAATACTTTCATCAACTTCTGATGTTACTTCTAAGATTAAATTAGGATATTTTATACTTAATTGCTTTAATACACCTGGAGGAACTTTTTCGTTTGCTAGTCCTTGATAACACTTTCTGCAAACACCTGAAGGATTCGATTGATGAAGTTTAAGTGTTCCTACTACGTCTTCAGGATCTATTCCTGATTTTATCACTGCCGAATCGAATTCATTGAGTATTCCTTCTTCTGCGTGTCTAGTGAACAATGGGTTATTTCCAGGAGCTTTAATGTTCCTGTTAGGCATTGCTTCATCTAAGTCAGGTAATCCAGCTTCTTTTCGTACTTTTGGTGATCCAGCTTCAAACTTCAAATCCTCTAATCCTCTTACATCAGTCTTACCAACTGCAACTGTTTCAGTTTCAGGGACATTCCATTTTTTCCTTAGGTTATCTATATCAGATTTACCAACATCAATTTTTCTTTCTTTAAACGTTCTCTCACTATAATTACCTAACTCGCTACTAGTTTTCTCACCACCACTCCTCTTCATAAACACCGGATAAGAACCACCCATCGAATCCTGTACAATCCGAACTTCCGGTATTTGTTCCTTCAACCACTTCATTGCATAATTTACTGACCATGGTTTTGGAGTTTTCGGTACTGTTGCGGGTGGTTTTGGTGTCGGGAAGATCGTGGAGAGGCTGTTTTTTGCCTGCATGCGATCTACGGCTACACTTGCTCCACCAGCACCTAACATGAATAGGCTTTGGGTTAGGCTTTGATTTCGTTTTTCTTCACTTAATTCGTTGCCGAACATATCTTTGCCGGTAATATATTCACTGAATCCATTATAGGATGCCAGTCCATATATACCATACTCTGTCTTCTTTAGTATATCAAATGCCTTCGTATTTTGGTAGGCATCCAATACATGATCCGTGGCTTTTACACCTTTCGACATCGTGTAAGCTGTTTTTCCACCTTTCAGTGCTCTTCCTGCCCAACCTACTACAGGGATAAATCCGGCTGCTGCCAATGATCCTGCCGTCACACGTTCGGCAGTCGTTAATTTTTCACCAGTAACCGGATCTACTCCTGTCGATGCACGCTTGGCATCGTAATAACCGGTTATTTCACCTGTAAACGTACAGACTGTATCCCACGCTTTTTCGTACCATGGGCGATTTTCCATTTCCTCTATTTTAGCTTGTAATTCACGATTTTCCTGTAGTTCCTCCTGGTACTGCATATAGGATGAGGTAAGCTCCTGTGCATCTTGCCTTGCTTGATGGACTTCACTTTGCTGATAGATGATTTCATTAAAATGAACGGGAGAAATTTCTCCACCCTGAGATGAAGCATGAAGCATTTCTTGTATTAAACCGACAATCACTTGTTCATGGAGAGATGACTGATGATAATGATCCAATAAGAGCTGATCAAATTCCCTTACTTTCTGTTTGGTTTGTTTCCGTTTGTCCTCAGCATCTTCCATCCGTTCTTCAAAGTCACTCTTGGAAAAAACGTCTAATGAAACGAGGTCATTGATGCGTGAAAAGATCGATTGCAAATTGGATTGCTGGGCATCGACCAGATTGAATGCCTTTGAAGTACTATTGGCAAGTTCTCTTTCCAAAAAGGGGACTTCCACCAATGTTTTTCCACCTAATTCGAAATCATCTGCCATTCCTTCTATTCCTTGAAAAAAAGCTATTTGCATATCAATGAAATCAAGCCAAGCTTCAATGACATCGATTTGCGCACGATAAAATCCTTTAATTGCATTAGCACTCTTCCCAGTAAAATCATTTAAATCAACAATTTGCTGAAAAGCAGTTCTTAATGTTTCTAGTTGTTCACTTAAAGCCTTATATTCCTGTGCCCTAGCTTCTACTGTCTCGACTAGCGATTTAGTTTCCAACGTTTCAGTTGAGCTCATCGCTTCCTCTCCCTTTCCATCTTTCTACCTTCCAATTGCTTCGTCTTGTTCTTTTAGTTTTTTCACACTTTCTCTTGTGTCTGCCAGGTTTTTTTCTACCGTTTCAATATATTGTAATAAAAATTCATGAATCATTTCTTCCCGTTCCAACCATTCATTCGTGAATTTCAGTTCATTTTTACCATAAGTGTCAGTAGGCTTCGGTAATTCTAATTGGGATAAGCAATTTCTCGCATTTTCAAGTTGCGCCATAACAGAATGAAAATGGAGCTTGATTTCCGTTCCACCACCAGCAGTACTACTTAATCTTATGTTCATTAGAACAACCATCCTTTTAATTCGTTAATTTTTCGTCCGAATGCTTCCACAGCTTCTTCACCTTGATCCAATAATCGATCCGCCTGATAAGCAATCGAACTGGCAATATCCAGTGTATTTTGTTGAAGTTTTAGTTGACTTATTTCCCAATCTATCCGGTAGATGTAGTGATCATAATTACTAATCTTCGTTTTCATCACTTGATAAGCTTCACGGCGATCCTCGTCAAACTTATTGGCTTCTGCACCCTCCCATGAAAGATCTAAAGAAGGTTTTTCAATTTGTTTAATTTCGATGAATGCTTGATCCTGTTCAGCTTCTATGTCACGTTTCGCTTCTTTTAACCTTTCTATCTTTTGTTCTATATCCGCTGAACGATTAGAAATAATATAAAATGCATTACTTAAAAAATCAGAATCTGACAATCTGTACACCTCCGTAACATATGATAGAGTAAGACTATGATCAGTGGCCGACTGATCATTAGGGGGTTAGCCACGCTTTATTCCTTCGATTCACTTGAACTTTGAAGTGGAAGTTTTACGCACTATTAACACATAATAAACTATTCATCTAATAAATCATTATAAATAAAAAATAGCAGAATAATCCAGAGAATATATGTATTTTTTGGAAAAACAGATATATATTCCTATTTAATTATCATCTTTTTATTTTCCATTACTTTCGAATCAGTTTTTTAACAAAAAAAAGCAGAGACGGTAATACCGATCTCTGCTTAAGAGGAAGACTTCCAACAAAACTTCAGGAAGTCATGATTACTCCATAAAGTCATAAGGTGAAAAATCTTCTTGACCTACTTCTACAGCAAGCAGTTGTTCATCTGCAGTTAACTTCTGCTCTCCTGCATTTTCTGCTTTATTTTCGTGTACTTGGAATAATTCATGTAAATAAGTAATAAGTGATGTATAACGTTGATTAGTATCTTCAGTTTGCACCCCTCGTAAAAATGCTGATTTATCACCACACATGACAAGCGATTGTTTAGCACGGGTAATCGCTGTATAGATCAAGTTTTTGCGCAGCATCCGATTGTATCCCGGGATAATTGGCAAAATGACAATTTGAAATTCACTACCTTGTGACTTATGAATTGACGTACAGTAAGCATGCATCAGGTTCATCAAATCTGCTTTAGCATAAGCAACTTCTTTGTCATCAAAACTTACAACAACTTGTTCCTCTTGGTCAACATTCTCATCTTTTTCAAAAATGGCGACAACTTCCCCTATATCACCATTAAACACACCATCTTCTGGTTGATTGACAAGTTGGATGACCTTGTCCCCTTTGCGAAAAACAGTATCACCAAAACGCATTTCCCTTCTACCTTGTTGTGGCGGGTTGATCACTGCTTGGAGCTCTGTATTTAACCGGTGAATACCTGCTTTTGAACGGTACATGGGAGCTAACACCTGAATTTGCCGTAAGTCCACTCCTTTGTCATGAGCTTTTTTCACTACTTGCGTTACAATATCAACAACCTGATAATCCGGGCAAGTTAAAAAGTTAAAATCATTTGCTTTGGTTAAGCTATCTGGCTGTATATGATTGTTTTTGATTTCATGAGCAAGCTGAATGATTTTGGAGCCTTCCTTTTGCCGGTACACTTCCTTGAGTGAAACGGATGAGACGACCTCGCTTTTTAACAGATCTGCAAGCACCTGTCCTGGACCGACGGATGGCAATTGGTCTTCATCTCCTACAATTACTACTTGCATATCATCTGGAATCGCACGAAACAATTGATAAGCAAGCCATATATCAACCATCGAAAATTCGTCAATAACGAGAATTTTTCCTTCCAGCTTATTATTTTCATCTTTATCGAAAGTCTCATTGCCATCCCAGCCTAATAGACGGTGAATCGTCACACTGTCAATGCCTGTGGACTCTTTCATTCTTTTGGCTGCACGACCAGTTGGTGCAGTTAATACAAATGGATATTCTTCGTCTTCTTTATAATCATCTCGATCCAATGAAAGATCGTGGATTTCTGCATAAGCATTAATAATTCCTTTGATAACCGTGGTCTTACCGGTCCCTGGCCCACCAGTTAAGATGAATATTTTCTCTGATAATGCGGTTTCTAGTGCCTGATATTGCTCTTTTCCATAACTTAAAACTTCTTCTTCCTCAATAGAACCAACAATTTTTAACAATTCTGCATCTGTAAATGCTCGGTCTATTTTTTTGTCAGCAATTCGTTTTATTTGAGCGCAAAATCCTGTTTCTGAGTAGTATAGGGACGGTAAATAGACTTTTTTATCCGTTACAATGATTTGTTTTTCTGTATTTAGCTCAACAATTTGAGCAGTCATTTTGTCAACATCGATCTGGTTTGCTTCTCCATCTAATAATTGATCCATTTCATATAATAACTGATCAATCGGTAAATAAACATGACCATCCTGAATACTGTTTTGCAGAATATAAACACACGCTGCTTGTAATCTAGTAGGATGATCAATTGGAATGTTATTCTCTTTAGCCATTTGATCGGCTCGTATGAAACCAAAGCCTTCCACTTCAAATACGAAAGCATACGGATTAGTTTGCAATGTTTCTAAAGTATTTTCTTTAAAAGCTGTATACATTTTCTGTGCCATTTTCAGGCCGAAACCATATTTCGACAATGCAATGACAATATGTTCAAACCCTTGATTTTCTTGCAGGATCTGATAAATTTTTTCCTGTTTGTCTTTCGCTAATCCTTTTACCTGAGCCAGAACAGCTTGATCGTTCAGAATCTGAGATAGAGCTGATTCTCCTAATGTATCGACAATCCGTTCTGCTGTTTTTTTTCCGATACCCGGAAATAGATCACTTGATAAATAGGCTATCACGCCTTCCTTCGATTCAGGAAGAAAACGTTGATAGCTTTCCACTTGGAATTGACGACCAAATCGTTTATGATCAACAACCCGTCCATAAAATTCATAGGTTTCACCAGGATCTAGGCGCCGGAAATATCCTTTCACGACGACTTCTGTTTCATCAAACTGTTGATTGGTTTCGAGAATCTTGATCTTTGCAATGGAAAAATGCTCTTGTTTATTTTCGAATATAGTATGAATCATTTCACCTTTTATGAAATTTTTTTGTTCGGCCGGTTGGCTATTCTCCATTACAAAGACCTCCATTTCTTACTGGTTTTCTTCGAGCATTTTTTCAATTTGCTGTTTACCATTTCCTGCTAATAAGTGATCAGGTTGAATTTCGAGTGCTTGATGAAAATGCGCCAATGCCTGTACAACATCTTCATCATATAAGGCGATAACCCCTAAATTATAATGAGCATCACTATGTTCTTTTTGTAACTCCAATACTCTTTCAAAAGTTGATTTGGCAAAGTCCAGTTGCTCTGTTTGTGCTAGTGCCAGTCCATATTGAAATTGCACATCCACATCATCAGGGCTTAGTTCGCTTGCTCGTTGTAGATATGGAAGTGATAATTTAAACTGCTCATCGTATAAAAATGTCATTCCTAACATAAAGTAAGGATCCGCTTCTTCCAAGCCAAGACTAATTGCTTTCTGAAAATATTCTTTTGCCGAGTCGTATTTCTCCTGTTCAAACTGAACATTTCCCAATCCATAATAAGCTGTTGCTGCTTTCTCATCAAGCTCTGTTGCCTTTTGATAAAATCGTTCAGCTCGCTCATAATCTTTCATATGTAAAAGTAGATTACCAAAGTTGATATAATGAACGGGATCTTGTGGATTTTTTTCAATCGCATCTGTAAAGTATTGTGCTGCTTCTTCTAGCTTGCCTTCTTTCATATACTGAATCCCTTGGTCCATTTCAGTCATGTTAAAACCTCCTGTTGTTATTTTAGCTTAATAGTGAATTAGCGTGCAAGCACTGTCTGCTGATTGATCGTATGAATGACCAATTCTGTATCTGAATATCGCATTTGTCTTTTATCAGATTGATAAGAGACACTTTTTTGTGATTTGCTCTTCTTTTGTCCTTCATCAAGCTTATGATGGACACTTCTTGTTGATTTGTTCCTCTTTTGTCCTTCATCGAGCTTATGATGGACACTTTTGTTTTATCTTTTCACCTTTTTTAAGCGAAAGGGACAGCACATTAATATGCTGCCCCTTTCAATCATCCTACATAATCTAAATATTTATCGTCTTTAATAATCTCATCTATTGTTCCCCCACCCAAGCAGATTTCATCTTGGTAAAAGACGACTGCTTGTCCTGGTGTAATCGCACGTTCCGGATTATCGAATATGACTTTAGCAGTGCCATCTTCATTTGGATAAACGGTTACGCCATTATCTTTCTGGCGGTAACGGAATTTTGCCGTACAATGGAAAGCTTCAGTTGGTGCTTCATTAATCCAATTAATATCCGTTGCAATTAGTGCGTCGGAATATAATGCATCATTATGGTAATCTGCTCCAACATAGAGTACATTGTCTTCTAAGTTTTTACCAACGACAAACCATGGACCACCTGGACCACCGATACCAAGTCCTTGACGTTGCCCAATCGTGTAGTACATCAGACCGTCATGCTCACCTTTTACTTCCCCGTCCAATGTCATGATTTTACCTGGTTGGGCTGGTAAATATTCACTAAGAAATTCTTTGAAGTTTCGTTCTCCAATAAAACAGATTCCAGTACTGTCTCTTTTGTTCGCTGTAGCGAGTCCGTTTTCTTTGGCGATACGACGTACTTCCGTTTTTGGTAAATTTCCAAGTGGGAACATCACTCTTTTTAACACATCTTCAGACAATTGATTTAAGAAGTATGTTTGATCTTTATTATCATCCACACCACGTAACATTTCTGCACGATCACCTGTATGTCTTACTTGGGCATAATGTCCTGTTGCGACATAATCAGCACCAAGTGAAAGGGCATGGTCTAAAAATGCTTTGAATTTAATTTCTTTATTACACATTACATCAGGATTCGGAGTTCTACCTGCTTTGTATTCATCTAAAAAGTAAGTAAATACTTTATCCCAGTATTGTTTTTCAAAGTTGACGGCATAGTATGGGATATCAAGTTGATTACATACACGAACAACATCATCGAAATCTTCCGTTGCCGTACATACGCCAAATTCATCGGTATCATCCCAGTTTTTCATAAAGATACCAACAACATCATAGCCTTGTTCTTTTAACAGAAGGGCTGTCACGGATGAATCGACACCACCACTCATACCGACAATTACACGTGTATCTTCATTTTTTTTCATTGTTGTCACCACCTTAGTTTGTGAGTCTTTGGACGATTTTCGCCACTTTCTCTGCTGCCTCTGCTATATTTTCCTGAGTATTCGCTAATCCGAAGCTAAAGCGAATCGAATTAGTCGTACAGCTACTATTTTCCGTATACATCGCGCTTAACACATGAGAAGGTTCGACTGATCCTGCTGTACAAGCACTTCCACTCGACGCTGCTACACCACTCAAATCAAAATTAGTTAATAGCGCTTCTACATTGGTTCCCGGGAAGCTTACGTTAATAATGTTTGGTACGCGTTCACTATTTTCACCGTTAAGTGAAAAATTGACATTTCGGTCACGGAGTATTTGCAAAAAGAGATCGCGATAGTTTTGATATTGTTGATATCTTTGTTCTCTTTCTGTCTGGGCAAGCTGAATTGCTTCTGTAAATCCGGCAATCGCTGCAACATTTTCCGTACCTGGACGACGTTTACGCTCTTGTTCTCCACCATGCTGTAAGGCTTGTAACGTTACATCTGGATGAACATATAAAAACCCTAAACCTTTCGGACCGTTTATTTTATGAGAAGAAACGGTTAATAAATCAACTTTAAGTTCCCCAACATCTATCGGTAACATACCATAAGCCTGAACAGCATCTGTATGAAAGTAGGCTTGATGATCCGCTAGCAATTCACCAATTTCTGCAATCGGCTGGATCACACCTGTTTCATTGTTTACCATCATGACGGTCACAAGTATGGTATCGTCACGCAAAGCATTTTTCAATTGTTCAAGATTAATTACACCGTGTTCATTTACATCTAAATACGTTACATCAAACCCTTGTTTTTCAAGATTTTCAGCCGTGTGTAATGTTGCATGGTGCTCGATTTTTGTTGTGATAATATGTTTCCCTTTATCTTGATTGGCTAGCGCAACTCCAGTTATAGCGATATTATCTGCTTCAGTTCCACCACTTGTAAAAACAATATCCTTTTCGGTAGCTTTTATAGATTGGGCTGCAACCGATCGTGCTTTATCTAAAACCTGTCTAGCTTTCCGTCCAAATGAATGAATACTAGATGGATTGCCAAAATTCTCTTGTAAGCTTTCTGTCATTGCCTCGGCAACTTTCGGGTGTACCGGAGTTGTCGCGGCATGATCTAAATAGATAGCTTTCATTACTTTCAACTCTTTTCTTTAAATGTAGAACATGTAAGGATCCTGTACACCTTTTTCCCCATAAGTGGACAAGTCCTCTAATGTGGTTGTATCCAGTACATCTTTCACTGCATCACGAATTCTGATCCAAAGTTCCTGTTTGGCTGGCTCTTCCTCTTCAATTCCCTCAACCGGAGTGATTGGTCCTTCTAGAATTCGGATGATATCTCCAGCTGTTATCTCATTCGGTTCTTTTGCCAATACATAACCACCATATGCGCCACGAATACTTTTTACTAAGCTAGCATTTCTCAATGGGGCAACTAGTTGCTCTAAATAGTGTTCTGATAAATTATTTTCTTTGGCGATACTTTTTAACGACATCGGGCCGTTGCCATTATTTTTGGCCAGCTCGATCATAATCGTAAGTCCATATCTCCCTTTCGTAGATATCTTCATGATTACACCTCATTTTTCCCCTTCAAATTATCTATATACAATGTTCGTCATTAGTTGTTATTATAGCATGAATGATATACTAATTGCAGAACAATTCATAGCAGGTAAAAAGAAACAACGAACGTACTTAGCTAAGTATTTCTCATCATTACATACTTGCCTATATTAAGAAAGCAGCTAAAAAATGTCAAGTTGCTTGCTCTAGAAGTAATAGAAAGGATGTTACCATGGCAAATCAACCACTTGCATTTCGAATGAGACCAAAAAATATAGATGAAGTAATCGGACAACAACATTTAGTAGGAGAAGGCCAAATGATCAGGAGAATGGTTGATGCAAACCGACTCCATTCAATGGTATTCTATGGACCTCCAGGCACAGGGAAAACCTCTATGGCAATCGGTATTGCAAATAGTTTAGGTATTCGCTATAAACTATTGAATGCAGCGATTGATAAGAAAAAAGATATGCAGATTGCTGTAGAGGAAGCAAAAATGTCGGGACAGCTTGTCGTCATATTAGATGAGGTGCACCGACTTGAT
This sequence comes from Gracilibacillus lacisalsi DSM 19029, assembly GCF_000377765.1. GTDB lineage: Bacteria > Bacillota > Bacilli > Bacillales > Amphibacillaceae > Gracilibacillus > Gracilibacillus lacisalsi. The sequence continues at coordinate 190,900 of NZ_KB898664.1, read as the reverse complement.
AAGGCAAAACAAGACTTTCTTTTGCCACATGTAGAATCGAATTTAATTACATTAATCGGTTGTACGACGTCAAATCCTTATCACTCGATCAATCCTGCGATCCGTAGTCGTTCCCATATTTTTGAACTCTTTCGGCTCGAACCTTCAGATATTATGGAAGCATTAGATCGTGCGATTGCAGATGAAGAAAATGGTTTAGGAAAGTTGCCACTTGTAGTGGAGCAAGAAGCGAAAGAACATTTTGCTAATGCCTGTAATGGTGACTTGCGAGCTGCCTTAAACGGCCTAGAACTAGCAGCCTACTCTACCCCTCAAACCGATGACCAGATCGTGATTGATTTAGCGAATGCTGAAGCTTGTATGCAAAAAAAGAGTTTCTCCCATGACAAAGGAGGAGATGCCCATTACGACGTATTATCTGCTTTTCAAAAGTCAATCCGCGGCAGTGATGTTGACGCTGCATTACATTATTTAGGACGACTGATCGAAGCGGGTGACTTAGAAAGTATTGCTCGGAGAATGCTGGTTTGTGCATATGAAGATATTGGACTTGCAAATCCACAAGCTGGTCCAAGAGCCTTAGCTGCAGTCGAGACCGCTGAACGCGTAGGCTTTCCGGAAGCCCGTATCCCTTTATCTGTGGCTATTGTCGAGCTATGTTTGTCTCCGAAATCGAATAGTGCTTATTCAGCACTGGACGCAGCACTTGCTGATATTCGTAGTGGTGATACCGGTGAAATACCCGCTCACTTAAAAGATGCGCATTATAAAGGAGCATCAGCCCTTGGTCGTGGAGTTGATTATAAATACCCGCACGCCTATGAAGGCGGCTGGGTTAAGCAACAATATTTACCCGACAAAATCAAGCATAAACAATACTATCAGCCTAAGGATACCGGTAAGTTTGAAAAAAATTTACAACAAATATATCAAAAAATGAAAAAATAGTGTTTAATTCACTCCTTTTCTGGTCACAATAGCGAATAAGTTAATCTATTCGTACGATTATCAATCTATTAGAAAAGCAAAAAGCACCCGATCAAAAACGTATGACCTGTGCCCGTTCAACACGGATGGATCGAAGTTGCCACGCAAAGTGGCGCTTTTAATCGATCATACATACGTAGGAGACAAAGGAATCACAGTGACGAAGGAACTGATGATGACTTATCGTACGAAAATGAAGGAAGGGCACTAGTTTTTGGTGCTTGGAGCTAGACATCTCTGTTTGCTTAACTATCTATTAGAAAATATATCAGAATCAAACAAGGAGTGAACATCCATGGCGAAAGTACGTCAAGATGCATGGTCACATGAAGATGACCTATTATTAGCAGAAACAGTATTACGACATATCCGGGAAGGGAGTACGCAATTAAGGGCTTTTGATGAAGTAGGCGATAAATTAAACCGCACTTCAGCAGCTTGCGGATTCAGATGGAATGCCGAAGTGCGACAAAACTATGAACAAGCTGTACAAATTGCGAAAAAACAACGAAAAGACAGGAAAAGAGCACTTGCCAAACAAAATAATGTTTATACACCTCCTAGTGTACAAACTAGTCAACAAGAAAATGAGACAAATAGAACAATTGAAGAAGAAGTATATTCGATGTTGAATTGGAATTCCAATCGCGAACAAACTCAAACAGAAACTACTCCAGTTGCTGAGTCTTATCAGGAAGAATATAGTATAGATCTAGATCAAGTCATTCGATACTTACAATATTTGAAGAAAGAGCAAAAACTAGCACAATCTTCAAAGGCCAATAACCAAAAACTAGCGCAAGAAAATGAGCAACTACAAAACCAATTGGAAAATGAACAAAAAAGAGTAAAAGAATTAGAGAAGGAATTACAAACGATGAAGGAAGACTACCAAGCCTTTATGCAAATTGTCGAGCGAGCTAGAAAGATGGTAGTGTTTGAAGAAGAGGAATCACGTCCGATTCCGAAATTCCGCATGGATAAAAACGGTAACTTAGAACAAGTAGCAAAATAATGAAGCAAAGGCAGCTACCTTCAGAAGCTGTCTTTTATTTTTGTACTCGAAATATTCTCGTAGACACTTTTTCTCTTTTTGGCTTTCTTTTGTCCGTGAGAGCTGTTCTCGTGGACACTTTTTCCCTTTAGGGCATTCTTTTGTCCGCGAGATCTGTTCTCGTGGACACTTTTTCTCTTTTTGGCTTACTTTTGTCTGCGAGATCCGTTCTCGTGGACACTTTTTCCCTTTTTGGCTTTCTTTTGTCCGTGAGAGCTGTTCTCGTGGACACTTTTTTCTTTTTTAGCTTTCTTTTGTCCGTGAGAAACATTGGTTGTACTACAATTTTATCTGTTATGTATAATCGACTCTTTTCTTAAAAACTAATCAGAATATCTGCACTTCTAAATCACCATAAAACTTTCATATCCGGTTGGATTCTACATATAGAAAAGACACACCATGTAAATGATGTGTCTGTTAATTTTAAATCGACAATCCCAATTGTGCCGTCGTAAGTGATGAAGTTTTGATCCCGCTCCTAGCAGGTGGGTGCCCTGTCCTATACTTCATGCTTCCGCTATTTTTCATATAAGTAAAGCGGCATGCACACCATATAAGAACGCCGGGCTCCCGATGTAATTGGTGTTCGGTCAAAACGTCAATAATCCGACGAACACATCAGGATTTTTGTTATCTTGTTGTTAACTACATAATAGCATATCGAATTTTGGAATTCAAGGGTATTACTTTACAATACCTTAACCATTTCTTTACAATTATTTTAATTTTAAATGTAATTCATTTAGTTGTTTACTATCAACAGGACTTGGTGCCTCTGTCATTGGATCTGATGCTGATGCTGTTTTCGGGAATAAAATGGTATCACGTAAATTCGTGCGACCTGCAAGCAACATAATGAAACGATCAAATCCGAAAGCAATACCTCCATGTGGTGGTGCACCATATTCCAATGCATCAAGTAAGAAACCAAACTGAGATTCTGCTTCTTCTTTCGTGAATCCAAGTTTTTCAAACATTTGATTTTGCATGTCACGTTGATAAATACGAAGTGAACCTCCACCTAGCTCATATCCATTCAATACTAGGTCATACGCTTGTGCACGAACTGATCCAGGGTCAGTATCCAATTTGGCAAAATCAGACTCAAACGGCATTGTGAATGGATGGTGGGCTGCATGGTAGCGCCCTTCCTCTTCATCATATTCTAATAGTGGCCAATCTGTGACCCAGAGAAATTCAAATTTGCTTTCATCAATTAAATCATGTTCTTTAGCCAACTTCAAGCGTAATGCACCTAATGTGTCATATACGACTTGTTTTTTATCAGCTACAAAGAACAAAATGTCACCTGGATTAGCATCAAGCAAACTGCGGAATTGTGCTTGTTCTTCTTCCGAGAAAAATTTTGCAATAGGTCCTACTAAAGCTTCTTCTTCTACTTTCAGCCAAGCTAACCCTTTTGCACCATAAATTTTTGCGAAGTCTGTCATATTGTCCAAATCTTTACGAGAGTAATGTTCTGCTTTTCCTTTTAAGTTAAGAGCACTTACTTTCCCACCATTTTCTACTGCTTGGCGGAATACTTTAAAGCCAGATTCCTTCACTACTTCAGAAAGGTTCACTAATTCCATATCAAAACGTACATCTGGTTTATCTGAACCGAAACGCTCCATTGCTTCATCATATGGCATGCGATGGAATGGCGTTTCAATATCTAAACCTTTCACATCTTTCATTACTTTTTTCATCATATTTTCTGTCATTTCTAAAATATCGTCCATTGACATGAAAGATGTTTCGATATCAATTTGAGTGAATTCCGGTTGGCGATCAGCACGTAAATCTTCATCACGGAAACAACGAGCAAATTGATAATACTTTTCGAAACCTGCAACCATTAATAATTGTTTAAACAACTGTGGTGATTGTGGCAATGCGTAAAAGTAACCTTCGTGAACACGACTAGGCACTAAATAGTCACGTGCACCTTCTGGTGTACTTTTTGTCAGCATAGGTGTTTCCATTTCTAAAAAGTCTTCGCTGTTTAAAAATTCGCGTATGGATTGTGTTGCTTGGTGACGTAACTTAAATGTTTCCTGCATGACTTCACGACGTAGATCGAGATAACGATATTTTAATCGAATATCTTCTGATACATCGATGTCATCTGTTAACGTAAATGGAGGTGTTTTTGCTTCATTTAACACCTTTATTTCACTTACGATAACTTCAATATCACCGGTATCAATTTTAGGATTAACTGTTTCAGCATCTCTTTCTACCACTTTGCCTTTTACTTCAATGACATATTCACTACGGATACTGTCTCCAACCTCATGTGTTTCTTTACTGTTTTCAGCATTAAAAACGATTTGGACAACGCCAGATCGGTCGCGCAAATCAATAAAAATAATTTCGCCAAGGTCACGACGTTTTTGCACCCAGCCTTTGAGTGTAACTTCTTGATTCACGTGATCTTTTCGTAAAGTTCCTGCTAAAGTTCGCATGATTCTCCCCCTTATAAAATCCCTTGCATGTGTTCTGTTAATTGATCTAAAGCAACTGTTTCTTGGTCACCAGTCTCCATATTTTTTACGGCGATTTGATTATTAGCTAATTCATCATCGCCCAGAACTAGTACATATTTTGCTTGAAGGCGATCAGCTGCTTTAAATTGTGCTTTAAATTTCTTCGCTTGATAATCCTTATCTACTTGAATACCTGCTTGACGTAATTCATTAACGATGGCTGCTGCTTTTAGATTGGCAGCATCCCCTAATGACACAACATAACAATCAAGCTTACTGTCAATTGGCAACTCAACACCTTCTGCCTCTAATGCCATCAGTAGACGTTCAATACTTAAAGCAAAACCAATTCCAGGTGTTTCAGGTCCACCAAGATCTTGAACCAATCCATTGTACCGGCCTCCGCCAGATAATGTGGTAATAGCTCCAAACCCTTCTGCATCACTCATAATCTCAAATGCGGTGTGGTTATAGTAATCAAGACCACGTACTAAATTTGGATCCACCTCGTATGGTATATTCATTGCATCTAAGTATGCTTTTACCTTTTCAAAATAAGCTTCTGATTCGTCATTTAAGTATTCTAAAATAGATGGTGCATCTTGCATTTTGGGATGTTCGCGGTCTTTCTTGCAATCTAATACACGTAAAGGATTTTGTTCTAAACGTGTCTGACAGTCATCACACAATTCTTCTTTCACTGGTGTAAAGTGATTGATTAAAGCTTGACGGTGATTTTCTCGGCTTTCCTGATCACCTAGACTATTAATCACAAGCTTTAATGACTGCAAGCCTAATGTTTGATAAGCATTCATTGCCAATGAAATAACTTCCGCATCGATCGCGGGATCAGCACTGCCTAATGCCTCTACCCCATATTGTACAAATTGTCGCATTCTGCCTTGTTGCGGTCTTTCATAGCGAAACATTGGTCCTATATAAAATAGTTTAGTCGGTTGATTAGGAGAACCAAACAACTTATGCTCAACAAATGAGCGAACGACAGATGCTGTTCCTTCTGGTCTTAAGGTAATACTTCGATCTCCTTTGTCTAAAAAAGTATACATTTCTTTTTGGACAATATCTGTCGTATCACCGACACCACGCTGAAATAATTCAGTATGTTCAAAGATGGGTGTGCGAATTTCTTGGTAATGATAGTTATTGCTTAATTCCTTCAGTTTTTCTTCGACATATTGCCATTTTTCCGTCACACCAGGTAATAGATCTTGCGTACCTCTAGGTGCTTTCATTAGATCTCCCCCTCACACATTCTCTAGATTAATGGACATAAAAAAACTCCCACCCCTAAAAAAGGGACGAGAGATTACCCGTGTTGCCACCCTAGTTGAAGTATAATTACTTCCACTCAAACAGTTAACGCCTGTTACGTTCATACCTACTCTATTCGGTACAAAGCCTCCGGAATGTCTTTCGCGTAAGCCAGTCAGCAAGAATTCTTTCAGCCTCGGGAATTCTCTCTCTTTCCTACTGTTTCTTCGCTACTCTTTCCATCATTAGCTATAGTTATCTTTAGAATTTATTATATCATAATCGTTCGTGATTGTTTTTGTCAAGTTTGTCTTCGGTTTTTCGCTATTTTTTGGGTAGAGTGAAGAGGAATATCAAATTGTGCTGCAATTTCTGTTTGATAGTTCCTCGGCTGGAATTCATGAAAATGATAAGCATTTTTAGTGTATTGCTGATTTGTTGCTGCTTTTCTGTTATGTTTGTAATGCGTATGCATCCGTTGTTCTCATCCTTTTTTACTTTTTGTTATGATTCCGGTAAGATAATAGTGATCATATGTCGAAGGAGCGTTACCAATTGTGAAAAGAAAAATCTTTTTCCTGACAATCATTAGTTTTATTTTTATTTTTTCAATATCTTTACTTATTTATGCAAAGGAAGCGCAAATTGAAGGAGAAAATTTAAACGTAAGAAGTGGACCTGGTACAGATTACGATGTAATTACAAAAGTAAATCCTCCTGACCAGTATCCAGTTCTCGAGGAATCTGGTGAATGGGCTAAAATCGATTTAGGCGATCATCAAGGATGGATCCACCAAGATTATTTTTCGATTACAGAAGAGTCTGAATCGCAAAATGACAATGAAAATATGATGGACGAAGAAAGCTCTGATAACGAAGAACAAGATGGAACAAGCTCTAATTCCGTTACAAACTCAGCGGAAACTTACGAGCAGATGGACAATAGCTTAGCAGGCAAAAAAATCGTCTTAGATCCTGGTCATGGTGGAAGGGATGTTGGTGCTATTGGTGCTTCAGGTGGTTTTGAAAGTGATTATACATTAAAGACAGCACAAATATTACGTGAAAAGCTAGAAGAACACGGTGCGGATGTATATCTTACTCGTAGTAACAATCAATATGTGCCGTTAACGAGCAGAACAACACACACCAATCTGCTGCAAGCCGATGTTTATCTCAGTATACATTTTAATAGTACCCCGGAGTTACCAGAGGTTCAAGGTATTGATACATATTATTTATCTGAACGTGATCAGCAACTTGCCGAGTATGTGCATGGTGGAATAATTAATAAAACGGACATGAATGATCGAGGGATTGAACAACGGGATTTACACGTATTGCGAGTCAATCATCGCCCATCACTATTATTGGAACTTGGGTTTATTTCAAATGAAACAGAGGAAAGGAATATTCAATCACGAGCATTCCTCGAAGCAATGAGCCGAGGCGTCTTAATAGGTCTAGAACAATATTTCAGATAGTAAAAAACGAGTTGATTAGTACCAACTCGTTTTTGTATTATCCTTATCACTCTACTCCACTATCAAGAATCATGGTAACAGGTCCATTGTTGGTCAGCGATACGTTCATAGTAGCACCAAATTGCCCAGTTTGAACGTTAATACCTTCTGCTCTTAATTTTTGATTGTATTGTTCATATAGATTTTCGGCAACATCAGGTTTGGCTGCCTTCATGAAGTTTGGCCTTCTCCCTTTTCTTACATCTCCATAAAGTGTGAATTGTGAAATCGAGAGCACACTTCCGCTTACATCTTTAAGCGATAAGTTCATCTTTTGATTTTCATCTTCAAATATACGTAAGTTTATCGTTTTGTTAACGAGATAATTTACATCCTCTTCCGTGTCTTCATGAGTGACACCGACTAATGCGACATAGCCATTCTCTATTTGGCCAACTACTTGATCATCTACTGTAACGGAAGCTTCCTTTACTCGTTGTAATACTACTTTCATGCGATTTCTCTACCTACCTTTTTACTGAATCGTTCGTTCAACTGTATAAACATCTTGAATTTGTTTTAAACGGTCGACAATCCGACGTAAATGATTAATATTATGAATCAGAATCGTCACATTAATAATCGCGATTTTATTACGATCAGAACGGCCGTTTACTGCAATGATATTTGTCTTTGATTCATTAATAACCTGTAGGACATCATTTAATAATCCACGACGGTCATATCCGGATATTTCTAGGTCAACATGATAGGACTTTGATTCAGATTCTGTATTTTCCCATTCGACAAAGATTAAACGGTCTTTTGCTTCGTTTGCCTGCACATTCGGACAGTCCTTGCGGTGAACAGAAACACCTCTGCCCTTCGTAATATAGCCGACAATATCATCACCAGGTACCGGATTACAACATTTAGACAAACGAATCAGCATGTTGTCGACGCCTTCTACCCGTACACCAGAATCTCTTTTGGATTTTTTCTTTATCGATTGGCCACTTGCATTGACTTCCTCAATCGTTTCTTCTATCTTTTTATCCTTTTCTTGTTGCTCACGAATTTTTTCTGTCAGTCTGGTAACGATTTGTGCTGCCGTAATGCCATGATAACCAACTGCTGCAAACATATCCTCTTCTGTACCAAAACTGAATTTTTCTAGGGCCAGATCAATATTTTCCTCTGTTAATACTTCTTTTGGCTCAAATCCTGCTTGTTTTAGCTCCTCTTCAACCATCTCGCGTCCATTGCTCACATTTTCATCACGACGCTGTTTTTTGAAAAACTGCTTTATTTTATTTTTTGCTTGTGAGGTTTGCGTCATTTTCAGCCAGTCTTGTGAAGGTCCATAAGAATGCTTAGATGTCATCACTTCCACAATATCACCATTTTTTAATTGGTAATCAAGTGGTTCCATCTTGCCGTTGATTTTGGCACCAATCGTATGATTTCCGACTTCGGTATGAATTTTATAGGCGAAATCAATCGGAACTGAACCTCTCGGTAATTCAATAACATCGCCTTTCGGAGTAAATACATAAACCATGTCTGAAAAAAGATCTACCTTCAATGATTCCATAAATTCTTCAGCATCATTTGCGTCATTTTGCCACTCTAATATTTCACGGAACCATGCAAGGCGGTCTTCATTGGACTGTTGAGTAGTATTGACCTTCTTACCTTCTTTATATGCCCAGTGTGCTGCAATCCCGTACTCTGCTATTTCATGCATTTCTTTTGTACGGATTTGTACTTCTAAAGGTGCACCTTTTGGACCGATTACCGTCGTATGCAGGGATTGATATAAATTTGGTTTCGGCATGGCAATATAATCTTTAAATCGTCCTGGCATTGGCTTCCAGCATGTATGAATAATACCTAAAACAGCGTAGCAGTCTTTAATACTGGATACAATAATACGTACTGCTAGCAGATCGTAGATTTCATTAAATTGCTTTTTCTGTAACATCATTTTTCGATAAATACTATATAAGTGTTTCGGTCTGCCAGAAAAATCAGCTTCGATATTAACATCATGCAATTGTTTTTTTACTTCTTCCATTACTTCATCAATATAATGTTCACGCTCTTCACGTTTTTGTTTCATTAAGTGAACGATTCGATAGTACTGTTGAGGGTTTAAGTAACGAAGTGCCGTATCTTCCAATTCCCATTTAATAGCTGAAATACCTAACCTGTGTGCCAAAGGTGCAAAAATCTCTAACGTTTCATTCGAGATACGACGTTGTTTTTCTGCGGGTAAATGTTTCAATGTCCGCATGTTGTGTAATCTGTCTGCAAGCTTGATTAGTATTACACGAATGTCTTTAGCCATCGCAATGAACATTTTGCGGTGGTTCTCAGCCTGTTGAGCCTCTTTTGACATATATTTTATTTTCCCGAGCTTTGTTACCCCATCAACGAGCATTGCAATTTCTTCATTAAATTCCGTTTCCAAGTCTTCTACAGTAATTGATGTATCTTCGACGACATCATGTAAAAAACCACTAGCTATCGTCTCGGGATCTAATTTTAAATCCAGTAAGATTCCAGCGACCTGAACAGGATGAATGATATATGGCTCTCCTGACTTACGAAATTGTCCCTCATGTGCTTTTTCCGCATAATCATACGCACGCTTGATAAAGCGAATATCTTCATCATTTAAATAACTTTTAGCTTCTTCAAATATATCCTCAGGCGCTAAAATTCTATCTTTTGCCATATAATCACCTTTTACTATTAGACTAACTACGTTATAAAACGTGTTTTATCTATCATACCAAAAATAAAGCAAATTTTCCTCCTATACCTTTCATTTCTCGACATTTTACTTCATTTATTTATTATGTACTAATTATTATACTAAGCATCACTAACTATAGTGATCATTGGGTGGCAATTCAACACTCATTATCTGATTCGGAATGCATAAAAACTGTGAAGTAATGAAAGTTCTGTTTATTCGAAGTAGCGTAATAACTTTAGACATAATTTTAAAAACATATAGTGATGATAACTACCACTCCGGCTGCCCACTTCCTTCCCTGGATATAATCGTTTATCCTCGGAGCAGAGGAGGTGCTTCCGGGGATATCTTCTTCCCTTCCCTGAATATAGACGATTATCCCCGGAAGGGAAGACATTTTCCTCGGAACAGGTTCGCACTTCCAGGGGTATATCCTTCCGTAGGGTTGTCTTCTTGCTCTGTCTATTAAAAAAGCATGAGTCCGATTTGTTGCTGAACTCATGCTCAAGTAAGATCCTTATAAAATGACCATATTACTTTTCTTCATTTGGCCACACGTTACTCTTAGTATTCCATCAATGTTAATACATCATAACCTTCTAGTTTGTCACGTCCGTTTAAGTAGGATAGTTCGATTAAGAATGCACAGCCTACTACAATACCACCAAGCTGCTCGACTAGATTAATTGTCGCTTCGATCGTTCCTCCTGTTGCTAATAAGTCATCTGTTATTAACACGCGTTGTCCAGGCTTGATTGCATCTTTATGGATCGTTAAGACATTCTTACCGTATTCTAAACCATAATCAACTTTTATTACTTCACGAGGAAGCTTTCCTTCTTTTCTAACTGGTGCGAATCCGATTTCTAATGCATAGGATACTGGACAACCGACAATAAAGCCTCTTGCTTCAGGACCTACAATGATATCAACATCTTTACTTTTAGCATATTCGACAATTTCGTTAACTGCTGCTTTATATGCCGGACCATTGTCCATTAATGTTGTAATATCTTTAAAGCGAACTCCTTCTTTTGGCCAATCTTCTACAACCGTAATATACTTTTTATAATCCATGAACCATTTCCTCCTCATGTATCTCAGCATTCATTTGCTCAGATATCCATGTTTTTAATTGTGTATACGATGAATAAATTAATATTTCTTCTAGTTCCATCCATTTTTTTCGATCTTGATAAACCTGTGCTTCTGCTAAATCTTTTTTAGACGGATGATCGGCAGGCACAATCAATCCTTCTTTACGAGTTACAAACTCCAGTTCATGAAAAACCTGGAACATAAATTTAATTTTTTCTAATTTCCATCCTTTATATTGGGCAAGTTTCGGAGCATCCACTTTGTAATCAAAATATTTACGCTTTAACATTAACTGATACAACCACTTAAATTCCTCTCTAGTTGGCAATGATCGAAAATAATCACTATCTTTTGTGGAGAAACATACGATCAATCGTTTAAATTCTACTTTTTGAACAAGCTCGCGAATGTCATCTAGTGATTTAGGTAGATCAAGTAAATATAGCGCATCAATGGTTTGATTAAGACTTAATACTGTATCTTTATCACAGACAGGTATTTGATCGTAGTTATGATTTTGAAAGCTCACAAAGTAGTGGTTTCCCAGATTATCCTCTAATTGTTGCTGCCAGTTCTTTGTTCCTCTATAGTCAAAAAGCTGCCAACTAGTCACAGCAATATCTTTTATCATCATTTGAGGTTTGCGGATCCCATTCCATTCGTTAACTTGCAGTTCCCCCACCATTTCGATTGGTGTCTGTTTAGCTAGGAATGGTACCTTCTCACCAAAACCAAATCCAATACTATCCATATGCACACCAGCATCGACAAATTTCATCTTTAGGTGATTTTTAGTTGCACCAATTTGACTTATCTCAGAAGGAGTTGCCTTAATATGAAAAAGAGGTTTGGGATTTGCCATGCCAAACGGTGCTAGCTGGTCGATCGTTTCCAATAACGACATATCAATATCGCTGATCGATAATTTACCACTGACAAGCAACTGCGGTTTATAATCTGCATCTGTCAATTGCTCTTGTGCTAATCGATCTAATTTTTCTTCTAACTCTATAATATTTTCTGTTGGTAATGTCATTCCGGCAGCTTGAGCATGCCCACCAAAATGTGTAAATAAATCTCTGTGTTGCATACAATTTTGGAACATGTCAAAGCCTTCAATACTACGGGCAGACCCTTTTGCCTGATTTGTTTCCGGATCACTGGTAAGTACAATAGCTGGCCGATAGTAATTCTGAACCAGTTTGGATGCAACAATTCCCAGTACGCCTTGATTCCATCCTTCTTTCGCAACGATAATTACCCGCTTTTCCGCATCAGATGATTCAAAGATTTCTATCGCTTCTTTTGTAATATCGGCAACAATTTTTTGCCTTTCCGTATTTAGTTCCTGAACATAATTAGCCAATTCTTCTGCTTCTTCAGGATCATCCGTTAACAAAAGGTCGACAGCTAAATTGGCATCCTGCAAACGTCCAACTGCATTAAGTCGCGGTCCAATTCGGAACCCGATATCTTCTTCAGTAACATTTCCTTCTATTTGGCACAGTTTTTTCAATGCTTTGATCCCTTTTCGTTCTGATCGGGTTAGTGCTTGTAAACCATAATGCACGAGGATCCGATTTTCATCTTGTAAAGGAACTAAGTCTGCGATCGTTCCAATTACGACCAGATCGAGAAACTGTTTAGGAAAATATCCAAGTAAATGTTCCGAAAATTTAAATGCAACACCTACTCCCGCTAATTCCTTAAAAGGATAACTATCTGAACATTTAGGGTGAATAATGGCATAAGCTTCCGGTAATGATTCTTGCACCTCATGATGATCCGTTATAATAACATCCATACCTAATTCATTAGCAACGGCGACTTCGTTTATTCCAGCTATCCCATTGTCCACCGTAATAATAAGTTGAAATCCTTGTCGATGTGCTTCACGAAATGCCTCTTCATTGGGACCATAGCCTTCTGTAAATCGATTCGGTATATAATAATCACACATTGCGCCACTTTCACGTAATGCCTCAATCATCACTGTAGTTGATGTCACACCATCGGCATCGTAGTCACCATAGACAAGAATACTTTCGCCTGCATCGATTGCTTGTTTCACTCGATTCACAGCTTTATCAATTTGAGAGAAAGCATTCGTACTATGAAGTAATTCCAGACTTGGATTTAAAAAGTGTTTGGCTTTTTCAGTTGTATCGATTCCTCTTTGTAACAATAGTTGCTTAATTACAGGAGAAACTTTTACATCTGCTAAACCGTCCATATTTGCTTCATCTTTATTGTTATATGTAAAAATCCAGTTTGATTGACTCTCTAACATAAATTCACCCCTGACTCACTTATTATACAAAAGTGTATCAAGGGTAGCAAACAGAATTATTTTACTGTATCGTCGTTTTCTGCTATTTCAGTTGACGTTAATTCTTCTGGTTCCGCTTCTACGACAGGATTTTCATGGGCTTTTAACTCATTTAGTTCTTTTCTAGCAATTTTTAATTCTTTTTGCAATCGAATTACACGAAACACTCCAACTGCAGCAGTAATAATAGCTCCCATTAAAACAGAAAATAAAATAACAAGAATAAGTGGTGCATGACCAGTTCCAAATAGATAATTGACTTCAACAGCATCTACATTAATGACAGCAAAAATAGCGATAATAACTGCGAATACTACAGCAAAAATAATATACGTTTGTCCTTTCATATGCTTATGCTACCTCCTCCATGTTGTCTATTACCATAAGTTAAGTATAAAGGAATTAATATACAATGTCGATTTATGTTGTTATTTTAACAACATATCATCGATTCAACCTCGATCGCTTTACTATCCACTAACAACTTCCATCTTTTTCATTAATTAGTTCTATCGATATATACCCGTCCTTCTTACAAATTAAACTTAAAAAGCTGAGCATCTCGAATAAGATGCTCAGCTTTATATTACACTTGTGGGCCGTCATTATACTTTTTCTCTTGATATACGATCGGTTTTTCTTTAATCGATTTACCACGCCATACCAACCAAACTTGTGCTGCAATGAATAGTGATGAGTAAGTCCCCGCAATTAAACCTACAATTAACGCAAATGAGAAGTTGGTAATAGCATTAGCACCGAAAATGAATAGCATTAAAGCAGCAAATATTACCGTTAAGACAGTATTGATACTTCTTGCTAATGTCTGCATTAAACTATGATTGATAATTTTAGCAAGCTCGGCAAATGATTTGATTTTTTTCTTTTTCTTCAGATTCTCTCTAATCCTGTCAAAGGTTACGATCGTATCATTGATGGAATAACCAACTATGGTTAAAATCGCAGCAATGATTGTAATATCAAATTCCAACCTTGTAATACTAAACAATGCGATAATAAAGAATGCATCGTGCAATAACGCCAGTATTGCCGTTAAAGCAGAATAGAATTCAAATCGAATGGTTACATAAATGATGATCCCGATCGAAGCATACAAAACAGCAAGCACCGCATTCTTGGCTAATTCTTGCCCAACAACATTTGATACAGTGTTAACGGTCGGTTCATTGCCGTATTTTTCTTCAAAATGACTTCTCACTTCGGAAACTTTGTCTTGCGATAACTCATCCGAGAAACGAGCTACAGCAATATTTTCATTATCACCTGATAAAACTATTGGTGCACTTACTTCCAAGTCAAGTGTTTCAAACTCTTCTTCAATTTCTTCAGAAGTTAGTGTTTGGTCCGCTAATACTTCTACTCGAGAACCAGCTGTAAAATCGATGCCTAGATTTAATCGGAATAATGCCAAACAAGCAATACCAATTACGACTAAACCAATAGAGATGCTGAAAAATTTCTTACGGTGTTTGACAAAATCAAATTTTTTCCCGAAGACAGTTGGTTCCACTTCTTCACCACTATTAATATCAAGAATTTGATCCCGTTTCACACCAAACCATCCAGGGCGTTTATTTAACATGTTGCTGTTAACCCAGAAGCCCAGGAATAATCTGGAGCCAAATACTGCTGTGATAAAGCTTAATACGATACTGACCATTAGTAGTGTCGCAAACCCTTTTACAGAGCTTGTACCAAAGATAAATAGTACTGCTGCAGCAATCATCGTCGTAATGTTGGCATCAAATATCGTTGACAATGAATGTTGATTACCTGCTTTAAAGGCTGCTTTAACTGATTTTCCTTCCTTAATCTCTTCCTTAATCCGTTCATACGTAATGATATTGGCATCAACTGCCATACCAACCCCTAGTACTAGGGCCGCAATACCTGGCAAAGTTAAGACGCCATTCATTAATTGGAATACCAGTAACACAAGGTATACATAAATACTTAATGTTATCGCGGCAATCACACCAGGAAAACGGTAATAGAAAATCATATATATAAAGATTAAAAGAATTCCTAATATACTGGCAAAAACAGTTTTATCTAATGCTTGTTTACCAAACTGTGCACCAACTGAATCTGAATACTTCTCTTCTAATTCAACTGGTAATGAACCTGCATTTAATAAATCAGCAAGTTGTTGTGCTTCTTCAATTGTAAAAGTAGAACTTTCAATCATAATATCGGTAGTTCGTAACACTCCATCAAAGGTTGGAGCAGATATTACCTTTGAATCCTCTTTCTGGATTTCTTCTTCGTATGTATCTCCTTCCTCATAATCCATCCAGATAACCACTTGATCTGAAAGGTCTGGATTTTCCATAATTTCTTTTGTGGTGTCACCGAAGCGATCCGCATCTTTAAATTGGACACTTACAATTGGTTGATTAGTGTCTGGATGAAAATCCTGTTTGGCACTACCTTCTTTTATATCCGAGCCATCTAAATATTTTTTATCGTTCACATCTCGGAATGATAATTGTGCTGTAGTAGCTAACATTTCCCTTGCTTCATCTTGATCTTGAACTCCTGCCAACTGTACACGAATGCGATTCGGTTCTTCAATATCAAAGCTGGGCTCACTAATCCCAATCGCATCTACACGCCTTTCAAGAGTAGCAACGGTTGATTCTAATACACTTCTATCTACTTCTTGTTCTTCATCCAAAGGCTTCACATCATACAAGACTTCAAAACCACCTTGCAGATCAAGCCCTAATTTCATTTTATTTGCTATATCCGTATATGTTGTCCCAATCGTTGCTCCCAGTACTAGGACAATCAGAAAAAACGCAACGATTCTCCTTCTTTTTACCATATGTAAAGCCTCCCTAAGTTTTCACAACACTACTATATTACTATAAAAGTAAAACATGAGACAAGTAATGAAGGGAATCCTAGTCTTTTTTTTCGTTTCCTAATAAGGCATCAAGTGATTCCTGTAAATTATTATCTCTCCATGATTGTTGTGTTAAATATGTCATAAATATGTTGGGATGTAAATGAAAAATATCCTGAACCACTTCATGTAGTGTTTTCTCCGGGTTACCTTTCCATACCTTATCTTGTAAACAGTTCCAAACATCTTCTGATGTTGCTTTCGAATAATCCAGTAATTGAAATTCATTGACCTTACTAGCTATCACATCTTCCAGTTCATGCTTCCATAACGAAACTTGCTTTTTGACTGTCATGAATTTTTCCTCCATCCGTGATTAGCACTATACTATAATCCTTCATCATTTCCTACACGCTTTAACAGAAAAAAATCTATCCGAAATTGTCATGCTTGTCCTCACCTCATGCATATACTTCATTGTATATGAAAATTTTCCATTTGAGAAGGTAGGTCGAGCAAAGTGACCAAACAAAATTTTTTACAAGGGACTATTATTTTAATCATAGCTGGGATGATCACAAGATTTTTGGGATTTATTAATAGAATTGTGGTCGCGAGATTAATGGGTGAAGAAGGTATTGGTTTATATAATATGGCATTACCAACCCTTTTTTTAATGTATACGATCTCGCAAATCGGACTACCTATTGCCATTGCAAAACGAGTGGCAGAAGCAGACGCTAAAAATGATCACGCCAAGATCAAGCAAATATTAATTCTTTCCTTATCCATCACCATTTCGTTAAGTATTCTATCTTCTGTGTTAATGTTCTTGCTGATCCCTTATATTTCAAGTTATCTATTAACCGATGAACGTGTCTTTTACCCGATGATGGCAATTATCCCTATTATACCGATTAGTGCTGTCGGTTCGGTAATTCGCGGCTATTTCCAAGGCCGTCAAAACATGAAGCCTCAGAGCTACGCCCAAGTCTTAGAACAAATCGTGAGGATTGGGTTTGTCTTACTATTGGTAAGCTGGTTGGTTCCCTATGGAGTAGAATTAGCAGCATCTGGTGCGATGATAGCTGTTATTATTGGGGAAGCTGTTTCCTTACTGTTCATGCTAAAAATGTTCCAGATCAAGAAACGGATTAAATTACGCAAAAATATCTATCAATACTTGAAAACAGGTAAAGAAACACTACAGCAATTGTTTTCGATAGCAATCCCTAGTACAGCAAGCCGGTTGGTCAATTCAATTGCTAACTTCCTGGAACCCATATTGGTTGCGCAAAGCCTTGCCTTAGCTGGTTTTCAAGCAACTGTAGCTACCAAACAATATGGAGCACTTACTGGCTATGCTTTACCACTTTTATTTCTGCCTACCTTTATCACACATTCACTCGCGGTTGCTCTAGTACCTAACATTAGCGAGGCAGAAGCTAAACAGCATACTAAATTGATTCACTACAGAATACACCAGGCCATTCGGCTTTCCTTCGCATCTGGAGCTATCGCTACCGTTTTATTAACGCTTTTTGCCGATGCCATATTGCAATATATGTACGGAACAAATAGCGCTAGCCTTTTTCTAAAAATAATGGCGCCATGTTTCTTGTTTATGTATATTCAGTTCCCACTGAATGCGTCTTTACAAGCTTTAGATCTAGCAAAACAAGCGATGTGGAATAATATTGCGTCAACGGTAATCAAATTTATTATTTTAATCAGCCTTGCCACCAATCCACAATTTGGGATTTATGGTGCTGCTATTGCCATGTGTGTTGGCGTCATCATAGGTACGGTATTTCATTTGATAACCTTATTCCGAGCCATACGTTTTTATATACCGCTTAAAATGATAGGGAAGATGATCGTATTAACTGGTTTAACCTTCTGGATGGGTAAATTATTAATCCAAATATTTTCCTTTCAAATAGCTGATATGTTTAACTTTTTCATTATTTTCATTCTATTAATTGTTAGTTACCTTTTCTTTCTATTCTGCTTACAATTTATTAGTAAAGATGAATTACAACAATTACGAAAAAAATAACACATCGCTCAGTGATGTGTTATTTTTTCTCATTCTTTTCATCAATATACCATTCATCATTCACATCAATCGAACAGAAGGATACCTGCTTTACGTCGTTAAAGCCTCTTTTCTCCAATTGCTGATGTAACCAGCTCTCACTTTCCCCTAATTGATCTAAGGCTTTCTCTTGTATTCTACCATCTACGATTAATGGTAATACAAGCCCATTTATCTTATTCCGTACATTAGCAAAGTCTTTTTTTTCAATGATCGAGAGCTTACCGGACGGCTCCAGAATAGCATACGATACATCTTTAATACTTTCTGTTCCGTTTTCGCGAAGTTGTTGCATAAGGTCATCAAAATTAAAGCGATTTTTCTTCATCGCATATTCATCAATTTTTCCCTTCGTAATAATAATGGCTGGTTTCCCTTCAAACCATTGCCGAAATAGGGGACTTTTTAACGAAATCCATGCAGTTAAACGCTGAATGATAAGTAAAATAACCATTGGAATTAAACCATAACCAAAAAATAATTCTAAATCTTCTATTGTCAAAACTGCGATTTCGGCTATCATGATAAAGACTACAATATCTAAAAGGCTCAATTCACCTACCTCACGCTTTCCCATTAATCGAAAAATCAGCACAATACTAAAATAATATAGCAATGTACGAAAGATAATAGTAAAAATTTCTTCCATAGACAAACTAGCCACACCCTTTACAAGCGATGTGGCTAGTTTTCCCAATGCTCATCGTAATATACTTACAACGGTTGCTGAAATGGTATCAAATAACGAAAGTAAATATAGATTGTTGCAATGACCAAAGACAGGATAACAACCGGAATCCCGTACAGCATAAATTTGAGAAATGCAATCGGCTTATTCTGTGCATCAGCAAGCCCTGCAACCACAACATTGGCAGACGCACCAATTAATGTACCATTGCCACCAAGACACGCACCAAGTGCCAATGACCACCATAATGGATCTAAATTTGCCATTCCATATGTTTCAAACTCTTTAATGACTGGAATCATAGCGGCAACAAATGGAATGTTATCCACGATCCCTGAGAAGATTCCTGAAACCCACAAAAGTAATAAAGCTGTATAGGTCATATCTCCTTCCGTTAACCACATAATTGATCTTGCAAGTTCGTCAATAACCCCCACTTCTTCTAATCCTCCAACAAGCATAAATAAACCGATAAAGAAAAATAATGTGACCCATTCAACTTGTTGAAAAACCGTTTCTGCCTCCACCTCTTTTTCACTAATTATTAAGAGAAGAATGGCACCAGATAAGGCGATAATTGTTAAATCAATATGAAAAACTGGATGTAATAAAAATCCTATAATAGTCAGCGTTAATATTGATATTGATTGATATAGTAACGGGGATTTTATTAAATAACTTGATTCTTTCATATTCATTAGCTCTTGTATTCGATTCTCATCTATATTCTTCAATTGCTTACGGAACAGAAAGCTAAGAATAGTCATAACTAAGACAAACAAAAGAGCCGCAATCGGTGCTGTATGCTGTATAAATGAAATAAAGGTTAAGTGAGGAACAGCTTGACCAATCATAATATTTGGCGGATCACCGATTAACGTAGCTGTTCCACCTATATTTGCTGTTAATATAATGGTGATTAAATATGGTAAAGACGGTAATTGAAGTAAATTTGTCAGTGTTAATATGACCGGAACAAATAATAACACAGTTGTCACATTATCAAGTAAAGCCGAACCTACTGCTGTTAAGAACCCAATCCCTACCATCAAAGGAATCGGCTTACCTTTTACTACTTTTGCTAACCAGATGGCAATATACGTGAATACACCTGTTTTTTTCGTTATCGCTACTAATACCATCATTGCAAAAAGTAGCGCCACCGTATGCCAATCTATATAGGATGTAACAGCATCTTCCCAGCCATAAACACCTGTTAATAGTAACAGTACACCACCAGCTAGTGCGACTAACGCTCTATTTATTTTTTCTGACATTATAAATATATAACTAATAATAAAAACAGCAACTGCGATGGTAACTGACATGAAATGTCCCCTCTCTAATCTTCATCGTAAGACAAGTTATATTACCATCTATATTCTTAATTTTTGGAACTATTCAAAAAAGCAGTTCTTCTATTTTTGAGGGACATGCATACATAATTAAAGAGGACTTTTAAATAATCAGGAGGTGTGATCGATGAAAACAGTTGTTGGCGTCTTGTATGGCTGGATCGGAATTTTTGTAGTAATGGTACTTGCCAGTGTAATTCTTACACTATTGCTACGTTTCACTTCTTTAGGTGAATCTACACTCGAAATGGCTACGTTATTCATCAGTTTTATTGCGTTGTTTACAGGTGGGTTAATCGCAGGATTAAAAGCAAAGCATAAAGGAATTCTTATCGGTACGATTACAAGTCTATTGTTTACGTTTGTCGTCTTTTGTTATCGTTTCCTTGGCTTACAGGCGGGTTTTTCCGTTGTCGAACTAGTAAACCATAGTGCATATTTATTGTTAGCGATAATAGGGGCAATTATTGGTGTCAACCTATCTTCCGATGAAGAATCAGCCTAAAAAGATTCATTCGTAGTAGATATAAACTGCGAAGTAATGTGGTAATTAGATGTGCGGGTCACCTAAGAGATAATTTTGAAATATATCGTGATGATAACTCCCACTTCGGCTGCCCACTTCCCTTTCCGTGGGGTTTGCCCTTCAGCTAACTTTTTCGAGCAGAAACCGCTCGAAAAAGTGGATCTTCAGGTCAAACAATTCCCACAGGAGTGAAAGTGGGCGGCCTTCGTTAAGAAATGCTCCACAACACTAATCCGAAATCAACCAATCAATTACACCACCATATGCAGCAAAATTACAGCCGATTAGAACTGTAGTAAAACAAAAAAGTTTAGTTCCATAAGTTCACTTCTTTTTATAATCAGAGAACAAAAATAGCGTAGGCAGAATACGGAGACTCCTGTGGGACTCACGAAAGCTGAAGATCCACTTTGCTAAGTGGTTTCCTTTGCAAAGTTAGCTGAAGCCGAGCCCACGGAAAGCGCAGTATTCTGCCGTAGCGAATGACAACACTTCTCAAAATAACAGATCGGAGAGAGCAAATACATGTCCAAGTTATTTCACAGTATATAAATTTTGTGCAATATTTTAGTTTGGTAGAATAAAAAATACCATGACAGTTTTAGTGGCCATGGTATTTTTCCTTATTTTTAGCTTTGTTCTACTACTTCTCTTACTGCCGAACGATCGTATGTAAGTTTCGTTCCATCCCCAGCTAGAAGTACGATCTGATCTTCATCCAGTGCGTGTACAGTTGCATGGAATCCACCAATCGTGACGATCTTGTCACCTTTTTTCAATTCTTGTTGCATTTGTCGGACCTGCTTTTGTTTTTTCTGTTGCGGTCTGATTAATAAGAAATAAAAAATCACAACCATTAAAATCAGTGGTCCAAAAGTTGCTAAAATTTCCACTCACTTCGCCCCCTTTCTAGAAGTTCTTTGCGTTTGGCTTGTTAAAACCATATTGTTCAAAGAATTCCTCTTTAAAATCACCAAGTCGGTCTTGCTTAATCGCTTCACGGACTTGCTCCATTAATTTTAACAGAAAATATAGATTATGATAAGTAGTAAGTCTAAAACCAAACGTTTCATTTGCTTTGACTAGGTGTCGAATGTAAGCCCTAGTGTAATTTTTACATACGTGACATTCACAATTAGGATCTAATGGTGAAAAATCTCGAGCAAATTTCGCATTTCTAACGACCAATCGCCCCTCAGATGTCATACATGTTCCATTACGAGCAATCCTTGTCGGTAACACACAGTCAAACATATCTACACCACGAATCGCACCATCAATTAACGAATCAGGTGATCCTACCCCCATTAAGTAGCGAGGCTTGTCTGATGGTAATAGTGGTGTTGTAAATTCAAGCACTCGATTCATCACATCTTTCGGCTCTCCTACTGATAAACCGCCGATTGCATAACCAGGAAAATCTAAGGATGTTAAGTCTTGAGCACTTAATCGACGTAGATCCTCATATTCTCCACCTTGGACAATACCGAATAATCCTTGGACATCTTTTCGCTCATGTGCTGCTAGGCAACGCTCTGCCCAACGGCTAGTTCGTTCAACAGACTTTTTCATATAGTCATGTTCTGCCGGATATGGCGGACATTCATCAAAAGCCATCATAATATCCGAACCTAATGCATTTTGGATCTGCATCGCTTTCTCCGGTGATAAGAACAATTTCTCACCACTTAAATGATTTCTAAAATGAACCCCTTCCTCTTCAATTTTACGTAAATCGCTTAAACTGAAGACTTGAAATCCACCAGAATCAGTGAGAATGGCACCATCCCAGTTCATAAATTGGTGTAGCCCACCAGCTTCTTTCACAATATCTTCTCCTGGTCGTAACCATAAGTGATAAGTGTTAGATAAAATAATATTCGCACCCATCTCCTCTAATTCCTCTGGACTCATTGTTTTCACTGTCGCCAAAGTACCAACAGGCATAAAAACGGGTGTTTCAAATGTTCCGTGTGGCGTGTGCACTTTTCCAAGTCGAGCACCTGTTTGTTTACACGTTTTAATATGTTCATATCTTATAGCTGTCATAGTGGTTTCCTTTCCTTACAAAATTAGCATGGCGTCACCAAAACTGAAAAATCGGTAACGTTCAGCTACTGCTTTGTTGTAAGCTTCTAAAATAAAATCGCGGTCAGCTAACGCGCTTACTAACATAATCAAAGTTGACTTCGGTAAGTGGAAATTCGTGATTAAGCCATCAATCGCTTTAAATTGATATGGAGGATAAATGAAAATATCGGTCCAACCATTTCTTTCCTCAAAATTTCCACCAGTATCCCGAGCAATTGTTTCTAACGTTCTTGTGGAAGTTGTTCCAACGGAGATAATTCGATCTCCTCTTCTCTTTACTGCATTTAATTGCTCAGCAGTCTCTTGAGTCATTTGATAAAATTCTGCGTGCATTTCATGTTCTTCGATATTATCTACACTTACTGGACGAAATGTCCCCAAACCTACATGTAACGTAATAAAAGCAATTTCCACACCTTTTTGCTTGATTTGCTCTAATAATTCTTCAGTGAAATGCAACCCTGCAGTCGGTGCAGCTGCTGAACCTTTCTCTTTTGCATAAACGGTTTGATAGCGATCAAGCTCATCTAATTGTTCCTTAATATAAGGCGGGAGTGGCATTTCTCCTAATTCATCCAATACTTCGTAAAAAATACCTTCATATTGAAAACGAAAGACTCTTCCACCATGTTCTTTCGTATCAACACACGTTGCAGTAAGTTTCCCTTCACCAAAACTAATGGTAGTACCTACTTTCACCTTTTTTGCTGGCTTGACGAGCACTTCCCAATTATTACCTTCCAATTGGGTTAATAATAAGACTTCTACTTTTGCACCTGTATCTTCCTTCACACCATACAATCTTGCAGGTAATACTTTTGTATTATTTAATACTAAACAGTCACCTGGTTTTAAAAAACCCAAGATATCGTAAAAATGATGGTGGGTAATTGAACGATTTTCTCGATTTAAAACCATCAAGCGCGAACTTGCACGATCCTCTAATGGAGTCTGAGCAATTAGTTCTTCTGGTAAGTCAAAATCAAAATCTTCTATTTCCATTTTTCTTCTCCTTCTATTTGAATCGTCCGATAATAGCAAAAATCACCGTTAAAATAATACTGATCACAATCGAAGTCATAATTGGGAAATGGAAAGAAAAGTTTCCTTTTTTAAAGCTGATATCTCCTGGTAACTTCCCAATCATTCCCCATAACAGACCAACAATAATAAAGACAACCCCTATTACAATAAAGATTTTGCCAAAATCCGTCAAGCTTCAGGCACCTCCCGCTCAAAATGCGCATATGCTTTTGGTGTCACTAATCTTCCTCTTGGTGTTCGCTGGATAAAGCCTTGTTGTAATAAGTATGGTTCATAGACGTCTTCAATTGTTTGCGATTCCTCACCGATGGATGCCGCGATCGTATCTAATCCAACAGGACCACCTTTAAAACCATCCATCATCGCTAATAACAACTTATGATCAATATGGTCAAGACCTTCTTGATCGACTTGTAACATTTGCAGAGCCTTCTGTGTAGTCTCTATTGATATACTAGCCTCTCCTTTAACTTGTGAAATATCGCGAACTCTCTTTAATAATCGATTGGCAATACGTGGTGTACCACGGGATCTCCTCGCTACCTCTAACGCCGCAGCTTTATCAATTTCCACCTGAAAAATATCGGCAGTTCGTTCGACGATGGCACAAAGGTCCACCACTTCATAAAATTCTAATCGTGACAGCACACCAAAACGATCACGCAATGGTGCCGACAGTAACCCAGCACGAGTTGTTGCCCCTACCAAAGTAAAAGGAGGTAGATCTAATTGAACAGAACGTGCACTTGGTCCTTGCCCAATGACGATATCTAAACAAAAGTCTTCCATTGCCGGATATAGAATTTCTTCTACCGCTCGAGGTAAACGATGAATTTCATCGATAAAAAGGACATCGCCAACTTCCAATGAAGACAAAATAGCTGCCAAATCCCCTGACCGTTCAATTGCAGGCCCTGACGTCTGTTTAAACTGTACTCCCATTTCATTTGCGATTATCTGCGCCATTGTAGTTTTTCCTAGCCCGGGAGGTCCATATAATAAGACGTGATCTAAGGCTTCATTCCGCATTTTAGCTGCTTCGATAAAGATCGACAAGTTTTCTTTTGCTTTATGTTGCCCAATATATTGTTTTAAAACTTTTGGCCGGAGACTGAGCTCTTCTGTTATATCTTCTTCTTGAATTTCACCTGAAATGATCCGCTCTTCCATTAAGAAGCTCCTTTCTCCTTATTTCATTAATAATGCTAACCCTTTTCGTATATATGTATCCGCAGTATCACTCTGTTCTTTCGTTAATACCGGTTTAATATGATTAATTTCCTTTTCCGAATAGCCTAGTGCTTTTAGCGCTTCAATTGCCTCTGTTAATGCCTGATTACTTTCAGGTGTTCCATCTTTTTGTTGTTGCGCCATATCTTCAGCTTGATAGTCAAAAGGTAGCTTACCTTTCAGATCAAGAATCATCTGTCGAGCTGTTTTCTTTCCGACACCTGGAAAACTTGTTAAAAACTTTTCATCTTCTTGTTCGATCGCAACAACAAAGTCCTGTACGGAAGTTGTGGCAAGAACAGCTAATGCGCCTTTTGGTCCGATTCCGGAAACATTAAGTATTTGTGCGAACAAAGTCTTTTCTTCCTGATTTTGAAACCCATATAATATTTGAGCATCTTCTCTTACATAATGATACGTATACACCTTTTGCCTTTGACCAACTTGTGCTTGAAAACGATAAGGATTCGGACATATCACTTCATATCCAATACCGTTCGTATCTAATATAATAGCTTGCTCCGTTATTTCCGCTACTTCCCCGTTTATATATGCAATCATATCATGAACTCCTCTTTGATCCAATTCTATTTATAATTTACAATCATACGTTCGTATTAATCTTAGCTTATCTTAGGTCGTTTATCAAGGTAAGCAGGAGCAAAATAAATGAAAGCGCTTGTTTAAGTATGATAAAGTAAGAGAATGACTTTATCATAAAAGGATGGACTACTATGTCAAACAAACGTCAAATGTTATTTCTGAAAGCGTTAACGCTTGTTAACGCCAGTCACAAAGGACTTATCTTACCATTTTTACCTTTGTTTTTGAGTTTTAGAGGTTTTTCTTCTGTTGAGATTGGAACCATTTTAGGGATTGCTCCTATGGTAAGTATTGTAGCACAACCTTTTTTTGGTTACATCAGTGATAAGTATAAGACGATTAAAGGATTACTATTATTTTTATATTTTGCAGTCATCGCTATTAGTTTCAGTATTTTTTTCAGCACTTCATTTATTATTGTTTTTATTTCTTTTGTCGCCTTTCACTTTGTGATGTCACCTGCAGGCCCATTACTGGATAGTATGGCCATCAAAAGCTTAGGTTCGAAAAAACGAGATCAGTACGGTAAAATTCGCCTTTGGGGATCTGTCGGATTTGCGTTTACTGCAGTAGTTTCTGGTCCAATCCTAGGCTTTATCGGGATTCGTAATATTTATATTTTGTTTTGGATTCTGATTCTGCTTTTAATTTCGTTAACATTATTTTTAAAAGATAATAATCATTCGGCAGATCCTGTCTCTTTACAAGGTGTAAAAGAAGTATTAACGAATAAAGGATTTATAATCTTTTTGTTTTTGTGCTTTCTCGTTATGATTCCGCACCGAATGAACGATACCATGCTTGTTCTTCACTTAGAAGATTTAGGAGCTACTACTTTTTTAGTCGGTGCTGCATGGGCGCTTGCTGCATTTAGTGAAGTACCTGTCTTTTATTTCTTAACACAGAAGGTCTTGCAATTTCACCATTTATTTCTACTTGGCATTGTTGCCATGTTTTTTACAATTCGTTGGTTATTATATGCTTTTATTCAATCTGCTGAATGGATTGTGTTTTTCCAAATATCACAAGGACTCACATTTGGTTTGTTCTGGCTCGTTGCCTTACAAACTGCCGTGAGCTTTGTCCCCAACCATTTGCGTAGTACGGGCCAAGCATTATTAATGTCGACGTGTTTTGGATTAGGTGGTGCAGTTGGAGGAACTGCTGGGGGAGCTATCCTAGACAACTTTGGTTCTCAAACCATGTATCAATTAATGGCAGCTATGACTTTTTTAGCGATGATTGGTATTTTTACTTCCTATAAATTGAAACAATCATCAGTGGAAGGATGAATAATAGTTAATGTTGTGGGGCATATCAAAAAATAGTTGAACGATGATTGAGCATCGTTCAACTATTTACTGCTTCCACGTCTTGATAAGATCGAAATGTTTCTAGCACTTCTAAATAGTCTTTCTTAGAATTAATTTTAATACCTTCTTGTAATTCTTCATACAAGTGTGATTCTAATTCTTCGGTATCTATTTGATAAAAGGATTGCACAGCTGCTTCATGTACTGGAACACCTTCAAAGATTGTCAATTGTCCATCCTTAATACCAAAGTATCCATTTGCTTTCAGGTATGGTGAAATATCATCCACTTCTTTTCGAAATCGAATAAAACCATCCCTCTGCTCCATCACTTGCCACTCTTGGTATTCAGACCAGAAATCTTGCATAGAAGCGATGGTTTCTTGGACATTCTCTGTTTCAATATGTCCATCTATATATTGTTTCTCTAAGGTTAGTTCAATTGTTAGTGGGTCTTGTGACATGACCATTACTTCTTCCTGTAGTTCTTCAGTTTCTTCTTGCTCAAAGAATGATTGAAAACTAATGACCCCAATTATTAAGACAACGACACCATTTAATAATAACCATAGTTTGCCCATAATGAATGACCCTCCAATCGAGCTTTGTTATTATTAGGGTGTCCAATTTTAGAAAATATAACCACAATATAAAGGAAAAGGACAGATTGTTTAAATCATTGTATGCGGTAATACGAAGCAAGATTTGAAGACTGTTATTCGTGCTTATAGCAGGCGAAATGCTTAAACATTTGTAGTAGCAAGTCAACCATGACTAACGGATCCTTTGCTCGACTAGTTTTGAACTTAAGAATGAAGGTTTATTTATACAAACAAAAAGACTGCCTCCTATGGGCAGCCTATTGTTTATTATATTTGTTCCATTATTGCTTCATCTGCGTCCATGTTATGGTGGACTTCTTGGACATCTTCCATATCTTCGAGCATGTGAACCAGCTTGACCATTTTGTTACCGTCACTTTCATCCACTTGTGAAAGTGTTTGAGGTATCATGGTGATTTCTGCTGTTTCCAATGTAAAACCACTTTCTTCTAATGTTGATTTTACATTCTGAAAATCTTCCGGATCAGTGTAGATTTCATAAGCACCTTCCACGGTTTCCATTTCTTCTGCACCAGCTTCGATTGCTTCTAACATTACAGTATCTTCATCTGCATCTGTTTTACTTTGATCAATTACCAGGTAACCTTTACGATTAAACATGAAGGCTACACAACCATTCTCACCAAGATTACCTCCATTTTTACTAAACGCATGTCGTACTTCAGATGCGGTCCGATTTTTATTATCTGTTAATACTTCCACCATTACAGCGGTTCCACCAGGACCATACCCTTCATACGTTAATTCTTCATAATTAGCTCCGTCTAAGTCCCCAGTTGCTTTTTTAATCGCTCGATCTATGTTCTCATTCGGCATGTTGTCAGACTTTGCTTTTTCTACTGCAAGACGTAAGCTTGCATTCATTTCTGGGTCGCCGCCACCTTGTTTAGCAGCTATATAAATATCCTTTGCATGTTTCATGAAAATTTTACCACGTTTTGCATCTTGTGCATTTTTTCTTCTTTGGATATTTTTCCACTTAGAATGTCCTGCCATGCTTTCTCACCTCTCATAATCTATCTCAGTCTCCATTACTTACTTTATCACAACTAACAGAAATTGAAAATAACGATGCAAAACAGATTCATCGGATGCGAGTTTTTTATTGTGAAATCAATCTCTTTTATTGCAAATTCACCTTCATTTATTGCGAAACCGAGCTCCTTTATTGCGAAATTGCCTTCGTTTATTGCGAAATCGTGCACCTTTATTGCGAAATTGCCTTCGTTTATTGCGAAATCATGCTCGTTTATTGCGAAATTAAAAAAAGGCTGTAGAGAAAAAACTTTCTCAGCAGCCTTTGCATTTATGATTATTATCGATTTCCTCCACATCCACAATCCTTTTTATTCGGTTGCCCGTAAGGCATTCCTTGTTGAGGATATGGCTGATATGGCATTTGTTGTTGGCCTTGCATTCCATATGGCATTGGCATTAATGGATAATTCGGTGCGCCAGGTTGTGGGATCATTGGTTCTCCTGGCATCGGTACTGGCATATTTGGTTGTTGCTGCATCGGCATTTGTTGCATTGGTTGTTGTTGATTTGGCATCATTTGATTTTGGGGCATTTGTGATGGTCCCCATGGCATTTGCTGTCCTTGGTTATCTGATGGCATTTGTGCTTGATACCATCCTTGATGCGGCTGGGTAGATGGACCAGTTTGTTGTGGTTGCGATTGTTCCCCCATTACTTGTGGCTGAAAGCCTTCTGGAAACGGATATTGTGGCATATGCCCTGTATGTCCCGTGTGTCCATAGCCATAAGGGATACCTTCTTTTGAATAACAAGGTGCGTGCATTGGCATTGGTTGTGGATGATGATGTGGTGGTGCCATCGGTTTGTGTTTTGGTTTCTTATGATCCTCCACTCCTGCTACGTGGTCATCTTCTTCAGGCATTTGCGTTGGATGAATATGGGTTTCGAAATTATTGGTTAGCTGTGTCCACTTTAAGTCTTGTGATGCCTGAGATGGTGCTGGTTGTACAGGTTGTGGTGGTTGCTTATTAAAATGAATTGGTAATGAAGGCATTTCTTTTTTCAATGGTTCCCATTTTTTGTCTTCATCCTCTTCAATCGCAGGTAAAATTTGATTTGGAGCCTCTGGTTTTACCTCCTGTTTGTCTTTTTTGTCCGTTGTACCAGGTTGGACTTGTTGTTTCTTATCAGATGGTGCTGGTTGCTGTTTATTGTCAGATGCAGTTGGAATCTTTATCTTCATTCCTGGCATAATCATATCAGGATTTGAAATTTGCGGGTTCGCTGCTATCACTTCATTTACATTAACACCATATTTTTGCGCAATTTTCCAAAGTGTTTCATCTTTTTGCACAATATGAATTTTCAAAGCAATTTCTCCTTTCTGAATGATAAGTATGGAAGGGCATTTGTCTCGGTCTAATCCATCTTCTTTAACAACATATGCAAATTGCCTAAAATGTTGAATAAAAAAAGAAGGATATCTTTTTTTATAGATATCCTTCGATCAACTTAAATACAAGCTTGTCACATTATAGGCTTCCTTTCAGCATTCGGTTTAGAGCTAGTTTGGCATGTTGAGCTATTTCACTTGGAACACTGATTCGATTCGTATACTTTCCTTCCCTTACTTCTTCTAAGGCCCATGTTAAATGTGGCAAATCAATACGATTCATTGTTAAACAGGGACACATAAATGGGTTTAAGGAAATGATTTTTTTATCTTGATGGCTGTTTATTAAACGGTTAACTAAATTCATTTCTGTACCGATTGCCCATTCACTTCCAGCAGGTGCTTTCTTGATAGTTTCAATAATATATTTCGTGGAACCAGCAAGGTCTGCTTGTTGCACAACTTCATACTTACATTCCGGATGAACGATAATCGTCATTTCGGGATGATTTTTACGAACTTGCTCAATATTTTTCGTAGTAAAATTTTCATGTACGGAACAATGACCTTTCCATAAAATAACACGGATATCCTTAACTGAATCACCTGCAAATTCCAATTTGCTTGCAAGCGGATCCCATACTGCCATCTGATCTAACGGAACCCCTAACTCTACTGCGGTATTCCTACCTAAATGCTGATCAGGCAAGAATAACAGCCGTTGTTTTTGCTTAAATGCCCATTGAACCATTTGTTTCGCATTAGATGAGGTAACCGTAGCACCGCCATGTTGCCCCACAAATGCTTTAATCGCAGCTGTAGAATTGACATAGGTTAAAGGCAAAAGCGTATCACCGAACAAGGCCGTTAATTCTCTCCAAGCTTCTTCAGTCTGCTTATTATCTGCCATATCTGCCATCGAACAACCGGCACGCATATCCGGTAGTATTACCTTTTGATCAGCATTTGTTAAAATATCAGCTGTTTCCGCCATAAAATGAACACCACAAAAAACAATATATTTCGCCTTTTGTTGTGCGGAAACTTGGGCTAGTTGCAATGAATCTCCACTTGCATCAGCAAATTGGATCACTTCATCCTTCTGATAGTGATGTCCTGGAATAAATAAGTCTTCTCCCATGTCTTTTTTTATCTTTGTGATTCTTTCTATCATTTCTTCATGACTCATGTGTTGATACTTTTCTGGTAACTGTTGATGTGTGGTAAATAGTGTTGCCAGATTCATTTTACTCCCCCCGTAATGTTAAAGCTGATATCTAAAGCTTGTGCTGAGTGGGTAATAAACCCAAGTGAAATCATGTCCACTCTCGTATCCTTATATAGGTGAATATTATCGACAGTGATATTACCTGAAGCTTCTGTCATGATATCTTTTGGCACTAGTTCAATCAGCTCTCTTATTTGTTCTGGCGACATATTATCAAACATGATCACATCTACGCCTGCTGCAATCGCTTCTTCCAACTGCTCCTTGTTTTCGATTTCTACTTCGATCTTGATCATGTGACCTGTCGAGGTTCTTATTTTTTCGACAGCTTTAGTAATCGAACCCACTGCCGCAATGTGATTGTCCTTTAACATCACCGCATCATCTAATCCAAAACGATGATTGACTCCACCACCACAACGAACTGCATATTTTTCTAACATACGTAATCCTGGTGTTGTTTTTCGAGTATCGGCAATTTTTATCTGAGCATTAGCTAAATGACGAATTGCTTGAGAAGTAACAGTTGCAATACCGCTCAATCGCTGCAAAAGGTTTAAAATAACCCGTTCTGACGTTAACAATAATGGATATGGACCAGATACTTGTGCAATCACTTCACCTTTCTTTACTCGTTGGCCATCTTTTTTAAACAAATCGACTTTTATCGTTTCATCAAAAAGATGATAAGCCTCATCTAATATCACTTCTCCAGCAAAAATACCTTCCTGCTTAGCAATAAATTCACCTACTCCTGTTGGAGATACTTGATCGAAAATACGATCGCTTGTGACATCTCCACTCCCGATATCTTCTTGAAAAAAATGGTTGAGCTGTTGCTTGACATATAATCGATTCATACCGTTACTCCTTGTTTGGCTAATTGATAGGTTATCCTTTTATTCTCCCATTGTTCACTTTTAAATGGGTAATCCACTCGGTAATGAGCGCCTCTGCTTTCCATACGTTTTCTGGCTGCTTTGGTTACAAGCTGGACAACCTGTAAATGATGCTGCATTTGAATTTGATCCCGCGATGTAGTATATCTGCTTAAATAATTGTCTTGGATAAGTGTAAATTTCGCTAACCATTCCAGCATTTCTTTTAACCCTGATTCGCTTCGATTAATGCCCACATGATTAGTCATTTGTTTACGTAGTGCATGTAGATCAGGATGATGGAATGTATGATGTAATGGTTGGACTAGCGATATACTACTGGAAAACACACTGGATTGCGTCCTTAAATAATCTGCTAATCTCGTTGCAAATACCAATCCCTCTAGCAATGAATTACTTGCCAAACGATTAGCACCATGGACGTGTGTACATGCTACTTCTCCAATTGCATATAACCGTGGGATATTCGTCCTTCCTTGCAAGTCGGTTTCTACCCCTCCCATCGTAAAATGTGCTCCTGGATTTACCGGTATTAGTCCTTGCTGCCAATCTATGTTATTGTTTTCACATACTGATTTAATAAAAGGAAATTTAGTTTGAAAGTTTTTGATTTGATGAATGTCCAAATATAGCCGATTTCCTTTCGTTAATTCCGTCATCATAACACGGGCTATGATATCCCGAGGTGCTAGATTTTCCAATGGATGCGCACCTTTCATAATTTCTCGACCATTCTGATCCACCAAAATGGCTCCTTCTCCTCGAATGGCTTCTGAAATCAAGTCATTGTAGGGTGCTTGTGTTGCTAGCATAGTCGGATGAAATTGGACAAACTCCAGATCTGATACTCTAGCTCCAGCACGATAAGCCATCGCTATACCATCACCGGTAGCACTTGGATCGTTAGATGTTGTTTCATAAAGCGCCCCAAAGCCTCCGGTTGCCAATACGATATGATCTGCAGTATACGTATGCAATTGATTATCTTGATCTATCGTAATAATTCCTTTACACTCGCCGGCTTCTATCACACAATCAACCGCAAGTTGTCCTTCTAAAATTGTTATTTTCCCTTGCAATAATTGCTGATAAAAGTGAATGAGATACTTACCGGTTTGATCCCCTCCTGCATGAATGATTCTTCGCTCGCTATGGGCACCTTCACGACCTAATAAAAGTTCACCATGTTGATCACGATCTGCTGGAAACCCTTGTTGAAGCAGACTTTTCACTACCTGTTTTCCCTCTTTCACTAATGTTTTCACTGCTTTTTGATGGTTATGAAATACACCTGCTTTTAAAGTGTCTTCTGCATGTAAATGCCATTGATCCTTGGCAGAAACGGCAGCAGCTATTCCTCCTTGTGCGCGTATAGAGTTACTATCATTAGTTTTATTTTTCGTCAGTATTGTCACATCACTATGCTGCCATAATTCACTCGCAAGTACATATGCAGCAAGTCCGGAGCCGACAATAACAATTTTTTGTCGTTGCAAACAAAACACCACACTTTACAGTTGTATTTACAGATATCTTTACATATAATAAGTGATATGACAAGTATTTTTTTACGCGATCATCAATTATAAAAAAAGACTGCCATCAGCAAGCGAATGATCGCAAGATGTTAGGTACATTATTCCTGCTTTGCTTCTTTGAATGACGGTAGTTATGGAAATTCACTGACAATTGTATATAAGACTATACTTCTAAGGAAAGGACGATTGGATGATTTATTGTGATTATGCCGCTACATCTCCTATGTCAAATCTAGCATTAGACGTATATCAAGAAGTAGCAAAAGGTTATTTTGGAAATGCTAGCAGCTTACATGATATAGGTGGGAAAGCAAAAGATATATTAGAAAATTCAAGAACTATGATAGCAAAGCTTTTAAATACAGAAGCACGACAAATTGTATTCACGAGCGGGGGAACGGAAAGTAATCTGTTAGCTATCGACACATTACTAAGAACTAGTCATTTAAAAAAGAAAAAACATATCATTACAACAGAAGTCGAGCATAGTTCTTTATATTACTACATGAAAGAGTTGGACAATCAAGAAAATGTAGAGGTCACTTTTCTATCAGTAGACCACAACGGGCAAATTCGGCTAACTGATCTAGAAAAAGCGATTCAGCCTAACACATGTCTTGTCTCAATCCAACATGTTAATGGCGAAACAGGTGTTATCCAGCCAATAAAGGAAATTGGAGAAAGGTTACAAAAACAGGATATCCCTTTTCATAGCGATATGATTCAATCATTTGGTAAAATAGATATAAAGCACTTGATACCGTTTGTTGATTGTATAACGATTTCAAGTCATAAAATATTCGGTCCTAAAGGAGTTGGAGCACTATATTTCTCTAATAGACTCTCATTAAGATCCCACCCTGTTTCAACAAATCATGAACACGGATTAAGACCTGGAACAGTTAATGTGCCTGGAATAGCTGGATTTGCTGCGGCAGCTTCAGAAACAATAAACAATCTCGTACAAAATCAAGATCACATCCAATACATACGAGAACTTTTTATTCAGAAATTGAAAACCGAGGGAATTCCATTACAACCGATTGTATCCGTCAATCAATGTCCAAGTATTGTTGGTTGTATTAATGATTTTGTACAGGGTGATTATGTCATGCTAGAATATAATCGACATAATATTGCAATTTCGACAGTTAGTGCATGCAGTATTGGAGCAACAGAAGTTCCTAAATCCATTCAACCGTTTATTAGCGATTATGATGAAGGGAAACGATTTGTACGATTTTCTTTTAGCCATCAGACAACGGAAAAAGATATTCATGAAATCATCAAAGCATCGAATCGAATATTTAATCGAATCAAGGAGGAGAGACAAGGTTATGACAAAGAAATTAACGGGTAAAGCAAGGCGCGAAAGCTTGCTGACTTGGTTACAAAATAGCCGAACACCGCTTACTGGAACAGAACTGGCTGAAAAGGCAAATGTAAGCAGGCAAGCAATCGTACAGGATATTTCCTTATTAAAAGCTCATAATCACCCGATTATTGCTACAAGTAATGGTTATTTATATATGAAAGCTGAAAAAGAAAAAGTAGATTTTCGTCGTGTTATCGCGTGTAAACATGAAGGAAAAGATACTAGAGAAGAGTTATATACGATCGTAGACTATGGCGCGACTGTAGAAGATGTCATTATCGAACATCCGATTTACGGTGATTTAAAAGCTTCTTTAATGATAAACAGTCGCATTGATGTTGATCAATTTGTTCAGAAAATCGAAGAAAAAAATGCTCCATATTTGTTGGAGTTGACCGATGGGATTCATAACCATACCATAGTTGCAAATGAAGAGCGGAAGTTGGATCAAGCATATGAGGCGTTAAAGGAGAAAGGATTTATTGTAGAATAGCAGCTGTATTTGTTACAGCACATGCAGATGAGTGGATAGTTTGAGTGTTTTTAGCTTAGGTTATCCGCTCTATTTTTTGAAAAAAGTTAGTTGAGGCCGTGCCCACGGTAAGCAAAGCAATTATTCGGAGCGTTGCAAATTACACACTTCGTTTAACACGGTCATTGCGCCGATTTTATACTTTCTTTCCATAAAAAACGCCTGCGATTATACCGCAAGCGTTACACCGTTTCCACTGTGTAAATAGTAAGGATAACTGCCTAATACTGATACTTTACAGCCTAACGATTCCATTTCTGTTATAGCATTAGGAATCAGAACATCATCCATTTTTTGTTCAATGTCTATTAGGAAGTAATAATTACCAAGACCAGTTTTCATTGGTCGTGATTCAATTTTGGATAAATTCAAGTTACGCCATGCAAACGCAGATAGTACTTGATGTAAGGCACCTGGTTGATCTGATGGTAAGGTGACCGTTACGGTTGTTTTAAATCCTTTTTCCTCCATTTTATTGGAAGTTAATTCTGTTTTATTTTTATGCAAGACAACGAATCTCGTATGATTATTATCGAAATCGTGGATGTCTTTTTTCACAATTGATAAACCATATTCTTTCGCTGCAAGATGATTGGCAATTGCAGCTATATTCTGTTCAGGGTGCTCACTGACAAATTCTGCAGCTGCTCCTGTTGAAGTCATCGACTGTGCCGGTACCTTGACTAATTCCTTACGTAAAAAGCTATGGCATTGCGCAATCGCGTGAGAGTGAGAATAAATAGCATCAATCTCTGTCCATTTATCAACATTATCGGGGTGTACCATTAAATGCTGACGGATTGGAACAATTACTTCACTTACAATCTTCACATCCTGCGCTTGGATTAAATAGTCTAAAGTTATATTAACCGTACCCTCTATCGCGTTTTCCAGTGGTAAAACAGCATAGCTTACTTCATTGTTTACTACAGCGTCGATACATTCAGGAATAGTACTATACCCTTTTTTTACGTCTCCATTAAACATGGAATCTACTGCGATTTTAGTGAAAGTTCCTTTTGGACCTAAATACCCGATAGTTTCCTTCATATAGCTTGCTCCCCCTATGTTATGAAACACCTGAACTTAATATTTCTACTTGATTGACAAAATCAATCTGTTTTAACTCATTTAAGAGTTGATCGATCTCAACCGTCATTCCGTTTGTATTTAAAGATAACGTAACATTTGCTTTCCCTTGAATCGGTATCGTTTGGTGAATCGTTAATATATTGCATCCCGCTTGTGCCACAACAGATAAGAGGTGAGAAAGCACCCCTGTTTGATCTTGCAAATGGAAAAACAACGTAATCATCTGCTCTTTTACCATATGTTGAAACGGAAAGACAGCGTCCCGATATTTATAAAAAACACTTCGCGACAATCCGACTTGGCGTGTAGCTTCATGAATCGAATCCACTTCATAACTTTCCAACAATTTTTTTGCTTCCAATGTTTTTTTCATTCCTTCTGGTAAAAAATCTTCACTTACCAGATAGAACTTTTCATTTTTCGCAGACATCCACATTCCCCTTTTTTATACCAACGGATGGTCTTGCTACTAAGCATACTATCTATTATTCCATAAACTCGAATTCATAATCAAGCAGGCGAACTGTATCACCGTCTTTTGCTCCACGTTCCCTTAACGCATTGTCTACACCCATTCCGCGTAGTTGTCTGGAGAAACGTTGAACAGATTCATCACGACTGAAATCAGTCATCTTGAATAGCTTCTCAATTTTTTCTCCATATAGTACATAGGCACCATCAGGGTCACGAGTTATCGAGAAAGCTTTATCTTCTTTTTCAAAACGGTAAACTACGCGATCTTCTTGTTCTTCAACCGGTTTATAATTTTTCGGAATTTCGTCCAGTTTGTTCGCTACAGCAAACAATAGATCACGGATTCCTTCCTTAGTAACCGTTGAGATTGGGAAGATTGGATAATCTTCATCTAACTGTTCTTTAAAATAGGCGAGCTGTTCCTCTGCCTCTGGTAGATCCATCTTGTTAGCAGCAATGATCATTGGACGTTCTAATAGTGTTGGATCATATTGTTCCAGTTCTTTATTAATCGTAATAAAATCTTCATAAGGATCTCGGCCTTCTGTTGCTGCCATATCTATTACATGTAAAATCACACGTGTACGTTCCACATGTCGTAAAAATTGGTGACCAAGTCCAACACCTTCGTGTGCCCCTTCAATCAATCCAGGTAGGTCTGCCAATACAAAACTTCGTTGATCGGCGGTATCGACAACTCCTAAGTTAGGTTGTAATGTCGTAAAATGGTAGTCTGCAATTTTCGGTCTTGCCGCACTAACTGTTGATAATAAGGTCGATTTCCCAACACTTGGAAACCCTACCAAACCAACATCAGCTATCAATTTTAATTCGATCTGAATATCGCGCTCTATACCTGGCTCGCCATTTTCTGCGATTTCCGGGGCAGGATTTCTAGCAGATGCAAAACGAATATTTCCTCGACCGCCTCGACCACCTTTTGCAATGACTGCCCGTTGTTTATGTTCAATTAAATCAGCGAGCACTTCTCCTGTATTAACGTCCCTTACTGTCGTACCTGGTGGTACAGACAATACTAATGGCTCTGCATTTCTTCCATGCATGCCTTTTCCCATTCCGTTCTCGCCACGTTTCGCTTTAAAATGTTTTTGATAGCGAAAGTCCATTAGTGTATTTAAGCCTTCATCAACTTCAAAGATAACATCTCCGCCATCTCCTCCGTCACCACCAGCAGGACCACCCATCGGAACATATATTTCACGCCTGAAAGCAACTATACCGTTACCCCCGTCGCCTGCTTTTACATATACTTTGACCTGATCGACAAACATGCTGTCTCACCTTCTTTCGTTATTCTTGCCACTCTATCCTTAACATCTCACCTTTTGTCACTTTTTCAATAAAGGATAAAGATTCTAACTCTTGTTTCAATGCATCAATATCGGTCCAATTCTGATCAAATGTTAAGTGAATATGTATAGTATGGTCCACTTTTTTGAAAATAAGCGTACCGATATATTCCTCATATTCTTTTTGATAAGAAGGTAATATTTGAAATATTTTTTGTATTTTGGTTAGTAATGCTTCGTCATCCATGATGGCTGGTTGTCCGTCAACAAATGATTGAAAATGAAGCTGAAACGTTTCCGAACGCCAATTTAATTGATACAGCCATACCATTGTTTTTGGTATATTCAATCGATCCAAACCGCGTTCTTGATTAGATCTTTCCATTACTTCGGTTATTTTATTTTGTATTTTATCTAATTTCCCCATTTGAGCATAGCCCAAAATTAGTTGCAAATCATTTAGCCAATCATGGCGATAATGGCGCAACATTTCGACTACATCTTGTTCCTTCAACGTCTTCACCCCTCACACAATAAGAAAATTATAGCATAGAAAAACATAAGATTCATCTATATGACGGTCATATCCCATTCGAAGTAGATAACAACTGCGAAATAGTGGAAATTTAGAAAAGGGAAGCTTTCTCCCATTCTGTTTAATGATGAGTGCTCGGTCGACGCTGCGGAAAAATACTCCCTTTCCAGGGGCACAGCCTCAGCTAACTTGGTAAAGAAAATCACTTTACCAAGTGGATCTTCGGCTCGTGCTATTCCCCTAGGAGTGTCGCATTTTTCCGCAACTTAGAATAGTGTTCTAATAAAATGACAGGAAATCCAAAGGAAACAGTTTCCTAAGTTCTATTCTTACAATAATCAGAGCACTAAAATCAGCGTAGGCAGAATACGGAGACTCCTATGGGAACAGCACGAGTCTGAAGACCCCGCAGGAAAGCGATTTTTGCTTTCCGAGGAGGCTGAGGCCGTGCCCATGGAAAGCGCAGTATTCTCCCGGAGCGGTTTGTCAGCACTCCCAAAGGGAAGAATGGAAGAGAGCAAATCAACGCCAACGTTACTTCGCAGTTTATGTATCTTGTGCATTTTTTCTATTTGTAAGTTCAAAATAAAAGGCTCTAACCTTGAAAGATTAGAGCCTTTTTTATTTCCTTATGCAGGATATACACTTACTTTTTTACGATCGCGTCCTTGGCGTTCGAATTTAACCACACCGTCTGCTTTAGCATATAGTGTGTCATCTCCACCACGGCCTACGTTTACACCTGGGTAAACTTTTGTACCGCGTTGACGATAAAGGATTGAACCACCTGAAACGAATTGACCGTCTGCACGTTTAGCACCTAAACGTTTAGACTCAGAGTCACGACCGTTTTTCGTACTACCTACACCTTTTTTCGTTGCGAAAAACTGTAAATCTAGACGTAGCATGTTGTTGCACCTCCTTAATTTTCAAAGATGGATATATATTGACCATATTCCCGCTCAACGGTTTGCAAGGAAACAACCATACCTTCAAAGAGTAATGAAACTTTTTCTAAAAGTTGCTCATCCAATGAATCAGGAATGGTAACTTTCAAATATCCGCCTTCATCACCGGCTTGGTCTATATCCAAATCAATCTCACATAGCGTAAACACTGCGTTGACAGAACCAAAAGAGATCGCAGAAACAGCGGCACAAACTAAATCATGCCCTTCTGGACCACTTCCAGCATGCCCTGTCAGTGTAAATGATTTTATATACGTTTGTTCACGCTCAATTGTCACGTTAATCATACAACCAAAACCTTATGCATTGATTTTCTCAATGGTAACTTTTGTGTATGGCTGACGGTGACCTTGTTTACGTGAATAGTTTTTCTTTGGCTTGTACTTAAATACAGTGATTTTCTTTTGACGGCCTTGTTTTTCTACTTTCGCAGTTACAGAAGCTCCGTCAACGTATGGAGTACCAAATTTCGCATCGTCTCCACCTACTGCAAGTACTTTGTCAAATGTTACTGATTCACCAGCCTCAGCAGCTAGTTTCTCAACAAAAATTGCTTGACCTTCTTCTACTTTTACTTGTTTTCCACCAGTTTCAATAATAGCGTACATTCTCTTGCACCTCCTCATAGACTCAGACTCGCCATACAGGTAGCTTATCAAAGCTTTAAAGACCTGTTCTGCGCGGTTGTAGCAACGGGTGCTACATAAACAACAAAACGATCATACCATATATTAAAGCAACTTGTCAATGACTATTTCATGATTCTCAGCTATATACAAATTAATTAACTCCTTACTGCCCGAACGAATTATCTGATAATCTGGAATGCTTTCATCCGTATAATAATACACTTCCATTTGTATGTTAGATAAGACTTCACCAGTTAACTCTTCTTTCCAAAAGGCATACAGGTCTGGATGAATGATAAGCAATAAACATTCCGTATTTCGGTTCCACTCTAACAGTTCACGTTCCAGCTGATAGCCGATCGTTTCCATTGATAATACAGGTTTCTTATTTAATTCCCTATTAGTCATCAGTTCCAAGAGTCCTGTTCTTTCTCTTTTTCTCGTCATTTCCAACAAACCCAACTTTGTAAATCCGAGCACCTCTGTACGTACCGGATCTTCTCGTAACGCTTGTTTCATCTGTTGTAAAATGATTGCCTCTTCTTTTTTTGCCATTTTTAGAAAATCAATTAGAATAATTCCCGATATATTACGTTTTCGAATTTCTTCGATACAATATTTTACGGAACGTTGATTAATGCGATAGATGGTATCATGTTTGTTATGACGACTTGTAAATTTACTGCTGTCAATATCAATCACTGTCAAGGCCTCGGTTTGTTCCACTGTTAATGTAATACCATCCTGTTTATGAACAACTGGCTGAATCGCTTCTGTTAACCAACTGCTTACATCTTGACCAACAATTTGATTAGCCTCTTTCCTAATCCTCATTTTATCCGCTAGATTAGGAAAAGCTGTCTTCGCTTTTTGAAGCGTTTGACGTTCATCGAAAGTAATATCTTGAAAAGATTCATTTTGATATTGATTTATCATTTGATCTGGAATCATTGGATATTGAAAAAGGATGTATGGTGCTTTATTTTGTGATGCATCACTTTCCAATTTCCGCCAAAGATTTCTGCTATTATTTAATTCAGTTAATACTTGTTCTGTTTCAGCATTCGCTATGTCTGTTCGTAATATAACTCCTTCATTCATAGAAAGTTGTTCCGATAAATAACTTTTCCATTTTTCTGATATTGTTTGCGATAATTTTTTAGAACTGGCTACATAATTGCCATGTGGTAAATAAATAATTCGTTGTCCTGTAAGTGTTATATTAGCTGTAAGTCTTGGTCCTTTCTCTTGATAAGCCTCTTTGATAACCTGAACAATAATACTTGCTCCATCTGTTAAATAAGAGGAAAGCTTGTCATTCACACCCAAAAATGGCACTTCGCTTTTGGACAGAAACCCAACCTTCTTCTCACCAATATCAATAAATGCGGCATCAATACTTTCGTCAACGTTTCGCACTTTTCCTTTATAGATTGAACCTAGCCGAGCGTTTGTTGACTGGCGGTCAATAAAGATATCGATACATTGCTTTTCTTCAAAAAGCATGCCGATTTTTTCTGAACTACCTGTATAAAAGTGTAATTTCTTCATGTTCAACCTCTTTCTATCCTGTAAGCAACTGGCCTACCACCAAGTGAATATTTTTCTGATCGAAATAACTTTGCAAACAATCTCGTTCCGATAACCAATAAACCTTTCCATGTTGATCATATACTTTAATCCGGTGAAAGGTGTCTCTTTTAAACAAACGAAACAAATCCAATAAACTGATCGATGCAGGCACTTCTATTTCTCTGTGTTTCCGAAATTTGGTGGTTTCACTATACCTACTCCATAAAAAACGCCACCATTTAAAATACCTTCGCTTCCATTCTAATCGATTTTCCCAAATTAAAAAAATCATAAGTAAGACAAAACTTAAAGAAAGCCATGCCCGACTAAATACATAGATACTTACAAAAACAATCGTCACAATCGATATCATAATCATCCATTTATGAGAAACTTGAAAGGAGAAAAAAGA
The DNA here is from genome assembly GCF_000377765.1 of Gracilibacillus lacisalsi DSM 19029. GTDB lineage: Bacteria > Bacillota > Bacilli > Bacillales > Amphibacillaceae > Gracilibacillus > Gracilibacillus lacisalsi. Next base: position 148,067 of record NZ_KB898664.1, on the reverse strand, counting down.
ATCCAAACTAAGCTGGACGAGTTTCCCCCCATCAAGCGGCCATATTGGCAACAGATTTCCAATCAATATAAAAGTATTATATTGATATGCTAGTACTAACGTGGATTCTGGAAGCAAGGAGCCAGCATCAAGCATATAAATAATGAAATAGATCCAAATATGTTGTAATGGTCCGGCGATCGTTACTAGAAATTCTTCACGTATTGGTCTAGTTCCATACTCATCTGTTTCCATCACTCCACCAAAAATCCACAAAAAAATGCGCCGGATTCGCCACTTGAAAACGCGAGCGCATATATAATGTCCTAATTCATGAATAGAAACAATCAAAAAAATAATGAAAAATTCCACTAACATACCAGTAAGTATAGCAATAAGTAAGAAAAAAAATAAAATAGGGTGAATATGAATTGGAGGTAGCTTAAGGTTGCTCATCAACATGCATCACCCGAATCGGATCTAAAAATTCCCGGTTCTTTTCAATCGCAAAGTACATTGCTGTATTTGCCTCAGAAGGTTCATAGCTACCTATTTTTTGATTAGCTCTAATCGATTGATAGGAATGAACATCAATATTGGTTAAGTTTCCATAAATGGATTTGCTGCGATCCGCATGCTGGACAATCACTGTTTTTCCTGTTTCACGATCATTACCAGCAAATAAAACAGTGCCTTCATCTACAGCAATCACTTCTGTTTCTTCATCAGAAGAGATTAAAATACCTTCACCATTTTCTTGAAATGTCTGGTTAACTTGACCAGAAACAGGCAATGCAGTAGGTTCGGCAGTTTCCGCTTTATCAAGATCTGCTTCGATAGCAAATGGTGCACCAAACCGAGCTTGATACCATGCGTTCACACTTGCAAAAGGAAATTCTTCTGTTATCGCGTAATTTACCCAGTTCCTTGGTTGTTCAAGCCATTGTTGATTGGAAGCCGTTGAAAACACCGTAATAAAAAAGATGATGGCTGCAACAATACTTTTAACAAGAAACGGTTTTAAGTAGGCTTGGTCACTATTGTTGTGATACCCCCCGAAACTCGGAGAATACCCGTGTCGTTCTTCATCTTCCATGTGAGCCTGGTTTACATAACTATTACGCTTGAAATCTGATAAGCGTGTTGATGTGATTTTCTTTTTAGATTGTTTTCTTTTCGTAATATTTTGGCGTATTTGTGATAGATTATCTTTTTTCATCAGCATCCATTCCTTTTTTCCAACGTTTGTACAATATATGTGGACAACCATCATAATATGAAAAAGGAACAAAAAAAACTTTTAAATGCTTCAGCAAAAACACTTTAGTACAAATGGTCAACAAGAAAAGTGGATATAAACTGCGTACTTGTGAATTTTTTTAAAAGAGACTTTCCATCATTCTTTCCATAAGGAGTGCTGAGATACCGCTCCGGCAGAATACTGCGCTTTCCGTGGGCACGGCCTCAGCTAACTTGGAAAGAAAGGCACTTTACCAAGTGGATCTTCGGCTCGTGCTGATCCCACAGGAGTCTCCGTATTCTGCCTACGCTATTTTTGTTCTCTGATTATAGAAAGAAATGAACTCATGAAACTAAAATTTTCTGTTTAATTACAGTACTAACCCTTTTAGCATAGTCGTACCCTACGCTACATATGGTGGAGAAATCGACTGGTTGATTGCGGATAACGGTTGTGGAGCATATCTTAACGAAGGCCGCCCACTTTCACTCCTGTGGGAATGGTTTGGCCTGAAGATCCACTTTTTCGAGCGTTTTTTGCTCGAAAAAGTTAGCTGAAGGGCAAACCCCACGGAAAGGAAAGTGGGCAGCCGGAGTGGTAGTTATCATCACGATATATTTCAAAATTATCTCTTAATGCAGTACGAGAACGGGTGGAGAACAAATCCATGTCCAGTTACTTCGCAGTATATGTATAATATGTTATGGAACTGACCGGAATATGATGGTAAAAAAGAGTTTACCTAATAGGAGGCAAACTCTTTTTTATAGGTTATTTTTTTATTCCGAATGCTTTTTTTACTTTGTCTATGAATGATACTTTTTCCTCCAGCGAGAGTAGAGGAACTGATTCGCCCAGGATTCTTCTTGCAATATTACGGTAGGCAATAGAAGCTCGTGTGTTAGGTTGAAAGGCAACAGGTTCGCCATGATTAGATGCTTTGATCACATCGTCGTCATCTGCAACAATGCCTAATAAATCTATTGACAATACTTGGATTATTTCATCTACATCCAGCATATCACCATTTTTCACCATATGATTACGAATACGATTAATGATTAAATGAGGAGGTTCCATATCTTCTTGTTCTAATAAACCGATAATCCGGTCAGCATCCCTTACGCTTGATTTCTCAGGAGTTGTCACGACAATCGATTTATCTGCCCCAGCCACCGCATTACGATAACCTTGCTCAATACCTGCCGGGCAATCAATTAATATGTAATCATAATCCGGCTTCAATTCTTCAATGATTTCCACCATACCTTCAGGAGTTAGCGCAGATTTATCACTTGTTTGTGCAGCCGGTAATAAATATAAACAGTCAAAGCGTTTATCTTTAATTAACGCTTGAGAAATTTTACATCTTTTTTCCAGTACATCCACAATATCATAAATGATACGATTTTCAAGACCCATAATCACATCTAAATTTCGCAGTCCGATATCTGTATCTATTAAACAAACTTTCTTATCTAGTAATGCTAATGAAGTTCCTAGATTTGCCGTAGTTGTCGTTTTACCGACACCACCTTTACCAGAAGTAATAACGATAGCTTCACCCATTCATAACTCTCCTTTCAAAAGCATTTAAGTCTGGACGCGATCTTGCGATAGTACTGATACGGTCCATTACAATTTGTTCACCCTTTGAATCAATAAAGCCGCATTCCATCGGGACACCTTCCGAGTCAGCATCTGGTGACCTGCTAATTACTTCCGCTATCCGCAATTGACTTGGTGCCATATGTGCAGCAGCTATTACAGCATCTCTATTACCGTCTGCTCCAGCATGCGCAATTCCTCTTAAATTACCCATCACAAAAATATTACCAGTTGCAACTATTTTACCGCCAGGATTCACATCCCCAACCAATAATAAGTCACCATTAATTTCTAATACTTGTCCAGAACGAATAATCTTATTATGTAAATTGACATCTGTTTCTTCTTTCCATTGTAACGCTTCTTCTTTTAAAATAACATTCGAAGCTATCTTGTCAACAACTAACTTATTATGCTTGCGAATAACTTCTCGTAACGTTTGTTCTTGCTGATTCGTCACATAACGGTTTCCTAATTCAATTTTCACGGTGATCAATGGCTCATCCGCCGCCATATGCTTTGTGGAAAGAATTTCTTCTAATTCCTCGAGCAGCTCATTCCATGCACATTGATCATTCATAAAAAGGGTTAGACCATCTCTTGTTCCCTTTATTGTAATCCATTTATTTGATGCCACTTCAATTCAACCCCTTAAAACATTCACTAACCGTTATCAATCTGCTCGTTCAAACTTAATGTACGACCATTTTGTTAATTTTTTTGCAAAGATAAGATATATGAGCAAGCCAAAAATTATATTCCATATCCCTGTCGGAATCAACCTGTTTTGCCAGTAAATACTCCAACTATCAACATGTACTTGAATAATATTATAAAGGAAAAAGATCAAAATGTCTGTAACCACAACTCCTACAGTCGTCATCAATAAAGCAATCAAAAAATTCGACTGTAATAGCTTCATTAATACTCTTGCTGCGTATAATACTGCTGTATATGCAAATACATAAACACCGATCACATCCGTATAGACAATATCAATAATCATGCTGAATATAATCGACAGTGCAATGGCATAGTATGTAGATTCTTTCTCAAAAAAGATCGTGACATATAACAGAAATATAAATAGGAAATGTGATACATTTATCCATTCATCTTTCAGAATTGGCAGAGAAACTTGAGTTAGTGTACCTTCTAGTATCACTAATAAAAAACAGATGAGAGCAATAAGAAAAGGGATCATCCGTTTCATGATTCATCCTCCTCTGTTTGCTCTTCTACTTCTTCTATTTCATCTACTGTCGTCATCGATCGATCGATGACAATAACATGATTTAACTCCTCCAAATCAGCTGAAGGTTTTACATGGGCAATACTTGTTAATTCATAACGATCAGCTTCGACATCAACAACTTCACCAATTTCAAGTCCTTTTGGAAAGATACCGCCAAGTCCTGAAGAAAATACATACTGGCCTTCTTCTAAATCCTTGTCATTATCATTCATTTCTAACAATAGTAACTCTGATTCTTCATCATAGCCAACAATGAATCCAGAACTATCCGTTTCTTTATCTTCTTCATATACATTTACTGAAATTCGATTGGTTCGGTCAAATCCGTTAAGTAATAAAACGGTGGACGTAAACGGTGAGCTAGTTTGCACTTTCCCGATCATCCCTTTTCCGGTTATCACTGACATATTTGGCTGAACACCGTCCTGTGTTCCTTTATTAATCGTGATTTGCTTAAACCATTGATCCTTGCTTCTTGCAATTACGGATGCCTGTATGGCTTCAAAATTTTGCAGGAAGTCTGACTCTGATTTATCCAAAACTTCTTTTAATTCATCGATTTCTTTCGTCAGCTCTTGGTTTTCATATTCTAGCTGTCTTATCTCGTCTAAGCTTGATTTTAGTTGTTGGTTTTCACGATATACATTGCGGATTTCTTTAATATTATTTGCAACGCCAGTTGTGAACGCAATCGGCTTATTAATCACTTCCTGCGCCCAACCAGCACTGTCATGAATAAAGTCTTCAATGATGGTAAGATCCGTTCTTTCTCGTAACGAAAAACCGATCAAACCAACAATAATAATTAATGAAATCATTAAAATAAACAGTCGTTTCTTTTTATAAAACATCATAACACCTTCTTAATCTGATAAGCGCTGCACCCCTACATTTGGATGTGATCGAAAATGCTCGATATATTCCAAGGATTTCCCTGTACCGATTGCAACACTATCTAACGGTTCATCCGCAACAAATACCGGCATTTTTGTTTCATCACTAATTACTTCATCTAAATCTTTTAAAAGTGCTCCCCCTCCGGATAACACAATACCTCTGTCCATAATATCAGCGGCGAGTTCTGGTGGCGTACTTTCTAAAGTATTTTTCACCGCTTCTACAATGGCATCCACTGTATCTTTTAATGCAGATGCAATCTCAGAAGCACTTACACTAATTGTTTTTGGTAATCCTGTTAATAAGTCACGTCCGCGAATATCCATTAACTCCTTTTCAGATGAAGCTTTCGCAGATCCTATGTCCATCTTTAATGATTCTGCTGTACGCTCACCGACCATCAGGTTGTATGTTCTTTTGACATACTGAATGATTGCTTCATCCATGTCATCACCAGCAGTACGAATGGACCTGCTTGTCACGATACCCCCAAGAGAAATAACCGCAACTTCAGTTGTTCCTCCACCAATATCTACAATCATACTACCAGTTGGTTCCCATACAGGTAAACCAGCACCTATAGCTGCAGCGAATGGCTCCGCAATTGGAAATGCATCCTTTGCACCTGCATGTTTTGTTGCATCAATGACAGCTCGTTCTTCAACCATTGTTATCCCTGATGGTACACATACCATAACATTAGGTTTTTTAGCAAAGCTAGATCTGTTTTTCTGTGCTAATTTAATGTAATATTTCATCATCGCAGCTGTAGTATCATAATCTGCAATAACACCGTCTTTCATCGGTCGAATTACTTGAATATTACCCGGCGTACGACCAATCATATTCTTGGCATCACTACCAACTGCCTCAATATCACCTGTTGTCTTATTTATTGCTACAACGGAAGGTTCACGCACAACAATGCCTTTACCTTTGATGAATACTAATGTGTTTGCTGTACCTAAATCAATCCCTAAATCTTGTGATAAATTAAATAATCCCAATCTTGTTCTTCCTCTCAACCATTATTATACAAAACATTCACTTCAATATTTTATGCTTTTATTGGCTTTCAATCAAGAAATTATATTCTTTCATAATAATAAGCGCCTTTATACAAGCGATCTTGTATAAGGCGCTATAAAAGCTTGTTAATTCTATTATACTTAACTTTAACAAAAATAGATAGTGCTATAAGTACCCTTTTTCTTTTAATGAAATAAATTTGTGATCACCAATTATCAAATGATCCAAAAGTTCAATACCTATCATTTTTCCACTCTCACTTAACCGCTTAGTAACATGGATATCTTCTTGGGAAGGGGTTGGATCGCCTGAAGGATGATTATGTGCACAGATGATAGAAGCTGCGGATCTTTTAATTGCTTCGCGGAAAACTTCACGAGGATGGACAATGGAAGCATTCAAACTACCAATAAAAATCGTTTGCCGGTGAATTACTTGATTCTTCGTGTTAAGAAAGATGGATACAAAATGCTCCTGTTTCAGACTGCTCATTTCCTCCATTACATAATTTGCACCATCTTCCGGACTTCTTATCACATATCTCTCCTTTTCTTTAAATTGTTGAATTCTTTTACCAAATTCCACTGCCGCAAGAATATTAACCCCTTTTACCTGGCCAATACCTTTGATTTCGGTTAATTCTTCAATCGTAACGTCTTTGAGCATTCTTAATCCTTCAAAATGTTGCAGTACTTTCTCTGCTAATTGATGTACATTTTCTTTCTGTGTCCCTGAACCCAATAAGATTGCTAGTAATTCTTGATTCGATAAGTGATCTGGACCATGTTCCAATAGTCGTTCTCTTGGCCGATCTTCTTTAGGTACTTCTTTCATTTTGATAGTGGTCATCTCCAATGTATATTCCTCCCTTAATGCAATATCTTTTATTTTAACGACTAGGAATATCATCAGCAAATAGCCATATATAGATTTTCTAGCACTAAAAATAACAAGTCTTGCGATTTTCGTTATAAGAAAAAAGCAAAACTTGCTACCACTAGAATATGAAAAAACAAAATTACTCATTTGCGATATTTTCATATTGATTTAATATTTTTAATAAAGCTACCTGGCTGGCTTGTTCATCTTCTGTTGTTTTTATCGACTCTACCTCTGTGCTTATTGCTTGGACCTCTTCAGATACAGCAGATGGCTCATCAGCCAACCATTGATCAATCGCTTCCTCCTCCATCCCCCCTTCGATCATTTGAGCTAATAGACTTTCTAGACCTGTTAACCAATCCTTTTCTTCTTCAGAAAGCGAGATCGAAGCAGAATCAATATGCCATTCCTTTCCACCATACAATTCATAATTACTAGGAAAAGCACTGCTTGTGAATTGCTTCGATGCTTCATGCGTAGACTTTAAGCCAACAAAAACATGAAAATTTTCATCACGAGACCAAACCATACTCTCTATTTGGTCTTCTTGTAACTCTTGAACTAATTGTTGTGCTGCACTCTGATTTGTAAACACTCCTGCCTGAGTAACGAAAAAATTAAAAGCTTGGCTTTGAAAAGCCTCTCCTTCTTGTGCATTGGCAGTAGTATTGTCTTTCTCATCTGACTGATCACTTGTAGCACTAACCGCTTGGTCGTTAGAAGTATTTTGCTCAAAGGCTACCTCTTCCGGGTCCAGATCCACAAAAATATTCAACATCATGAGTCCTAGAAAAGATCCTATTACTATAGCTGTACAAGCTGAAATAATGAATGATTTATACTTCGACCAAAAGGATGGCTTTTTAGAATGATTAAATGCACTGGAGTCTGGGGTATATTTACGTTTAAATACTTGATCATCATCCATCATTGGATGATGATTTTCTCTGATGTAGTCTTCTAATGTGGATTGATTGGTAGCATTATGCTTAGTTGAACTGTTTTTATTCTGGTTGATTTGAACTGAAATTTGCTTTTTATTATCCACGGTAATCCCTCGTTTCAAATCCTTTTCTATCACCCTATCATATCTATTATGAGATGTAAGGCGACTTTTGTCAGTACTATCAAAAAAGCGTTCATCAAAATGTGACAGATAGTATAAAAAAACGAGATAAGCATACAGATTCTAAATATATTATCAAACACCGCTAAATCGATAGATATAAAAAAAGCACTTCCATTAAGGAGTGCTTTTTTCTTTATTCGTTATTTCTAATTCGAGTTTTTTTAAATCGGGAGCGTAAAATGCATAAAATTGGATGTTAAATTGAAAAGCTGCTTCTGTTTTATCTTCACGGTCAATGCTCAATTCAAATATTTCTATGATACGTTCATTTGCGATTATCTGTGTTACAAATTGCTGAAATGACTCATATGATGGCGCTATTCCTTCTACTTGATACATCAGGCTATGCAGGTTATCACCTTCTTCAGCTGATTTTTCTTCTACTGAAATTTGCTCAATGGTTAAACCAGAATCCTTTACAGCTTGATCCATCATTCTCACGATTTGATTATTACCCTTTGTAATTGGCAGCTTGTGTAACGTTTCTGTTGATATCCCGGAAACCGTTTCTTGCCACATTTCTGCATTTTCAATATACATTGTCTGTGTATCGACTTTTTGCTCTATACTTGTTTTCTTGTTCTCTAAAGGGGCAAGCAAATATAGTTTACCGACAAAATAAATACTAACAACAAATAATACAATCATAATCAACCAGAAAAGTGTGATGCGCGTCCATTTAATCGTCATGCTGCACCACCTCCATCCACTTATCCGAATTAATTACAATCAGATATGTCGCTTGAAAGTCTCCCTCATTTGAACGTTCCATAAACCGAAAGCTAACATCTGTTACATATGGCTGAGAGGTTAATGATTCGTTATATATCGCTATATCTTTAAACCTTGCTGAACTCATTGTTACCTCAATCGATTCATCTTGTATGTAATGAAGATGTTCTATCCTACTACTGTTTGGTAGAAAGGCAATCAATTGATCGACTAATGCAATATGATCGATTAACCCTTCTTCAATATTTGATATATAGTCTGATAATTGCTCATGTTGTTCGACCAGTTTTTCTAATTGCAATGCTTCTGATTCCGCTTCCCCATTAATCTCGAATTGCTCTTCCATCGAACTTACCTCATTCTTTAAAGAAATATAAGGAACCATTACAAACCAAACAGAAACGATTAAGCCTATAAAAGCAAGGACAATTAAGATATATGGTGTAAGGTTAAAAGCTTTATGTTCTATAAAATTTAACTGCATCTGATCACCCTATTATTTAGAATTCCCTCTTAAAAGAAGCCCAGCTAAATCACTAAACTCTACTGAGATAGTTTTCGGCAAATATTTCCTCAGTTCTATTACAGGTACTTTAGTCTGTTCACTTAATAATTGAATCGCTAAGTCGAGAAACGGAAAATCTCCTGCTATGACAATTTTCCCAATCGCTTTATCACCGTTTTGAACAGAATATCGATAGAAATCAAGAAATCGTTCAATGGTTAATAGATGAGTATCCATTAATTCCTGTAAATCTTCTTCACTGCCATTCCATTCTAATTTATTTCGTTCAAAGCTCCATGACCACATTCGTTCATCTGTTGGAGATGGAACATGTCTGGAGAAAACGATTAGTCCATGTTCGAAAGCCGCAAGGACCAATCCGTCTTTTCCCCATTGCATGATAAGTGTATCTTGCTCATCTGTTCTATCGGTAACAAACTGCTGATAAACCCTCGATAAAGCAAGAGAGGATACGTCAGCAATAACTGGTTTTAATTGTACAGCTTCCATCACTGCTAGATATGGATTTAATACATCTCTCGGATAAGCAAAAACAAGTATTTCATTTGTCGTTTCGAGCTTTTTGATCAGACCAAAATCAATGATTGGATCTTGAAAAGGTAATCGAAGCTGGTCTTTAGCTTCTCTTTGTAGAACTGCTTTCGTTTCCTCTTTCTTTAACCCTGCAGGAATCTGATGATGGCGAATTGCAACAAATCCATCAGAAACTATAAATGAAATGTTTGCCCTTTTCCACTTCTTCTGTTTCACAATGCGTTCCAGATGATAATGGAACCCCTCTTTATCCATTATCCTTCCGTCTTTTATTAAACCTTCCTTTAACAGAAGTTCTCCTGAATCTACGATATCCTCTAACCGATTCTTTTTGGATACGATATACCGAAGATAACGGTCATATATAACTAGGTGTACATGCTTATTTTGAAAAATGATACTCACCTTCTTTCTACTTTCCATACCAAATCAGATTAAGGTAGGCTTCCACGAGATGATCACCGAAAAGAAACGTTATAAGAGCCCCCAGGATTATCGCTGGGCCGAACGGTACTTCCTGTTTTGCTTTAAATCCACTTTTCAACATCATAATCATACTAGATAATAATCCAATAATTGTTGCGATAAAAAAAGCAAGTAATATGTAAGGAAAGCCTAGTATTATGCCTAATAAACCTAGTAATTTCATGTCTCCTGCTCCCATACCACCTCTGCTGACTATAATAATAAGTGCAAGAAGACCGTAACCTGCTATCGCCCCAGTAATACTAGACCACCATGGTTCAAGAGGTTGCAACACTCGAAACAGAATAAAGACAGGCAAGAAGCATAGTAAAATTTTATTAGGGATGAGCATAAAACGAAGGTCTGTTACTAAGACAATGGAGAATAAACTAATTAAACTAAATGTGATCCATAAATCTAATGATAATCCTAAATGCAAATAGCTCAGCAGAAAGCCAATCCCTGTAAGCAACTCCACCAATGGATAAAGAATAGAAATTGGCTGCTGACAGTTCCGGCACTTGCCTTTTTGCAAGATAAAGGAAAGAACAGGTATTAATTCATACCACCTTAATGTCTGGTTACATGCTGGACATGCAGAACGTGATGAGGATAAAAACGTATGTTGTGGAATTCTAAGACCGACTACATTATAAAAAGAACCTAAAATTAATCCAAAGACAAAGCTTACTCCACTATATACAATATCCATCTGCTAACTCCTATTTTAAGGCTTGGTTAAAATGAAACCGGAATATTTCAGTAGTCCATATTCCGGCTGTTGAGAATTTCTTGCACTTTAAATCTCTTTAAAGATCTATTCGTCATGTTCAAAGGTAAATGTAGTTCCTTCAACATATGTAAGTCTACCACTTGGCGGATCATCAGTTTCCAGATATCCATTATCTAGTAATTCTTGTACTGTTATATTTGGTTGATCCCCACCACCAAATACCCACTCTGCTTCTTCACCGTCTGCTTGAGCTGCAATTAATGCCAATCGTGCAGCATTTTCGATTAATTCTGTCTCTGCTTCTTGAGCACCTTCCTCAGCTCTATCGATAATACTTCCAATCGCTGGGACAGCAATAGCAACAATAATACCTAAAATCACAATCACTGCCAACAATTCCACTAATGTAAAACCATCTTCCTTATTCCATTTTTTCCATATTTCTCTCATTTCTCTTCTCCTTTCTATTGCTTTATATTTCTAAAGTCTATTTTTGGAAATATCTTCTTTACATCTTGAGACTATTATACTATAATACATCGAATTATACAGTATATTTTTGCGACTTTTAGAAGTTATAACAAATCAAAAATAGTAAACATTGGGACTACAATTGCTAGGACTATTGCACCTACTATTACCGAAAGAATCACGATCAATAATGGTTCAATGAGAGCTTTTAATTTATCGGAGGCTTCGTCTAAGTCTTTCTCATAGAAATCAGCAATTTTATGCAACATTTTATCCAGTGAACCTGTACGTTCTCCCACAGCAATCATTTGAACTACCATCGGTGGGATAATAGAATGTGTCTGCATTGCACTTGCCATTGATTCTCCCCTTTCTAAAGCTACATAGCTTTTCGTCAGAACAGAAGAGATTAATCGGTTCTCCACTATCTTTTCGGTAATGTTCACTGATTGCAAAATAGGTACAGAACTATTTAACAGTGTACTCATTGTCTGGGACATTCTCGTTAATTGTGATTTTTGAAGAAATGGGCCGATAATTGGCAACTTTAATTTAATCACATCTATTTGATATGCTATCTGATCTGATCGCATCATCGATTTCATTACTAAGAAGCAGACTAACAACAATAGTAGCATAATCCACCACGTGTCTTTGACAAACTCACTGATATGTAAAACTAGTGAAGTATAAATTGGTAATTCTTCTCCAAAAGAGGCGAACAAATCGGTAAAAATCGGTACAATATAAACTAATAAAAATAGGGTGATGAAAATGGCGAAGATACTAACAAAAATCGGATAAGCTAATGCAGTTTTAATTTTTTGTTTTAGTTGATACTGTTTCTCATAATAATTTGCCATATTATTTAATATTTCATCTAAATTACCACTTATTTCTCCTGCACTCACCATTCTTGTTAGCAGATCAGGAAAGAACGAACGATGCTCTTTCATTGCTTCAGATAAACCAATCCCTTCTTGTAAGTCTTCGTCTACTTGCATTAATGTCTGTGAAAAAGCCTTATTTCCTGTTTGCTTAGCCAGAATCTGAATCGATTCAATAATCGATATTCCTGACTCAATAAGGGTTGCAAACTGTCGTAAAAATAAAACAAATTCCCGGAGTTTGATCGGTTTGCCAATGGTGATATCTTTATATAAAAAGGAGTCTAACGGTTTAATTTCAAATACGGTTATCCCATCTTGTTCCAACAATCGAATCACTTCTTTTTCCGATTCAGCTTTTAATTTTCCTTTTTTAAATTTACCTTGCAAGTTCCTACCTTTATATCGATAGTACAGCACGGAAACACCTCAATCCTAATGAAAATCAACCTCAGAGAGATATGCTTTAACTACATCTCTTGACAGATGTCCTTTAGTGACTAATCGTCTAATATCTTGTTGAAAACTATGCATCCCCATTTCACGCGATGTTTGAATAATATTTGGTATTTGATGCACTTTTTCATTACGAATTAAATTTTGAATCGCTGCATTGTTCACTAAAATCTCTGTAGCTGCAATACGACTAGCATTATCAATTGTAGGAAATAAACGTTGAGAGATAACAGCTTGCAATACACTTGCTAACTGAATTCGTATTTGTTGTTTTTGTGCTGGTGGAAAAACATCTATGATTCTATTAACTGTAGAAGTGACACCACTAGTATGCAGAGTCCCCAATACGAGATGACCTGTCTCCGCTGCTGTTATCGCAATAGAAATCGTTTCTAAATCTCGCAACTCTCCTACTAAAATGACATCTGGATCTTGACGCAAGCAAGCTCGAAGACCACTTTTGAAATTTTTCGCATCCAAGCCAATTTCCCTCTGGTCAATAATAGACTGATTATGTGCGTGTAAGTATTCAATCGGATCTTCCAGTGTAATAATATGTCGATTCATTGTTTGATTCATATAGTTTACTAACGCTGCTAAAGTACTGGTTTTTCCACTCCCGGTAGGTCCTGTAACTAATACTAAGCCATGTTCTTTCTCCATAAGTGATTTTAGAGAGTCCGGTAACTGAAGTCCCTCAATAGTTGGTATTTCACGGGGAATCGTCCGAAAAGCTAACGAAATACATCCACGTTGAAAGTAAATGTTTACTCTGAATCGAGATACGCCACTTATACTATACGATAAATCTATTTCTTTATCCTTATGTAATTTATTCCATAGTTCATCGGTTAATATTTCTTTCGCTATATACTCTGTATCATCAGGTCTGATAGTAAAATCATGAAAGCTTTTTAAGGCTCCATTCACCCGATAGACAGGTTTAGTTCCCACTGTGAGATGTAGATCTGAAGCTTTTCGTTCATGTGCAGCTTTTAACAAGTCTTCTAATAGTTTCATAACGTCCTCCTAGATTAGTCTTCCGCTACAACCCTTAACACTTCTTCCATCGTTGTTTTCCCTTTTTTCACTTTGTGAAGTCCATCATCTAATAAAAAAAGCATACCATGTTGACGAGCGTAATCGCGAATTTCAGTCATACTATATCGATTCATCATGAAATATCTAATTTTGTTGTTGATTACTAATAATTCATGAATGGCTATTCGTCCTTTATAACCAGTACCTCTACACGAATTACATCCTGCTCCTTCACTGATTGTTTCGATTTCTATATCATGTTTTTGGAAAAGTTCTTGTTCCATTTTAGTTACCGGACGTTCAGATTTACAATCCGGGCAAATTACTTTCACTAAGCGTTGGGCCATAATAGCTGTTAAAGACGAGACAACTAAATAGGGCTCAATTTCCATATCAAATAAACGAGGAATTGCTGCTATCGCACTATTGGTGTGTAACGTACTAAACACGAGATGGCCAGTTAATGCGGATCGAATCGCTATTTCAGCAGTCTCTTTGTCACGGATTTCTCCAACCATGATTATATTAGGATCCTGTCTCAATATCGAACGCAGTCCGTTCGCGAAAGTAAGGCCAATGGCATTATTAACTTGAACTTGATTAACTCCGTCAATTTGATATTCAACCGGATCCTCTACCGTAATAATGTTGACATCATCATGATTTAACTCATTAATAGATGCATAAAGGGTTGTCGTTTTACCAGAGCCAGTTGGTCCAGTTAGCAAAATTAAACCAGATGGCTGTTTCAACACCATTTCATATTTTTGTTTATTTCTCTCTGAAAAATCTAATTCAGATAAGTGTTTAAAGGCATTCATCAAATCTAAAATCCGGATAACAATCTTCTCTCCAAAAACAGTCGGCAAAGTGGATACACGTAAATCAATCGGACGGTTATCTATCATTATTCGAACTCTTCCATCTTGAGGCAACCGAGACTCTGTTATATTAAGATTGGCTAAAATTTTAGTCCTTGCGGTAACAGCACTTTGTAAAGACTTTTGTAATTTCTTTTCTGTTCGTAAGATACCGTCAACTCGATAACGAATATTAACTTGCTGTTCATTTGGATCAATATGTATATCACTAGCCTTCAACGTAACACCTGTCTGAAGGATTTCATCCATAATCCGAACAGCAGGTGCATCTTCCTCAACATTAGATTGCTGTTGATAGATAGAGTCATTTTGATCGTAATATTTGTTAATTGCTTGCAAAATATCATCTCTAGTAGCAATTACCGGTTTTATTTGAAATCCGGTAGCCAACTCTAAATCATCAATTGCGAAATAATCGATGGGATCATGCATGGCAACTGTTAGCTTGTTTTCTTCTTGATCAATAGGAATTAAAATATGTTCTCTTGCAAAATCCTTAGAAACCAAATCAAGAACCTGCTCTTTAAGCGGATAAAGATAAAGAGAGACAGAATCTATTCCTAACTGTTCTTCTAGTACATCTATTAATTGTTTTTCTGAAATATAACCTTGTTCTAATAAGGCATCCCCCAATTTCTGTCCCTCTTTTTTATCAGCTAAGACCTGGAGAATTTCTTCTTCGGTAATTAGCTTGGACTGTTTTAGAAGCTCACCTAATTTTTGTTTTTTGAATGGAATAGCCATGTTTACACCCACTTTCTACTAATCTTTTTCTAATGTTTGTCCTTTCTTATAGGCATCTTCAGGTACGCTATCACTTCCAGAATAATTAGGTACAGGTAAATGATCTACATCAATCTTTCGGTATGTGAAGGTTGCTCCCCCAGAAACGGTCAAGCGATCGGAAATGATAGTTCCAAACACTTCTGAACCAGCAGTAGCTAATACCTCAGCGTAAGGCGCAAGAATAAGTGATTCATTATACGTACCACCACTTAACTCAACCTTGCTACCGCCAGTGATAATCGATCCATCAAAACCGCCGCTAGCTGTCAGAGTTATCGATGCATCTTCAGCAAAAATATGTCCATTTACTTTTTGATTACCTGCTAATGTGAATTGCTTATTCGCCCCAGCCAAAAATAGATGCAAATCCTCTGAAGCACCATCTGCATTAAATGTGCTACCGGAACCAAACGTGATACTTCCCTGCACATAAACGGTTAATTGTCCTCCGTTAGATATAGAGATATGCCCGTTTGCCAGATTCAAATGATTAACGGTAATTTCTCGATCTACACCATTTGTATCAATGTACAATTGACGATTGCCCGAAACGTTAATATCTTGAAAGGAAGCATTATCATTCAACTCAAATATATAATTATCTGCTTGATAATGGGTAATATTTATATTACCATTCTCAATGACTTGATGGTGATTGTATTGATCACCTACCGTTTCATTATCCGGAGTGGCATAACTAGGGATGGTGGGAAAATTTTCAAATAACTGACGAATTGATTCTGCAGCTAACACATGATTATTAGTTGACAGTGGAGGAATTTCATTGTGATAATTATTCCTCTTTATAATAGAATCATCTGCTTCTGTCGGGATATAAATTGTATTTCCATTCAAACTTGAACCACCAGTAAATTCTACTGCTCCTTCTGAGATACAGGATGTTCCATAATCTCCATTTAGTTGCGCCCCTTCTGCAAATTTTGCTTGGGGGGTTCCACACTGTTTGGCACTTAAAATCCCTGTATAAGCAACCAAATTATCCGGTATTTCAATCGGTGTTGTCTTGTCCCATCGTACTTCCACATTAGTTTTCACCGTTCGCTCGGAACCATTGACACTTCCTACTGATTCAATCACATAAGTTCTAGGATTCTCATCAGAAATTCTCGAAACACTAACATTCACCTCTGGGTCATTTCTATACTGTTTAGAGAACGAAAGGTCTACTAATTCTTGATCTTTTATAATTGCATCTTCCAATTGTTGAAAAAAAGTTCCTTCATTTTGACTCAACGCATATAAGTGATCAACTTGATCATAAATTTCAGCCACTGTTTTGTTTAAGCCTGCCTCTGCAAGATAAAAGCTGGAATGGAAAGAACGATCTTTAGTCGCTAATGTTAACTGGCCTGCAGAAACGGACAAAATCGTGATAGCTAATAAAGAGATTACGACTAGTAGCATCATCACCATTACTAAGCCAATACCGTTTTCGTTTGCTAAATAATTGTATCGCTTCTGCATCCATACACCTACTCTCTTAATGTTAGCGTCGTTTCTAAAGCAGTTATATCCTTCAAAATCGTTTGTTCCGATTCTATATTGATCTTTAGTTTCGATCCATCTAATGAAATGGAGAATCTGGCTATGTTTTCTGCTAGAACACTTCGATTTCTCAGCAGCTGATTTCCTTCTAATCGGTATTGGATATGATTAATCGTTAACGTATTGTCAGAAACGGATATTTGATCACTAGGAGTTATCCTAATTTGCCTACTTATTTCAGTGATTGCGTTTCTTATCTCTGATTGCTGGTTAACTTGTTCTGATTGATGAATAAATTGCTTTTGAGAGAATAGATGAATAGAGCCGATTAAGGCTAAAACTATTGAAAGTAACGTAATCGTGGTAAGTAATTCAACTAATGTCACTCCTCGTTGATTGTTGAACATCGATTACCAAACCTCTCTATACACCATATATAACCAGATTCTATTTGGGTTACACGCTTTTCATTGTTTCTTTTGTCAATAACTTGGACTGAGACTAACCAAAAACTAGAAGCTTCATTATCTTCTTTTAACTCTACGTCTATGTAATAATGACTATCTTGCTTGCGTAAATGATAAAATTGATCACTAGTACTAATTATCTGATAAGTATCATTTTCTAACTGCGTGATCGTTTGATCAATAGAGGATTCTCTACTGAGATCATAGATGTTTTCCATTGCTGTTTGGGCAATAGCATTACCATCGATAATATTTTCGGATTCACTATTTGACTTTGAAGCATAGGTGAATAGGGCTAAAAAACCTAGGGAGATAATGGTGAGGATTACAATCGAAGCAAGAATTTCGATTAATGTAAAGCCTTTTTCACTATAAAATCTGTTGTAAATTTCCATTTATCTCCCCTTCCTTCAATTAACCTTTTGTTAAACTCATTATACTTGTTTCCATAATAAAGAACAATACTATTTTTACTAAGAAATGCCGATTTCGCATTACTTTTGAACTAATTTTTTTGCGTATTCGACAAAATGAAGTGAGCCTGTAATCAATATTAGATCATTTGGATTACTAGTAGCTAATAATTTATTCAGCGCTTGTCTAGCGTTTTCTATATAAATGATATGATCTGGTAGTTCTTCCTCAGATAATACTCTTGGGTGATTGAAGGTTGTCACGATAATCTCGTCTGTTAGTTTTGCTAATTCCTTCAACATCACGGTAATCTCTTTATCTCGAAAGGCACTGAACAAGACTTTGACACGACCTTCTATTCTTTCTTCTTGGATCGTTTCTACTAATTTGTTAACGCTTTGGACATTATGTGCACCATCAGCAATAATCTTTGGATGTTCTTTAATGATTTCCATTCGATTGGGTAGTTTTGCTTGAGACAAACCTCTTTTCACCGCTATGTCATCAATATTAAATCCATTATCTTGTAAAAGATTCAACGCTTGTATAGCTAAAGAAGCATTCATTATTTGGTGACGTCCTTTCATCGAAAGATTCATAACATAATACTTAGAACCATTATTCCAGTGGAAATGATTCCGATCTATTTCCTCAGTCCAAAACTCTTTGCCATATAAATACAAGGGCGCGCTTTGCTTACGAGCTTCTTCTTTCACAACTTGCAAAGCTTCATCGACTAAATCACCAGATATAATTGGCACTTTTCCCTTGATAATTCCAGCCTTATGAGCAGCAATGTCTTTTAGTGTATTACCGAGAAAGCTTGTATGATCAAATCCAATACTTGTAATAATCGTTACAAGCGGCTCGACTCTATTGGTTATGTCCTCTCGGCCTCCCATAGCGGCTTCGATTACAGCAATATCGATGTTATCTTGGAGAAATAATAGTGTAATAATCATTAATATCTCATATTCAGACGGAGCTAAGTTTTGTTGATCCATTTCTTCAATAATAGGCAAAAGCGGATGAAGAATATCAATAAATTCCTGCGCTGTAATAGTTCGATTGTTAATTGCCATATGATCCAAAATCGTAGGAAGACCTGGTGACTGAAAAGTCCCGACAGTATATCCACCCTCCATTAACACTTCTTTTAAATAGGTCAAAGTAGAACCTTTCCCATTCGTACCGGCAATATGGATAGTTGGTATTGACTTTTGCGGATGATTCACTTTTTCTAATAAATAATCCAATCGCTCCAACCCAGGCTTTATTCCTAACGTTCGTCTTGATGCAAAAAATTGTTCCAAATCCTGTAAAGATTCCATCATAAAATCAACATCCTTTTAATTATTTAAACAAAACGATGAACTAATATTTGTTGAGCGGACATTCAGTGCGTTATTTGACAGAATTACGCCCATTTTTCAATATTGGCGGACATTTAATCCTTTATTTAGATATTTTTGGTTAAAATGAGTATTATTTTCGATGAATAGCGGAATAGATGTCCGAGAACAGCCTATAAACGCCAGTTTTATCACAAATAGCGGAACAAATGTCCAGATTGAACTAAGCAGTTATCTAAATCAAATCAAAGTTCTCAGTTGACGTATTTTATTTGTTTGTGGTTGTGAAAAAGAGAGGCTGCCAATGACAGCCTCTGCTTTAGTTATTTCTGAAGTTCTTCAATTCGCGCTTGTACTTTCTCTCTCTTCTCCATGTAATCTTTTTGCTTTTCTTTTTCTGCCTCTACTACATGTGCAGGAGCTTTGCTAACAAATCCTTCATTCGCCAATTTCTTATCAACGCGATCTACTTCTTTGTTTAATTTATCCAATTCTCCTTGAAGACGTGTAAGCTCTTTGTCAATGTCGATCAAACCTTCTAATGGTAAGAATAGCTCCGCACCAGTAACAACGGCAGACATTGCTTTGTCTGGCACCGCAACGTTTGTATCAATTGTTAATTCACTCGGATTACAGAAGCGATCTATATATACACGGTTAATTTCTAATTGTTTTTTCACCGCTTCATCATTAGCTTGAACGATGATAGGAATTTCTTTCGACATCGGTGTGTCCACTTCGGCACGGATATTACGGACAGAACGAATAATCGCCACTAATTGCTTCATCACTTCGGATGATGCTTCATTAGATAATTGATTATCTGCTGTTGGCCATGCCGCACGTACAATAGATTCATCTTTGTGAGGCAACTGTTGCCAGATTTCTTCTGTCACAAATGGCATAAATGGATGAAGCATGCGCATCGTATGATCTAACACATACGCTAAAATCGAGCGTGTCGTTAGCTTTGCTTGCTCATCTTCTCCATAAAGCGGTAATTTCGCCATTTCAATATACCAGTCACAGAAGTCATCCCAAATAAAGTTATAAAGGTAACGTCCTGCCTCACCAAAGTCATATTTATCCACGTGACGTGTTACTTGTTCTATCGTTTCGTTTAGTCTTGTCAAAATCCATTCATCCGCTACGGATTTTTTGCCAGTTAAATCAATCTCCTCATACCTTAAGCCATCCATGTTCATTAAAGCAAAACGTGAAGCATTCCATATTTTATTAACAAAGTTCCAAGTCGATTCTACCTTTTCCCACTGGAAACGGAGATCCTGGCCAGGACTTGATCCTGTTGCTAAGAAGTAACGCAAGGAGTCTGCTCCGTACTTATCAATCACTTCCATAGGATCAACACCATTACCTAGTGATTTACTCATTTTGCGACCTTCTGCATCTCGAACTAACCCATGAATCAATACGTCTTTAAACGGACGTTGATCATTAAACTCAACCGATTGGAAAATCATCCGAGATACCCAGAAAAAGATAATATCATATCCGGTTACTAGTACATTGGTTGGGAAGAAATGCTTAAAATCTTCATCCTCTGTATTTGGCCAGTTTAATGTAGAGAATGGCCATAACGCTGAGGAAAACCAAGTATCCAATACATCTTGATCTTGTTCCCAGTTTTCGATATCTGCAGGTGCTTCCTTACCTACATACATTTCACCTGTTTCTTTATGATACCAGGCAGGAATCCGGTGTCCCCACCACAATTGTCTAGATATACACCAGTCACGGATATTTTCCATCCATCTGAGATATGTTTTTTCGAAACGATCCGGTACAAAATGTACTTTTTTATCATCAGAAGCTTTTTGAAGTTCAATCGCAGCATCTGCCAATGGCTGCATGTCAACAAACCATTGTGTCGACAAATATGGTTCGACCACTGCATCGCTTCGTTCCGAGTGACCCACTGAATGCATATGTTCTTCAATGTTGAACAGAACCCCTTGATCTTGAAGGTCTTTGACGATCTGTTTACGACATGCAAACCGATCCATGCCTTGATATTTACCAGCATTCTCATTCATTGTACCGTCTTCGTTCATCACAAGTACACGTTCAAGGTTATGGCGATTACCAATTTCAAAGTCATTTGGATCGTGAGCAGGTGTTATTTTTACAGCACCTGAACCAAATTCCATATCCACATAATCATCAGCTACAATTTCAATTTCTCGACCAACAATGGGAAGCTTAACTTTCTTACCTATTAAATCTTGATATCTTTCGTCATCTGGATGTACAGCGACTGCTGTATCACCAAGCATCGTTTCTGGTCTCGTTGTAGCTACTTCAATATGTCCGGATCCATCTGCTAAAGGATATTTCATATGATAGAAATGGCCTTGCACATCCTTATAGATTACTTCAATATCAGAAAGAGCAGTCTTTGTTGCGGGATCCCAATTAATTATATACTCTCCACGATAGATAAGCCCTTTTTCATACAATGTAACAAATACTTCTTTTACTGCTTCTGATAAACCTTCATCTAAAGTGAATCGTTCGCGTGAATAATCTAAACCTAGTCCTAATTTTGCCCATTGTTCGCGAATAAAGCCAGCGTATTCTTCTTTCCAGTCCCATGCTTTGTCGAGGAATTTCTCCCTGCCTAAATCATATCGAGATATACCTTCTTCACGTAGTTTTGCTTCTACTTTTGATTGAGTTGCGATACCGGCATGGTCCATTCCTGGTAAGTAGAGAACATCATAGCCTTGCATTCTTTTTATTCTTGTGATGATATCCTGTAGTGTCGTATCCCATGCATGACCGATGTGTAATTTACCGGTTACGTTTGGTGGCGGGATTACGATCGTAAAAGGTTCCTTATCTGTGTTACGTTCTGCCTCAAAATACTTCCCTTCTACCCAAGTGTTATAACGCCCCTTCTCAACTGCAGTTGGATCATACTTTGGCGGTAAATTAACTTCCTGTTGTTCTGACATGCTTATTCCTCCTTATATTTACTAACGGTAATCATAGATAACTACTGCGAATTAGTGAAAATTTGTCTTGATGCGGACATTTAGTGCGTTATTTGACTGAAAATCACCTGTTTTCGATGTTAGCGGACATTGAATTCCTTATTTCGTTCATTTTGGCTTAAATGAGCACCATTTACGATGAATAGCGGAATAGATGTCCGCGACCACCCTAAAAACAGCACTTTTGGCACAAATAGCGGAACAAATGTCCACGCTTATCCCAAATTCACCTCGGATCCACTTTATCTCGTATTATATGCTTGCAGATCCACTCCACTGCGACATAAAAAAATCCTTTCCGGCCTTGTGTAAAGGACGAAAAGGATTGGGTTTCCGCGGTGCCACCTTTGTTTATAAGTACTATCACTTATACGCTTAGCAGAAGATAACGGATTTCACCGGCTTTTACCTACTTTTCATGTTCAGTAAAGCTGCATCAGAGACTACCTTCCTTCACCTTTTTTCGAGAAAACCTTTCAGCCTGTGGGTCTCCCTCTCTAGCGAACAGTGTGAAGTACTCCTCCTCATCATCGCATCTGTCATAATTATGATTCATTATATGCTATTTTATCCAAAAGGAAACAAAGAAGTCAAGTTTAATTATAATGTCAATTGTGCATGTTTATTAAAAAACGTCTTATAGCCAAAATATAAGAATAAAATTACGGACAATGAAACACTACCCGTGATACCAAGCATAATGGCAATTTGATATTTGATCGCATCCATCGGACCTGCCCCAGATAAAATAACACCGGTCATCATTCCTGGTAAAAAAACAATCCCCATTCCCACCATACTGTTGATCGTCGGTAAGATCGCTGAATCAAAAGCATGATTAACAATACCCTGTGATGCTTTATTCGGTGGCGCTCCTAACATCAATGCAGCTTCCACTTCTTTCTTCCGTGAGCTGAATCCTTCCACTAAAGAGCTAACTCCCAGTGTAATACCAGTCATAGAGTTCCCGATTAACATACCTGCAATCGGAATAAAATAACGGGGATCATACCATGGTGAAAACTGAACAACGATAAAATCAAAATAAAGAAAAGCAAATAAAGTACCAGATACCATCGCAACCGCAATAATTTTCTTTAACTCTCTGCTTAAGGTTTGTTTCGTACGTTTATAAATATTATAAACAGCAAATGTTTCCATGATAATAATGACGATAATCGAGTAAATCATTTTCTCATTTTCAAATATAAACATGAGTACATAACCAACTAATATAAGTTGAATCGTCATTCTTAGTGTAGCAATAATGATCTCTTTCTCACGCGGGATTTTACGCCAGCGGACGATCGCAAGTAGGATGACTATAAAAATATAAGCGGTAACGAGCTGCCATATTGTAATTTCAAGCATTTCATTCATGAAAGAGCACCCTCTTTCGTTACTATGTCGTTCATATAGATAATTTCATCACTATATTTTTCTGCGACTTCTTTTGAATGTGTAACCATGATTGCCGTCTTACCTTCATCACGAATTTTCTTTGTAAATAAGTCCATAATCGCGGTTTCCGTTTCCTCATCAAGAGCGGATGTAGGTTCGTCCATCAAGTAGACTTCGGCATTCATCAAAAGCACTCGTCCAAATGCTAACCTTTGTTGTTCACCACCAGATAGTTTATCCGCTTCTTCATCCAAATCTTTTGTTAAATGTAAGTCTTTTAATAAATCAATCAACACCTGATCTTCGACATTTGCTTCATCCGCAAATTGCAGTCCTATTAAGAGGTTATCACGAACCGTTCCATCAAAAACTACGGGGTCCTGTCCAAGCATTACTACTTCTCTTCTTAATTGAACAGGGTCTAAGTTTGCGATCGATTGATCTTTATATGTAATGGTTCCCTGATCAGGAGTAAGCATGCTGTTAAACATCTTTAACAAGGTAGATTTACCACTGCCACTTTCTCCAAATAAGCAGTAAATTTTACCTGATTCAATTTCTAATTTATTGACCGTAAGTATATCCTTAAAAACCAATTGTTTAATCGAAAACATGACATCTCCTCCAAAGTACTAGGTCTATGTAATGTAAATAGAGCAGACACCTGATTGTATCTGCTCACAATGATTAGCGAAAATCCCGCTTATCTTCCATTTTCCTAGAAACAAATACATATGCAATGGTCGCAACTACCGTTAACAATGTGTAAAATAATGTATTTTTCATATGACTTCCTCCTCTTTTATAGTTCTGTTAAAACGGACGGAATTTACCCTTTTTTAGTACGAGCATTGGCCCACCTAGTAAGAACAAGTAGCGGTCATCAATCACATTTTTCATCACTTTTGCCTGCATACCATATAATTTATTGCCATCAAATACCGTTCCCATCGCATCACTTCCACCTAAAGATGCTACTGTTCCTTTATCATCAAATTGGAATTCTTGTAATGTACCACCATAAATTATCGTTTTAATATTATGCGCGCAAACATCTGCTTCCTGTATGGCAATTTGGGCTGTAGGCGGGTATGGTTTTCCTGTTTCGTTATTCATCACCCAGGCACAATCACCTAAAATAAAGACTTCATCATGTCCTGGAGCACGTAATGTGGCATCTACATTGACTTTACCTTTCGTTAGTTCAAAACCTGATTCTCCTACAATTCGATTAGCTTGTACGCCACCAGTCCAAACTATGGTATTTGCTTTAATTTCTTCTTCTTTTTCATCTTCGCCAACAACGACGGAGTCTTCTTTCACCTCTTTAATCTTGGTACCAAGCTTGAATTCGATACCACGGTTTTCCAAGGATTCTTTCGCGTAAGTTAATAATTCTTCATCAAAGTTTGGTAAAATGGTTGGCATTGCTTCAATATCAATGATTCTTACGTCTTGACGCGGGACATCATATTTCTTGCATAATAGCGGAATTCGTTCTGCTAACTCACCTAAAAATTCGATACCGGTGAAACCAGCACCACCTACAACGATCGTTAGCATACTTGGATCAGGATTTTTTTGATTACGATAACGAGCAAACTGATATTCAATATGATCTCTAATCATACGACTCGTGTCGACAGTCTGAATCGAAAAAGCATGCTCTTCCATACCTGGAATACCAAATGCGGCTTTTTCAAAACCTAATCCAATTACTAAATAATCATAATTAATTTCGCCCTTTTCTAGTTGAACTGTTTTGGCTTCTTTGTTAATTTTCACCACTGTATCATGTATAAAATTCACGTGGCGAGTATTAATGACATCGGAAATCATAAT
Organism: Gracilibacillus lacisalsi DSM 19029; assembly: GCF_000377765.1. GTDB lineage: Bacteria > Bacillota > Bacilli > Bacillales > Amphibacillaceae > Gracilibacillus > Gracilibacillus lacisalsi. The sequence continues at coordinate 122,540 of NZ_KB898664.1, read as the reverse complement.
TCGAGAGCGATTGACATCAATTGTTCCTGCAGCTACTTCATGCAACCATGTTGTTTGGTAATGATAATTGTGTTTGTTGACTAATGTAATATCTGCTTCTTCTGGTGCAAATTGTTGTGTTAAACGTTTGGTTGTCATCATTCCTGCATAGCCTGCTCCAAGTACAACTATTTTAGGTCTGTTTCCTATCATCGAATCCTTCCCTTCTTGTTTTAGAGCCATTATTAATTACGATAGTTTTCACCTTTTAACGATTTGTATGTATCATATCGATCGCTGTCAGTATATCAAAATTGTCATTTTCAGTCTAATAAACCAGCCCTATCTAAAAACTAATATTTTTTCCAAATTAAAATGCAATATTTATGTACATTATTTTGTTGCTACAAACCACGAACTATTGAAAACACTATGTAATGTAATCCCATAAAAAATCTCTAAAAAAGTTGTGCTACCTATGGTTATATACTTTCTCAAAAATAAAAAACCCTATTTTGTAGGGTTTTATTATTAGTTTGGTTGCACGTTGGACTTGCAGTTATTCTGTTTTAGGAATTCTCGAACTTCTTCTACTGTGTAACCTTCCGCTTTCGCTTTTGCTATCAAGTAAATCCATTCATAATCCACGTTTACTTTTGTTGGCATAAACGTATTCCCCTCCTAAAATACACTACTGTATTTCAGGCAGCTCAGCCATCCGAATACATATGTATTAAACGGACCTGTAACTTTGCGTCCCTATCTCTCAATAGGTTTGCCTTTTTCTGATTTTATCTATCGAATATACAACGTACGAATCCATAGTTAGAGTATCATGCAAGCCCTTATATTCATTTCACTTGCTTAAATGTTACTATAACAGTAGCCCCTTATTTTTTTATTCGTCGATTAGGTTAAACTTATATCATTCCAAAAGAAAACTACCGCTCCATACACCCCCTATAAAACAACAATAGATTTTGACGAATCCATAGTACCTATTATCTAGTATATATTCGATATACATCGATCATATTCCTGCACATCTATAGATTTTTGAGAAAATTGAACTATATAATTATTTGGGTATATTTTGCAAAAATTTTATTACGTGTTCCATTAAAAGGAATTTAATTAAAACTTTCATTTTGGGTACAATTCCAATTTTAATGCATAAGCTACAATATAATGAATTATTATATCGTGAATGAGGTGATACTTTGTCTCGTTATTATCGTTACCGTTTACCACCTTGGGCTCGAGAATGGATATTAATTTGTGAACGATGTACACTTCCAATCGTGATCTTTCAGGGGATACGTACAATATTTATACCAACAACTTTTGACGTTTTATTGTTAGGAATTCTAATTGGTATTCTTATCGCTTTTCAATTAGAATGGATATAATGCTCTAATACGTTTCTTCAAATTGCTCTGACTTTAATGTTTTATAAATAAAATCTTGTAACTGTAACCCAAATAATAACTTACGATATTCCTGCTCAATTTTGATGGAGCAATTTACATTATTTTTATTTCTCGATGATTGCACACTGGTAAATACTTCATGAAACCAATTTACTGGAGACAGTAATTGTAAAGCTAATAAAGATTTTTCATAGTCCGATAAATCAATATAACGACAATAGATAGAAAATGAATCTGTCACTTTCCCCATATCACAGTCATGAAATTGAAATAAATATTGATAATAATTTGCTAAATCATAAGTTGGAGATGTCATCAATGCATCTTCCCAGTTCAAAAAATATGTGTTTGCTTGTGTGATCACATAGTGAGAAGGTCGGATATTTCCATGACATAAGGTATATTTCATCTCATTTGTTTCTTCCATTACATCTAAATAAATTTCTTGCCATCTTTCTAGTTGATTAAATGTTTGTTCTATATCACGATAATACATGCAAATTTGCAACTCATAAGGGGACATAAAACGCTTTGCTTCAAAATAGCGAACGTACTTTAACATTTGGTCCCGATAGCTGGATAATTCTTGCTGAAATTGCTGGTCCATACCATCTTTATTTTGTTTCAATGGTGCAATCTGATGATAATCCATCGTTGCAGCATGTAGACGTCCTATGGCATGAATAACAGATGCATATTCATCGATAGGCTGATCCGTATAATCCTGTTCTACCCATGGCATCAGATAATAAATTTGATCTTGATCTCTTACAAATGGTTGATTATTTTTGGCATAATAAATCGGGACAAATCCTAATATCTGTTTTTGTTGTATATATTGTTGAATCGCTTGCCATCTCCCTAAATCATCTGGATATAACCTTGACTTTTTTAAAGCATACTGTTGTGAGTTTGCCTTTATTTTAAACACTCTTTCTGTCACTTGTTCAATTTCCTCCGGTTGTAATTGATATGCTTCGATTATTTGTGACCACTCCATTTGTCTTCCTCCTTTCAAAAGTAAAAAAACACAACACTATCAAAATGTAACAATTTCAGCATTCACTAAGTCGATACTCTTTGTATACACGTAAACAAAAAATCCCTTGACTGGCACCAAGGGATTAAATCTTTAATCTTCTGAGGTTATAGGAATATAAATTAATTGACCTGCCGTTATATCCTCTTCCTCTAGACGGTTCGTTCTCATAATTTGTCTAGGAGAAACTTGATAACGCTCAGCGATAGTTTGCATCTGATCATCAGGTTGCACGATATATAATTTTAATCGAGTATAGCTAGCACTTTCTTCACCAGCAAAAATATTTAATAAATAGGATGTGTCATTTGTCCGCTCTTCCCTTGCTTGGACATGCAGTTTGTCTTCTGCATTTTCCTCTTCTTCCTCATCATTTTCTAATACGAAATCATCTTCAGGCTCTCTTACTAAGTCCTCTTCCTGTTCATCTATACTATCTTCATCTTCAACTGTTTCAGAATCATTTCGGACACTGCTGATATCTACCACTTTTTCCTCTTCTGGTTCATTATCTAATTCTGCTTCTACTTCTACATGGAATGTATCTTCTTCCTCTTCTTCTAGTTCTTCATGATCCATACGATTTTCTTCAAAAGATGGCAGAGTCTCTTCTTCTTGAATTTCTGCTTCAACTTGCGGTTCTTCAATACCTTGAATAGCAAGGGTTGCTTCGATCGCCATTTCATTAGCAGATTCTAATGTATAATCAAAATGATCTACTTCAATTGAGACATCATCTAATGAAGGGATTCTCTCCATAGGAATCGATACATCAATAAGGAATTTATGAAAAAATTCATTTACTTCATCAGACAAAGATTCTACTCGTTCTACAAAGGTTGCGTCTGTTTGGCGAACTTCACTTTCGACAGGAGCATCGTTTCTAATATACTCTCCTTTCAGTTCCATTACTCCTCTAATAGAAAGTGTGTTACCTATTTCCTCCATTGAAATTACTGGCTCTAATCCAATGCCTAACATTTCCTGGATTTGCTGATCCTTATCAAAAGCTATTGCTTCATGAATATTAAATGTAAAGGCTTCTTGCAAAGCACTTCCCCCTTTCCTTTGCTTAGCTAAGGCGTACTAGCATCTCAATAAACTATATGTAGGTAACGAGAGAAATATGCTTGATCAATATCATTCAGCTTGTTTATTTTCTTGAACTGCTATGTAGTATAAAGAGGTGAAACAATACTTTTTTTCATTTTATTTAAAACCTACTGCTGACGGTTATTTTTCCTTCAGTTTTGAGACATGTTATACTAACTAACAAATAATGATTATCGGGGTTTAAAAATGAAAAAATGGATCTTAATAGTCTTAATCATCATTACAGTTGGTTGTTCGGAGGAAGAGTCTTATTCAAATACTCCAGATTTTATGGGGGTTGTTGTTTCATTCGAAGATAACAATCAAATACAAATGAATATTAAGTCGGGAAATATCACTGAAGATGGTTACAATGATCAAATTTTAATTTCGGTTGAGGACATGACAGATTTAGAAAACCTTGAAACAGGTGATGTTGTGAAAATATGGATAGAAGGCCAGATATTAGACACTCAACCTCCTCAGGCAAAATTAGGCAAACACGAAATCAAGAAAAACTGAGCAATATTATCACTAAATGCTCAAGATTTACGCTTCCTCTACTAGATATTATGAATACTATCAACTGCTTGTTCACCACTCCTGCTGCCCACTTCCCTTTCTGTGGGTTTGTCCTTCAGCTACCTTTTGTCGAGCCAAACCGCTTGAAAAAGTGGATCTTCAGATCAAACAATTCCCACAGGAGTGGAAGTGGACAGCCGCAGCGATGGTTTCTTGTACAAGCTATTTCAAAATGGCTACTCTGCTTACAAATGCATTTAGTACAGCGGATTATATACTTCCCTATATTATAAGAAAAGCGCAGAGCGCCTGTTTAGAAACGTAGCGACTTCAAAATCAACTGAGATAAAGGAATCACGGTGGTTTTACGAACCGATGATGACTTATCGTTAGTGCGAATCGTGAAGTCGCCTAGTTTTTGGGCGTTCAGAGCTAGACAGGCACTCAATTTTTATACTTTCTTTGCTATTTAAATAAACGTTTGGAGCTCTTTCATCCAAACGTTTATTTTCTAGTTAAAAGATTGCTTAATAAATAATACTCTATGAATTTATTCCAATCATTTATAAGATCAGAACAATTATATGCTCATCACGCCGCCTTTAGAAGCATTTGTTACAAGTTTTGAATACCTTCCTAACCAACCTTGTTTGATTTTAGGCTCAAAGGGTTCTAGCGATTTTCTACGTTCATCTAAGACTTCGTCCGATACTTTTACATTTAGTATTCTATTTGGTAAATCAATAACCACAACGTCCCCATTTTCAATTAATGCAATTGGTCCACCTTCTGCAGCTTCTGGGGAAATATGTCCAATGGAAATACCCCGAGATGCACCTGAGAAACGCCCATCAGTTAGAAGAGCCACTGTACTGCCTAAACCTCGGCCCATGATAGCCGATGTAGGAGCTAACATTTCTGGCATTCCCGGACCACCTTTAGGTCCTTCATATCGGATAACAACAACATGCCCTTCTCTAACAGTTCCATTATCAATCGCTTCTTGCGCTTCATCTTGAGAATCAAAAATGATTGCTTCTCCTTCAAATACTTTGATGGCAGGATCAACAGCACCAACTTTAATGACAGCACCTTCTGGAGCAAGATTGCCGTATAAAATGGATAATCCTCCTACTGGACTGTATGGATTATCTTTTGGACGAATAACTTGTTTATTTGTAATGTCATATCCATTAACAAGTTCGCCCATTGACTTACCTGTTATCGTTAAGCGATCTGGATGAATAGCATTAGGGATTTTCGTTAATTCATTAATAATGGCACTAATTCCTCCAGCTTTATTGATATCATCCATGGAGATATCAGATGCAGGCATAATCTTCGCAAGATACGGAACACGGGCAGCAATTTTGTTAATCTTTTCAAGGTCATATTCTATTCCAGCTTCTCTGGCAATAGCTAATGTATGCAATACTGTATTGGTAGATCCACCCATCGCCATATCAAGTGCAAACGCATCATCAATCGCTTCTTTTGTAATGATATCACGCGGTTTAACATCTTCTTCAATCATACGAACCAAATGTTTTGCTGCTTCTTGTATCAATTCTTTACGCTTCTCGCTTGTGGCTACAACCGAACCATTCCCAGGTAGTGCTACACCTAACATTTCCATCAAACAGTTCATGGAATTTGCTGTGAACATACCTGAACAAGACCCACAAGTTGGACAAGCGTTCTTTTCAATATCGTTAAATTCTTCTTCCGTCATCTTACCTGATTTATATGCCCCAACACCTTCGAAAACAGATGATAATGAAAGTTGTTTTCCGCTAGAACTTGTACCGGCTTCCATTGGACCACCGGAAACGAAGACGGAGGGTACGTTCGTACGAGCTGCTGCCAATAGCATACCAGGTGTGATTTTGTCACAGTTCGGAATATAAAATACGCCATCAAACCAATGCGCATTAATAACCGTTTCAGCACTGTCTGCAATTAATTCACGACTTGGCAAGGAATAACGCATTCCGATGTGTCCCATCGCAATTCCATCATCCACTCCAATCGTATTGAATTCAAATGGAATACCACCAGCTTCAATGATGGCTTCTTTTACTACATCTGCGAACTCACGTAAATGTACATGTCCAGGAATAATATCAATATAAGAATTGCAAACACCAATAAATGGTTTCCCTAAATCTTTCGCTTTCACCTTCCCCGTAGCATATAAAAGACTACGATGAGGAGCACGATCTACTCCTATTTTTATCGTATCACTTCTTCTCATCTGTACCACACCCCTTATTTTATTTGTTTAATGTATTTTATATCGTATGTTGTCTACTGTCAATATAGTTGTATGACAAATTCAGAAGAAGCTTCATAAAATAGTTGTTGAAGAGCTATTTTATGGAAGGGATATCGGGTGCTTTTATTTATCGCACACTTTCTCATACGACAAAAAGGACATCTTGGCTAAATCCAAAATGTCCTTTCAATGAACTATTATTCAATTCGCAACTCTTCCATTGCATGCAAAATATGAATTTTCATTGCGCTTCTTGCACCTTCAGGATTACGATTTTTCATAAATTCCATTATCATTTTATGATCATTGATCGTATCTTTGACTGCAAGTTCCTTTTTCTTAGATAAAATGACTCCCTTATCGATAGCTTGGTAAAGAACTGGCATCAGCTTTTCCATAAATTCATTATGGGTAGCCTTTACGATGGATTTATGAAACATTTGTTCTACTTCTGTTCGATCCTCATTGTGCTTAATTTTTTGTTCTATTTGGTTACCATAATCTAAAATACGCCTTAATTCCGGATCACTTGCTCGAATCGTCGCATAATAGGCAGCTTCGGGTTCAAATATCAAGCGCATTTCATACAAATCTTTTGCATTTATTTTAGCCTCTACAAGAAAGCCCATTTCTTCTAGATTATTTACATCAATGTCTTCCTTTACATATGTACCCTTCCCTCTTCTAATCTCTAAAATGCCATTAGTAACCAATATCCGGATCGCTTCCCGAAGGGTTGTTCTACTAATATTTAGCTCCTCTGATAATTCATTTTCATTTGGAAGCTTATCACCTGGAAGAAATCTTTTCTCAATAGCAAGCATGGACATTATATCGTCTGCTACACTATCAGATAGTCTTTTTTGAACCATAAACTTTATCACCCTATTTTTCTTTCTAGTATAGCATATAGATTGTGGTATCCCATTTAGATTTTTTAAGAAAAACTGAGCAAAATTCGCTCAGTCCTTTTCCGTGGATCTGCGATTGTTTTAGTAGCTATTTTGAAATATATCAATCACTTAACCGCCGCTGCGGCTGCCCACTTCCCTTTACGTGGGGGTTGTCCTTCAGCTAACTTTTTCGAGCCAAAACCGCTCGAGAAAGTGGATCTTCAGGTCAAACGATTTCCACAGGAGGAAGTGGGCGGCCTTCGCTAAGCTCTGCTCTACAACTCTAGCATGAAGGAACATTGCTACTTTTATACTTATGGATAGCGATTCTTGCTCTTATCTATTTTATAAAAGTCAACCTATTACTTCTGACAAGAATTGCTGCATCTCCTCATAGCGGAGACTAATTACGTAGACTCCTGCGGGAATAGCGCGAGCCGAAAATCCATTTTGCAAAGTGTTTTTCTTTGCAAAGTTAGTTGAGGCCGTGCTCGCGGAAAGCGAAGTAATTAGTCGAAGCGTTGGCAAACACACATAAAATATGTCAAAATAACTACTTCGTTAATCACGGTCATTGCGCTGATTATATACTTACTTACCTTTTTAAAAAAGCTTGCAAACCTTTTTTGGCTTGCAAGCTTCTGAATTAAGATAGCTTTTCAAATGCTTTTTCTGCTGCTGCAATTGTTTTTTCAATGTCATCATCCGTGTGGGCTGTTGACATAAATAGCCCTTCAAATTGAGAAGGAGGAAGGAAAATTCCCTCTTCTGCCATTGTTCGGTAATATGTTGCAAATGCTTCGGTATCAGATTTCGCTGCTGTTTCATAGTTAATAACTGGTTCATCGGCGAAAAAGACTCCGACCATTGATCCCGCACGATTGATTTGTAATGACACATTGTGCTTATCTGCTGCTAACCTGTATCCTTCTACAAGTCGATCCACTTTCTTATTAATCTCATCATAGGCAGCACGATCCATTGCCTTTAACGTTTCTAAACCAGCTGTCATTGCAAGCGGGTTCCCCGACAATGTTCCAGCTTGATAAATATCACCGACAGGAGCAATACGTTCCATAATCTCACGTTTACCGCCATAAGCACCAACCGGTAAACCTCCACCGATTACTTTTCCTAAACAAGTTAAATCCGGTGTAACCTCAAAATGACCTTGTGCACAATGATAACCAACACGGAAACCAGTCATTACTTCGTCAAAAATAAGTAAAGTGTCGTGTTGAGTAGTAATGTCACGCAATGCTTTTAAAAATTCTTGATGTGGTGGTACAACTCCCATATTACCTGATACAGGTTCCACAATCACAGCTGCAATATCATCACCAAATTGTTCAAAAGCATAGCGAACACTCTCTAAATCATTGTAAGGTACAGTAATCGTATGCTGAGCAACACTTTCCGGTACACCAGGACTGTCTGGAAGACCTAGTGTCGCAACACCTGAACCAGCCTTTATCAACAATGAGTCACCATGGCCGTGATAGTTTCCTTCAAATTTGAGAATTTTATTTTTCCCTGTATAGCCACGAGCTAGTCGCAAAGCACTCATAGTTGCTTCTGTACCTGAGTTAACCATACGTACCATTTCAATGGAAGGGACACGATCAATAACTAATTGCGCTAATTCATTTTCCAGTAATGTCGGTGCACCAAAGCTTGTCCCTTTTTCAGTTATTTCTTTTAACTTGGAGACTACTCGGTCATCCGCATGACCTAAAATTAATGGCCCCCAACTTAAAACATAATCAATGTATTCATTACCATCAATATCATATATTTTGGATCCTTTACCAGATTCCATATAGATCGGGTTCATGCCTACCGATTTAAATGCTCGAACAGGTGAATTAACCCCTCCCGGCATTAAGCTGACCGATTCTTTATATGCATCAACCGATTTCTGATTTTCACGCATAAGAGCTACCTCCTTATTTATTTTGAAGCCATTTGGCCACATCTTTTGCAAAATACGTAATAATAATATCCGCTCCAGCTCGTTTCATAGATGTCAGTTTCTCTAAAACGATCGCTTGTTCATCAATCCATCCTTTGAGACTAGCCGCTTTGACCATAGAATATTCGCCACTTACATTATAAGCAACTACTGGGACAGGATGTTGATTCTTCACTTCTCGAATGATATCCATATAGGATAATGCTGGTTTAACAATTAAAAAGTCTGCACCCTCTTCGATATCAGATGCCGCTTCACGCATTGCTTCTAATCGATTTGCAGGGTCCATTTGATAGGTCTTTCTGTCACCGAATTGTGGAGTGCTTTCTGCTGCATCACGAAATGGACCATAAAAAGCGGAAGCATATTTAACTGCATAAGACATAATAGGAATATGCTTAAATCCTGACTCATCCAACCCTTTACGAATTTCCGCTACAAATCCATCCATCATATTCGATGGTGCAATAATATCAGCTCCAGCTTCAGCTTGCGTAACCGCCGTTTTTACATGCAGTGGTAATGATTTGTCATTGTCAACATCCTGATTTTCAATCACACCACAATGGCCATGGGATGTATATTCACAAAGACAAGTATCCGCAATAACTAGCAGTTGATCGGTTTTCTGTTTGATCTGTCGAATGGCCAGTTGAACAATACCATTTGGGTCATAGGCACCTGAGCCGACTTCATCTTTCTCTTTCGGAACCCCGAATAACAGGATAGACGGAATACCTAGTGATAATAACTCTTCCACTTCTTCATCGAGGTGATCAAGTGATACTTGAAATACTCCTGGCATTGAACTTACTTCATTTTTAATATTTTCCCCTTCGACAACGAATAATGGGTATACTAAATCATCTACTTTTAAATCTGTTTCACGCACAAATCGTCTCATAACACTAGAGTTTCTTAAGCGACGATGACGATCAAATTGTGTTTTTGCCATTATGCATCACCTTTTCTTATGTAATCAATATAAACCTCTACCATGTTCTCAACTGTAAATGTATCCGGATAGAGAATATGACAGAATGACCGTTCACATAATGCCTCTGCTGTTGTTTCTCCAATCGCAATAGTCAACAAACTATTTTTAGCTTGTTCAAACAGGTGAGGCTTCAAAAATTGTTGAAAAGCATCAACGGTTGATGGACTAGTGAAAAATACCGCATCAACTTGAGACACTCTTTTGTTTAACAAAGATTTTGATTGCTCATTCTTTATTGTACGATAAATCACGATTTTTTCAAAAGATACTCCTGCTTCCTTGAGTAATTCAGGAATTTCTCTTCTGGCATTTTCGCCACAAATAAGCGCAATTTGTTTCGTACTATTTTCATTTAAAAATTCTTCGACCATAGCTTTACCACTGTAAATGGAAGGTTGAAAATCAACGGCATAACCATAATGAGCTAATGATCTTGCTGTTTTTTCACCGACAGCTGCAATTTTATTTTTTACTTGAATACCAAGCGTTGTTATATATTGATGAAAATAGCGGACTGTATTCACACTTGTAAAGAATAGCCAATCAAATGAAGCAAGATTGGTCAATTGACTGCGATTTACATCATCATCTATTGCCTCAAAACAAAGGAGTGGTACACGTTCACAACTAGCACCATACCCTTCAAGTAATCGGATCAAGGGTAAGGCTTGTCTCGCTTCCCTTGTCACCATTACTCTCTTCCCCTTTAAAGGCAGACTCATCCCTGATTCTCCTCGATTGCTTCGTCTACCAGTTTCTGGGCACCTTGAGCCTGCAATTTTTCGGCTGCTTCTTTCCCAACCTGTTGAGGGTCATTCCCTCTTATTGTTTCTTTTAATATCGTATTACCATCACTACTTGCCACTAATGCAGTTAATACAACCTCATCACCATCAAGGTATGCATAGCCACCAATCGGGACTTGACAACCGCCATTTAATAAATGTAAGAAGGTGCGTTCCGCTGTTACCGTTTTTTCCGTGTAAGCATCATTAATTTTTTCTAATAATGCTAATAGCTCTTGGTCATCTTCTCTACATTCAATTGCTAAGGCACCTTGTCCAACAGCAGGTACACAAACATCTGGTTCTAAATATTCCGTAACAATATCTTCACTCCAGTTCATTCGTTTTAACCCTGCTGCTGCCAAAATAATTGCATCGAAATTCTCTTCTTTTAACTTACGCATTCTTGTTTCAATATTTCCACGAATCCATTGAATTTTCAGATCAGGTCGTGCTGCTAGAATTTGCGATCCTCTGCGCAAACTGCTGGTTCCTACAACCGCTCCAGCCGGTAAATCCGCTAATTTGATATGATCGTTGGAGATAAAAGCATCTCGATGATCTTCTCGAACAGGAATGGAACCAATCATCAGTCCCTCTGGCATCACTGCAGGCATATCTTTCATACTATGTACAGCAAAATCTATTTCTTTGTCATACATTGCTTTTTCAATCTCTTTTACAAAAAGTCCTTTACCTCCGACTTTCGAAAGTGTGACATTAAGAATTTGATCCCCTTTTGTCACAATCTTTTTAATTTCAAATTGATATTTATCACCCGCATGTTTCTTTAATTGCTCAATAACCCATTCTGACTGAGTCAATGCTAAATTACTTCTTCTTGAACCTACGACAATTTTACGCAAGCTAGTTGCCTCCTTTGTGTTTTGTTACATATGAAAGTTCGATAAACTGTTAAACAGGAAAAAGTTGATTAATAAAACGAGAAATGCGAATATATTCCAGCTTAAAATAGCTTTACCTTGATAACCCTTTTGAATTCGCATGTATAAATAGCCAGCATAAATGACTAACACAATGATGGAACCGAGTGTTTTACTATCACCCCAGTAAAACTCTGTGTTGGTCATGTAAGCCCATACGACACCTAGAATAATCGATAGCAATAGTAGGGGCTCGCCCAATCCAATCAATTGAAATGCTCTTTTCTCCAATCCTTCTAAGTCTTGGAATCTTCGTAACCATTTATACCCTTTTTTCTGTTTAAGAAATTTATATTGCATATAGTATAGACAAGCTAAAATAAAAGAAATGGTAAACAGACCATAGGATACGAGCGCAAGTACAATATGCGCAAAAAGCATTTCATCTAATACCAATGGGATCTGGGTAGAATCCGTGATTTGCATCGATCGTAATGTATGGATAATCATGATAAAAAAGCCAAATACACTGATAAAGAACATAAAAAATTCCAGTCGGAACATTCGATGAACGATTAACGAAAACGTAATAATAATCCAGGTATACGTATATAACCCATCATTTAAGGTCTGTATCGGTATACTTGATGTTTTCCAAATTTCTGTTAATAAAAAAATGGTTTGAAAAAGCCAAACCATTGCAAGCAACCAGAAAGCGATACGATTCGCTTTCCGGTTATGGTACAGAAAATCTATAAAATAAATAATAACAGTCAAGCCATAGAGTAATAATACACTTTCTTGTAAAAATCTCTCTTCGAACATATTGGGAAAACCACCCGATTAATGTGTCGACACATTTTGTAGTTTCTGTATAATGCTATCCTTATTTTTTTCAAAAGTAATCACTTTATCATTTTCTGTTTTTTTCACTTCTTCTTTGACACGATCTTCAATATCAAAGATTTGCATAAATAAGGTTAATGCTTGCTCTGCATTTTTTTGGCCAGCAAATTCTTTCGCCTGCAAGATAGGTTGTTTTAGTAATTGATTGACGATACTTTTTGTGTGTTTATTTAACACTTTACGTTCACGTTCTGTTAGGTTAGGCATTTTGCGTTCAATACTTTTCATAGTCTCTTGTTGAATCGATAATGCTTGTTCACGTAATGCAGTAATAACCGGTACAACACCAAGTGTTTGTAGCCATTCATTGAATGCAACAATTTCTTCTTCAATCCACAGTTCAATAACTTCGGCCGCTTCTTTTCGAGCCTCTAGATTAGCATCCACCACATTTTGGAGATCATCGATATCATACAAGAATACATTATCTACAGATTCCAAAGCTGGATCTAAATCTCTTGGTACAGCAATATCAACAAGAAATAACGGACGACCTTTACGCTTTTTTTCTACACGTTGATACAGATCTTTAGTAATCATGTAGTCATTCGCTCCCGTAGAACTGATCACAATATCAGCTTGCACCAAAGTGTTCTCAAGCTCAGCAGTTGATTTTGCGACACCATTAAATTGGCTTGCCAATTGTTCTGCCTTCTCCACAGTACGATTCACAACGGTCACCTGCTCTGCCCCAGAACCATAGATGTTTTTGGCAGCTAATTCGCCCATTTTGCCAGCACCAATAATGACAATATGCTTTTCTTGTAAATCAGTAAAAATCTTTTTGGCTAGTTCTACTGCTGCATAGCTCACTGATACAGCATTCTCATTGATGGATGTTTCCCGTTGGCTTTTTTTACCGATCGTTATTGCTTGCTTAAATAGCTCATTAAATATAGTACCAGTCAATTTTCGTTTTTGCGCATCTAAAAAGATTTGCTTTACTTGACCGAGAATTTGCGTTTCACCCATTACCATGGACTCTAATCCACAGCTTAAGCGGAATAGATGTTCCACTGCTGCTTCGTTTTCATACATAATCAGGTGTGGTGCGAATGCGTCCTTTTCGATATCAAACCAGTCGGCCAAAAACTGTTTGATAAAATATCTTCCTGTATGAAGCTGATCAACTACCGCATATATTTCCGTGCGATTACAAGTAGAAATAATGACATTCTCTAATATGCTTTTTCTGCTGTTTAATTCTGTCATTGCATCAGTAATCGTATCCTCACGGAATGCTAGCATTTCTCTCACTTCAACAGGAGCTGTTTTATAATTTATACTCGCTGCTAAAATATGCACTGTATCTACCCCCAAAAAAGCAAAAGCCTAACACATAAGTATTATCATTATAACATGTTTTCATGTCGAAATCGTGATGATTTTATGAACAGTTTATTAATCATCTATGATAGAATGAAAGTTGTTGTTATGTGATTTTGAATTCATTAGTACTTTATCATATTCAATATATTTTATCAAGAAAATGAATATAAATTAATAATAATTATTATCTAGGAGTGTTTATTTTTGAAAAATAATGGTCTTGTAGCTTATTTATTGATTGGAATCGGAGTCTTTTTCTTACTTAGGGAATTACGACTTCCTATCTTTACAGATTTCTACTCATGGCCTACTTTATTAATTTTGGTAGGGGCAGCTTTTCTCATTCATGCTTTTTCAGCTAAAGATTTTAAAAATGTTTTCCCCGGTATTCTATTACTTGGACTAGGGATCCATTTTCATGCTCTCACCCATTATCCATTTTGGATTGATCATTGGGGAATGTATACCATGATTATCGGTATAGCCTTTTTAGCTCGTGCTTTTAAAACAAAAAAAGGATTTATTCCTGGTATCATATTATTAATTATTTCCGGTTTTGCCATCTTCGCTGATAATCAGCCAGGTTGGTTTAGCTGGATCCATCAACTTATGAGCTGGATTGAACGTTTTTGGCCAGTAGTTTTAATTGGATTAGGTTTGTATTTGCTGTTGAAAAAAAAATAATATGTGCTATGATGGCTATGCTTTCTGAATACAGAAGCCTTTGAAAATATAGAGAGAAAAGAAGGTGAAAGTATGAAGAACTATTTGGCTTATTTCGTTACATTAATCGGAGCGAGCTTTTGGGGTTTGACAGGCTTATTTGTGGATGGATTGTATAACGAAGGATTTACTGCATGGGAAATCGTCGCAATCCGTTTAACTGTTTCTACCATCATTTTAATGCCGCTTATCGCCATTCTTGCTCCAAGGAAGTTACGAATTCAATGGAAACATATCCCTCACTTTGTCGGACTAGGGGTATGTAGTATTGTTTTTTTCAATTGGTGTTACTTTACAGTGATGAAACAGACGTCACTATCCATAGCCGTTGTACTATTGTATACTGCTCCTGTTTTTGTTACCGTATTGTCTAAATATTTCTTTCAAGAAGCCATTACAAGCAGGAAAATTACCTCACTAGCATTGACGATTTTTGGTTGTTCACTGGCTATTCAACTAATACCAATTGGAAATATGCAAATTCCATTCATTAGTATCGTATTGGGCTTATTGTCTGCCTTTTTCTGTGGTTTATACAGTATTATTGGTAAACAAGTTAGCAGGCACTATAATTTTCTTACAACAACCATTTATGCGTTATGTATGGGAAGTATTTTTATTTTGCCAACTAGTAAGTTATGGGAGAAGACAGAGGCTTTTCAATCAGCTGAAGTCTGGCTAAATATCGGTGGAATCGTTATTATATCCACGATTGGTGCCTATACACTTTATACGTTTGGTCTTACTCGCATCGAATCAAGTAAAGCTGCCATTCTAGGAGCAATGGAGCCGATCATTGCCGTTTTGATTGGTGTAATTATTTTTAATGACAACTTACAATTTTTACAAGTCATCGGAATAATATTAGTAATCAGTGCAGCATTCCTAACTGTTTACCACAAGCAAAGAAAAGTTACTAAAACCGAGCAATAACGCTCGGTTTTTTTGTATAAGTACTGATAGAGACTTTCTAATGTCTTATATTTTTTGACTTTTATCAACCTTTTGATAGACACTTTTTTCAATTTCTTATGTTTTTTGTCTTTCATCAGCCTTATGATGGACACTTTTTTCAATTTCTCGTGTTTCTTGTCCTTCATCAGCTTTATGATGGACACTTTCCTCGATTTCTTATGTTTTTTGTCTTTCAACAACTTTATGATAAATACTTCTTCGATTATTGATCTACTTGAGATAATTAGATAAATAACTCCACACGTGCTCTTTTCCTTCACTAGTTTCAGCGGAAAAAGGAATGACACTATCCTCAGGGTCAAGTTCAAGTGTATCAATCACTCTTTTTAAGTGGGTTGCTTTTTTGTTTTTAGGGATTTTATCCAGTTTCGTTGCGATTACTAATACAGGAATCTCATAATACTTAAGAAAATCATACATCATCACATCATCTTCTGTTGGTTTATGACGGATATCTACAATCAACACAGTCAGCCTCAATGTATCACGGAGCGAGAAGTATTCTTCCATCATCTTACCCCATTTTTCTCGCTCTTTTTTTGATACTTTGGCATAGCCATAACCAGGGACATCCACGAAGTAAAAGGCATCATTAATATTATAAAAATTTAATGTTTGCGTTTTTCCAGGCTTTGAAGATGTTCGAGCTAAATTTTTCCGATTGATCAATTTATTGATAAAAGACGATTTCCCTACGTTTGAACGTCCGGCTAAGGCAATTTCCGGCCAACGATCCTTTGGATATTGCTTTTCAGACACCGCACTAATGACGATTTCTGCTTTATTGACTTTCATCGTTCTCCCCCAATAATGCATATTCTAATACTGTATCTAAATGGTCAACCGGAACAAACGTTAAACCTTCCCGAACACTTTCAGGTATATCTTCCAAATCTTTCTTGTTATCTGCTGGAATTATAATGGTTGTAATACCTGCTCTATGTGCACTTAATGATTTTTCTTTTAGCCCACCAATTGGCAGTACTCGACCTCTTAAAGTAATCTCTCCTGTCATCCCTACTTCTTTTCGAACCGCTCTTCCCGTTAAAGCGGAGATCAGTGCCGTTGCCATCGTAATACCAGCTGATGGTCCATCTTTTGGTGTAGCACCCTCTGGAACGTGAATATGAATATCATATTTTTCATGGAAATCCGGATCTATTTTTAATTGATCTGCTCTTGAACGAATATAACTGAAAGCAGCCTGTGCTGATTCCTTCATAACATCGCCCAACTTACCAGTTAACGTTAGTTTTCCTTTCCCTTTTGAGATACTAACTTCAATCGATAAAATGTCACCACCCGCAGCGGTATAGGCTAATCCTGTGGCAGCA
This sequence comes from Gracilibacillus lacisalsi DSM 19029, assembly GCF_000377765.1. Lineage (GTDB taxonomy): Bacteria > Bacillota > Bacilli > Bacillales > Amphibacillaceae > Gracilibacillus > Gracilibacillus lacisalsi. Next base: position 105,405 of record NZ_KB898664.1, on the reverse strand, counting down.
CCAATTTGATTTTCTTCCTCCATCATACCATAGCGGAATTTCGGCTTACCTAAAATCGTTTCTAATTGATTTTCCGTAACGATGACGCGTTGTTTTTCACCAGAAACAATGATCTTAGCTGCCTTTCTGCAAATAGAAGCTAGTTGACGTTCCAAACCACGTACACCCGCTTCTCTCGTATACACACGTATAAGCTTTAATAAGGCTTCATCACGCATCTGCATATGCCCTTTTTTTAGACCATTTTCTTTTAATTGTTTCGGCAATAAATGTTGTTTAGCAATGTGTAATTTTTCTAATTCGGTATAACCTGCGATCGAAATAACTTCCATACGGTCAAGTAAAGGTCGTGGTACAGTTGCCAAGTTATTAGCTGTAGCAATGAACATAACCTTAGAAAGGTCATACGTTTCTTCCAAGTAATGGTCACTGAAGGTATTATTTTGCTCAGGATCTAATACTTCCAACATGGCAGCCGAAGGATCTCCACGAAAATCATTAGACATCTTGTCAATTTCATCTAACAAAAAGACTGGATTAATGGTTTCAGCTTTTTTCATACCTTGGATAATGCGGCCTGGCATTGCACCAACATAGGTACGGCGGTGACCTCGGATTTCCGCTTCATCCCGGACACCCCCTAGTGATATCCGGACAAAATGGCGATCAATCGATCTTGCCACAGATCTGGCTAGAGATGTCTTACCAACACCTGGTGGTCCAACTAAACAAAGAATTGGGCCTTTCAATGAATTGGTTAGCTGTTGAACTGCTAAATACTCCAGAACGCGTTCTTTAACCTTTTCTAATCCATAATGATCTTCATCTAGAATTTTTTCAGCATGGTTTATATCCAGATTATCCTCTGTTTCCTCTGTCCAAGGTAATGACAGTACCCAATCAATATAATTACGTATCACAGAACTTTCAGCTGAGCTTTGTGGCACTCTTTCATATCGGTTTAATTCTTTTTCTATCAGTTCCACAATCCGTTCAGGCAAGTCTTTTTCTTCTAGCTTTTTTCTTAATGCTGCTAATTCACCAGTCTTACCGTCTTTATCACCCAGTTCACTTTGGATGGCTTTCATCTGTTCACGTAAGTAATATTCTTTTTGGGTTTCTTCCATCGATTTTTTAACACGTTGTCCGATTTTTCGTTCTAATTCTAATACTTCTTTTTCGTTAGAGATGATTTCCAGTAACTTACGGAGACGTTTCGTAACATCTAACGTTTCCAGTACTTCTTGCTTGTCTGACATCTTTAAGGTTATATGTGAAGCAACAAGATCAGCAAAACGGCTAGGATCCTCAATATCTGTCACACTTGCCAACGTTTCTTTGCTGACTTTCTTTGAAATTTTAGTGTAATGCTCAAATTGCTCTAACAATGTACGCATTAACGCATCTTCTTCAGCTTTTTTCTGATGTATATCCTCTACTTCTTCAATTTCAACAAAAAATTGCTTCTCTTCATTAATAAATTGTTGAATTTCAGCACGGTACAACCCTTCTACTAAGACTCTCATCGTTCCGTTCGGTAATTTTAGCATTTGGTTAACTTTTGCAACCGTACCAATCGTATTAATATCATCTGTTTTCGGCTCATCTATGGCGCTTTCTTTTTGAGCAGCAAGAAATATGTGCTGATCATTCATCATTGCTTTCTCTAACGCTTGAATCGATTTTTCTCGCCCTACATCCAGATGAATCACCATACCTGGAAATACAATTAACCCCCGTAATGGCAATAATGGAATATGTATAAATTTTGATTCTGTCATATGGCACCTCCGTCAAAGCTACTAGTTCTTATGTATCCAAACAAAAAGTGATCACCATATCTTTTGGCGAAAGCCTTCGTTCGTTTTATACTATAGCCAATAAAAATGATATGCATAATACCTAGTACCATTGAATGTTTCTTCTGTTGTTATAAGTTTAAAGAAGTTTCGTTTTTTTGTAAATCTAAAAGTACTTTTTATTAGTTTTACCTATGGTGATAAAACAATACAAAATCCCTTGTTGAACAACAAGGGATTTTTTCTGCAATATTGTGCTGTCATATATCACGGTCAGCTCTGACGCCCTATTTACGCACTTTCTTTTGGAGATTCAAGGTCGAGAACTGTTCCATCTTCATGGACTAATTTTGGACGACCATTTTCTTGTGTAACTGTTTCTTTCGTGATGATACACTTCTTAATATCTTCACGGGAAGGCAGTTCAAACATAACATCTAACATAATGCCTTCGAGGATGGATCGTAAACCACGAGCACCTGTTTTTCTTTCAATTGCTTTTTGAGCAACAGCTTCCAGTGCACCCTCTTCAAATTCCAATTCAACGTCATCAATTTCGAAAAGCTTATTAAACTGTTTTACTAAAGCATTTTTTGGTTTTGTTAAAATATCCACTAGTGCTTTTTCATCCAGTGGCTCTAAGCTTCCGATAACTGGCAGACGTCCAATAAATTCTGGAATTAAACCAAAGCGTAATAAATCCTCTGGAAGTACCTTTGAAAGTAGCGTCGCTTTATCTAATTCCTGGTTGTCAGCGTCAGCACCGAAACCAATAACTTTCTTACCAAGTCGACGCTTCACGATCTGTTCAATACCATCAAATGCTCCACCACAAATGAATAAAATATTAGTAGTGTCAATTTGTATAAATTCTTGATGTGGATGCTTTCTTCCACCTTGTGGAGGTACACTAGCTGTTGTGCCTTCAAGAATTTTTAATAATGCCTGTTGCACACCCTCACCAGAAACATCACGTGTAATGGATGGGTTTTCTGATTTACGAGCAACTTTATCAATTTCATCAATGTAGATAATACCTTTTTCCGCTTTTTCAACGTCATAATCAGCTGCTTGAATAAGCTTTAATAAGATATTTTCAACGTCTTCCCCTACATAACCTGCTTCTGTTAATGATGTTGCATCTGCTATAGCAAACGGCACATTTAAAATACGTGCAAGTGTTTGTGCAAGCAATGTCTTACCACTACCCGTAGGACCAATCATTGCGATATTACTTTTCGCCAATTCTACGTCATCTTTCGATTTTGGTGAATTGATACGTTTATAATGATTGTATACGGCTACTGATAAATTTTTCTTTGCCTTTTGCTGTCCGATAACGTAATCATCTAGAATTTCACAGATTTCTTGTGGTTTTGGAATATCCTTATATTCCACTTCTTCTTCTGTACCTAATTCCTCTTCCACAATCTCTGTACAAAGTTCAATACATTCATCACATATATAAACACCTGGTCCAGCGACTAGCTTACGAACCTGGTCTTGGCTTTTTCCACAGAATGAACATTTCAATTGACCTTTTTCTTCATTAAATTTATACATGACATTCACCCCTTGTTCAAAAAATATCTCCTGTAATTCATAAAAACGATTAAACACTTTTCGTCTTTAGGCAATCATATCAAATTGTTCCAAAATAAAAAAGTAATACACTTTTTCACGTTTGTAAAGAGTATCAGTCTTTTAAGTCGATTACAAATAGTTTGCCTTTTATAGGAGAAGAGTTTTCTTTATGTATATGTTAGTCTTACCAAATGTATATCCTTCTATTTCATTCATCAATTATTTGTGTAAAAAAAATGGGGCTGTATAGTTTGGCAGGATGAAGGTTAAATGTGTATAGAAAACAAGGTACGGCTTTTCGCACCTTGTTTTCTTATACTGTTTATTTTGATTTACTATTATCTACAAGGACATCAATTGCTTTTTTGAATTTCAAGTCTTCTTGAAGAGCTGAAGTGTTTCCTCCAAGCGCTTGTTTGATTTGATCCACTTCCATATTGTACATAGAAGCCATAGATTCTAATTCTTTTTCGACATCTTCATCTGTTACTTCTACATTTTCAGCAGCAGCAATTGCTTCTAACGTCAAGTTTGTTTTCACACGTTTTCCAGCATCTTCTTTCATTTGCTCTTTTAACGCATCTTCATCTTGGCCAGAGAATTGGAAGTACATGTCTAATGTCATGCCTTGCATTTGTAATCTTTGTTCAAATTCTTGAAGCATACGATCTAATTCAGATTGTACCATAGCTTCTGGAATTTCCACTTCTGCATTTTCAGACGCTTGTTGAACTAAAGATTCACGTTTGTTAGCATCAGCTTCGTTTTCTTTCTGTTCTTGAAGACGTTTCTTTGTTTTTTCTTTTAACTCATCAAGTGTTTCTACTTCCTCGTCCACGTCTTTAGCAAATTCATCATCCAATTCTGGAAGTTCTTTTGCTTTAATTTCATGGATTTTCACTTTAAAAGTAGCATCTTTTCCAGCTAAGTTCTCTGCATGGTATTCTTCAGGGAAAGTAATCTCTACGTCTATTTCTTCTCCCGCTTTCTTACCAACTAGTTGTTCCTCGAAGCCTGGAATGAAAGAGCCAGAACCAATTTCTAATGAATGGTTATCTGCTTGACCACCCTCAAATGCTTCTCCGTCAACAAAGCCTTCAAAATCGATTACAGCAGTATCACCATTTTCGATTTCGCCTTCTTCTTTCACAACAAGTTCAGCTTGTTGTTCTTGTTGCTTTTTGATTTCTTCTTCTACATCTTCATCTGTTACTTCTGTGCTTACTTCTTCTACTTCAAGTCCTTTGTAATCGCCAAGTTGTACTTCAGGCTTCACGGTAACTTTAGCAGTAAAAATAAGGTTTTTACCTTTTTCGATTTGTTCGATATCCACTTCTGGCTGATCTACTGGTTCGATTCCAGTTTCCTCTACTGCATTTGTGTATTCACCAGGAAGAATAATATCTACAGCATCTTGGTATAATGATTCTACACCAAAACGTTTTTCGAACATTCCCCTCGGCATTTTACCTTTACGGAAACCAGGTACTTGTACTTGTTTTACAACCTTCTTAAAGGCCTGGTCTAAAGCACTATCGAATTTGTCTGCATCTACCTCTACCGTTAAGACGCCGACATTACCTTCTTGCTTTTCCCATTTTGCTGTCATTCTAAATTCCCTCCAACATAAAAAAATCTGTATATTTGACGTTCATTCAATATACCATCCTATAATAGACCGAACGCAAATTGCAACCATCTTATTATAACATAATTGCATTTGCTTTCAATAATAATAACGTATGTAGTATTTTTTTTGCAATGAATTTTATCACCAGGCATTAAACGTCTAAAATTGTTCCATAAAGTGTCTCTGATATATCAATCATTTTCAAATAATGTTCCTTGATAACAGAAACCTGGCGATCGTCTTCTTCGTCGAATAATTGGAAACTTCTGCTAACATAATACAACAGCGACTCCGCTAAAAGTTGATAGTTTTCCTTTTGTGGTAAAAAAGGGGTGTATACATAGGCAAAGCGTTCTAATATGAATTGAATCATTTGAAATTTGGTAGGGTCTTGTTGTTGTACATGATCTAACCAATGGGTAACACCTGTTATAAAGGAAACAGGTAAAATATCGTCCAATTCTTTTATATGTATTTCATCTGTCAATTGAAACTTTTCTATATGTATCGGTTGATCTGGTTGTACTTTCTGATAATATTCTAATAACGCCGTCTTTACTACTGGATGAATTTCGGGATTCTTTAACATCCCTCTAAAAAAAGTTTTATCGTGATATACCTCCAACTGAAGTAAGCGCTTCACCATATACCATTGCTGACGGTCATTTTTCTGTTCAATGGCTTCCTCTAACTGTTTCTGAACTTCTATGTATGATTTTTTATCTTCCTGTTGCTGTAATTCTTTACTTAGCTGATACATATGTCGTAATTGATCTCTAATATGAGAAGGAATATTTGTTTGCGTCAAAGCCTCATCAATTAGAAACATCACTTCATTATACTTGCTTGACTGAAATAATAATGTGGCATAAATATGTACATAAGAAGCAAAATAATCATCTTTCTTGGTGATTAGTTCTTCACATAAATCTTCCGCTTCATCATGCATGTTAAGTTCCATCATGCATATTAATTTACCTGTCATTACTTCATGTGATCGGACACCATTTTCCGTTAATTGATGGAAATAGTCATAAGCTTCCTGAAAACGATTTTCCTGCATTGCTGTTTTCGCTTTACCTTCTAAATTATCCTTCCATTTAGGAAAAATAATGATGTTTTCCCTTTCTTCTTCCATTATCTCACCTGCCTTTTCTTTATGATAGTAGATACTATTATAAAGTTTATTCTAATATTACTCAAGCATCAGATATAGCGAAGGACTGGATGAATTTTAATTGTTGATGATGATCATGGGGAAGAGCTTTTTAACATACTTAGTCGTGTTGAAAGTCCTTCATAATAATCGGAATTTCATTTAAATCGTCAATAACAAAGTCTGCACTATCACATGTAACACCAGAAGTATATTTCCAAATCGTATGCATACCAACTCGTTTGGCAGCATTTATATCATTTTCGGGGTGATCTCCAACAAAAAAACATTCATGCGGTTGGACTTGCAAATGTTGTAGAGCTTTTTCATAAATTTTAGGGTTTGGTTTTTTTATCCCTTCTAACTCTGAGATTAAAATGATTGAAAAATATTTATCAATTTCTAAAGCATTAATACTATCCCTTTGAAACGTGCCTTTTCCATTTGTGATCATCCCGAGTTTTATGTTCATATTCTTTAATCTGTTCAGCATTTGATGTAGATTAGAGAATGGTTTACAACTATAACAAAACCGACTTATATAATCATCTAACAACTCTTTCCATGTTAAATCCGTAATGGAGAATTCTTTAACTAACTGTTGGTACACTTTATCCTTCCAGACCATCCCTCTGTTATCCAGTTCGGTAAAACAATTTATATACAAGTCTTTATCTATATGTTGTAAAGCTTTATAATATTTATTATATTGATTTTCAGCAAAAATATTTATCGACGAATCTCGGTCTAGCAAAGTGCCGTCTAAATCGAATAAAACAGCTTTGATTGATCATCACCAGCCTTTTTCTTCTTATTATAACAAATAAAGCAAATAAAGTTTGAACCGAAACGAGGTGAATTTTGGTGTTACTTCAACACCATTTTAAAAATGAAATTACACCAACTAACGTACCTATTTATTTTGTTAACTGGATTCTCCATTGGCATTCATCAAGCTTTGGAACACACTCTCACGCAAATAACCATGATTATTTTTATCATTATTACTTGCTTATTAGTTGTGAAGGATCTGCGCAATCCCTCTAAGGATAGAAAATAATCCAATAGTCACGTATTTCACACAGATACTTAGCAAGTTGATACTCCTTTAAAAGCCATTTATTCCATTCTTTTTATAAGATTTAGTATCTGTATGTTCCTCCATCATTCCCATGGTTTCTTTATTAATGAGAAATGATTCCCATACATGTTTTCATCCAATCTCCAAAAAATATGAGAGGCTATCTAAAGCCAACATATCTTTCGGAGGTGTTTAGGGTGAGAAATATCCAATGGCTATCTGTACTTGGTTCCATCGGAGTCGGTATTGCTGCATATAGTATGATGAATGGTCGAGGGCAAGGACAAGCTCAAAGATTACTTTCCAATGTAACAAATATGGGTAATCAAGGTAGATAATAACTTATTTAGAGGACCTCACGATTTAGTTAGGTCCTCTAAATAAATGAGAAAAATAATCCAATAAATCTTTTACATAATATTGACTCAAAAGCTATTACCGATCAGTACTAGTTAGATTTCACCTCTAATTTGATACCGTCTAGGAAAAAATTGTTAAGATCATTTCTTATTCAATTTATTTCGAATTTGGATGACAGCTGTCCGTTACAACTTTTGAAAATAAAACATAGTATGCATTATCTGAGTTTAAAGGGGGTGTTTCTTACGATGAGTGGATATGGAGCTGGTTACGGTGGAGGTTTTGCATTAATTGTAGTATTGTTCATCCTCTTAATTATTATTGGTGCTTCCTTCGGTGGTGGTTACGGCTATTAATTTAATGATTTAGTGTATCGCATAATTTATAACCTCCTTTGCAGATACAGATGGGCGCCCGTCTGTATCTCATTACATAAGTTACATATTTTTTTACCCTACTAATCAGCAGTATACAATCTTGAACGGTCATCCTCAAAAAGATTGTAGTAGCAAGGAGGAGATGGCGATCCGACATAGATCCGAACTCCTTCCACATAAATTCGAAAGCTACTGTTTATTCACATTTAAGTTTTAAACGATCTTTCTTTTGCTATTCTATAAATTCGACATAAATAGCGAATATCCTCCCATTTCATTTAAAATTTGCATGAATCCAAAGTTTTTAAGTACCGTTAAATCTTTTAATTCTAGTATAGGAATTATTGAGAGCACTAACTAACAAACAGTCAAACACCGGATCATTAACTGTCGCTAACATATTTCGTAAATGTTTATTTTCTATGTTATGTTGTACATGTTAGGAGGAATAAAATGAAAAGGATCATAACATCTGTAATTGCACCATGTATCCTTTACTTTTCTTTTTTAGCATTCGATAAAATTACTGGTTCAACTCTTACTTATATAACAGGCTCCTCATTCTTAATTACGTTTTTCATAGTTTATTGGTATTCATTCCCTTTTTTCTTACTTATCGGAATACCTGCATCTATAATAATTGATAAAATCAATAGAGGAGTGCGTTGGGTTAATTATGCTATCGCCGGTGGTATCGTTGGTTTAATCATGAAGATTATAAACATAATAGAGGGTTATCCAATATTGTATGATTTAGGTACTTTTATTGTCTATCCTGGTGCTAGTATTATTTTTTATTTATTACTAAAGAGTTTGGAAATTATTTTTACAAAAGCGTTCGGTAAAAATATATCTTCAGCTATTCATTAGTCTTTGATTTTCATGGATCTAAATTAAGATAGTCTTGACTGGCGTTTTCGTTACTTACACAGAGAACAAAAAAGCCTCACAATGATTATCATTGTGAGGCTTTGGCAAACGTCCCAGGAGAGATTCGAACTCCCGACCCACAGCTTAGAAGGCTGTTGCTCTATCCTGCTGAGCTACTGGGACATGGAGCGGGTGAAGGGAATCGAACCCTCGACATCAGCTTGGAAGGCTGAGGTTTTACCACTAAACTACACCCGCATTTCTATGTATTTTTATTATGTATCTCGTTAACGGACAAGTACCATTATATAAACTTACGCTAGGATTGTCAACATAAAATTATAAATTTATTATAACATACTCGTAACAAGCCAGCAGAATCAATATCTGCTGGCTTGTTACTTATGTTAACGAAGTTTGATAGGCAAGACTGGAAATTTCCTGCTGATCCTTTGTGTAGAAACGGATATCAATATTTTCTAATTGTTCATCTGCTGTCAGGATTACATATGATCCAGGATGTGCGCTTCGCGGTTGGCGAATACTTCCTGGATTAATGAATAATTGATCCTTTACTTTTTCAGCGCCAGCAACATGTGAGTGACCAAAACAAATGACATTGGCACCTAACTCTTCTGCTCGATAGGATGCTGGCATTAATGTTGATTTAATTTGAAATAAGTGACCGTGTGTAACAAAAAAATGTAATTTTCCTACTTGAAAATCAATTTCTTCTGGCAAACGGAAATCCATATCCATGTTTCCTTGAACTACTTGGAAATCTGCAAGTTCTTCACTATCTGCTTCTAACTCTGAGTCGCCACAGTGGATCATCGCATCGACTTCGTCTTGGTGCCGAGCTTTTATCTCAGAAACTTCACTAGTCCAACCGTGACTATCACTAAGTATTAAAATTTTTGGCATGTCTCCACCCCTCTTACAACTGCTTTACCCAGTTTTCCATTTTATCTAACGCTTTTTTGCGATGACTTATTTGATTTTTTTCTTCTGGAGTCATTTCTGCCATTGTTTTAGAGCTGCCAGTTGGGTAAAAGATCGGATCATATCCAAAACCGTTCTTACCAATTGCTTGGTAACCAATCGTTCCTTCACATTCTCCACGTTTAAAGACCGTTTGTTTTCCTGGTTGAGCGATAGCTAATACACATACAAAACGGCCTGTACGTTCAGCTTGTGGTACATTTTCCATTTCAGTTAGTACTTTTTCCAGATTGGCTTTATCATCTTTCTCCTCACCAGCATATCTGGCTGAATATACACCTGGTGCACCTTGAAGTGCATCAATCTCTATTCCTGAGTCATCAGCAATGACCGGGATATTGAATTTTTCACAAATCGCTTCTGCTTTTATTGCCGCATTTTCTTCAAAGGTTGTACCCGTTTCTTCAATATCATCAATTGGCTCTGCCAAATCTAATAAAGAAGATATTTTTATTTCTAACGGGTCAAATAAGCGTTTAAAATCTTTCATTTTTCCTTCGTTTTTTGTTGCGATTATTAATTCTTTCATATGAAAAAGCTCCCCTAGGATTATTCTATGTTATCTTGATAAGGTTTGATTGCCTCTGCTTGGATTTTAAAAATCTCTTTTAAACCTTTTTCAGCAAGAGCTAACATTTTCGTTAATTGTGTACTTGTAAATGTTGCTTCTTCCCCCGTACCTTGGAGTTCTACAAATTCGCCTTTACCAGTCATCACCACATTCATATCGACATGTGCTTGGGCATCCTCAGAATATTCTAGATCTAAAATTTCCGTTCCATCTGGTAGTACCCCAACCGAGATAGCTGCAAGATAATCTGTTATTGGTAATGACTTTATTTTTTCTTCTTCTAGTAATTTACCTAGTGCATGTACAACCGCGACAAACGCTCCAGTTATCGATGCAGTTCGTGTACCACCATCTGCCTGAATCACGTCACAATCGACCCATACCGTACGTTCTCCGATAGCATCTAAGTCTACCACCGCACGTAGTGATCGTCCGATTAAACGCTGAATTTCCATGGTTCGTCCGGATACTTTACCTTTTGATGACTCACGGATGTTTCTCGTTTCTGTTGCTCGAGGTAACATCGCATACTCAGCAGTAATCCAGCCTTTACCTGACCCTCTCATAAAAGGCGGAACTCGATCCTCTACACTGGCATTACATATCACTTTCGTATCGCCGACTGTAATTAAAACAGATCCTTCGGCATGTTTAGTAAAATTAGTTTGAATATCAATTGATCTTAGTTGATCTATTTCTCTCCCTGTTTCACGCATTCTATTTCCTCCTTACATACTGTTCTATCTTAACATATTTTCTCAGTACATGGGTTTTTCATACATAAGAAATTTAGCTAAAAAGATAACACCCGCTCCAATCAAATGAAACGGGTGCCGAGTTTTTTATAATGAATAATAAAACAAGTAGATTCAATGAATGGATTAAATACTTTCAGTTGGCGTAACCATATCTCTTGATACTGGTTCTGTATATGGTTGTCCACTTTCACTTATCACTTCTTCATGATCTTCAACAGTGACCTCAACAGCCTCGATATCTTCTTGTTCAGTTAATGTAAGGACGATCGACTGCATCACTTCATCGGCGATTACGCTTTTTGCACTGTTGGCTAATATATTTTCATTAAAATTCAATGAAAGGACTCCATCTTCAAAAACAGGTTCTGACGCAAGTTGTGAGCCAGTATTAACAAAATGCTGTAATGGTAAATCAAATGAAGGGCCATCCATTAAAGCTTGTACAATAGATTGATATTGGTTCTCTTCATTCATCGGAACATGTTGTGTAATGGGAACAAAGTAGACCATTTCATCACCTTGCATTGGAAAGTAAAGCGTAGTCGCCTTACTTTCCATTAAATCAACACCATCCGTTTGTTGAATGTTAATTCCGTTAGCTCGTGAATACCCTTCCGTTAATGGTGTGCCATTAACCGGCATGGAATCTTGCGCTTCTCCTTCGATCCATAACTTCACACTATCTACATTTTCAAACTGTGTTAATGTATGTGTCATAGCTTCTAGAATTTTCTGTTCATTCTCTGCTTCATATGTTGTAAATTCTTCCGAAACATTTACCACTAATGTTCCATCAGCTTCTAAGTTCAAATCGATAATCTCAGTACCTGCAGGTAAAACTGCCTGAAATCCACTAGGTAATAGCGATGTCACAGGCCCATCCTGTACGAGATATTCTAATACTTGTTTCGCCACTTCTTTAGATGCTGGAGCTGGCATTTGTACTTCTTGAGGCACAACTAAACCGTTTTGATCTAACAAATATAAAACTCTTTCAACTGATTCAGTAGTCGCCGCTGAGTCTTCTCCTTCTGTCTCTCCTTCTTCCACTGGATCTTCTCCTTCAGCTTCACCTTCGCCTTCTTCCGGATTTGCCTCTGAATCATCTTCACCCTCCGGAATGTTCTCCAAGTCATCTGTTAATTCTGCATTTTCGGGTGGTGCATCTATTTGATCTAATGTCTGTTCTCCTTCAAAAACGCCACAACCCACTAACAAAAGCAAACATAATAATACAACCCCTGCATACTTTTTAGCTAAATCGATTTTCATAACCGATACCTCCTACGATGGTTTGTACTACTATGTATACGAGCTTATTTTTAAAATAGACCAACCAAAATAATCTAAAAATCAATTATTATAAGAAAATCTGTTTTGAAGGTACCTTGATTGTATTAAGGTTCAAATTGGCAAAAAAACAGATAGAATGCCAAGTTATTGGCTTTTCTATCTGTTTATTTCCACATATTGCGAACATTTTTTATACGTTACTATTTAATGTCACTAGTAGATAGCACCTTTTCCCAGACTTTTGACTGTATTTAATTCAATCTTATCGACTGCATCAATTTTCTGATTTAACCACCGTGATGCGATTTCATGAAAAACACCGACATCACCAGTAGTGTAGAAAAAATGTTGTGGTGGCTGCTCACCTTGGTAAAGCTTATTTTGATATTCTAAAATGGTACTGACTTCCCGTGCGGTTTCTTCTCCTGACGATATCACAGTAACGGTTGATCCTATCTCCTTTTGAATCAACGCTTTAATCATTGGGTAATGCGTACACCCCAATATAAGTGTATCCATATTAGAAAATTGCTTCAATGGTTGTAACGTTTCTCGTACTACTTGATCCGCTTCTTCTCCCTGTACGATTCCTTTTTCCACTAAGGGAACAAATCGTGGGCAAGCTAAATCGTGGACTTCAATCTCTGTATTTATTTGCCTTAATGTATCGACATATGCTTTACTGCTAATCGTTCCCTCTGTCCCTATCACACCTATTTCATCCGTACGTGAATGGGTAATCGCAGCACGTGCACCTGGTTGAATCACTCCTACAACCGGAATCGACAGTTCTTCTCTTAACTGTTCCAACGTAAACGCCGTTGCTGTGTTACAAGCAATAACTAACATTTTAATATCTCTTTCTAATAAAAAGTGAACCATTTCCCAAGTGTACTGGATCACTTCTTCTTTCGGGCGCGGTCCATATGGACACCTTTTCGTATCACCCAAGTAAATAATCGATTCTTTCGGTAATTGACGAATTAATTCACTTGCTACTGTAAGTCCGCCAACCCCTGAGTCAATAACTCCAATTGGTTGCTTCACTATCATCGCCTCTTTACAATTTTACATTTTCTGTTTGATATCTCATTTCTTGGTGGAGGAGATGTAATAGTCTTGATAACTGTTCCATATCCTCTTCTTTAACATTCGATAAAACCTCACCTAAATATTTCTGTCGTTTTTCAATTACTTCCTGGATAATTTTTCTTCCTTTTTCTAATAGGTGGATACGAACCACTCGCCGATCCTTGGTATCTTTTACTCGTTCCACGATATCATTCTTTTCCATGCGATCAACTAAATCTGTTGTGGTACTAAAAGCGAGGTTAATTTTTTTGGATAATTCACCTAATGTTAAATCTCCTTGCTCTAATAAAAATTGTAAGGCAATGAACTGTGGGGTTGTAATCGGATAATTATTTAATATTTCACGACCTTTTTGTTTGATGATCCCTGATAAAAATCTTAATTCTCTTTCAATATCTGCAATTTGCTCTGCTTCTTTACCCAAATCAAAACGCCCCTTCATACATAAAAATACATAAGTTTACTATAACATTTTTTCTCGATAAAATGTTATACAGAATCTTCTAAGGTTGACAAAAAAGCGTTTAGTCAAGACTAAACGCTTTTGAATAGATTAAATACTGTGAAGTAAGGTTACCCAGGTTGAATGGAGCATTGTACGATTCATCAAACATGGCTTAAGGCGGACATTCGTTCCGCTATTTGTAACAAAAGTACCGTTTTTAGATCCGTCGAGGACATCTATTCCGCTATTCATCGAAAATAACACTCATTTTAACAAAAAACAACTAAATAAAGGATTAAATGTCCGCCAACAACGAAAAATGGGTATTATATCGCCCTATAACGCACTAAATGTCCGCGCTACTAACATTATGGCATATCTTGAGTGATACAAGCATGTTTTTACCTGACCTATGTCCCGATAATCGGTCATTTTCACTGGTTTCTATTGTTTGCAAAAGAACTTGCTAAGGCTGCACAAACATCGGCGATTATTTGGCAAATTGCTACGATCAATTGCATCTCCTCCAAACCGTTTATTGATATCTTTATTACCCCCATTAGCCAGTTGTTAACCGTTGATAGGAGCGATTATTACCTGTACCAACCACGATTAAACACGTTAAGAAAGCCACAAATGAAACAAAAATAGCCATCATTAACCCGATACCTGCCATAAATAAATCCTCTCCTGGATATGAAGGCTCTAATGTCACATACCAATAACTGAAGAAAATGATCATCACGGCGTAAAAACTACTGCCAATGAGAGCAAACTTCCATTGATTCAGCTTCGATCCACTCCAGGAACGTGCAAATTTAATCCAAACAATAAGACTGATAATTACAGCACCAATCATAATAAATATATGTAGATATGGAATTAGTAAATAGCTTAAGCCAATCAATATCAATATCGTACAAGAAAAAAGAAGCGCATTTACTCCAAATAATATCCCTCCTGCCTTCCAATGACTGTTTAACCATTTATGTTTTTCACTGTCTAGCTGTAACGTTCCGAAAGACTCTAATTTTTTGACAATTGGTTTTCGCAAGAATAAAAAAAGAATAATTGCTAAAACTCCAACTATTAGAAACATACTCATCGTCATTACCTCCTATACTTTTTATTCGGAGATGGTATTATGCCTTATACAACGAATCATCCTGCAATTTATTATCAAAAAGTCGGCAGTGGAACAGCAATCATATTTATCGCTCCGCCAGGAATGGGACACTTAACATTCCGTTACCAAACATTGCTTCAACATAGCTTTTCCGTTATTACATTTGACAACAGAGGGGATTGCCGTAGCGGCCATTCCAATACAAAACTAACTTTTTCTCAGTATGTAGATGACGTAAAAAGTTTGTTAGACGAAAATGAAATCTCTAAAGCCATTGTTTGTGGTTATTCTAACGGCGGCTTAATCGCACAACAATTCGCTATATCTTATCCAGAGCATACATTAGCACTTATTATGATTGGGGCTTACCACGCACCGAAAAGCTTAATGCTTCGTACCGAATATAAAATAGGCATAACAGTTGCCAGAAATAATTGGATTCCTTTACTAGCTAAAGCACTTGCTTTCAATCATTTTTCAGATAAAAAAGCAGCAAAAGAAATAGAAATGGAAATAAAGAAAACGAACGCTGATATGTTACGACAACAATATCAATTAGGCTTGGATTATGACAATGAGCAGCAACTATCTAAAATTGATGTACCACTATTAATTATCTATGGTGCTAACGATCATTATGTACATCCCTATCAAAACATCTTTCGCAAAAGGTTAGAAGATGTAGAAGTGGCCTATGTTCATCGTTCTAAACATCAAGTACCAACCAAGTATTTTCATGAGTGTAATGCCATCATTTATGAATGGGTGAAGCGAAAACAAATAAAATAACATTCGTTCACACAAAATCATACCAAATATTGTCTGTGATTAGAAGTGAAAAATGCAATCATTTAACAAGGCTGCCTCAGCTGAGTGAGACAGCCTTGTTAAAACAGCTAGATAAAATCCCATGATAATGGGGTCCCTTTTTCAATTGGCTGATTAACAGTTTTACCTAGACACATTTCATAGTATTTTGGCGCTAAACCAAATCCAGGACGAATAACGCGGATATTATCACGGGTTAATGATTCCCCTTTTTTTACATTTTCCGTAACATAAATAGACCGACGATATTTTTTAGATTGGTCCTCTGCTTTCGTCGGTCCGTATTGGACTTTCCCCATTGCCTGCCAGGCTCTTTTCGTTTCTTGGACTAGTAAGTGGAATTCCTCTGGTTCCAATGAAAAGGGGGCGTCCACTCCTCCATCCTGTCGAGAAAGGGTAAAATGTTTTTCGATTACCGATGCACCTAATGCTACACTTGCAACAGCAACACCGCTACCTAACGTGTGATCTGATAAACCGATTGGACATTGAAATAATTCTTTCATATGTGGAATTGTTTTAATATGACTATTTTCTGGGGTTGCTGGATACGTACTCGTGCATTTTAGTAAAATGATCTCATTACAGCCTTCTTCTTTGGCTGCTTGGACTGTTTCTTCAATTTCTGCCACGGTACACATACCAGTTGAAATAATCATCGGTTTTTTGGTTCTGGCGACTTTACGAATCAATGGAATATCCGTACATTCAAAAGAAGCGATTTTATAACAAGGTACATGTAAGTTTTCCAAAAAGTCAACAGCTGTTTCATCAAATGGTGAGCTGAACGCGATCATCCCTAACTCTTGGCAACGGTCAAAAATCGATTGGTGCCATTCCCAAGGTGTATAAGCTTCCTGATATAAATTGTATAACGATTTGTTTGCCCATGGACTATTTGGATCTGAAATAACAAAGTCTCCTTTTTCGACTTCTAATGTCATCGTGTCTGCAGTATAAGTTTGAATCTTGAGTGCATCTGCGCCAGCCTTCGCAGCTGCTTCTACTATTTCAAGAGCTCGCTCTAGCGATTGGTTATGGTTCCCTGACATTTCTGCAATGACAAAAGGCTCATAATCTGTACCAATTTTTCGATTGTGGATCGTTACTTCCTTCATGAGATTCCTCCTTTCCACTCTTCCTTAAGCAAACCTAATGTCCACACATCATAATATTGACCATCTTTCATAACATGTTGACGTAAGGTACCTTCTACTTTAAAACCTTGCTTTTGATGAAAGTGAAAGCTAGGTTGATTC
The DNA here is from genome assembly GCF_000377765.1 of Gracilibacillus lacisalsi DSM 19029. Lineage (GTDB taxonomy): Bacteria > Bacillota > Bacilli > Bacillales > Amphibacillaceae > Gracilibacillus > Gracilibacillus lacisalsi. The sequence continues at coordinate 88,174 of NZ_KB898664.1, read as the reverse complement.
GTTTCGATTACTTCCGCACAGACTTTTCGTATCCCTTGACTAAAAATGTGAGCAAATGCTAAAGAAGCCATTTTTGTTCCAGAACCTTTAGGTGCATCAAGTTCTCCAATGTAGAACCCCCAGTAACACCGCTGATGTTGCTTTTGTTTATCAAAAAATTGTACAAGTCCAAGTGGTTTGTCATGTTGGACATAAATGAAAACATCATGATGAGGATCAGTCGACACTTTCTCATACCACTGTACATGTTCCTGCCAAGTAATCTCTTTATCAGTATACATATACTGTTTAATATGATCACTATTTCGCCAAGCTAGCACTTGTTCCAGATCATTTTCTCCGAGCTTTCTCAAAAAACTATCAGTCATTAGTACCCTCCTTCAGCATAAAACGTGAAACAGAACGATGATCAACATTTTCTCTGAAGTGAGCTAACCGATCTGCCATCCGCTGTAATAGGGAAGTTGTATCGCTTAATCGACATAATGCTTCTTTAATGTCTACAGTTTTTACCTCACTATTTTTCCCTAAGTGATATATAAACCCTTTAGTATGCAAATAATTTAATATTTCAGATTGGTTATCCGCTACTTCAAGGGTGATGGCAGGTAATTGCATAAAACACCTTTCCCACGTTGTTGTTCCTCCTGCACCAATTGCAAGATCCGCTTCCGCCATTAACTCTGACATACGATTGGTTTGTTCATATAACTGAATATTTTTGTGCAGCTCTACCAAATGTCGTAGCTCTTTGATTTGCTGGTTGGACGTGCCTGTAACTACATCCACCTGCCAATGTTGATCTTGAAGCTGAGTAATAGCTCTTAAAGCTTTATACGTTTCATTAGTTGGGTCACTGCCACCAAAAGAAACAATAATACGAGCTATGGTGCTGCGCTTCCTCTCATATAGCTTCGTCATCACAAATTCTTCTCTTAATAAAAGGTATCGGGGACCCAAAAGCAAAACCGTATCTGGCCGAACTAATGGTTGATAGCGTTTCTCCTTGTTTGGAAGCAGATTTTGATCTAGCAAACTGTCACAGTAATGTCTGCGGTTTGCTAGATCATCAATTACCATCAATTGGTCTGCAAATGGTTTTACTGCAGCCTCCCACCGATAATCTAAATCATAATGATCTACTACAATGTAATCAAAACAAGGATATTGTCGAATGAACTCAATCGTTTCTTCTGCATCCTTTCGCCAATTGGAGCGCAAATTGCCGATCATCGTCGAATGAGATAAAACATGAACTGGGAACCCTTTTCCTTCAATGTAGCTAATTAAATTTCCTGGGAAATGGTAACAAAAGAAAATAACCTCTACGCCCTGTGTTCGTAACTGCTCTGCTAACACTAAACAACGCCTTACATGACCAGTACCAATTTGGTTAGATGCATCAGAACGAATACCAACTCGCATAAGTTATCACCAGTCCTTTTGTTTAATGTTCGCATTGATTGTTAGCCAATCTGGATAATGTTCTAATAATTTAATTACATCTTCTAACATATAATATGGCTTCTTTGGTTCAAGAGATTGGATGATTTTTTCGATTAATTGAAAGTCTTCTACGGTGTCGACCGTTAAACGATAGTTACTATAATCAATATGATGAAGAACATTAACGATATCAAATTGATCTGGATGATCTCTGATATAGGTAGTAACATGTTCACGATCACTATTACGGCATGCTATTTTGTTTAGTTTCGCTAATGTTTGCCTTGTAAACACTTCGATATCATAGCCTCTTGGATATGTCCTCTCAAGAACATTAGCAGCATAATCGGCATGCTTACTTGTTACAAAAGCTTTGATAACATGGTCGATTGTTTGTGCATCTATGACTGGACAATCAGCCGTTAAACGAACAATTACATCAGCTTCTGTTTCTTCTGCTGCTTGATGATAACGGCTTAACACATCTTTTTCCGATCCTCGGATATAATGCAGTTTCTCTGATTTGCAAAATTCTACAATAACATCATCTTTTCTGTTGTCTGTTGTCGCAATCACGATTTCGTCCAAATAAGAAGCATGTCGAATCCGGTCTACCTGATACTTGATCAACGGCTTTCCAAGCACTGTTCGTAACACCTTTCCAGGTAGTCGAGTAGAACCCATTCTAGCTTGAATGATCGCTACAATTTTCATGATGACACCTCATAATGAGAGAGGACTTTCTTTACAGCAGCAATCACATCATCTGCATCCGCTTCTGTCATTTTGGGAAACAGTGGTAAAGTTATCATGGCTTGATACAACGTTTCTGCATGCGGGCACAGACCTTTATGGTACCCTAACTGTTGATAATAGGGGTGAAAGTATACCGGTATATAATGAACATTCACGCCGATATTTTCCTTTTGTAATGCTTGAAAAATTTCTGTTCGAGTCGCTTTTAATTTATCCAATTGTAGGTTTATGACATATAGATGCCAGCTCGAATTGGTATCAGAAAGCTGATAAGGTAAAGTAATCTGATCAAACTCACGAAAAGCTTCATTATATTTCTCTGCAATAGCTCTTCTTATCGCTAAAAAGCTTTCGATTTTATTTGCCTGATTTAACCCAAGGGCTGCTTGCAAATCAGTCATCCGGTAATTATATCCGAGTGACTGCATTTCATAGTACCAAGGTTGACCTGAAACAGCCAATCGCTCCTCATCCCGTGTGATGCCATGGTTTCTGAATTCTCGTAGTTTCTGATAATAATTAGGATTATCCGTCGTAATCATGCCACCTTCACCTGCTGTAATATGCTTCACTGGATGAAAGCTAAACATCGTCATATCTGCTAACGATCCTACCTGTTGTTTATGGTAGGTTGCACCAAGAGCATGAGCAGCGTCTGAAATAAAAGGAATAGAGTGCTTTGCTGCAATCGCACGTATTCGATCATAGTCTACTGGCTGACCAGTAAAGTCCACCGTTATAATCGCTTTTGTTTTCTCTTTAATGTGTGCCTCAATTTCTTTTGGGGAAATGTTGTAGGTGTTGGGATCAACATCAGCAAATATGACATTGCCACCCTGATAGAGAATGGAATTAGCTGTAGCAGCAAAGGTAAGAGGTGTTGTGATTACTTGATCATTCTCTTGAATCCCTGCTGCAAAACATGCTCCATGAAGTGCTGCCGTGCCACTCGAAAAAGCAACGGCATATTTAGCACCCACATAGTCTGCAATCTTTTGTTCAAATAGCTCAATCGTTGGACCAGTTGTAAGATAGTCGCTCTTCAACACGTTAAGAACTGCCTGTATATCAGTGCTATCTATCCACTGTGTTCCATAAGGTAAATACCTTTCTCTTACTGGTTTCCCACCATGAATTGCTAACGTATGCTCAGACATAAATCATCCTTCCTTTTAAATAAGATTTGTCGATTGAATCCATGCTTCTGTTTTTTGAATCCCCTCTTCCAAACTGAACATTGGCTGCCAACCTAATAATTTCTTCGCCTTCTCATAGTTACATAGTAATTTGGGAATCTCGCTTTGCGGATGGATATGTGTTACATGTTGTATGCGGCTTTTATCTTTAGCGATTAATAATGCGAGCTCATTGATACTGATATCTTTGCCTAATCCTGCATTGATAATTTCACCATTCGTTTCATCAGCATAACCGGATTCTACTACAAACCGGGCACAATCTTCGACGTAGAGTAAATCACGTGTTTGTGTTCCATCTCCGTAAATGGATAAAGACTTACCAGTTAATTTATTTTTGATAAAAATCGCAACAACCCCACCTTCGCCACCGGTTTTTTGGTAGGGGCCATACGTGTTAAACGGACGAATCACTGTTACTGGCAGACTGTAGGCGTAATAATAAGAAAGTACCATATTCTCGGCAGCTAATTTGGAGCCTGCGTATGGTGAAGCTGGCTTTACTCGATTGGTTTCACTAATACCGTTATCATCACTCGCTTTATCATATACCATACATGTGCTCATAAACACCATTTTCACGGAATGTTTTCGGCATGCTTCCAAAACATGAAATGTGCCTATCACATCATTATGAAAAGTCGTTTCTGGATTGTCGATACTGTCCTGCACATTGATACTTGCACCTAAGTGATAGCATATATCAAATTGTTCCTTAAACAATTCCTCCAATAGTTGCTTATCTTTGATATCACCTGCTATTAATCCATGAAATAATGGATGTTGTTCAAACTCTATTACATTTTCCTTTCGGCCATTAGATAAATCATCTAACACCCACACATGATGTTGATCCTCTAATAGTTTGGCTACAACCCAACGACCGATAAAACCTGCTCCGCCTGTAACGAGAATGTTCAAATTCATCACCCTTCCATCAACATTTAAGGAATCAAATCCAACATTGGCTTCATTTTTTTCTGCCATAAAGCATCAATTTTGACTAAGGAATTTTTTGTTGCTTTAAAACCTGAAGTGATTTCATCTTCTAACAATTGATACATCGCATTAGTTGGTTCTTCTCGTTGAAAAGTTGACTTCAACTGATCCGTTTCAATCGGGAAAAATTCCGAGAAAACCCTTGCTGATATCGGAGAGACTGAATACCCCAGGCCACTGATCGTTTCAAGATGGCCTGTTGAGCGTCCATCCTCCGCTAAAAGTAAACTAGGTTTTCGATTACGCAAAAACCAAATATGTGCGTGTAATCGAAATCCTACGTGTAAATCAATATCCTTATAAAAATCTAATTTATTGGCACCTCCTGATAAGTCAACGATCTCAATCGATGGCTCAGGCCATTTCTGGGATATCTGTTGAAAAGTATCATCTGCGTACCCGTGACAACATATTTTCACAGGACAATCATATTGTCGGATCAAATACCTTGCCATTTCTCGACATTTGTCAAAATGATAAAAATTATGTGGCAAAGAGATCGCTATGGTGGAGATATTCTTTGGCAGCTTTGGAGGCGTATTTAACAGGTCGGTATCGAATAATCCCAAATCTCCTGTAGTCCCAACCGACGAGACTTGATGTTTTTCTAATACATTTTCTGTGTACACATCTCTCGTAGAAATCAACCCTTTATTCTTATTGATTAACTGAAATAGCTTTTGTTCGTGTTGAGCTAATGGTAATTGTAACGATTGTTGTTTCGTTCCCGGATACTGTTTCCAACCTGCACCTATTACATAAACTGGAATGTCATGCTTCAAGGCAAAGTCCATGTATTCATTACGATATGTCGGGGCAACTTTTTCACCTTCTACCGTAATGCGTAATGATGGAGAGAGTATTGCTGCATAATTTGTTTTTAACTTTGCTATTCGAGGTTTTTCTTTAAGATATACAATATCAATGTTTACGTGATTCCCTTTTAAATTATAGAGTATCTTTTCTAAACTAGTAGTGATTAAGGCATCTCCAGAATTTCTTGTACCGTTTCTAAAATAGCTGGATAAAATTAAATAATTCATTTACACACCTCCCATCATTATATTCACCAATCAGTTATGCTGTATGAAGCTATTTCTTTTTGAAAATACGCAGGGTATACTTGGGTAGTTTGATGCTCTCACCAGTTGATTGCTCCACTTGTTTAAAACCTAAACCTTCAAATATGTCACGATAATTACGTGGGAAAATACGCCAATGTTCATCTGTCTCCGCTTCAAGTGTGATCAAGTAAGATTTGGTTATCCTCGCAATATGATTAAATATCCATTCACTGTCTGGGTGAATATGTTCCAGAACCGCCATCGTAAAAACAAGGTCATAACGATCCTTCTCCATATGCTTTAGAACCGATTCTACAGGGGCATGAATGATATCGGTATTTTCTGCTAATTCTGGATAAACTTTATGAAGCTGTTCCACTGCTTCCTGACTAATTTCAATCCCAGTTAATTCTTTATAATCATTTTGATATAAATGATGCAGGTTTCTCCCTACATTACATCCAATTTCCAAAATACGTTCGTTTGGTTGTATATATTTCTCAACATAACTTAATAAAAAGCTACTTCGTTCTGTTTTTAAATTGTACTTTTCTGGATGACTATTCTGCTTCCAGTACTCATGAATTTCGCTTAATGATTTTTTCACTTTATATCTCCTCTCCTTAATTCATCCACTAAGTCTCGCAGACGTTGACTAGAAGAACTCTGATCAGGATAAGCATAAGCCAGAAATCGAGTTTGATTCTTGTGAACAAATTTTCGCCATTTAGCCTCTTTGAAATACAAGTGAATCATGTCTGTTAATTTCATTGGATCTCGATGGACCTGCGAATGTATCCCGTTATAATATCCCGTATAACTTGGTAGTTTCGTATGCAAAATAAAGACTGGCTTCCCAACAAGCATTGCTTCTAATGCAACCGTTGATGCATAAGAAACAACGGCATCAACATGTGGCATAATATCGTACAGTGTAAGGTTTTTAGTAGATTTTATTGTAGAATAATTCAGTAATAGTGGATGCCGTTCATCATTTGGATAATCTCGCAGTATGATATTAAGGTTTAATGTTTTTTCTACTTGATCTACTACTATTTTCCACTCATCTAGATCGCGTTGACCTCGAACAATCAACAGCAATGTTTTTTTTCGCTTATCTAAGTTTAATTGTTTCATCCATTGCGCTTTTGTGATGGCTGGTTTTTGTAGACTTTGATCAAATCTAGGATGTCCAACTATTTTTACTTCGTCTTCAGGAACTCCACTTTCCATATACCAGTCTTTTTCAAATTGACCATAAACAGCATCAATGGTTGCTACTTTTGGTAAATAACCGAACTCATTGCCAATGATGCCATGTTGCATTGAGATCGTAGGAATTCCATGCTTTTTCGCCACAAAAGCCATCACTCTGCCAAAATGATTCGGACTTGACATAACAACAACGGAAATAGCAGTTTTTCTTATCCATTTCTCCATCCTATCGATTTGATCGATGACAAAGTTGATTTTTTTATAGAACATATATTGAAATACCTGATTCTGATAGAGATGATGAGCCGAGAATTGCTGTAATAACGTTTGTATTTGCTGTTTAATTTTTGCTTTTGGTTTATCTATATGACGTGATGCATAATCTTGTAAATAATAGACATTTGACTGAGCTTGATCATGTGGATGTTTATAGGTTTTGATAAATATAGTTTGGTCTGTATTAAAATAATTCTTATAGGCTTGCGGTGGTATCCGAAGCAGAGAATCTTCTAAGAAAGCGACCTGCCCATTTCTCACCTTCTGTGGTGTAGGCCATGTTGCTAAACAATTTGAGAAAACAGCTTGCACTTGCTCTCGACTTGTGACATTGTGGTGTAAAACTTGTTTGAAAGATTGCTTTGTCATTTCTCCCCAAATATCCGGGTGATGACGGATAAGACTAGGAAAATGAACGAGATAGGATAGGCGATAACCTCGATAGACAATATCTTTAAAATCCTCGACAAAATCTAAATATAGTGACCAATAATTTTCCCTGTAAACATTCATCCATTATCCTTCCTTTACTATTAACCGATTAACTAATTCATGCAATCGATCGATCGATTTCTGCTTACTTGGATAGGCATGGTGAAGAAACTCGATTCGCTTTTTCTCTGCGTAATGCCGGGAGTCAGCTTTTGTAAAATACGCAATCACTTTCTCAGCTAACTGTTGAGGCTCATATTGCATAAGGTCTCCTAGTCCTTGAAAATAACCAGTTGCTCCAGGGAAATCTTTGTTCAGCACAAACGTTATCTTATTACTTAACATTGCTTCCAACCCTACCGTTGAAGAATAAGTTATTACTGCATTCACATGTGGAAACAAGTCGTAAATTCCAAAACCTTTCGTATCTAATACATTAGAAAACTCTTTTGTTAGTTGATGTGGTTGCTTACTTGGATAGTTTTTAATGAGAATATTAAACCTTTGCTTATTATTCAGGGTTTGAATGAATTTCCGCCATCTAGCAATATCTTCATTTCCCCTGACAGCAATCATAATTGTTTTTCGATTATGATTTAAACCTAACCGTTGATAAAACGAATTACGATTCATTCTAGGTTGTCTGTATTTTTGATCAAATCGGGGGTGGCCAATGATCTCGAGAGCATTTTCATCTATTCCAAGCTGTTGATACCAATCTTTCTCATATTGACCATATAGTGCATCTACTGTAGCGATTTTAGGAATATAACCTAACTCGCTTGATATAATACCATGCTGCATACAAATCGAAGGGATGCCCTTACTTGAACCAACAACCGCCAGAATCCGACTGATGAAACTATGCGTAGTCGATACGACAATACATGAGACTTTCACCTGTTCCAACAACTTTTCTATCTTTTCCATATAGATGATGACTGATGAAATGTTTTGCAGTAACCATTTTTGAAAAGTAGATTTGCTATATAATGGATGGTTTTTATGATTAACTATTATCTCTCTAGCTTTTCGTTGTACTTGTTTGACTTCCGACTCTACATCTACTTCTATTTCACCAAAATAATATAACGGGGTGTGTTGAATTTGGGTTATTTTATTTCTTTGTTTTGTCGTTACTACTGTTTGATTGAGAGGTCGAGCACGATTTTTCTTTTTTGTTGAACGTTTGTTATTTTTCTGATTGGATCCATTCGTTATCATAATCGTATTAGCAGGTGAAAATTTTTTTTGTAAACTCAAGTTAGGAAATCGGAGTAATTTATCTACATGGATGGCAACTTTACCACCTGATCTAGGTTGATTGGTTTGATGCTTTGCCGTAAAAGCATTAAATTTATCTTGAATATCTTTTGATGACATCACTTCTCGTTTTGCATACTTTGTATAGAAGCCCTCTTTCAGTTGATTCATTAAATGATCGTTAGGCAAGACAAAGGCTGGCAAATGACAAAAATGAACAATCTCATAATCACGGTAAGTTAAGGATTCAAAATCATGAAGAAAATCGAGATACATTGACCAATAATTCTTTAGGAATTTGTCCATGATTTCCTCCTCTTAAATCAGGTTTGCTCCAGTTAACAGTTGATAAAGCTCCTCTTTACTTACTGCCTGCTGCTCTGCAGAACTGTAGGTGCCTGGTTTTGCTTTTTTTGCATGCACATAGCTGACGCCTGTATCTACTGGAATCACAAACATATTAGAAAACTCCCATGCATGTAACGATTCTTCATGGGTCATCAGTTCTTCATACATTTTTTCACCTGGCTTTAAGCCAATAATTTCAGTAGTCACTTGCTGCTGCGATTGTTTGATTAATATTTCAGCTAAATCGCCTAATCGAATAACAGGCATTTTCAGTACAAATATTTCTCCTCCTTTTGCTTCTTTTAATGCCTTGATAGTCAGCTTAGTTGCTTGTGATACAGTCATCATAAACCTTGTCATATCAGGATCAGTTACAGTTATTTTTTGATGTGACCGTATTTGCTCCTGAAAAAGTGGTATAACGGAACCTCTTGATCCCATTACATTACCAAAACGGACACTTGCAAAAACGGTGTTATTTTCTCCTGCTGCTGCTATTAAACGTTCACCAATTAGTTTCGTTGCACCATATGCATTTGTGGGAGAAATCGCCTTATCTGAACTGGTGAAAATGACTTTTTTCACTTTATTTGCTATCGCTGCTTTCATTACATGGTGATTTCCGATAATATTGGTTTGAACAGCTTCGATTGGATTTTGCTCACAGGCATCAACTCTTTTCATTGCAGCTAGTTGCAGCACATAGTCTACATTTGTCATTGCCTCTTCTACTCGATCTTCATCTCGAACATCTCCGATTACAAATTCAAGTGTGTTATGATGGTTGAATTGTTCTTTTACAACATTTTGCTTATATTCATCGCGACTAAATATTTTAATTTTTTTGGGTTGGTCTTTTAACAGTTCTGCAATTATACTTGTTCCAATTGTGCCAGTACCTCCAATAACTAAAATCGTCCTATCTTTAAAAAACACTGCTGTCCCTCTTTCCTGTTTAAATAAGGCTTTATTAAATGGTACTTGTATATGTATATTGAATAGTCGGAAAACAGTAACGACCTCAGCCTATTAAGAGCTACCCATTTATATAATAGGTAGAATATAAGAAAGACCGGCAACCCCATCGGTCCTTTATTACTTTAGTAGTAATGATGAAATATTTGAACAGCTTGACCACCGCTCCGGCTGCCCCCTTCCCTTTCCGTGGGGTTTGCCCTTCAGCCAGCTAACTTTTTCGAGCCAAAACCGCTTGAAAAAGTGGATCTTCAGGTCAAACAGTTTCCACAGGAGTGGAAGGGGGCGGCCTTCGCTTTATACATGTGCTACAATATTTGTCAGATCAGACAGCTTGAGTTGTCATCCCTGTGAAAGTGCAAGGTACGGCATAGGAAATTACTAATAAGGTTAATAAAATCCAATATGCTTTTTCTATTATTCGTTTTAGAACAAGAATAGCGAAGGCGACCGTTTCGACTCCATTAGCGTTAGCTGAAGAGCATGCCCCTAGGAAAGCGAAACGGTCAGCCGTAGTGGTTGACTTGCCCTAGCTAGCTTTCAAAATGGCAATTTCATATGTATAGCCATTCCTGCTTCTTAAAATATACGTGATGAATCACCTTTTCCTATCATACTTGCTTATAAAAGTTGTGATACCAATGGTTATATACTTTTCTTACAAGTAACAAAAAAGAGAGGATTATTCCTCTCCTTTTGTCTCTGTTGCTTCTTCATTTGTTAGGTCTTCTGAATGAGTTGCTTCATTTAATGGTTCTTCATTTAATACCGATTCCGGATTTATTTGTTCATTTGGCTCTTCTTCGACAGCCGTTATTTCGTTTGTTTCTTGTACGATTTGTGGCGTTTCTTCTACTACCTGTTGTTCCGTATTCATTACTCCGAACGATTTTTTCTTACTTAGTACATGTTTCTTCTTTTTACTTATTTCAGGTTCTGAAGCAGGAAAAACAACTGGGCATTGTGCCGGGATCGTTGGTGTTGGGCAAGGAGGAACTGGTAACATATCACGTGGCTGACAAAAATCAGCTTCTAACTCAATTGTAACCTCATGTGTTGATTGAATGCTTTGGCATATCCGTACTGTTAATGTTACATTTAATTCATCGATTTCCGTCGTTGTACCTGTATCACAATTTACCGAACATACAAAACAACTTAAATCAGTATAGGATACATTAATATCTGTTCCTTCTGGTGCACAAAGTATCACTTGCTCACAACGTGAAAAGGTAGCCGTACCAATTTCAACTGTACCCCCACCAAGCTCTGGTATTAGTTGTGCATTTACGATGACATCAAAGCTTTTTCGGATATTGACAACTTGTAAAGTTACTTCTTCATCATCTATTATAAATACCTGATCTTCGCGATCTAACACAACAATTGAATCTTCTTCCGCTGGAATAACCTCACATGTTACGGTATTTAGATCAATATCGTCACATTCTAATTGGGCACCAGTCACCGTATTAATCGGCAATTCCAATCCATCTATATTTAAATCAAATGTTGCCTCATTTAGGACCCAGTCATATACTTTTTCGGTATTGACACACAATAACTCCTGCCCACCTGTTATGTGGTTAATTGCCATTTCACTTACACACCTCCATTATGATCGTCATCTCCCTATAGACTATGAAACTAATAGGTAAAACGTTAATGTTATTTCACGGTTTATCAAAAGCATCATACATTAGGTAGTAGGCGATAATCACGAAAGGAGATTCAAAAAATGAACGAAAAAAGTGATCAATTAGATATCGAAAATCTTAACGAGGTGCTCGCAGAATTACAACAAGAAGTACAATCCATAAAAGGCGACGTGGAGAAATTGCGAATAGCGAAATTGATCGATAGGTTAGAACTATTTATTAATGAAATGAATGGCGTCAAACAGGATGTCGATCAGCTGCAACAAGGATTAACAGAAATGAGAAAACCGGTGACATCTAAAAAAACCAAATATCAGCCATCAGAATACAGTAAGTTGCAAAGAATGCTCCAATCGGTTCAAACAGATAGCTCTAACAATACGAATAAAAAGTGGAATAACCCAACGACTGAGGTAACAGCTATTCACCATAACAAACGATAAACACCTAGTTTTTCGACAACACTTCCATTCGTCCATACCTTTTTTAAACATACCAATATACTAAAATGGACAATAATTAAAGGAGATGGCTCAATGAAAGCTAAACAAATCACAAAAAAAGTAGGCAATTATTTTAAATCATCAAATGAACCAATCGTTATCACTTCTAAGATTAAAAGAAAAGCTATAAGAAGAAGCAAAGGCGGCTGCTGTATGAAATAATTCATACTTGTTTAATATGGAAAAGATTTTGCGAAATTTGCTTAATTGTTCGTTGGGGAGATTGCCCCTCTATATCATCTAATTTTTGATAAAAAGATGTAATTTCTTCTGCAGACAATGAAAATTTCCGCTTTTGCTTTCGAAGGTTTTTTTTCTGCTCAATTTTAGGGTTTGAACGGCTACGAGGTGGTGATGGCAACGAAATTGTATTACATAAATCTAAAATATGATCAACAGCATATTTATTTTTTTCCCAGCTACAATAATGATACAACCTATCATCACCTGGAATAACAACTGGATGATGTAATAGCTGATCAATAGTAGCACGTAATTCTGTCAAACTTGTTGCCTTAAAACCCAATAGATTTGGCAGCTCTATTTCATTTGTTTCAAAAGGTTGATAGACAATCACTGGCTGATCCAGAAGAAAGGCTTCAATACCTGATGTACAACCATTATGAATTACGAGTTTTGCTGCTAATATCCATTTATTAATGCCGCCTTCATGGACTACATGGACATTTGATATATTTTTGAACAGTCGTCGATAAGAATTAAAATTTTCAGCTGGGTGTGGACGAATAACTATGTTGACATGAGGAAAATGGCTTGCCGTCACTTTAATCATTTCTAAAAAAGATTCATAAAGTGCTTTGATATGTTGGACAAAGACCGTATCTTTTTTACCTTTTGCCGCATTATATAAAGAGAACCTGGTATTAATTAAAATAAAATCGCCATATTGTTGTCGCAGGCTTTTAACCTCATCCTGATACAAATTTCGAAATTTAGGCTTTAGTAAATCAATTCGTGGATTACCTACAACATGACATTTATTAGCCATATCAGGATATGTATCACTAATGATTTGTTTTTGGTACTCACCCCAACAATATTCATGTTCTACAAGCTCTAATGTATCTTTTCTCATTCGGTCACGTATATATTGATTTTTCTCGATTAATAATCCTTCTTCATCCAGTTCAACAACTGTTTGGCCATGTTCAGTAGCTTTGGTGACCATGCGTTTTCGAAACCCTTTTGGTCCGCCTTTTGCGAAATATATACCCGAGGGATAATGAGCTGCAGCTTCTGCCACTAAGACAATGTCGCCAATCATTACTTGATAGCCTCTACGAATCGCATAATAAGAAAGAAGTAATTTAGCATCTAGTTCACGTACTTTCACTTCAATCGGCAAATATAACCAACGATTAGTCATTTTCGTTACTTCCTTCAGCTCTAGACTTTAATAGCTGAATTACTTCTTCATAACCTTGACGGTTGTTTTCAATATGACGATCTAGTACCTCCGCTAGTTCTGATAAATTAACCTGACTACTGTCGGTATTATTACTAGTATTTTTCATAAATAAATACATGAGCAGCATATGCAATGTTTCGTTTTCTAAATATACAAAACTATTATTCTTTTTATAATCCTCCTTATGGATACGGTCGATATAGTCTTTCATATATTGGCTTATCATTTGATTGATATCAAATGATTGTTGATCTCTTTTACTTTTTTTCATGTAGATCGCCCTCCTGTTGCCGATCTGCTACCGAGCCGTTCAGGTTAATCTGATTCAATGCATTCACACCATTAGGTAATTCATTGCCATAGGTGAATCCTTGAATCGTACCAGAGTATTTACCGGTTGGAATCCATTTAATTTGGAAATTGGAAAAGGTTAATGTCTCACCTGGTTCAATTGTCTGTTGTTGGGTCGGCCTTAACCAAATCTCATTTTTGTCAGATGGTTCATTAATTCGCTCCCATGCATTTGACAGCATTCTTGTTTGTTTGGAATTTTGATAGAGGTATTTTCCTGAAAATTGAAAGTCAATGTTGGCGGTGATCTTCAGCCCTATATGTGGGTTAGTTAAGGCTTTGTTTCCAACATTCTGAACATGAAAGGAACCGATGCCATAATTCTCCCGATCTTCTTGATGTGCCAGTTGAAAAGAAGAAGTAAAATAGCAAATTATCTTTAAATCTTCGGTAACACCTAAATCTTGAATTAAACCTTTGATTTGGTCTAAATAAGACGACTGCTCTTCTTGCCAGTTAATTAGTTTTTGTTGTATTTCCTGATGATCAGACATAAATACACCTCTTTCGTATGTCTTTCTAGATGAAAAAAAAGAAAGAGAGGATTTTCCCTCTCTTTATCCCTATGTCGTTGAATTATCCGTTATTCCCGTTACTAGGGAAAACTACAGGGCATTGTGCTGGAATAGTTGGTGCTGGGCATGGTGGGAATGGTAAAATGTCTCGTGGTTGACAGAACTCAGCTACAAGTTCTAATGTTACATCAAAAGTAGATTGGATGCTTTGGCATAGACGTACAGTTACTGTAACATCTAATTCATCTGCTTCTGTAGTAGTACCTGCATCACATGCAGCAGTACATACAAAGCAATCTAGATCTGTATACGATACATCTATGTCTGTTCCTTCTGGTGCACAAAGAATGACTTGCTCACAACGAGTAAATTCTGCCGTACCAACTTCTACTTGAGTACCACCAAGCGCCGGTACCAAATTAACGAAAACAGTTACCTCGAAATTTTTACGAATGTTAACAATTTGTAATGTTACTTCTTCATCATCCACGATAAACACTTGATCTTCACGTTCCAATACAACGATTGGATCCGTTTCAGCAGGAGCAACTTCACAAGTTACTGAGTCTAAATCAATATCATCACATTCTAGCTGATCACCAGTTACAGGGTTGATCGGTAATTCTAAGTCTGGCAAATTCAAATCGAAAGTTGCTTCGTTTAAGATCCAGTCATATACCTTCTCTGTATTAATACACAGAAGCTCCTGCCCTCCTGTTAGATTATCCATTTGCATCGAGCAAACACCTCCAAATAAGATTACTGTCCATATAGCCTATGACAACACACCAAAAAATGTTTTAGTGAATTTGCGGAAATATCATGATATTTGGGAAGTTAGGCGAATATCATATGATAAAAAGAGTCCGCAAGCGCAAAACAAGTGTGAGTTTCATCAGTATCAGTTATAAAATCTGAATAAAACAGCACATTTGTCACGAATTGGTGTTTCACCAATATTATATTAATGTGCAGTAAAAAGGGTGAATCGTCATGTATCAATATAGGCTCTATAATTATGAAGAAATTGAAAAATTAAATCGTGATCTAGAAGTTTATAAAAAAGCAATAGAAACGTGGAATCAGAGTGAATCCGTTTTATATATGGAAGTCCAACAAGAATTAGAAGAAACAAAGAAAGAATTAGCTAAATATAAAGGAGAAATGAAGGTTATGGAAGAAACCTATCAAAAGCAAATACAAGGTTATGAACAGAAGGAACAGAAAGTAGCTGCTCAAATCCATGCAATTAACCACTCGATCCAACAATTAAAGAAGGACGTTCACAGTATAAAGGATGATGTGAAAGAAATACGTATTAATGAATTACTCGAAAAAGTAGATCAAATAATCGGACATACAGATACAGAATTACATGAAGTAAAAAAACAAATAGATGAGCAGAAGCATGTATTTACTCAAGTCAAAAATCAGCCTCAACCTGAAAAACAACAGCAGCGAACGAGAAGACCTACGAGTGAATACCGTCGATTGCATAACATGTTAAAAGCAGCAAAGCCTAAAAGCCATGTAACCCCACCCCCAAGTAATCGTACGATGACAAACCCAAAACGGCGACGTCCATCTACTGATACGAATATGATCACTGTCCAGAATGGTAAGAAGGTATTCCACAATGCAAAATACGAACTCAACAAAAATATCATTGTCAAAAAGAAAACAGCAAATACAGAACCAAAAACTGAAATAAAAAATAAAGAAAAGCTTAAAGAAGAAAATGTGAATAAAAAGAGAACTGAAAGTGAAGAGAAAAACATCCAACAGGTGGAGCAAGTAGAAGCACCAAAAACGAGAGTATCCAATGTTCCTTCTGAACCAAAAGAGCAAGAATCAGCCGTTTCTCGAGAACCAAAAAAACAAGAGCCAATTGTTGAGCCTAAACCAAGTAAACCGGAACCAGCCACAGTTGAGCCAGAACAAAAAAGCGTTCCACACAAACAAGAAACAAAAACTACACAAGAGGAAAACACTTCTCCAAGTGGCATTAAAAAAACATGGTTATTAGCTAAATCATTATGGAAAAAATAATCACTTTACCAAATAACATCTATCACGCTTTGATTGTAGAAGGCGAAAGACAGTTACCATATGAAGCATGCGGACTATTAGCTGGTTTTCCAAAACAAGTCAGGTCATTTTGGCCATTGCAAAACCAAGTCAAATCAAGCAGCCGTTTTTTTGTTCCCAAAGAAATCGTTACTTCCACAGTTGAGAAGATTCAAAACAGGAAGGAACAGGTTTTAGCTATTTTCCATACCCACCCTTCAACTAAACCTGTCCCTTCATATTTTGATTTGAAACATCACCCAGATGACGAGGTGGACATGGTAATATTATCCTATAAATATACCCTACCACAAATAAAGTGGTATCAAATTCGACATAATACCTACACTGCATGTAAACTTGTTATAAGTTAATGACTAATTAGAAAGAATGTGCAAGGAAATCATCTTTTTTTAAAAAAGGTAACCCATATATACAGCGGATAAATGATGTAGATAGTTATTTAGTATCTGTTTGATTGATTTTAACTAATTCCTTCAGTACACGGTGGATATTTTGCAGGCTGATTAAAATTAAGCCTAACATCACAAAAGTTACTATTTCACCTGTTACAATCGATATGATTCCAAGCACCAAAGCGTACAAGACATATGGCCAATTACTCAATGGTATTCCTTTTAACGCCTGTTAAGTTTTAATTTTAAGCCTTCATGTGTTGCTTTGAAACCAAGGTTTTCATAGAACCTTAAAGCATCTGTTCTTGATTTGTCTGTTGTTAGTTGAACTAAGTGACAATTTCGGGATTTAGCACGCTCAATTGCCCACGTAATCATCTTCGTTCCGATCCCTTTCCCTCTTACTGACTCATCAGTCCGCACCCCTTCAATCGTTGCTCGCCATCCCCCTTGATGCGTTATGTAAGGGGTAAATGTAATTTGTAGTACTCCAATAATATCTCCTTCCAAAGTAGCCACCATTAACTCATTATTGGGATCTGATTGTATCGCTTCAAACGCTTTAATATATTGCTTTGGTAGAGGATGTCTATAATTTTCACGTGTTTTACCTAGTGGATCATCCGCTAACATTTTCACAATTTTATCCAAATCTTTTGCTTCTGCTTGCCTGAATAGTATCTCATTTTCCAATACACATCAAACTCCTTTTATTCATTTTCGTGTTGCTGTACTTCGATATTCTTCAAGTAAGAATTGCCCTTTCACTAAAGATAAATTTTAATTCTTTTTTCAACATCATGATCGCCTCTTCCGCTAACCACACCTTATTTATATGCTCTTCTTTACCGTTATCCTGCACCAATAAAAACATATCGTCCATCTCAACTACACGCTCAATGTTACGAAATTTAATTTCTATTCTGGTTAACAAATTTGGTCGATACAATGAGATAGAGTTCTCTTCCAAACGTAAATATACTTTATTGGGCATTTTATAATAAAACATAACCCGAGTTATACCGAATAAAATAATTAACAACTGCAAGATAAGGCCGATAATTAACTGGATCATGCCTATCTCTAACATGTTAGAAAATGTGCTCACCACAGTCACAACAACAGCGATTACATATAGAAATCAATTGACACTGTATTTCTTCCATTTAACATCAGGATTAAATGTAAACTGCAACTAATCCCCCCTAAGCTTAAGTTTTGTCGGAATAGTCTCCCCCATTATTATACAGTTCTTCTATATTTTCAATAATCTCATATTAGATTATAATGAAGAGTATTGATTGAAATTTACATACTTATTGAGGTGCAGTAAAATGAAACAAATTTATACAGATGTGATCCAGTTTCGTGGTTCGCATTATGAGCTAGGCTATATACAAGGTCAAAAATTAAAAAACTCTTTTCTTGTGCAAAATCGAAATAGACAATGGAAAGTAAGAATTCCTCGATTTCGGATTGACGAGAATGCAGCAAAAGCCATATATAGACGTTTTAATTCCTCTATCTGGGACGAAATGGAAGGGTTAAGAGATGCACTGGGCTGGCCAATGGAACGCGTTTTGTTAGAGTTTGGCGGCTATCGCTTGAAACTACAGCAATCCGGTTGTTCTATTTTTATCGGAAAAGATTATATGATCCGTAATTATGATTATCACCCGAAAACCTATGATGGGCGTTACGTTGTATATCAACCAACAGATCATGGTTATGCGACAATTGGTGTCAGTCAACGAGTTTCAGGAAGATCTGACGGAATGAACGAAAAGGGACTTACTTTAGGCTATACATTTATTAACCGAAAACGCCCTGGTGACGGATTTGTTTGTCACATGGTGGGAAGACTTGTTCTAGAATTATGCGCTAATGTGGAAGAAGCAGTTTCCTTATTAAAAGAACTTCGGCATCGTGGTTCATTTAGTTATATACTCTTCGATGGAAAAAGTAATATGGCTTCGATTGTAGAAACGTCACCTCGAGGTGTACAAGTACGTCAAGGAAATACTTGTACTAATCATTTTGAAATGATGACTAAAGAAAACCGCCATTTCTTAGATGATTCCAACAAAAGGTTAAATGCAATGAATAACAAACAAAATCATGATTTATCTGGACTCGAAGCTTTCCGGATGTTGAACGATTCTGATCAAGAGCTGTTTTCGAATCAATATCGTAATTGGGCTGGAACGATTCATACATCAGCATACTTCCCTCAGTCATTAGCTTCATGGCTTGCATTAGGTGGTGATCAAAAGCCGACTGAGTTTGATTTTGCTGAGTGGTTAGCTGGAACCGATTTTTCCAATGTACGAATTGAAGGAAAGGTTGATACGGATATTCCGTTTCTACATATGGAAAAAGCGGATTGGTTTAAAAATTAGCATGAATAAAACCAGTTACTCCTTATCCGGGTAACTGGTTTTAATTTAACACGTTAACAGAGTAATTCGACATAGTGAAATATCCTGATTATTGACAGCAAAGTCCTTCTTTTTTGTCATTTCGATAAATTCGATACATTTTTGTAACTTAATCAAACTATCAGACGACTAAGTTAATAAGGGAGGTTTGGATAATGGGAAAAATTAGTCTATTTGTTTTATCCACTATTCTTTTGTTTGGACTTTTCGCGTGTTCTAATTCACAATATGCAAATGATTATGCTAACCAACATATGGGTAAACACAACAAACAATCGAGTAAAACCAACATAGTTGAAGTTAAAAAGACTGTTTGGAGCCAACTATCAGCTGAGCAGAAAGAATGGGTTAATGGCACTTGGGAAGATGGCAACGTATCCAAAATTACTTTAAACCAAAATATGATCATTCACCTAGATGATCAATCATATCAAGGGGAGGAAGTTTATTTGATTGATTATCCTACAAAAAATACAGGTATGCCTAATAATATGATTGTATATGCTGATTTAGAAACTCTAGATTATATTGGAAATGGACTTGTTGATTGATGATTCTTTAACTCTTTTATAATATGTAGCAATTCATATCCATACATAAAAATCAATAATTGATCTTTCCAGGGTTACTTTTCAACGCTAAATAAAGTGCAGCTATCCAACCGAGTAGAGTCCAACCTAAGAAAAGGTTAATAATATATACAATTATTTTGTTAGGTTTATTTTTTTTAGTAGCTAAAATACTTGGTATGAAATAAATAAAAACTTGTGCTGTAAATACAAATATGGTTAATAAAACCTCCATACTAATGCTCCCCTAGTTTTCTATTTATAATTTCCTTTTGATTTTACTTTAAAAATAGTTCACTTGTAAAATATTGTATAACTGGTTTTCAGCGCACGCTTAAGCTCATTCTTGATTGATGAAAATAGTAGTAACCTTTTGATATAATTTAATACATTTATACCATTTTATTCTAAAAGGAGAGGTAATGGTGCGAGACATAATAAAATCCGTAATAGAGTTTCTTTTTATGTTTCTGCTTTTAATTGGCTGTGGTGCTTTTATTCAAATAACTTCTATTGCTTTAAAAATCAATTCTACATTCATGAACATCTTCATGTATTCTGTTGCATTTATATTATTAGGATTCTTTTTATTCCGTGTAATAAAAAGACATCGATTAAGTAAATGGATTCTATTAATAGCAACTGCTGTATTTTTATTTCTATCAACGATCATACCGGATCAAACACCCACATTACTTCATACAACAAAATATACTTATACTTTTGGTGTTCCATTTCCGTTTATTACAATCTACAGTGAGAATAATTCTGGCTTCCTTTTACAACATCTTTCTATAAACAATTCATATTCAGTTAACATCTTCGCATTCATTGCAAATATAATTTTAATGTATTTTGTCATAAAGTGGATTTGGAATATTTATCATAAACCACAAATACCAACCACTACTTCTCAAATGAATTCCTAACCACAGAAAAACCAGTTATTCCTTTGTAGAATAACTGGTTTTCATCTAAAGCTCTAACTCGCCCATTCGCAATAACTCCACTACAGCTTGTGAGCGCCCCTTTACACCCAGCTTCTGCATGGCATTTGTGATACATGTTGATTGCGAACCAAATTTAATTTTATTTGGCATCCAAATGAGTTGTCTTGATGAATTACTTATAAAAATTTGTTAAAACCAAATTATTGTTGTGAGTTTCTTAATTCATCGTAGATATAGTTAACTTTAGAGTAATTAGCATCATTTAACTCATCATATTTACTACGTATCGATCTATTCTTTTCTTCTAATTGTTTTAAAATACGTTGTTGTTCATTTGATGAAAGTTTAGGGATTAGTATATTTTTTAATTCTTCTTTTCCAAAATTATCTCTTACCGATCCAGTCGATAAAATTTTAATATATTGATTATATATTGGAGACTTAAATAAGTATACAAGCAATCTTTCATCAAAGTTTTCTGTAGTAAAAATAGTATATGCTCCACTAACCAATGCATTATCAAATTCTTCTGGTACATATGCAAAGCTGCCTATAGATGCTCGGTAAGGATTATATACAATAGAATTTTTTGGAGCAATTTTCTTCTTAGAATTTTCTACGATTAGATCTTCTCCTAGCTGTATTTCATTAAAAACTAGTTGATTAAAAGGATTATTCTTGTCCACTCCATAGACAGCATACTCTTTATCAATTTCCTCTTCAGTAGAAAGATTTACTCTTTCGGTATGGAATTTTATTTTGTAATACTTTAAAGGGACATAATTATTAAAGTTGTCACCAATATTTTTCCAAAATAAATAGTAGGAAGGGTCAAGTCTTAATTTTGTTTCCCTGAGATTTATTAACATCGCATCATAATTACTTACTTTACCTCTATATTGTTTTTTTGGATTTTTTAACTTTTTTAAAGAGCTGACCATCAAATCTTTTTTTTCATTATTTATTTCCATGTTTTTATAAATATTCAATATCATATCTAAATCCGTCTTCTCACCTTTTTTTACAAACACTCTTCCATTGGGCTCAAAACCAACATTTTCAACTGATGACATAAAAATTTCATAATTCATCTCTTCAAGCTGCTTTATTATATTTATATTTTCAGCGGGACCATTTGCAGAAGAAATAACATTATTAACCTTTTCTTTAAGCTCAAGCTCATATTTTTCAATGTATAATATTACCGTATTCACTGTATCTACACCACTTTGCACAAAAGTATGTGTAGGTAGTTCAAATATACCTTTTATAAACGCATTTTTTAGTATATACTCTCTGGTTTTTAATGAAGCTTCATTTGATAGTACCCCTTCTGGTAATACGATCAACATTCGACCTCCAGGCCTTAATAATCTAATTCCTCTTTCTACAAATAAACTTTGAGCATCTATGCTTTTTCGTCCTTCCGATATCTCATATTGTGATAAAACTTTTGAATCTTTCTCCTTTATAAATGGAGGATTTGCTAGAATTAGGGTACATCCACTACCTTCTATTTCTGGATCGAATTCTTTTAACGAATATAAATCACCTTTCCAGTCATCTTGTGCTAAGCCATTTCCTCTAACGATACGCTTTCCATCTCCCCACAACATCATGTTCATCTTAGCAACTCTTACAGCCCTAGGCTCAGCATCTATTCCAAATATTTGCTCTTTTTTTAATGTTTCTTCGAACTCTAATTTAGTTGTTCCAATTGAATTGAATGTTTTTTCCGGTAAGCTATTTAAAATTTGTTTCATTTTATCAAAAGATTTTATTAAAAAACCTCCTGAACCACATGCAAAATCTACTATAATATCATTCATACTCACATCAGCAATTTCAACCATAAAATCCACTATATTTCTTGGAGTAAAATACTGACCGAGACCTTTTCCGCGAAGTTGCGAAGGTAGGAACTCTTCAAACGCTCTTCCCTTTATATCCATTTTCCCATCTTTCATATAAAAGTTTTCTAGTTTTTTTAAGACTTTTTCTAATGTTTCGACACTAACTTCTAATTGTGGTATTTCTTCAAATACATCTGAATAGAATGTCTTCATTGCAGTTTCAAACCAATCATTAATTAATTTCATTGAGTTTGCTGAACTTTTATAGGTAGTAATATTAAAACGATATTTATCCATACCCTCATTTTTATATTGTTCATCTGCCATTTTTAAATAAAGTATTTTACTGAATTCATCAAAACACCCAGCTGGATCAAGTTTTTCGTTATCTCTAATAATATTGTGTATAGATCGAAAAAATCTTCGATAATCGGTAATTTCATTAGTAACTTTTGGTTCTTCTTGAAGTTTATTTGTTTCATTTAAGTTAATGTTTTCTTTTGCTAATATATTTATTAAAGAATTATAGTTTTTATTGTGAAGCTTATAAATTGTTTCTTCCACAAGATTAATTTTTTTGTTTCCCGCAAGGTATTCTCTTAAAATAAAACTCCTTCCATTTGTGATTACGCTATATCTAACCTCTAACTTTGCGGAATAAGAATCAACTTGCCCTATATTTTTGTTTATTGATTCTGTTGGTTTTTTTGCTTCTACAGCAATTACAGGTTCATTATTTTTATAAACAACTAGATCTGCTATTTTGGTTTTAACTTCTCTACCTTCTTGGTAAGTAACAGGCACTTTCCATTTTAAGTCTTCATGAAGTTCATATTTCAATATCTTAGTGAATAGCTCCTGAATAAATTTATTTTCCACATCGTCCTCTGACTTTAATAGTTCTGGTTTATAATTAATTTCAGCCATGCCTATACCCCTTTTTTTAAAAATGTTTATCAACATACAAATGTTCAATAAGTGAATAAATATTAAATATCTATTAATCACTATTATATAATAACATACTAAACAAACTGCTATGAATTAAGGTAACTCAACATTTGATATTTCAATTGTAAAATGTGTACTTTAATTCAATACATCCATTCTCAAATATAATAGCATACTCAATCAAAGCATTAAAAACATTATACAAGTCTTTATTAGTATTATTTAAAGCTTCAATGGCATTTTTAATGTACTGAATCTCCATATCCTGTTTCTCCTTATTATTATATATGTACAGTTCATTCTCCAACTTTTCAAGATCATTCTGCAAATTATTTCTTTTTTTATCATATTCAAATTTATTCAATAGCCCATCTAAATAAATATCTAGTAGCCTTTCCTTTTTTTCATTAATTAATTTGATTTTCCGTTTCAACTGATTAATCTTATCATGTGTATAATCAGTTATTTCACTACCTAAGTTAAAACTTTCTTTTTTCGTTTCTTCTTTTAATCTTTCAAGAATCATTTCACGGAAACTCTCATAAGTAATTGGCGGATGATTGATACACTTATTAGATCGTCTATATTTACTACATTTTAAATATTTCCAATATGTTTTAGATCCATCTTTCTTCTTTTTCCAACTTTGCATAACAACCATATTACTTCCACAATGACCACATTTGATAAGTCCTCGAAATTCATTCCAAGGCGTTACTTTTCGTCTTTTATTAACTACTTCTTTATTATTAGCCTTCTCAAACTCTTCTCTGGACACAATAGCAGGATGATGATCTTTAATAATCGTCCATTTTGATTCTGGATTTTTTATTTGCTTCTTTCTTCCATCCACTTTTATGTTAGTGTATTGATTCAAGATGAAATCCCCACAAAATGTACGGTTTTTTAATATCCGTTGAACTGAAGTAAGTTGCCAAGTTCCACCTGATTTAGGTGGTAATATAGATCCGTTTTCTAAACCTTCATTAAGTTTATTTGTAATTGTTTTTTGTCCATATCCTTTGTTATTATACCAGTCAAAAATCTTCCTTATAACTGCTGCTTCATCTTCTTTGATAACTAATTTTTGATTTACACGATCATAACCATATGGAATTTTGCCGATATGATGTCCTTTTCTAACTTTAGCGGCAAGTGCAGCACTGATTGATACCGATTGTGTTTTAGGATATTGTGCTGCAAACATAGAGAACATTTCAAATTTCATATCATTTTTGCCTTCAAATTCGCTATCATAGCCTTCTTCAATAGTTACAACACGTACACCATGACCTAATAGAACCTCTTTGATTTCTAGTGCGTCTTTTAAATCTCTGGCAAGCCTATGTATTGATTTAAACACAACCATTTTAATTTCTCTGTTTCGTGCTTTTTTTAGTATTAGCTGCATAGCTGTTCGTTCGAGAAACATTGTACCTGACTTTGCTTTATCTTCTAAAATGGATCTGTCATTCCATTCAAAATGATTTTGTTCTAACCAGTAGCGGCAAATATCAACTTGATTGGTTAATGAATCCTTTTGCTCGTCTTTATCTGTAGATACCCTGGCATAGACTAAATAAGGGTATTCACGATAAGTTGTAAGTTGTTCATCCTTCTCCACTTATAACACCTCGCTTTATACATATCATATTAATGTGATAACAAAATAATTATAGAACATTTGTTCCTTTTATTCAAAAATTATTTAGACCGTATTAATGTACTCTTACTTATACCGGTCATTTCCTCAACTTGTTTGTATGAGTAAGATTTCTTTAACATAAGAGCATGTTCAATTTGTTTCTTGCTGTACTTTTTTGGGCGACCTTCCCGAAAATCATCACGTTGCTTAGCGACCTGTTTTCCTTCTTGTGTACGTTCAACAATCATATCTCTTTCAAACTCTGCAAAAGCACTCATCACATTAAAAATAAGCCTTCCTGTTGGGGTATCCTCCACCAATCCCATATTTAACACATGTACCTTAACACCTTTCTCAAATAACTGTTTAATCGTACTGATTCCATCTACTGTAGACCTAGCAAACCGATCTAATTTCGTAACAACTAAGGTATCATTTTTAATTAAGACCTGGAGCAATTCACTAAATGCCGAACGATCCCTTTTAGTTCCAGTAAATTTATCCTTATATATTTTCTCGCAACCTTCTTCATTTAGCTTTTGGATCTGACCTTCTAAATCTTGATGAACAGTAGATACTCTCGCGTATCCGTATTTCATTTTTATCCCCCCACTTATGACACTAAGTTTTGATACCTCTTAGAATACCGATCTATTAACCACTTTATAATTGGTTCAATACTTGTAAGTTATGACACCACTAATAAAAAAGAAAAGGCTAATTCTAGCCCTATTTAAATAATCTTTTTGCTGCAAACTTACCAACAACTCTATTTTTGATACGCTGTTTTACTTTTCCTCTTCGTATTGCATTAACATCTCCTAAAAACTTTGCTAGCTTGTATAAGATCGTTCTTATTTTACCTATAGTCATTCTCTTTCCTCCTGGTAATTGTTTTTATAGTATTCTTGTTTCGACATCACTTCTAAACCATACTGTGTAGAGTGATTGTAAGCCCACAATGCACTCTTTATATCTCCTTTGGCTGCTCCGGTTGCTGCTAAGTAATTGGCAGCCGAAAAAATAGCATCCTCGATCTCAAACGGATCTCTTTTACCGTTTCCGTTTGCGTCTACACCGTAATGCTCCCACGTTCCAGGCATAAATTGCATATGCCCTAATGCCCCGGCGCTGCTTATCATAGTTGCATGACTAGAAAAGTTAGTCTCCTGGTCGTGAACAGCAGCAAGCAATGTCCAATCTATGTTGTATTGGGCTGCTGCTTGCTTGTATAAATCAATGTATTGTAGATCGTGGCTAGTATTGGGATTATATACGGCTGTAAACGTGTTTTCTTGCGTATATTCTATTGCTTTACTATAAGCCCTTTTATAAGCTGCTATTTCGCTTTTTTTCCTGATTAACTCTATTAATTCCTCTTTGTCTTTCGTCTGGTCTATTTGCTTTTCAATCTCTTCCAGTTCTCTTTTATATTTTTGTTCCTGGTCGTGTAGATCAGTAGCAGCAACCGGGAAAACATACAACAAAAAACCGATAATTGATAGAAGGAATGTTTTATACAACGCTAGCACCTTCTAACAGCTTGTAAGATTGTTCTTTGACTTTCTCCAGTGCTTCTATTTGTTCCTTGTCTCCGTCCTTTACTCCAGCTTTCTTGACTGTATCGGAAATCAAAGAAATATAACTAGCAAGAAAAGAATAGATCATTTTTATTTCTCTTACGTTAAAATAAAAATCGTACACCTGGTCGCTTGCTTCTTCCGTATTCTCTATGACGTACTCCAGGTTTGCTTTTACCTCGTCAAAAGATTGCAGCAACTCTTTCTTTACGTTCTTATGGTTTCTTTTGAAAGTGTTTCTAGCACTTTTTCTTGTCATAGCCATATGAGCCAATAATAAGGCTGTTTCGCTGTGATCTAGTCTTAATAACATCTATAAAGATCCTCCCTACGCTTTTAAATCTTCTATATACATCACTAATTTTCGTTTCTCACCTTTCGTAAGTTCGTCTGGCTTCATAAGAAAAAATGATCTTCTGCCGATCTTTATTTTTCGATCTGCACCGTAATTTTTGGCTCGTTGCCAATGGATACAACCAAACGGAAGCAAGATAAAACCCTGGCGCTTTGCTAAATCCTCGGCTACTTCTAAAGTCTGATAAAACGTAAACCGCTGTAAACTTCTAGCGTAAGCAACAACATTTAATGTCTCCGGGTATAAATACGGAAGCGTTCTAGGGTCTTTTTTCTTGTAACCTTTCGGCACTATGCTAATCTCTTTAATTTCTAACACGTATTTTCCCCCTTGCTTCGTCGTGAATGTCGTTTAACGTTTCAAAAAACTCTTTTCCTTCTCTTTCAGTGCCAGGCAAAGGAAAACCTTGTACCATGTTCCAGGAATCATATAAATTTAATTTAAAAAATCTTTTAGCCTTCCACATAGGTATAAATTGTTTGTGTAAAAACTCCCTGGTTTGATAGTCCATGAAATGCAATGAGAATCCTTTATCTCCAATCTTTCTAGTTGTGATCAGCACTTCTACAATTTGCCTTATACGGCTGTCTACATTGTTTATAGAAGGGCTGCAATAAAACTGCACCGATTGCATTTTTCTAGTAAACATCATGGTTTCTGTGGCTATTCCTTGACCGTATTTGCTCCACTTACGATTGCTGAAAGCCATTTGCGCTTCGTCCCAACAACATATAGAGCCTTGCGCTTCGGCTACCTTGTACCAGTCTGTATAGTGTGTCATGGGGTAACTGTCGGCAAGTTCGTAATTACTGAACAGTTCTACTCGTCCGCCCTGGGCTTCGGTTTTTGCTTTCCAATGGTGAGCCAGGAGCGACATTAAAAAGGTTTTACCGCCCCCAAGTGGTCCTTGTATGAAAAAGTGGTGTGCCATTATCGTTTTGCCCCCTTTCCATCCGGAGCCATAACGATCTGTTTCGGTGGTTTCGGTATTAATGCCTCGATTGTGTCTAGGTAATATTCCGGGTTTGCAACGTCTGTTTTACCTTGTTTCTTGATATATTCAATTAAGTCTTTATAGGGGCTGCCGTCCTTGTGTAAATATTCGTTTTGCCCTAATCGTTCTAGGAAAAGCAAAGCCTTGACCTGTGGTTCTCGTAAGTTCTGTGATTTGCCTTGCATTTCCTCGATCACTTGTTTTACGTCTGATATGTGCTGCACCTGAGGGAAAAGATCATCACTTATTACAGATTGCAGCTTATCAGCGTTTGAATGTGCATTTTGTTGCTCTGTATTTTGCATTGAGTGACCAACTACCTTTCTATTTTAATTTCGTTAAGCCTGAGAGCCTTCTAGCAACACTACTCATGCGGTATTTTCTCGAAAATCTCTATTAGTTTGTTTTCTACTAAATCTAAGCAAGGTCGTAACACCTCGTCGGAATATTCGGACGCTTCCAAAGTAGAAGTAACCATCCCTTTTAATTCATATAATAGTCGATACATTGATTCGTCCATGTTTTTCCCTCCTGGTTTATTAAGTTGCTACAACTGCGATAATAATAAATGCAATGAAGATCAAAGCGAATAATATTCCTTTCGTCCAATCCAAACTACTAGGCAAAGCCGGGGGCTGATATGCTGTGATCTGACTAAGTACGGTATTCATTTCTAATTGTGCAAGTCGTTCTGTTTCCTCTACAGATCGAGAAGGTGCACGATAAAAGAAATTGCGCCCCATTTCTCCTACTGTAATCTCACAATCTGACAAGGGCACTTTATAGTACCCCATGCAAATAACAGAATCGTCTGTAATATCTGTTACATGCTTAATGTCACTCGTTTTCTTTTCGTTATCAAAAACTATTAGTAAGTCATCCGTTTCTAGGTTAAATTCATCCTCTGTCTTTTTTCGATTCAATAATGCCATTTATTACACTACCTTTCGTTTTCTTTTTGGTTGTTTATTAGCTGATCGTTGGTATACCTTCCAGGAGACAAAGACAACACTTGCAACCCCGGCGCTTGTCCCGGCTCCTACAACAAACATATAGAAAAATGCGTCTACCACCACTTAACACCTTCTTTCACGCTATAATACATTCTCATAACTGATCTAAAGATTAATAGTGTGCCCAACAGCACAGTAGAGAGCAAAATAGAAGAGACTACCATTTGCCATACACCAGGCAAGTCTCCAAATACTGCAAAATATGAACCTATGTCAATGCCCTGGGCTGTCACTAATTGAACGCCCTGGATTCTTTCAATAGCAAGATCAAGAAAACCAATAGGAGGTTGAAATATCTTATCTATAAAACTTTTAATTGTTTCTAGTGCATCAATTTTAATCGCCCCCCACTCGTATGCTTGAGATTAATTTCATGGCTCCGATTGCTGTAGTAAACCATATAGCAAACAATAAAATGTAAGCTATCGGCTCTAGTTGTAACGGTGTGAGATTATCAAATAATCGCCCTACCATATCGGAATAACCATGACCGCCACTAGATCGTGGACTATAAGCTAAACTTCCTAATGTTCGAGCAAATCCAACCGCAAGCGACCACAATAGCCCTCCGGCTTCCAGTAACACATGAAACAGCTTAACGGCTAGTACACCGATCATATAGAGCAAATAAAAAAAGCCCTGGATAAGGTCATAAATAACTTGGAAAAAGGCTACGATAATATCTATTAGCGTTTGAATAAAGTTTCCTATGCCCTCTAACAGCCATTGAATAGCGCCCCATATTAAATTACCTATCCAGGATAAAACATCACCTATAATCCCCATTAGTAACCTGTCCTTTTGCTTGCTACGATCGATTTAATAAAGTCTACAATCCTATCAATAAACAAAATCGACATCATAAGGAGAAGAAAGGGGGCAACATACATCATATGCCCCATAAAAACCACTTCTATTGTCGCTTGTAGTAAATCGCTATTCATAGTTATGTCCTCCCTTGTCTGGGTTCCCTCGGTATACGTGGCGCTCTCGGTTCTCGTTGTTTCTGACCGGTCACTATCTTTTGTTGTCTTTCGGTTAACCTGGTTCCTGGTGCTGCTGTTTGTGCTGCTCCATTACTACCGGAAAAGGATTGCCTTATAGCTGCTATTACTTTCGGTACAAAGATAAAAGCTAATGCCAATAACACAAAGCCACCGATCAATAGTAATAAGCCGTTACCACTTTCTATCAATCCTTCTACACCAAACGGCAACGTCATTTCGGAAGTGTCAACAAGTGGGGGTTCCGGGATGGTGGTTTGCACCGTTACCCCATTACTTTCTATACCGTTGTACGTGTTAGTCACTTTGTACTCGTATTCCTCGTTTTCGTTTACGCTAAGATCGGCAAAGGTTGTCCCATTTGTTTCAAATAACGGCTCGTAATCTTCGGCAGCATAAACGGTTTGTGCTGCAAAAGGATTAAGATCATTTATATTGAAACTTGTAACGGTTCCGGTCGTTTTCCGGTAGATCGTCGCTTTCCCAAAATACTTTGGTGGGTTGTTCCAGGACAAGTCTACTCTTTCCGGTGTTGCTTCAATTTCTAAGCTTTCTACTTCCGGCACTTCTTCGGCTGTTTCCGGTGGTGGAATATTTTCCGGGTCGTCTGGGTATTCGTCTTCGCTATCCGGTATTCCGTCTCCATCACTGTCCGGCTGACCATTTAAAGGGTCGTCCGGGTATTCGTCTTCATGGCCAGGTATTCCGTCGCCGTCGCTGTCTATCCATTCGTAAGGTGTTGCTGTTATCGTCTTACCGTTAGATTCATTCCCGGTTGTATCTACGGTAGTTATTTTAAAAGTGTATTCTGTGAAATTTTCTAAATCATTAATAGTAAAGCTAGTACCTGTTAAGTTTTCTTTTATCAAAGTGTTATCTTGATAGATTTGTATGCCGGAGAAGTCTTCATCATTTGGATTGCTCCAATTTAACGTAACTGTTTCGTTGTCTTCTTCTGCCGTTAAGTTGCCAACCTCTTCAGGTGGTTCTACATCAAGCCCGGCTTCGTGCCCGTATATTTCCAATGAATAAGCTGCATATGTCAAGTTTCCACCGTTATATATTTGTACTTTGTGTACGTCTTCAATTTTCGGGTTAAATGCTCTATATCCATTATCACTAAAGGTTTTTATTTCATTTCCGGCACCGTCCACTAGTCTTACGGCTACACGTCCATTACTTGTTTTTAAATAGTAATGTGTTATGTCTGATGGTTCAATTTCATAAGTAACGACAGTACTACCAGATATACTTCTAGCTGTACTATCATCACCATCTACTGCGTTGTCGTTCGGGTCGTACAATAAACCTACACCATGACCACTATTTAAACTATCTAGTTCATCATTTGCGAAAACATTACTAAATGGCATTAAGAACAATAAAAGACCAAAAAGTAATACAATATATTTTTTCATTTATACACTCTCCTTTCTTTTATGGCATTGGGAAACCTTCGCTATTTTCTCCTAGCATTGGATAACCACCCTCACTATCTCCAGGTATCGGGAAACTGCCTTCTGTTTCTCCTGGTGTTGGGGTTTCGTTTTCCCCTTCCTCCGGTATCGGTGTTGGGTTGTCTCCTTCTTCCGGTACAGGAGCCGGGTTATCCGGTTCGCTTGGTGTTGGTGCTGGGTTTTCGGGTTCTTCCGGTTCTCCTGGTATCGGGTTTTCCGGTTCCTCCGGTGTTGGTGTTGGGTTCTCTGGCTCTTCCGGGTCTTCCGGTCTTGGGTTTTCGGGTTCTTCCGGTTCAAATACCTCTTGCTCCGGCATAGCGTCTATAGGATTGTCAATGTCAAAGCCGCCGCTTTCATCCTCTCGGAATTCTACATCCGGCGCTTGACCTTTAATGTCGCTATCGTCGAACCCTTCAAGCCCTGGGTCTTCCTGTCCGGTTGGCTCTTGTAAATTACCGTCGTCCAGGTCTGACGGATAACCAGGCGCAGACATTTGACCAGGTGGACTTCCTAGCATGTTTTCTATTCCACCTATTAAACTCGGCACAATCGAATCCCTAAACGTATCGGCAACATTGCCCCAATTAGGAGCCGGGGGAATCGCCCCTATAACGTCGTCTATTTTATCCAGGTATTCTTCCCATCCTGGTGTACGGAAAATGCATCCACAATAACTATTATCTCCACTATCATTACCGCCTGTGCTGTCGTCCGGTTCATCCTCACAAGCTGAATTTTGCTCTTGAATCCCGGAAGCTGTAACGCTATCGGTTGCTAGTAATGTGCCGGATGAATCGTAAAACGTATAGGTAAAGGAGCCGTTACACGTTAGTGTCGTGTAATTTGTTCCTGGTACTGTCTCATAGTCCCAACTTGCCCCGGTGCTGTCTTGTGTAATAGTGAATGTATCAACCCCGGATAAGTCCAGGTATACATAATAAATATCCTCGCTACTGTTATATTCGCTGCTAGTTATTCCGGCAGCAAAAACATTAACTGGTAAAGCTATAAATATTAATAGAAACAAAGGTAAAATCTTTTTCAATATTCCATTTACCTCCTGAATGCACTTGCTATTTTTCTGTTTCTTCTCCGTTGTGATACTAAATGTTCCCTATATTCCCTTTCTGCATGAGCCTTACCATTTACATTGCCTCCACTTAGAGCCTTAGTAACTAAACCTTGTATTAGTGGTGTAAAATAAAACACCAAACCAATAAGAACAAATTTTCCAACCAATTCCAATAAACCATTACCACTTGAAATCAGATCACTTACATCAAACGGTAACGACAAATTAGAAAAATCAATCCCCATTGTTTACCCTCCTTTCAAAACAAAAAGCCGGGAGGATAGCATTTAAAACTATCTACCCGGCTTTTTGTTGCCATCCTTTAAAAATTAATTTCCTTTTGCTGCTGAAAATGATTGACGGATAAGCGTAATAACTTTTGGAACAAATACAAATGCTAGTGCTAAAAGCACAAAGCCCCCGATCATTCCTAAAAGACCATTACCACTTGAAATTAAGTCACCTACATTGAAAGGTAACGAAAGACCTGACCAATCAATTCCAGTCGGTGTTGTTTCTTCCATCTTGTATTACCTCGCTTTCTAAAATAGAATTAAAGGCTTATTTACCTCTGGCAGCTGAAAATGACTGACGAATCAAAGTGATAACTTTTGGAACGAATACGAATGCTAGTGCTAAAAGTACGAAAGTTCCAATCATTCCTAAAAGTCCGTTACCACTTGCGATTAAATCTCCTACATCAAACGGTAATGTTAAACCTGTCCAATCGATACTCATTATTAAATTCCTCCCTTAATAAAATTTTAAAATTATATAATATCGGGTAAAACCCGATTATTAACGATTATAGCGCCTTATTTCATAATCTCGATCGTTGTTTTCGTCGTCCTCTGTCTTTTTGAAAGATCGAACGATAACACCGATCAATAATCCTACTAATACAATAGCAACGGTAAGCATAATACCTGGTTGAATGGTTTCTAATAACATTTGGACATAGTCCCAAAATTTCGCCATGTTATCGTTAGTCCAAAAAGTGATACTATAAAGCATTATGCGTCCCTTCCGTTTCTAACGGCTCTAATTACTACTAGTAGCAACAAACCAACTGATACCACCGCTACAATTAACATAAGGAACGGCGCTACTGTTTTCATAAAAAATTCAAAAGCATCCCAAAAGAAAGCCCAATCCCAAACCCCTTGCATGTTGTTACCTCCTTTTTATCTCACTTAATTATCTTTAACAAATCGATAAATACCAATGACTGTAAAAAGGAGAGAGCAAAACATGCCCCAACTTATAACAACAGCCATTATGTCCGGGTTTCCAAGTAAAACCTTGAAGGCTTGCGCCATTAAACCGCCTACCTCCATAGACCAGATCCCCTTTCAAATGCTGTTAATACTAGACGAATAAGTGGGAAGATCAAAAGGCAAGCTGATAAAAAAGCTATGTAAACCAATACTATTTCTAATACGGTATAGTCTACGATCTCAAACACCTTTAAAACCTCCTGATAACGTGACTAATTAACATTAATACCAGTAGCAAAATAATTAATGTCGACGTTATTAACTCGCCTAGTGTGATCTCATGGATGATATGAATAACACCTGAATCTGTTTCAAACAATGTCATTTCACGTGTATCTACTGGAACTACTACTTGTGGATCACTAGACATAGAATCTATTATTTGGTCATCTTGGGATTCTTCGTTATTCATGCATTCACCTTCCTAAAGCAATGAGATTAAATTGCTTTAACTACATTCAAAGTTATCACGATTTTTAAGCATTACATATGATAAAACCAAACATATGTATGATAAAACTTTTTCTAAAAATATCTTTCAAAACAAAAAAATCGCTCCAAACTCAGAAGCGATTTCTATTTCATTTAACAAAAATATAAGGTGCATTATCTTGGTGACTCATTCAAAAAGGCGTGCAAAAATTAATATATATATTATATTAAAATACTGCACGTTTTCACTTGGATTGAATGGAAATCACTTTGTAAATTCATAGATATTTTGTTGATGAATAAATGATCTCCCTGACCTTTTATGTATGCCAGATTCTAACGTGTCAATCCAACTCAATAAATCTTTTTTGGTGCAACCCTGTTGTTTTAATTCTAGTGGAAAGCTGGAAAAATCATTTTTCCATTCATACATCTTACTTAATGCATTATCAATTCTTCCAAATGCGTAAATAATGGTTGCGTTTGCTTCATAGTTTTCTCTTATGCAATACTTTTTCAAATATAAATACGTCTTTCCTTTTGCTCGTACTCTACCTAGAAACATCTTGAATCACTCCTAACCTGTTTTTCGTCTTTTTTTAGCCATTGGATAAATCCAACTGCATCATTAAAACCTCGTTCAAAGGAACAGTTCTCACGGATAATTTTAACCTTGTAGGGTTTTACACCCCCTTTAAAGTAATTAAGCCTATAAACGCTAACCAATTCATTCTCATGCCTTTCTATATATAAATAAGAGCCATAGCCATAGCGAAACTCATAAAGATCGCCATGACCATAGATATTGAAACCTATGTCACATGCTTTTTTGTTTTCTTGTAATCTAGTGATTATTTTTAATTTATTATGTTTTATTTTTTGTTTTATTTTTTGTTTTAATTTTTCTATGTTATTATTTTTGTTATATATTAGTTTTAATTTTTTATTGTCATGTAGTATTATTTGTATATTATTTACATATAGTTCATCTAAGAGGGTATTTAACATATATTTACCTCCTCTAGTTACTTTTGAGTTACTTAGTTACCAATAGTTACTTAAATTCTTGTTACTCTCTTAATAGTTTTTTCTATAGGTGGTTATCGTAAAATAGATAACTTTAAGTAACTAAGTAACTTTAAATGATATCTTCATCAAAATCAGAACGTAAACCAATACCAAAAAAATACAATTTATTACCTGTAGACTTACGTTTCTGAAAACCTTTCATGACTAAACGATTATTAAACGAACGCTTTTTCATTGGATATTCCCCTACTGATTCAGCCCAAGTTAAATACTCTTTGTGCAATTCATTAGCTTGGACTTTAGCTTCTGAATTAATTACACAACATTCACTTAAAAAACTAGCTAAGAGATCCATTTCCTCTTTATATTCGTCTGTTGCGTTCTTCACTTCTTCCGGTTCTCCTAATCCTTCCTGTTGCCATTTCAAACAGCCATCAACAGCCCATTTTAAAATGCCGGGTAGTTCATCATGTAACTTCTCTGGTAAATCTTTGTCCACTTCTTCTTTGGGAATAGTACGATCAAAAGGTATCAGCCTAATTCTTCTCCAAATCCCTTCATCATCACCTTTTACAATTGGCTTGTGGTTGGTTGTAAAGAAAATCTTGAATTCAGGCATAAACTCAAAAAACTCTTTTCTTAGAAAACGTGCGGTGATCGGTTCACCACCAGTTAATTGCTTAATTAGGGCTTCGGATAACTTTTGACCATCTTCACTTTCTACAGCTGATACAAATCGTGATCCATGTAGCCTAGCAATATCGTTATTAATACCACCTTCATTGATTCTAGTAGTAAACGTATCGGCATTTGTTTGCTTGCTGTAATCTCCTAGTAAATCCTTTACAATGTTTATTAGCGTACTTTTGCCATTTCGACCTGTTCCCCATAAGAAAAAAGCTACTTGTTCGCTTGTGTCTCCAGTTAAGGCATATCCTATTGATTTTTGAATAAAGTCAATCAATTCAAATTTGATCTCTCCATTGTCTTTTTTGAAAATGCTTTGTAAAAAAGCTAACCAGTTCGGACACTCAGCATTCTGATCATAAGTAATGTGTGTATTTTTCGTCATCAACATATTTCGATCATGATTAAGTAGTTGACCGGTTTTTAGATCCACAACACCATTAGCACAATTTAATTTAAATTTGTCTTTGTTTAATTCTTCCTGTGATACTGGCAACATAGCTTGTGCTCTAGCAATACTATTAAGAAAAACGGAACTGCGTTCACTACTTTGCGCCCATTTCCATAGGTTTTTCCGTTCATCCGTATCTGTTAAGTCTTGGATTTCTCCATACATTTCTCGAAATGTTTTTATAGCAATACGCTCTATTCTTCTTTTTCGATCTTCAATCCATGTTGATCCATTCCAAATCAACCATTCTTCAAACTCAACACAATATTTTAAATCTTCACCATTCCGATAAACCAACCGTTCAGCATTTCCCATTTCTGTGAGATTGAATCGTGACTTATTCTCATTAGTTACAGCCTGTAATGGATAATCTTTAGGTGGTGCTGTTCCATTTGTTGGATAGTTCGTTCCGGATGGTTCAAATTGAAATGCGCTGCGTAATGTATTTGCAAATTCTGATTGATCGATAGACGGCATAAAGAAGTATCGATTTAAAAAACTAACAATGTATAATACATCTTTTTGCGAATACCCAAACTCAATCAACCGGCAGCAATGACTATAAAGAGTGTTATTACGTGAACCCTCATTTACTGGCAAAAAGAATGGACGATCGTTTTCATTACTTAATTTTTTTAATCGTTCAAAAAAGATTGGCATTTCGTCTAACTCACCACTGGCAACATGTACCCACTCACGACCTTCAGTATTCTCACTTGGCAAAACAACTTGTCCCCTACCAGAAAGGCGATAATCACCTACAAAACCACCTGCCATTAGTACCTTTGCATCTTGACCTCTCACTTTACCTGTAGACTTAAAAAAGAACTGATAACCTCGAACAGTTTTAATCGCGTGAAATTGAAAATCAGCTGCAAAAAGTGCTTCAAATATGGCTTGTCCTTCCTGTTGGTCGTCGATATCAATAACGTCATAGCCATCTGGAATTACTAAGCCTGTCCATCCTTTTTGATTCAACCATTGTGTTGTTTCATGTTCATCTAACCCTGGCACATTCAAATCTTGCCATTTCTTCATAAACGGACGCTTTGCAACGCTATAGTCTTGTTTTTTATTTATATAGGAATAACCAATCAGCTTAATTACTTTGAATGGTTTTTCTGCTGATGGAAAGAGACTTGATAGACTTGTTAGATTCAATGGTGCGATCGCCAAACTCATATTTTTCCCCTTTCTTTGTAAAAAACTAGTAAAAAGACTTTAAAAAATAGGAGAAGAATGATAAAGTTAAAGTGAATTAATTTTCCTTTGTAGTAAGTGTGTGGTCGCACTTGCTACTTTTTATGTCTTTATCATTCAACCCTCTCACCTACTTTTCTATAAACTTCACTGCAAAATCGATCTTTACTCCTTGCTTCTTTAGATCTTTCACTAAATTTATTAAGTGTTGTTTTTTCTGACAGTTTTCTAATTTCATAGTTTTCACCGCTTTAGTTAAATTGTTTTCATTTTATAGCCGATTAGCTTTGCATTTAGACCAAATAAGTCAAAACCTCTCCTCGCAACTTCATTTTTCGGTAAGGTCACATCTGATTCAAAAGTTTTCTCTATCGTCCATCCATCAATTTCAGCAACAACGGTATATAAATATTTTTGAAACCCTAGCATTAAGCATTCATCACCTTTTCTTGTGGATTATCTGGAATAACTTCTGGTGTAAAATACGGCTTTAAGGCTTTTTCAAATGCTTCCTCTCTTGGCATATCGCCATAAGTAACCTTTCTGATCTTATAAGTGACTTTTCTCTTGGTTGTTTGCTTTGCCATTTGTATCACCCCTGTTCTTAACATATGCAGCAGCAATATGTGGACTAACCATATTTTTGTTATTTGTGAATATGGAAACTTGTGGTAGTTTTTTGTTAATTAAATTATTATTTTAATTGTTCTATAGTAATAACAGGTTACGCTGTTTTATCTTTAGTTCTCATTTCGTGAATTTTATCTTCAAAAAAAAGTTCACATATATCGACATTTAGTATACCTGCTACCAATGGTATTTTATCTGCATCCAAACCTTTTTTTCCTGATTCTATCTCACTAAGCATGGATGGAGATTTATAGCCTAATCTCTTGGATACAAAGGCTTGAGTTAATCCCTTTGACTTTCTAATTTCTTTAATTCTAGTCCCTATTTTTCTCATGTATTCACCTCACATTCATTCACATAATGAGAACTACACTTATAATATACATTCACAAAACGTGAATGTCAATATTTTTTTCACATTTCGTGAATAAAAATTCTCAGATAGAGAAATAATGTTAAGATATAAATTATATGGAGGTGCTTTATGGAATTTCATGAACGATTAAAACAGTGCCGTGAAAAAAATGATTTAAGACAAAATGAAGTTGCAAAGAAAATAGGAGTAAGAAATAATACACTTTCTAGTTATGAAAGTGGTAAACGTACTCCTGATTATGAAACATTAAATAAGTTAGCAGATCTCTATGATGTTTCCATTGATTATTTAATTAATGGCTCATCAAGAAAAAAAGAAGCTGAAAGCGAAAACTTATTCTTCTTCGATATGGAAGGTTTGACAGAAGAGGAAATTGACGATATTAAGCGTCATATAGACTATGTAAAGTGGAAAGCAAAACAAGAAAGAGGGGAATAGCATTTTGACAGCCAAACAAAGGGATAGCATATTGCATTTAATCAGAATTATCTTAATAATTTCTGGATTAGCAATATGGTACATAAACAGATTTGAATTACATTTCATATTTTTCTTCGCAGCCTTAATAGTGCCTTGGATTATTACTGCTATATTGAGTTGGATAATTCCAGTTAAACGGACAAAGCGAAAACCTAAAAAGAAGGTAACAAACAAAAAAACTGCTACCAATAAAACCGTCTCAAAAAAAATAAGCACAAAGGATAAGAACTATTTATTGAAAGCTGATTTTCAGTCATTAACTGGTGAAGAGTTCGAGCAGTTATGTATAATGTATTTCGAAGATAAGGGATATAAACCCCAACATATTGGACGGGCTGGTGATCACGGTGTAGATATTATTGTTCGTGATCCTAAAGATGGGTTGCAAATGGCAGTTCAATGTAAAAGATATAAAGTAGGTAATAATGTAAGTAACGCTGACTTAATAAAACTAGAAGGTGGAAAGAGATTCTATAAAACCCCAGGAACATTTTTTATAACAACTAGTAACTATACTAGGAGTGCTAAAGAGTTCGGTCAAGAAACTGGTATGAAAATGTGGCATGGATTACATGTAGAACAATTTATAGGTGAATGGAGAAAACAAAAACTAAAGAAGATCAGTTAAATACATAAAGAATGCCAGTGAAAAAACTGGTATTTTTTTATTGATAAAAAGAACGTTTGTTCGTATAATGTAACAGAGGTGATTAAAATGTCCTACACATATAAGCCATTCGATCTAGAAAAATGGATAGCTAATCATTATTTAAAGAAAGGAATTACTACTCCTTCACAAATGGATATTCACAAGATTGCTCGGTCATTTGAAATTCAGCTTGGATTTAGAGAGAAACGCTCTTATTCTTTTACATATGGTAGAAGTAAAATCATCAGTATTGATTCTAGGTTAAAAATCGAGGAACAACACGAACAATTTTTTCATGAGCTCTGTCATATTCTAAGACACTGTGGATCGCAACTAATCATGCCTAAAGCATTTCGTGATCTCCAAGAATGGGATGCTAAACGTTTTACACGTTATGCTGCTATTCCGTTTCATATGCTACATTTATTTGATTTTAAAAGTAATTATCTTGTTAATGATATGGCACAATCTTTTAAAATTAATCCAGGTATAGTAAAGGCAAGGCTCGAGGGAATTAACAGAAATCGACATCTAAAAAACCCGGCAATTATGTAAATTACCGGGTTCTATTTTATGCAATAAGTTCAATACTTTTTGCATATCTTAAATAATCAGCTATTCTTTTTTCTGGTATATTTTGATCCTTTATCCATAATCTAAACCATTCTTGTTTTGATAACCTTCTAACTGCCTGTTTAGTTTTTTGAGTAAAATCCGGTTTATATCCATCAGTAAATCCCTTGTTAGAAATAATGTCATAGTATTCTTTTGCTTGATCGAATGATATATAGTCGCAAAGTACGTTTAAAAAAATCAATTCCCAAAATGCTAGTGACTCCATGTCTTTTATAATTTCATTTTGAATCATATAAGCAGGTCCATCCATATATTTTTGATCATCAGTTAATAAATAGAAAGCCCCAAATGTTTGACCTAGCACAATAGCTCTTTTCTCTCCTTCATCTTGAGGAAAAAACAAATCATTATAATCCTTTAGTTGTGCTTCATACACTGAATACAAATTCTGATCTTTTAGTATTTCACCTGTTACTAATTTATAACAAGAACCAGTGTTTATCACGTCCTCATAAAATTCATCATAGATATCAGAACAATTCTTTTGAAGTTCTATTAAGATCATTTCATCTACAAAAATAACTTCAAATAAATTTGTCATTAATTTACCTGCTTTGCATCTATAAAGGTGACCTATAATATTTGTATCAATTGTTGCATTTCGCACTAGTTATCAAACTCCTTAATAAGACTATCAATATCAATATCATCATCTTCTTGGCTTTGTATATGTGAAATTTTATTAAACCCTAGCCTTTCAGGAGTTTCATTTATCGATTCTAATACCTTTGTAAGAACATCATATGATATATAACCATTTTCATAATTTGATTGAAGATACTTAAAGTATTTTAATGGAACGTGGATCTCATAAGTTCTATCTAACAATCTCGTATCAGCATTAATTCTTTTAAACAATTTACTCAAACTTAATCCCAATTCTTCATAATAATTA
Source organism: Gracilibacillus lacisalsi DSM 19029 (assembly GCF_000377765.1). GTDB lineage: Bacteria > Bacillota > Bacilli > Bacillales > Amphibacillaceae > Gracilibacillus > Gracilibacillus lacisalsi. Next base: position 46,642 of record NZ_KB898664.1, on the reverse strand, counting down.
TATAATTCTGTTGCCCTAGAGTAGTCAATAAAATTAAGTGAATGCAATCTTCTTACCATAGATCTATAACTAACACTAAACTCAATTTGAAGTTGAATCACATCAAAATAATCGATTCGCTGATTTCTTATTTTCATTTCTTTCAATTTTTTTACAATGCCTTCTTTTGGCATTAAGAAATTTGCAGCAAAACAGTCTGCCCTATATTCGATATAATTTTCCTTTTCAAAGTCACCTATTTTTACATCTCGTATTATTTTAGGCTTTCTATCTTTAAAATCAAAAATAATATGCCCTATTTCATGAGCTAGCGTAAATATTTCCCTAGATAACCTCTCAGATGAGTTAGTTACTATCAATTCTTCACCAGTATGTATTGTAGCAAACCCTTGGATGGAGTCTTCACCTAATGGATATCGAATTAAAAGGTATCCAAGAGATTGTTCCACAAATTGAAATGGATCTTTAATCCCTCGAATACCTAACTTATGGATAGCTCTTAATTTTTCAGCTTCTTCTTCCGCTTGTTCTTCTAACTCAATAATAGAACTCTCATCCATATAGGACATCTATTGCTCACTTCCTTCGTTCATTTTGTAATAAAGTCTTTCCTGAGCGCTAAATACGTCTAATATTCTCTCGATTGTTACAAATGCATGTTGTTCATTTGCTGAAAAACCTTCATTTCTACATAAAGCTCCTAATGAAAAGTCTTTGTCATCTACATCTGTGAAAATGCTATAATGTTCATCAATAAACTTCGACAATTTATCCAACTCAATGAAGGAAACCGTACGCTTACCTTGTTCTAGCCTTAAATAAGCCTGTCTTGAAATATCCAAAACTTCTGCAAACTGTTCTTGCGTATAGCCTCGCTCGATTCTAACAAAACGAATCCTTTCACCTAATATTTGGTTATTCATTTTGCCATTCCTCCCTCGTAATACTATTATTACACAATCGCGTTGATTTATACAACTTTTTTCAAAAAAATTATTAAAAATGTAACATTTTTATTACTTGAATAATTCTCATTCAGTTCGTAATTATACTGCATTACATTTGTGATACATGTTGATTGCGAACCAAATTTAATTTTATTTGGCATCCAAATGAGTTGTCTTGATGAATTACTTATAAAAATTTGTTAAAAC